>NZ_CP098252.1:0-600000 GCF_027116575.1 Oxalobacter aliiformigenes | reverse complement strand
GACAGGCTGCTGTACGAAACAGGTTCCAAAACCCTTGACGATATTTATATTGATATCGGTACCGGGAAACGGCTTGCGGTACTCGTCGCCCGCCGGATAGCCGGACTATTCGATGAAATCGGCCACAAACCGGGAATGGTCATCGAGGAAGAACCGCAAAAAGTCGAACCGGTCATCATCTATGGCAGTGAGGGGATCAATGTCCAGCTGGCAACATGTTGTTTGCCTATTCCGGGAGATACGATTATCGGCGAGCTCAATATGACTCGCGGACTTGTGGTACACAACGCGGAATGCCTGCATGCCAAGAAACTGGTGGCGAAAGAACCGGAAAAATGGATCAATGTCGACTGGGGAGAGGAATTGAACCGGAGCTTCGACTGCTACCTGCGTTTGCTGGTTGTCGAGGAAAAAGGCATTCTGGCCAGAGTAACGGCCGAAATCAGCGGATCGGATGCCAATATCACCGCTGTCGAAATGGAAACGCAAGGTGAATTCAACTTGCTGAAATTCACGGTACAGGTCGATGACCGGATACATCTGGCCCGCCTGATCCGCCGGGTCCGCCATGTTCCCGGCGTCAGGAAAATCGGCAGGGACCGTATTTGATCATACGGTCCCCGGCTTTCAGTTCAGGGTCACCCTGGCAAACTTGCGCTTGCCGACCTGCACGACGAATGTACCGGCATCCAGTTTGAGCCCCCGATCGCCTACGGGAGAACTATCCACCCGAACACCTCCCTGATCGACCATTCTCAGCGCTTCCGAAGTGGACGCACATAATCCGGCCTGTTTCAACACCTGTCCGATACCCATCGGCGCACCGGCGAGCGTCACCGACGGAATATCGTCCGGTATGCCGCCTCGTGAACGGGCGACGAAATCTTCCAGCGCCGCATCGGCATCCGCTTTCGAGTGGAAACGGGTCACGATCTCCTGGCAGAATTCCACCTTGACATCACGCGGATTGCGGCCGTTTCTGACTTCTTCCTTCAGACGTTCGATTTCCTGAATCGACCTGAACGACAGCAAATCATAATAACGCCACATCATTTCGTCGGAAATACTCATCAGTTTGCCGAACATGACATTTCCCGGTTCGGTGATTCCGACATAATTGCCCTTGGATTTCGACATCTTCTCGACACCATCCAGTCCTTCCAGCAATGGCATGGTCAGAATACACTGCGGTTCCTGCCCGTACTGGCGCTGAAGTTCGCGCCCGACAAGCAGATTGAATTTCTGATCCGTTCCGCCCAGCTCCAGATCGGATTTCAAAGCCACCGAATCGTACCCCTGCATCAACGGATACAGCAACTCGTGAACGGAAATCGGATAACCGTTCTTGAACCGTTTGGCAAAATCATCGCGTTCCATGATCCGTGCCAGCGTATATTGCGAAGCCAGCTGGATCATCCCTCCCGCACCGAGACCGTCGCTCCATTCGGAGTTGTAACGGATTTCCGTCTTTTCAGGATCGAGAACGAGACTGGCCTGGGAAAAATAGGTCATGGCATTTTCCTTGACCTGTTCACGGGTCAGGGGGGGCCGTGTGATATTCCGGCCACTCGGATCACCGATCATGGAAGTGAAATCGCCGATCAGGAAAATAACGACATGCCCCAGATCCTGCAACTGACGCATCTTGTTCAAGACGACAGTATGGCCCAGATGAAGGTCTGGCGCGGTAGGATCCAGTCCCAGCTTGATTCTGAGCGGTTTTCCGCTTTTTTCGGAACGGGCAAGTTTCTGGGCAAATTCGGATTCAATCAGCAGTTCGTCACAACCACGCAATGTGATCGCCATCGCTTCCCTGACCGAATCGGACAAAGGCAATTCTTCAACAGGCACTGACGGGGAATTTTTTTCGTTCATTTGGCTTTTTACGACGGATTGTATTGATATAATGTATATTTCGAGCAATTTTGCCACAGGCCAATAACAAGAAAAGCATCCTGCGCAAAAAAGTCAATTCTAACTGATTGCAGCAATAAGAGGAATTCAATGCGATTCATCGACCGGGCGAAGCGGGTCTTACTGGGAACATCACAAAAAACACGGATCGTTTCACTCGTTTCCTTCTGTTTCGCCTTTATCGCGTTCGGTGCTGCAGCGGTCGCTCCGGGAAATCCTCCCGATACCAGTGAGGTCGCTTTCCGTATTATCGAGGAAGAAATCCAGCTTCCGCCGCTGGAGAGGCAACTCGAGAAAATCCGGCAGGAAAAACAGTTTTATACACGTGAAGACAAGGTCCGTTCAGGAGACACACTGGCGACGCTTCTGGCCAGACTGGGTATTCGTGACAAAAACGCCGCAGACTTCATCAAAGCACACGAAAAATCCAGAATTTTCCTGCAACTGAAAACCGGACAGACACTCCAGGCGAAAACCGACGGTCAGGGGCAGCTTTACAGACTGGCCACCCTGTTGGCAGATTCCGGCGACATCCAGACAAATATCGCGATCACCCGGACTGATGCCGGTTTCGATATATCGGAAGAAACGGCCAGAATGGAACGGATTGTGGAAATGCGTTCCGGAATCATCCAGTCGTCGCTATTTGCGGCAACCGATGCAGCAGGCGTTCCGGATCCGGTCACCCGCCAATTCATCGAAATGTTTTCCACCGACATCGACTTCAACTCCGATCTGAGACGCGGCGACCGTTTCAATATCGTTTACGAAACTTACTGGCAAAACGGCAAATTCCTGAAAACCGGCAACATACTGGCCGCCGAATTCACCAACAACGGAACCCCCTATCAGTCCATATGGTTCGAACGTACGCCGGGCAAAGGCGGCTATTACGATTTCAACGGAAAATCGCAAAAAAAAGCCTTTTTGAAATCACCACTTGAATTTACCCGGGTTTCTTCCGGCTTTTCCATTCGTGTCCATCCGGTAACAGGCAAAGTCCGGCAACATAAAGGGATAGACTTCGCCGCGCCTCCGGGAACCCCCATCCGAGCAGCTGCCGACGGAGTCATCAGTTTTTCTGGCTGGCAAAACGGATACGGGAATTTCATCACCATCAAGCATTGGGGTCCCTATTCAACGGCATACGGACACATGAGCCGGATCGCGACCGGCATGACCCGCGGGAAAAAAGTCAGTCAGGGCGATGTGATCGGATATGTCGGTTCAACCGGTCTCAGTACCGGCCCTCACCTGCATTATGAATTCCGGGTCAACAATGTCCAGCAGAATCCGGCACAGGTAGACATGCCGAATATCCATCCGTTAACCGCACGCGAAATGGTGCGTTTCAAGGCGAACCTAGCCGATATGAAACACCGTTTCGCCTTGATGGACTCGGTATCGAAACCTCATCAGCTCGCCTACAATCCGTAAACAACACTTCGCCGGAAGATAACATGGCTTTATTCATCGGTCTGATGTCAGGCACCAGCCTTGATGGTGTAGACGGCATACTGGCATCCTTTCCCGACCATTACGAAGGCGGCAGAGTCGAAATCCTTTCTGCCGCCAGTGTGCCATTCGACCTCTCTTTCCGGAAACAGCTTATGGAGCTTCAGGCTCCGGGTGAAAACGAAATCGAAAGAGAAGCACTGGCCGCCAACAGACTGGCCGTTCTTTATGCAGAAAACGTCAAAGAACTGACCAGAAAAAGCGGTATTTCCCATTCTGAAATACAGGCTATCGGTGTACACGGACAAACCATCCGGCACCGTCCCGATCTCGGCTTCACACGGCAGACCAACAATCCCGCCCTGCTTGCCGAACTGACCGGAATCGATGTCATTGCCGATTTCCGGAGTCGTGATATCGCCGCCGGCGGTCAGGGCGCACCACTTGTGCCGGCTTTTCATTTGGCCGTCTTCGGTGACAAGAACGTTCCCCGCGCTGTGATCAACATCGGCGGCATCGCCAACATCAGCCTGCTGAAACCGGACGGTTCCGTGTCCGGTTTTGATACCGGTCCCGGCAACATGCTGCTGGATGCATGGATACAATCCCGGAGAAACCAGCCTTATGACACAGATGGGGCATGGGGAAAAAGTGGACGGTATTCGGATAAATTACTGAAAATCATGCTGGCCGAACCGTTCTTCGGCAAATTGCCGCCGAAAAGCACCGGACGCGACCTTTTCAATCTGGAATGGCTACACGAAAAACTGTTTCAGACTTTTATGTCCGAGCTACCTGATCCGGCAGATGTTCAGGCGACACTGACTATGCTGACAGCGACTTCGATCGTCAATGCCATCCGCGATCACGCCCCCGGCATCAGGCAAGCCTACGTTTGCGGTGGCGGCGCAAAAAACGGTTTCCTGATGGCCCTGCTCAAACAGATGCTCAAAAACGGGGATATTCACGCAGAATTATCGACAAGCCATGCACTAGGAATCGACCCCATGCATGTCGAATCACTGGCATTCGCATGGCTGGCTTACCGGTTCGTGGCGGACGAACCCGGAAATCTGCCTGCCGTTACCGGAGCGCAAGGATTCCGTATTCTCGGTGCACGGTATCCGGCATGAAGAAAAACGCGGAGAAACAATTGCCAACCGGCCCATAAAAACGGTTTCCTTTCGCCCGCTTCCAGCAACCTGCATATTGCGAGACGGATTCTCCAAGACAGCGCCATTTTCCGGTTAAATGCGATACCAAGCACAAGAAATCATGGATAGCGACAAACCGGCCCTATCCGGTCTGTTGTCCGATATGCGACCATTTCACGGCCCTTTACCGTATCTCAACAATTTCCAGCCAACCATGACTTTTCACCGGAAGACAAAACCGGATATTGGTGACAAAAAAAGAAAATGAATCCATTCCGGCGAACATCTTTTAAAATATCCGGCCATAGCCCCATATCAAACCGATACTTACAAGGGAATATCCGATGATTTCTCTTTTGCAACGAGTCAGTCAGGCCAGCGTCACCGTAGAACGCGAGGAAATCGGCCGGATCGGCAAAGGATTGCTTGTTCTGTTATGTGCCGAACGGAACGATACGGAAAAAGAAGCAGACCAGTTACTGGAACGCATTCTGAATTATCGTGTTTTTTCCGATGAAAACGGAAAGATGAACCGCTCTGTGATCTCAACAGGCGGGGAACTTTTGATCGTACCGCAATTCACTCTGGCAGCGGATACCAAATCCGGAACACGTCCGTCATTTACACCGGCAGCGCCTCCGGACATCGGAAAAAAACTGTTCGACTATTTCGTCAGCCAGGCGAAAACAAGACTGTCGGGGATTCAGACCGGACAGTTCGGTGCCGATATGCAAGTCGCCCTGGTCAACGATGGCCCCGTCACCTTCTGGCTGGATACCTCCAACCGGAAACAGGGACTCCGCCAGACTTGAAAAAGCTGCCAAGATCTTGTGTATCTGGCAAAATAAACACATTGTTTCCACCCACTTTTTCAGGAGATATCATGAAACTCTGGAGCGATTCTTTCAAGGACGGAGCAAAGATCCCGACACCGTTTGCCTTTTGCAAAATCGACGGCACCACACATGCTGCCATGTCAGACAACAGAAATCCCCACCTCGCCTGGAGCGACCTGCCTGAAAACACCCGTTCACTTGTTTTGATCTGTCACGATTACGACGTTCCCTCCAAAGGCGACGACGTCAATCAGGAAGGGAAAACCGTCCCGGCCGATCTGCCACGAGTCGATTTTTATCACTGGGTACTTGCCGATCTGCCTGCCAGCATCCATTCCATTTCCGAAGGAGAATTTTCCAGCGGCATTACGGCAAGAGGCAAAAACGGTCCCGAAGCATTGCACGGTTCAAGACAGGGTATCAATGACTATACGGCATGGTTCGCCGGCGACAAGGACATGGAAGGCGATTACTACGGCTACGACGGACCATGTCCTCCCTGGAACGACGTCATCCCGCACCATTACGTTTTCACCCTGTATGCGCTGGATGTGGAAAAACTGCCGCTTGCCGGTCGCTTTACTGGTCAGGATGTCCTTGCCGCCATGAAAGGACATATTCTGGATCAGGCAAGCATAACCGGCGTATATTCCCTGAACCCGGAAATCGAAAAGACGCTTTGAGTTCCGACGTGACACAACCGACCGACATCCTGATCATCCGGCACGGGCAAACGGCCTGGAACACCCAGAAACGGTTGCAGGGACACAGCGACATTCCCCTGAACGAAAATGGCCGTTTGCAAGCCGTCACGCTGGCAGAAATCCTGCGGGACGAGCCGCTGGACGCCATTTTCTCAAGCGATTTGCAAAGGGCATACCAGACAGCATATGAAATCGCCAAAATACATAACCTGCCCGTCCATCAGGACCGGTCATTCCGGGAACGCTGCTATGGCATCTGCGAAGGCATGAAAGACGAAGAGATCCGGGAAGCCTATCCGGAATCCTACAAGGCCTGGTATGCGGCAGACCCTGACCATTTTTTCCCCGATGGGGAACGGAAAACCGAAAGTCCCCGGCAATTCCATCACCGCGCAGTCAATGCCATCCGGGAAGCCGTCACCCGCTATCCCGGGAAGAAAATAGCGATCGTAACCCATTTCGGCGTCATCGAAACCGCCTACCGTACAGCCCAAAACATTCCTTTGGGCACGCACTGCAGAATGCCGGTTCTAAATACCAGCATCAACCGTTTCCGCTGGACTGACGGTACCCTTGAATTGCTGCAATGGGGAGAAGCATCCCATCTGGAAGAAGGCCGGAAACCGCCGGTTGACTACTACAGGCATTATTGAACCGTCACCTGTTTCTGTTCCGTTTTCCGGCCCCCATCTGGTAACATTGGTTTTTGCTTTTTCTGTCCATCATGCAAATCGGCCCTTACGTTCTTTCCAACAATCTGGTTGTGGCCCCCATGGCCGGCATTACAGACCGGCCCTTCCGCCAGCTCTGCAAAAAACTCGGCGCCGGGTATGCCGTATCCGAAATGGCCGCAGCCAATCCCCTGTTGCGCGATACATTAAAAAGCCGCAAACGGATCATGCACGCCGGAGAACAGGAACCGCGTGCCGTCCAGATCGTCGGCTCGGACCCGGCCGTCATGGCCGATGCCGCCCGTTACAATGTCGATCAGGGCGCCCAGATCATCGACATCAACATGGGATGTCCCGCCAAAAAAGTATGTAACAACTGGTGCGGGTCGGCACTGCTGCAAAACGAGCCTCTGGTCGGAAAAATTCTTGACGCCGTAATCCGTGCCGTGGATGTTCCCGTTACACTGAAATTCCGTACCGGCTGGGACCGTGCCCACATCAACGCGCCATCGGTCGCAAAAATCGCCGAATCAGCCGGAATCGCCATGCTGACGCTGCATGGACGGACACGTGCCGATGGCTACCGCGGAAAAGCAGAATACGATACCATTGCCGAAGTGAAATCGATTGTTTCCATTCCCGTCGTGGCCAATGGAGATATTGATTCGCCCCAAAAGGCCAGAGCCGTTCTCGACAAAACAGGGGCCGACGCCATCATGATCGGTCGCGCAGCGCAAGGCAAACCCTGGATATTCCGTGAAATCGGTCATTTTCTTGAACACGGAACGCTTCCACCTCCCCCGACAGTCGTGGAAATATGGCGGATCCTTCGGGAACATCTGGAAGACCACTACCGGTTTTACGGTGAAACCATCGGCGTCCGCAATGCCAGAAAACATATCGGCTGGTATGCCAGAAACCTGCCTGACGGTGAAAAACTGCGGCAAAAAACCAACACTGCCGACACGTGTGAAGAGCAGATTGATGAAATCAATCGCTTTTTTACATTTCTACTTGAACACGGCGAAAGGTTACAATAACAACTGTTAAAAAAATCGGATTGACCGGCTGGCTGAACAAAGCCGCCATTGGAAACACAATATGAGCAAAGAGCATATCCAGGAAGTCATTCTGCACAGTCTGCAGGACTATTTCAACGATCTCGACGGACAAAAACCGACAGATATCTACAACATGATCATGCATACGGTCGAAAGACCGGTCCTGATGGCAGTCATGGCCCATGCCAAAAACAACCAGTCACATGCTGCCGAAATGCTGGGGATCAACCGGAATACCCTGCGAAAAAAACTGCTCGAGCACAATCTTCTGTAACCGGCTTTTTCACCTATTTTTTGTTTATTGAAACTCTATTACCATGACTCAATTCGCTCTGATATCCGTCTCTGACAAAACAGGCATTGTCGAATTCGCCAGAGAACTGGCCGCCATGAATATCGCCATTCTTTCTACTGGCGGAACAGCGGAATTGCTTCAGAAAAACGGTATCGCCGTAACCGAAGTCGCCGATTACACGGGATTTCCGGAAATGCTGGATGGACGTGTCAAAACCCTGCATCCGAAAGTTCATGGCGGAATTCTGGCCAGACGCGATATCCCGTCCCATCTGGATGCCATCCGGAAACACGGTATCGATACCATCGATATGGTCGTCGTCAACCTCTATCCCTTCCAACAGACCGTCGCCGGGGAAAACTGCACACTGGACGATGCCATCGAAAACATCGACATCGGCGGCCCGGCCATGCTCCGTTCCGCCGCCAAGAATTACCGGGATGTGACCGTTGTCTGCGATCCGGCCGACTACGGCGGCATCATTGCCGAAATGAAAAAGAACAACGGTTCGCTCTCCATCGATACCCGGTTCGAACTGTCCAAAAAAACTTTCGCGCACACCGCCCAGTATGACGGAGCCATCGCCAACTACATGTCGAGCCTGAAAGCGGACAAGAACCACCGGAATCGCCAGACCTATCCGGAAATCCTGAACCTGCAATTCGAAAAGGTCCAGGACATGCGCTATGGTGAAAATCCGCACCAGTCCGCCGCCTTCTATCGTGAAAGAAATATCGAGCCGGGAACGCTGGCCAGTTACAGACAGCTGCAGGGCAAGGAACTTTCCTACAACAATATCAGCGATGCGGATGCCGCCTGGGAATGCGTCAAGAACTTCGATGAACCGGCCTGCGTCATCATCAAACATGCCAACCCCTGTGGTGTCGCGACCGGAAAAGATCTGCTGGACGCCTACCGGAAAGCGCTGCAAACCGATCCCGAAGCGGCTTTCGGCGGTATCATCGCATTCAATGGAGAACTCGATGGCCGTACGTCGGAAGAAGTATCCAAACTGTTCGTGGAAGTATTGATTGCACCGGCTTTCACGGAAGAAGCCAAAAGCATTTTCAACCGCAAGAAAAACCTGCGTCTTCTCCAGATCGCCCTGGGCAAAAACGCCAATGCGTTCGACCTCAAACGGGTCGGAGGAGGCCTGCTCGTCCAGTCGCCGGACATTGTCGATGTCATTGCGACCGATCTGAAAGTCGTGACGAAAAAACAACCGACCCCGCAACAAATGCAGGATATGCTGTTCGCCTCCAAAGTCGTCAAATTCGTCAAATCCAATGCCATCGTTTTCTGTGGCAACGGAATGGCACTCGGTATCGGTGCCGGTCAGATGAGCCGTGTCGATGCCGCCCGCACCGCCACCATGAAAGCGGCCAATGCCGGACTTTCCCTCCAGGGTTCGGTTGTGGCATCCGATGCATTCATCCCGTTCAGGGACGGCCTGGACATCGTGGCCAATGCCGGTGCCACTGCCGTCATCCAGCCGGGCGGTTCCGTACGCGATCCGGAAGTGATCGCTGCCGCGGATGAACATGGCATCGCCATGGTCTTCACGTCCATCCGTCATTTCCGCCACTGATACAGAAGGGGATTGGCATGACTACAGCAACCGGCACTGCCCGATAAAGGCTTCGTCATGAAAATCCTCGGTATCGACCCCGGCCTTCGAACCACAGGCTTCGGCATCATTCACAAAAAAGGCAATGCCCTAAACTATATCGCTTCCGGAACCGTCAAGACACCGCCGGAAGCGGGGTTGCCCGTTCGTCTGAAAACCATTTTCGATGGAATCAGCGAAATTGTCGCCACCTATGAACCGGATTGTGCCGCCATCGAGAAAGTTTTTGTCAACGTCAATCCGCAATCGACCTTATTACTGGGACAGGCACGGGGTGCGGCGATCAGTGCACTGGTGGCCGCTGAACTGGCCGTTTACGAATTTACGGCATTGCAAATCAAACAGGCAATCGTCGGACATGGAAAAGCCCAGAAAAAACAGGTTCAGGAAATGGTGCAGCGACTGTTGTCGTTACCCGGTATTCCGGGCAGTGACGCTGCCGATGCACTTGGTATCGCCATCTGCCACGCACACGGATTCGATGCCATCCGCGCATTGGAAAAAGCCGCCGTATTGAGCAATCAGAATACTTTCCGTATCAGACGGGGCAGACTTATCCGGTAACATACAATCAACTTCCATTGTCTGGATCAATACAACATGATCGGTCGCATACACGGTACTTTACTGCAAAAAAATCCGCCGCAGCTTCTGGTTGACTGCCAGGGCGTCGGCTATGAAATCGATGTGCCGATGAGCACGTTCTACAATCTCCCGTCCGTCGGCGAGAAAGTCACTCTTTTCACCCATCTCGCTATCCGGGAAGATGCGCATATCCTCTACGGGTTCGGCAGTCTGGATGAAAGAGCGCTTTTCCGACAGCTGATCAGAATCACAGGAATCGGAGCGCGAATCGCACTGGCGCTCTTGTCAGGACTGTCCGTTACCGAAATAACGCAGGCCGTTACCCTCCAGGAGACTGTCCGTCTGACGAAGATTCCCGGTATCGGCAAAAAAACAGCAGAACGGCTTTTGCTGGAACTGAAAGGAAAACTGGATTCCGGTACCCTGTCCGCCGTTTCGGCGACAGTACCCAACGACACCCTGTCCGATATCCAGAATGCCCTTTTGGCACTGGGTTATTCAGAAAAAGAAACGCTTGTCGCCCTAAAACAGATTCCGGGAGACTGCAATGTATCGGACGGGATTAAAATGGCTCTGAAAGCCCTGTCCAAAGGCTGATCCCCCAACACACAACGGGTAAACCATGAGTATTCAAACCGACGACTTCAGCGAGAAAAGAATTATTGACGCCGGCACGGCTTCTCCCAACGAAGAGGCGATCGAAAGAGCGTTACGCCCGAAATATCTGAGCGAATACGTCGGCCAGCACAAGACTCGCGAGCAGCTGGAAATATTCATCGCTGCGGCCAAAAAACGTCACGAAGCACTCGACCACACCCTGCTGTTCGGCCCTCCCGGCCTGGGCAAAACGACACTGGCCCACATCATCGCCCGTGAAATGGGGGTCAATCTCCGGCAGACATCCGGTCCCGTCCTGGAGCGGGCCGGCGATCTGGCCGCCATCCTGACCAATCTGGAAGCCAATGACGTACTTTTCATCGACGAAATCCACCGGATGTCGCCGGTTGTGGAAGAAATACTGTATCCCGCTCTTGAAGATTACCAGATCGATATCCTGATCGGTGAAGGACCTGCCGCCCGTTCGGTCAAACTGGATTTGCAGCCCTTTACCCTGATCGGTGCGACAACCCGTGCCGGCATGCTGACCAATCCGTTAAGAGACCGTTTCGGCGTTGTGGCCCGGCTTGAATTTTACGATATCGACGATCTGACCCGGATCGTCGCCCGCAGCGCCATGCTTCTGAAAGCACCGATTGTTGAAGACGGTGCCCGGGAAATCGCCCGCCGTGCCCGGGGAACCCCCCGTATCGCCAACCGTCTGCTCCGCAGGGTCCGGGATTATGCCGAAGTGAAAGGTACAGGCGAAATCACTCGGGAAATGGCCGATGCCGCCCTGAAAATGCTGGATGTCGATCCTGTCGGATTCGATCTGATGGACCGCAAGCTGCTGGAAGCTGTCCTTTTCAAATTCAGCGGTGGCCCCGTCGGAATCGCCAACCTGGCCGCCGCTATCGGAGAAGAAATCGATACAATCGAAGACGTTCTGGAACCTTACCTGATACAACAGGGTTATTTGCAAAGAACCCCGAGAGGCCGTATCGCCACGACAGCGACTTATCGTCATTTCGGTGTGACCGTACCGTCCTCCGATCCGACAGGCAACTTATGGGATGACAGAGAACAATGACATCGGAAAAAAAAGCCCCCATTGATGTTGCCGTCGGTATCCTCATGAAAGAAAACGGAGATGTCCTGCTGGCACAAAGACCGGCCGGCAAACCATATGAAGGATACTGGGAATTTCCGGGAGGCAAGGTTGAAACCGGTGAAACAGTTGAAGAAGCACTGAAGCGCGAATTCATGGAAGAACTGGGAATAACGGTTCTGAATACGGATCCCTGGTGCTGCGTCGAACATGTCTATCCCCATGCCCATGTCCGCCTGCACTTTTTCATCATCCGTCGATGGGCAGGTTATCCCCAAAGCCGTGAAAGCCAGTCGTTCGGCTGGCAAGGAGCCATTCATGTCGAACCGCTTTTGCCGGCCACGATTCCCCTGATCCGGTGGCTGGACGCATTGCGTTATCCCCGCTGATACATCCACCGATTTCTACCGAATGGTATAAACCGTTTTTTCAATGATAAAATTCCGGTCTTTATATATCAGGAAAACACATGATTCTCGAACTCGTCGATATTTTGATCCAGCCCGGCAAACAGGCCGAATTCGACAAAGCCATATCCCATGGCATCACCGAGTATATCGCCAAGGCAAAAGGATTCATCGGATACCAGATTAACAAATGTATCGAATCACCGGAACGCTATGTTCTGATGAATTACTGGCAGACACTGGAAAATCATACGATCGACTTCCGTGAATCACCCGCCTTTCTTCAATGGCGTGGTGTTGTCGGTCCATTCTTCGCCCGTCCACCGATTGTCGAACACTTTACGATTTTAGAGACAAAAAACAGCCAAAAATAGGCTTTTGAGTTGCCCTTCGAAGGCAAATCAGCGATAATGCACAGGCGTCGCCGGGGTGGCGAAATTGGTAGACGCAGCAGACTCAAAATCTGCCGGTGGAAACACCGTGCCGGTTCGATTCCGGCTCCCGGCACCAGTAGCCAGTTTAAAGCAGTCCAATACAGTAAAAAACCCGTGTAAAACCAAGTGTTTGCGCGGGTTTTCTGTTTTATGCGGTCTAATGCGGCATTGCCGAAGCTGACGATTTTCAGTACCGTTATGGGTACTTATTTTTCAGGTACCCATTTTTTGATCGGACAGTATCCAAATGGCAAAACGGATCATCCCTCTGGTACCCGAACAGATCGACAACGCAAAACCCAAAGACAAGCCCTATACCCTTTTTGACGGAAGCGGCATGTATCTGGAAATCGCCCCGACAGGTTCGAAACTCTGGAAGATGAAAGCCAGTCTGAACGGAAAGGCGGTCAAGCTGTCATTCGGCAAATACCCTGATATATCGCTGGCAAAAACCATCCGTCCCTGATCAGTTCCAGTCCCATTTTCAGCCGCCCCCATATGAAAACCCCCCAAAAAAACCGGGATGTTCTCCCGGTTTTTCTACTTTTCGGTCACATGCCGGTTTGCGAAAACCGGCGAACTCCCGACAATTTTATGAGCAACAGGAACATTTGAATTGTTCCTTCGCTCTCTGGCGCCAGGTCTGCAACAAGGGGTCCGTATAACCGGACGGCTGCGATAACCCTCTGAAGACCAGATCGCAGGCAGCCCTGAATCCCGGTGAATGGGTGAAATCATCCGTCATTTTACGGTATGTTGGATCACCGGCATTCTGATGGTCAACCACGGCCGCCATTCTTTTCAGGGTATTCATAACCTGAGGCATCGTGGCAATACCGTGACGCAGCCAGTTGGCGATATGCTGACTGGAAATCCGGAGTGTCGCACGGTCTTCCATCAGTGCGATATCACTGATATCGGGTACTTTCGAGCAACCGATCCCCTGATTGACCCAGCGGACAACATAACCCAGAATGCCTTGCGCGTTGTTGTCGAGCTCTTGCTGGATTTCTTCCGGAGACCAGTCCGGTTTATCGGTAACCGGAATCGTCAACAGATCATCCAGAACATCCACAAAAGGCTGTTTTTCCATAGCCGCCTGCGTTTGTTCGATATTGATCTGATGATAGTGCAGCGAATGCAAAACTGCCGCCATCGGAGACGGAACCCATGCCGTATTGGCCCCTGCCCTCAAATGCGCTCCCTTTTGCGCAATCATGTCCGCCATCAGATCCGGAGCGGCCCACATGCCTTTTCCGATCTGCGCTTTCCCTCTCATGCCGCATTCCAGACCGACCTGGACATTATTGACCTCATAGGCATTGATCCATGGCGTTTTTTTCATGTCGCCCTTGCGGATCATCGGACCGGCTTCCATGGAAGTATGGATTTCATCGCCGGTCCGGTCAAGGAATCCGGTATTGATGAATGCCAGCCGATGGGGAACCTCAGCGATACATGCTTTCAGGTTGGCACTGGTACGACGTTCCTCATCCATAATGCCAAGTTTGACCGTATTGGGTTCCAGCCCCAGCAATGCTTCTACCTTGTTGAACAGTTCATTCGTGAAAGCGACTTCCTTGGGACCGTGCAACTTCGGCTTGACGACATAAATGGAACCGCGACGGGAACTGATCCTGTTTTGCAGATCACGTTTGACAATCAGAGTCGTGATCACAGCATCCATGATGCCTTCGAAAATATCGTTTTCATCACGATCCAGAATAGCCGGATTCTGCATCAAAAGACCGACATTACGGACGAAAATCAGACTGCGTCCCGGCAATGTGAACTTTTCACCGGAAGCGGCAGACAGATATTCACGATCCTTGTTCATCCGGCGCACGAAAGTCGTTCCGTTCTTGGTCACGTTTTCTTCCAGATCGCCATTCAAGACACCAAGCAGATTCCGGTAAACGAGAACCTTGTCATCGGCATCAACAGCAGCAACGGCATCTTCGCAATCCAGAATGGTCGTTGTCGCGGCTTCCATGATGATATCGCGGATACCGGCAGGATCACCTGCGCAAACCGGATCGTTCTTGTCGAAAAGCAGATCGAAATGAAGCTGATTCTGCTTGAACAGAAGGGAAGTCGGATTTTCCGGGCTGCCATTATATCCTGCCAGCCACTCGGATTGTTTCAATGACGTTTCGTTTCCGTTCTTCAGTGCAACGGCAAGCTGTCCGTCCTTGAGATAATAGCGGACGGCGTCATGATGCGATCCGGCAACCAGAGGAATGAATTCATCAAGCATCGAGCGGGCATAAGCAATGACCTTCTGGCCCCTTATGGCGTTATAAGGGCCGTTTTTGCTGGCGCCATCTTCTTCACTGATGGCATCCGAACCATACAGTGCATCGTAAAGACTCGCCCATCTGGCATTGACGGCATTTAAGACATACCGTGCATTCGTCAGCGGAACGACCAGCTGCGGCCCTCCTTGTACGGATACTTCCTCATCGATATTTTCCGGGTCGATCCTGACATTTTCCGGCACCGGAACCAGATAACCGATGTCGCTCAGGAACTGCTTGTAAGCGGCCATATCCCTGACAGGACCGGGATTCAGACGATGCCAGCAATCCAGTTCTTCCTGAAGGCTTTCCCGCTCGGCCAGCAAAGCGCGGTTTTTCGGGCTCATTTCATCAACGATCGCGTCGAAACCGCGCCAAAAACTGTCACTGTCAATTCCTGTACCGGGTAACGCTTCCTCTTCAATAAAACGGTACAGATTCTCAGCGACCTGAAGACGATAACATTTTTTACGTTCTGTCATATAACGTTTCTCTTATGTCCTAATCTGTGCGTGTTGACAACTATGACACCACCGTCTGTCATGCAGGTTAGCCGGCAGACGATAGTGCGAATGCTTTTCATTCTTTCAGGCGCAATAGCAGGGCCGGACATTTACCGCCGCCCTGTCCGGGCAAACACATCATGTGTTGTCAGATACAATTGATCGTTTTACCCGTTTGTCACGCGTATTCTTGTGTGAACACGACTTGTGCGCATGGAGAAGGGTTACTTCTTTTTCACGGGTATATATGTTAGCAATAAAGTTCCACAATGACACACTATTTTTTATGTAACAGCCCGCCGAATGCATACAAAAAAGTTTTTTGGCACATTTCTTTTTGCCAAAACAACATTTGTTTTACTGACCCGGTCACAAATGGCGAAAGAAACCGCCTGTCTGCTGCCTGTACTGCAAAAAGGCCACCAGAACCAGCACAGGCAACAAAAATTCCAGAAATTCGTCCTGAGAAGTCCTTAAAACAAGAACCCAGTCCGGAAAATACATGCAAGAGAAATCGGTCAGCACACTGACCATTCTGTCAATGCTTTTGGAAACCGCCAGAACAACAAAAAAAGTAAGAACACTCACTGACCAGGCCCGTTTCCGCACCAGTTCACCAATGAAAATACGGGCATGCTTCAAGATCAGATAAGCGATACTCCAAGCCAGCGGAAACAGAACCAGCACGGCCAGCAGCTTGTCCGCGACCGGTATCTGGCTGCCCAGCCAGAACCTGATTTTGAGGATACTTTCCGAACTGATCCTCTTGTGCAAGTCCATCTCTCCCATAAACATATAAGCCAGTACCATGAGAATGGCGCACCGGGTTGGCAGTACAACCCGTCTGCCGAAACACACCACAACGATAATGGCGACGACATACGCAACCAGCGTCAGCGTTTCAACCGTCCCGTTCTCCTGAACAAATAAAGACATATCGCCGGTCGGCAAGACAACCTGGCAAATCAGTGCCGAAAAAGACGCAAGCAAGGCCAGCCAGACCGAAACAAACGGGGAATCCGCTTGTTTCCATAATGTGCCATATACCTCCCGATATTGATAAAAAGAGACCAGAACCAGCAATGGAAGAATACATTCAAGATATTCTTCCTGCCCCGTCACCATCGCCTCCACCCATGAATCGAAATGCCATCCCCACATTTCATGCATCATGTTCAGCGAGCGGTCGAAAATTTTGGAAATGACCAGTACGGCCAGAAAAACGAAAACACCCACAGCATACCCATCCTTGCGGCGGAGATCCGACCACCATTGACGAATATACTTTTCCACAAAATAAAAAAGCGCCCACAAAACCGGCGCAAGAATCGCGATCGCAAGCAATTTATCGGTCCATGGAATCTGGCTTCCCAGCCAGAACTTGCTTTTCAGGATACTCATCGTACTGACCGACTTGTGCAAACTGGCTTCTCTCATGAACATATAAGCCAGCAAAACGGTAACCGCCACTCTGGTTCTGACCGTCAGAAACGATCTTCCACTGTACAGAATGAATGCGATCGCGACGACATAAAAGACCAGGGTCAGATTTTCAACCGGTCCGTTTTCCCTCACGAAATGAATCATCGATTCACTTGGCATGAAAAAACAGCTTACCAGTGCGGAAACCGAAGCAAAAACGGCAATACAGACAGTCAGCCAGGAAAATTTGAAAAGAGCCACAGCGACAAACACTCCAACCTGGCGCCTGCAATCAACACCACGTTAAAAATTGTTAAAAAAATCAGAAAAAAATGTTAAATTTATATGAAATAAAAAGCAATCGGCAATTCAGTGAAGTTGCCGGACAACAAAGAAAATCCGTTGCTTTCCAAACAAAAAACGACAGCGGATTGCCATCGTCATGCAAGGCATTGCCATTCGGCAAACAGATACTGATTATCGGAAAAACAGCGAGAAGACAGGCGAAAAAGACGGTCACTCTCCGGAATCACTCTTTTGTCCCGACTCCGGTGAAACCGGAACACGGCTGTTCCAGGTATAAGTTGACCATGCTGTGGCTCCACATTGATCACACGCCGGACCGGATGCACCGCCATTTGCACGCCATCCGTCAGGATTGGCTTTCCCGCCGCAGAATGGGCAGGGAAGAAGCCGTTCTTTTTCGACGTTACCTTTCCAGACGGCACAAAAGACCTCGTGAAAATCCGCCAGGGTCAGCTCCACACTTCTTCCGATTCTCGTGCCGAAAACGATCAGAAAATAAAAAGGAGATACCAGAATCAGCAAGAAACGCCGCAATCCGGCAGATTTGAAATGAATAAGCGGTGGCATGATTTGCCCCTATTGAAAAGTGTCATGCAAAAAGGACCGGATCCATTTTTTCACACACCATGCATTTGCAATAACTTCCGTCAAACGCCGGCACGTCAACGACAGTTTCAGTCCAGTTTGCCCTTGTGCTTGAGCCATTTCACCGCGATAAAACCGAGAATAGCCGCGACAAAAAGTGAATCCAGTGCCCACTCATGAATACTTTCCGTCGAAAAATTGCCGTCAAACAACCGGAAAGACATAATGGATCCCCCCAACAGAAGGGTTACCAGAAACACATGTAGCTTACGCAATTTTTTCATTGATTATGCAAAAAACAGAATTTGAATATTTTATCGTACCCGAGCATTCACCCGGTACGGCATAGTTTAACAGCTAAAACGGTATCGTTTACACAAGTTTCAACAGAAACCGTATTCCCTCTCTCCTTCAATGCCGTTTTACCTGCATCACACCGCCGACTTCGCCGATCATCTGCATGGCCTTGTTGAGGCTGTCAGTCGAAACGATTTCCACAGTAAAAGACATTCTGGCCTGCCCTTTGCTACTCTGGGTACGCACACCGACAACATTGATTTTTTCCCGCATGAATACGTCGGAAATATCCCGCAACAAACCCTGACGGTCTCCGGCGAGAACGTAAATATCGACAGGATAGACCGTATCGGGTTCCGGTGTTCCCCATGTTGTCTGAATAACCCGCTCCGGCGTTTTTCTTTCCATCTCAAGAAAATTCTTGCAATCCTTGCGGTGTATTGAAACCCCCTTTCCGCGGGTCACAAAACCGATAATCGGATCAGGAGGCGCCGGTTTGCAGCACTTTGCCATCTGGGTCAGCAGCCCTTCCGTTCCCACAACCAGAATGCCGGATTTCGCCCCGCTTGCCACACTGGATGCCCTGCTCTTGCGTATGATATCGTCATCATGATCCGTTTCTTTCACAGTTTCCTGACCGTGCAGGATCATTTCGACATTACGCAAATTGAGTTTTTCCTTGCCTGCAGCAAAAAACATTTCCTCCACTTTGGAAAATTCCAGCTTGCGGGCCAGTTCTTCCAGATTGACCGCCGTTTTTCCTTCCCTCTGGAGAAGTTTTTCAATAACGGCCCTGCCACCGGCAATCGTTTCCTGATATTCGATGCCATTGAACCAGGCACGTATCTTGGCATGCGTTCTGGGATTGACGGCATAACCGGGACTCAGCCAGTCACGGGAAGGGCCGATATTCCCGGTCGCCCCCTTCGCCGTAATGATCTCAACGGTCTGACCGCTTTTCAAAGGGGTATTCAACGGCACCATGACACCATCTACCCGGGCGCCGCGACAGCGATGACCGACATCGCTGTGAACCTGATAGGCAAAATCTATCGGTGTCGCGCCCTGCGGCAAGTCAATGACGCGTGCCTGTGGCGTCAAGGCGTATATCCTGTCATCCAGCGTGGTTGATTTGATTTTCTCAACCCACTCCTTGTGGGTATCCTCTTCGGCGACGGCATCGTCCACATCGGTTTTCCAGGACAGGAGCTGTCTCAGATACGAAATTTTTTCGTCATATTGCTGTGCGACAAACGTCGAACCGCCGGTCTCCTTGTAACGCCAGTGCGCGGCCACACCAAATTCAGCCAGACGATGCATTTCCTGTGTTCTGATCTGCACTTCGAACGGCTGTCCGTTTTCCGCAACGACAACCGTATGCAACGACTGATAGCCGTTCGGCTTCGGTCTGGAAATATAGTCATCGAACTCTTTCAGGATCGGTATCCAGAGACGGTGGATGATATCCAGTACAGTAAAACAGGTCTTGATATCGGAAACGATGACCCTGAAAGCCCGCAAATCATACATCTGGGAAAAATCGAGCGACTTGCCGCGCATCTTGTTGTAGATGCTGTAAATATGTTTCGGTCGACCGGTCACCTCCGCCTTGATGCCTGCCGCATCAAGCTCCTCTTTCAGGCGGGCCATGATCCTGCGGATGAAATCCTCGCGCTCTGTCCGTTTTTCCTCAAGACTCCTTGCGATTTTGCGATAGGCATCCGGATCGATGAACCGGAAAGAAAGGTCTTCCAGCTCCCACTTCACTTGCCAGATACCCAGACGGTTCGCCAAAGGTGCGTAAATTTCGAGCGTTTCCTTGGCATAATGCCTGCTGACATCGCTGTCATCCTTTTTCCTGGCCAGATAACGCAGCGCCGCCATTCTCGCAGCCAGCCGGATCATGACGACACGCATATCGGCAGCCATGGCCAACAGCATTTTGCGCAACGTCTCGGCCTGCGCCTTCCGTATCTGGGCCGCATTTTTTCCATGTCCGATTTCTTCAAGTCCGCCCGTCAGATCCCGCAATTTGAAAAGTTTGCGGACACTGTCGACCAGATTGGATACTTCCACTCCGAAACGGGCTTCTATCTGTTCTGCCACATCCGGATTGTATTTCGGCAAAACCGCCAGCAAACCGGCAATACGCGTCTGTGCGTCGCTGTTCAATTCCGCAAGGATCAAACCGATGCTTTTCGAAAATTCAATAGCAGGCTGACCGCTATCCAGATTGATATCGGCATAGGACTCCCGTGCAAATGCATAGGCATCCATGACAAGCCTGCCGTCGTCACTGGAAAGACCTCCCGTCAAATTCTCGATTGCATCAGTTATCAGTACTGAAGAAACCATAATTCAATCCATTTCGCCATCAAACATGCCATTTCCGTAATCAACCGGTCAGGCCAGATAAAACGTCATTGTAAAAAGAAAAAGCAGGACAAGCCACAAAAGCAGAGTACGCCAGATCAACCCCAGTGTACTCTGCAAAAACCGGATCGTAGGCTGCGGCCAATGTGGAAGAACCGGTTCATCCGTGGCAAAACTTCCGGAACCGGTATCTTGGTCAGTACCTTGTTCCCCATGCTTCCCGGTAACTCCCAGCCTGATTCCCATCGCACCCCCCGCCGATGCCAGCAAAATACCGGCATTGCCGCTTTTCCACCGGGATGATTCATTTCTCCATCCATAAACGGCCCCTTCGAAATTTCCGACCGCGGCAAATGAAACAGCCATCAGCCGGACAGGGATCCAGTTCACCCAACAGGACATCCGGCCGGAAAAACGGCTGAAGTTATTGCGGTCGCCATTTTGGTCGCTCCAGCATTTCCGCAATCCGACAGCGACACGATAAAAAACGGCTCCCGCCGGGCCAAAAGGCAATGCGAACCAGAAAATAACACCGAAAACATCTTTCAATACCGTAATCAGCGCTTTTTCAATAGTCAAAGACGTTATTTCAGCATCCCCGACATTTTCCATTCCATCGTGACACCATTCTGCAAGCATATTCCGTGCCCTCAGATTCTCGCCACTCAACAGCGCCATCTGAATGGAAGTGAAATAATGATTGTAATGCCGGAACCCCATGCACAAATACAATATCAGGATATTCCACAACAACCCGAAAAAAGGATGAATCGCCAGACATATCCAGTAAACCACCAATACGGGAAGAGTAAAAATCACGACAACCATTATCCAGCCCATTCTGGCATGATGAACCAGACCTGTATCACACCACTTCCGGACACAACCGGCAATCATCCTTATCGATCCGGAAAAAAACTCACCTGCCCGCGTCGGCCTGAAATGGTCGATCAGCAATGCACAAAAAAGCGAGAAAAAAATCATGGGACTTCCGCAGAACCGTCTTGTCGATACAATAACTTAGCCCATCCAGATAATCAAACGCCGAAATGCATATCGCAAACCGTGTCATTCTGCACAAACCGGTTTGTCATCTTACCATGACCTGTTCGGCCACTCCTGAAAAACGGCATTCCAAAAGCATTCACGCTTTCAGAAAATGATACAAATTCCGCAACATTCCGGCGGTTGCCCCCCAAACAAACCGGTTTTTGTAAGGCACAGTATAAAAAGTCCGTTTACCAGCCCCGTTCGGAAATTCAGCCGACCGGACCTGATAATTGGAACCATCCATGAAAAATGAAAAAGGGACTTCGAATACTTCCGCCACCTCATCAGGATTCGTATGAATATCGAAAGGTGGCGTGACAATGGAAACCACCGGAGTCACCCGGTATCCGCTTCCAGTCCGGTATTCCGGCAACGTTCCGAGAATTTCGACATGGCTGCGATCAACACCGACTTCCTCTTCCATTTCCCGCAAGGCCGTTTCGATACGGGTGCTGTCGGTCAAATCGACCCGTCCTCCCGGAAAACTGATCTGCCCCGGATGATCATGCATATGCAATGCCCTCTGGGTCAGCATCAGAGACAGACCATCATTACGGTCGACCAGCGGAACAAGCACGGCAGCGGGTATCCAGCGATCCCGATGGACGAACGCCGGTTCCGCATTGATCTCCGGCTTCCACACGGGAGGATTGGAAAACCGGTTTTTTATCCATTCAGGATTCAGATGCGCTTTCGGGACAGCACCACCACTGCCGATCGAATCGACCGGCAGATTTTCCGGATCAAAACCCAATTTGGCCATGTTTCCTCCTGACAATACAAAAAGGGGACATCAAAGATGCCCCCTTGAATTGAACCACGTTCAATTATTCTGCGCTTTTGGCGCTCCGGCTGGGCAATTTTTCTTTGATACGTGCGGACTTGCCGGAACGTTCGCGCAAATAGTACAGTTTCGCACGGCGAACATCACCGCGACGTTTCACTTCGATGGAAGCGATCAGCGGAGAATAAAGCTGGAAAGTCCGTTCAACACCTTCGCCGGACGAAATTTTGCGAACGATGAAATTGGAATTCAGCCCACGATTGCGACGCGAAATGACAACGCCTTCATAGGCCTGTGCGCGCTTGCGGTTTCCTTCGACAACCATAACGTTGACGACAACGGTATCGCCCGGGGCAAATTCCGGAATATTCTTTCCAAGACGTGCGATTTCTTCTTTTTCTAACTGCTCAATCAGATTCATTTCAACTCCTGATGCCATCATGCCGGCGTACTGGATACTCCGTTTTTTGTCTTTATGACTGTACCCGGTATAGGATGACGGGTTAATAAACGTGAACAAACGTCCACCGTTGCTACTATACACTAACTGCTACTACTTAAAAACTCTTTGTCCTCTCCGGACAATTTTCCTTCCCTGTCCGCCTTTTCAAGCAGATCCGGCCGCTTTTTCCGGGTCATCAACAGTGCCTGACGACGACGCCACCGCGCAATTTCAGCATGATTGCCTTCCAGGAGAACTCCCGGAACAGTCTCCCCGCCATAAACAGGCGGCCGCGTGAAATGCGGACAATCCAGAATGCCCGAGACAAAACTGTCTTCCACTGCCGACAGTTCATCATTTAACACCCCCGGCAACTGACGGATGATGGCATCCATCAAAGCCATGGCAGGTATTTCCCCTCCCGACAGGACAAAATCACCCAGACTGATTTCCTCATCGACATGCCGGTCTATCAGTCGCTGGTCAATCGCCTCATACCGCCCGCAAAGAAGAATCATCCCGTCGCATGAAGCAAGTTCCATGACCCGTGCATGATCCAGAGGTTTTCCTTGCGGCGAAAGATAAATCACGGTGGCATCGGCAACACCGGAGCCGGCCAGACGTTTTTTCGCCGCGACAATCGCGTCTTCCAGCGGCCGGGCCATCATGACCATTCCCGGACCACCCCCATAAGGCCTGTCGTCAACCGTCCGGTGCTTGTCATGGGTGAAATCGCGCGGATTCCACAATGTCAGCGAACATCTGTTTTCTTCAAAAGCACGCCGGGTAATTCCCGAGCCGGACAATGCGGAAAACATCTCCGGAAAAAGTGTGATCACATCAAACTGCATCACCGGATTTTCCCGAAAATGAAACCATGAGAAACGACATCAATAATCCAGTTCCCAATCAACGGTTATTTTTCCGTTTTCGCAATCGACTTTACCGATATATGAACCGACGAATGGAATCAGCAATTCCTTCCTGCTGCCATCCGGCATACCTGCATCTACCTGCAAAACGGGATGCGCGCCGTTATCCATCAACCCGCTGACTGTACCGAGACATTCATCACGCTGGTTGAAAACATCCAGACCGATCAGATCGACCCAGTAATACTCGTTTTCGTCCAATACAGGAAAACAACGCCTTGAAATACGAATCGCCGCACCCCGCAATGCTTCGGCCGCATTGCGGTCCGTCATGTTCGCCAGCCGGGCGACGATTTCATCGCCATGCCATCTTGCCTGCATGACTTCCGCTTCGTGCCACTCCGGCAAATCCAGCCACCACTGCCTGACCGCCAGCAACGCCTGTGCGTCAGCGGAATAAGGCCGGATCCGTATCCAGCCGCGAATCCCGTATGCGCCGCTGACATGTCCGACCTCAACCAGATCGTCGGGAACCTGCATGACCGGGATTTCCAACGCTTTCGGAAAAGGAACGGAAATTATTTGGCGGCAGCGACCAGACGTGCCACAGTCGGAGACAACTGCGCACCGACACTCTGCCAGTAAGCCAGACGATCGGTTGCGATACGGATACCCTGTTCATTTTCTGCGGCAAACGGATTGTACGTGCCCAGACGTTCAATGAAACGACCGTCACGACGGTTGCGTGAATCGGCTGCAACGATCTGATAGAAAGGACGCTTTTTGGCGCCGCCACGAGCTAAACGAATAACGACCATAAGTCTTCCAAAAAAAAGTTCAAACGGAAAAATCCTGAGATTATATCCGAATTCGCCGTAAAGCAATAGTTTATTTGCGACAGAATTTTTTCCGGTTATCGGGCCATCCATTCAAATACACTTTGCCCGACAGACCCGCCACTTAACCTGTCATTTTTTCCTGACCAGCACGAGTTTCTGGTAAAGGTCGCCAAAATAGGTTTCATGCCGCTCGACAAGGCACTCGGGATATTCAGGCAAATAATAAGTCAGATCATGATGCCACATATCGGCAGCAAACGGTTCGAAAAGCAAAAACACCAGACGCTGCCACAGCCTGAGCGGATGCCACCATTTCGGCCGGTGGAATTCGACCAGGATGACTTTTCCGCCCGGTTTGACGACCCTGACCGCCTCCGACAATGCCTGACGGCGCTTGTCCCCGGGAAGTTCGTGAGGCAAAAAAAACATCAGCACTTGGTCATATGACGCGTCCGGACAATTGAGACGGGTCGCGTCACACTGGATGAGCCGGACCCGCTCGCCGGGCCACTTCAGTTTCCTGCGGACATTTTCAAGCTGAACCTTCAACACATCAATGACATCGAGCCGTCCGCCTTCGTTCAACCGGCTCTCCAGTCTTGGAGTCAGCTTTCCATAAGCGCACGATATTTGCAGGGTATCGCCATCCAGTCCATCGGAAAATTCATCCAGAACCGCATTGACCAGACGATCATAATTTCCCAGCAAAATAAAATTGATAAGAAAACCGTGATCCCAGAAACGTACGGCCAGGGGATGCTCATAAGCCCACCAGTAAATCTTGTGCAAATAGCCCGGGGTTTCGACCGGGACGGGTGACTCGCCGAACGCGACAACATTTCTTTTCGTTGGTTCCGATGAATTCATTCTGATTTCCGATTGCCATATCCAGTCAGGATAACAACATGGATACCCTGAAATGACGGATTTTATCCCATTTCGGCAATTGTCCGGAAAAACATGTTTTCCTGCGATCATGAAAAACCGGAAAAGGCCATTTGCCGGATATATTTTATCGACACATTCGGGGAACTTATGTTCCGCCACAACATGATCCGGCACCATTTCGCCAGAATCGGGCCATCGGGAAAAAACCGTTTATTTTCCCCCACAACCGGACGGATAAATCGTAACTCGGGCTATTATTGCAGTAACCCCATGATCGTGACAGGCCAAACCGTCCGGTCTGCCTCGCAAAACGGAAGCGGTACAGGAGAAAACAGATGAGTGAAATGAAAAACACATCCAGCCAGCGTTTTTTTGCCGTTATCAATGCCGGATCATCCAGTCTCAAATATTCTCTTTTTGCAGAAACCGAAGACGGCCGTCTGGAACGCCGTACCGATGGCGGAATCGAGGGTATCGGCAGCGACAAACCTTATTTTATCGCCTATGACGACGACAAATACAAAATGGACGAATATCGCTGGGAAGCGAACGAACCGCTGGAAACACTGCTCGGATTTTTGATCGGATGGATCGAGAACTTCCTCGCCCCCAACCATCTGAGTGCCGTCGGTCACCGGATGCTGCACGGCGGAACACTGTATGACGAACCGATTATTGTCACTCCTGAAATACTGGAAAATCTCAGAACGCTCATACCGCTTGCCCCACTGCACCAGCCACGTATTCTCAAGGTCATCGATACTCTGGCGGACCGTTACCCCGGCCTCTGCCAGATCGTATGCTTCGATACATCCTTTCACAAAACCAACCCGTACATTTCAAGACTGTACGGACTTCCGCAATCCCTGACCGACAAGGGATTGCTCCACTATGGATTTCACGGACTCTCTTTTGAATACGTCAGCATGGAGCTGAAACATATCGATAGGCATGCCGCCATGGGAAGAACCGTCATCGCCCATCTCGGCAGCGGAGCAAGCATGTGCGCAATGGTCGGAGGAAAAAGCATCGCCAGTACCATGGGATTTTCCGCACTCGACGGTCTGGTCATGGGAACCCGGTGCGGACAACTCGATCCCGGTGTGATTCTTTACCTGTTGCAATACGAAAACATGAATGCCAAGGAACTGGAAACCCTTCTCTATCAGAAATCCGGACTTCTGGGCGTCTCCGGTATCAGCAACGACGTGAGAGATCTCATGGCAAGCGATGCTCCGTCCGCCAAAACAGCACTTGATCTGTTCGTCTACCGGGTCGTTCGCGAAACAGGATCGCTTGCGGCCGCATGCGGCGGTCTGGATTCATTCGTTTTCACGGCAGGTATCGGAGAACGGTCGCCCGAAATCCGTGCCGCGATTTGCGAACAGCTCGACTGGCTTGGATTCGAACTGGACGAACGTGCCAACCGGCTGGGAGAACTGAAAATCAGTACAGCCACCAGTCCCGTTTCGATCTGGATTTTGCCGACATATGAGGAACTGATGATCGCCCGTCATGGCGCGCGCCTTTCGGCACAATGCGAAACGCATAAACACGGAACCGGCAATCTGCAGGATCAGCCCGCCGCCAGTTCCTCAAGCGGCCAGCGCGGTCTGACCGTAAATCCATAATCGTAATGCGCCGCCCCCGGATCCTGTTTCAGCCTCATGGCTCCGGCAAATGCGATCATGGCACCATTATCCGTACAGAACTCCAGTTCAGGATAAAAGACGCGGAAATGTTTTTGGGCAGCCATTCTGCCCAGGGCATCTCTCAACTGGCGATTGGCCCCGACACCTCCGGCGACCACCAGCTGATCAAGCTTCGTCTGACGCAATGCCGCCAGACATTTGGTTGCCAGAACCTCGACAATCGCATCGACAAAAGCACGCGCGATATCGGCCTTCGTCTGTCCATTCTCTCTTGTCTTTTCTTTTCCCAGAGTGGTCAATACTGCCGTTTTCAGTCCCGAAAAACTGAAATTCAGATCCCTGGAATGCAGCATCGGACGGGGCAACCGGAAAATACCGGGACGTCCCGCCTCGGCAAGTTTCGAAATTTCCGGGCCGCCAGGATACGCCAGTCCAAGCAACTTGGCCGACTTGTCGAATGCCTCGCCTGCCGCGTCATCGAGCGTTTCCCCCAACAGCTCGTAACGGCCGACACCTTCCACTTTCATCAGCTGGGTATGTCCCCCCGAAACAAGCAGGGCGACAAAAGGGAAAACCGGCGGTTTTTCAGCCAGCAGAGGCGAAAGCAGATGGCCCTCAAGATGATGTACGCCAACCAGCGGTTTTCCCAATGCCATCCCGATACTGGATGCGACGGAACTTCCGACAAGCAATGCACCGGCCAGCCCGGGCCCTTGTGTATAGGCAATGGCACCGACATCCCCCGGTACGACAGACGCTTCCCCGAACGCCTGTTCCAGAAGCGGAACGATGCGCCGGATGTGATCCCGCGAAGCCAGTTCCGGGACGACCCCCCCATATTCCGCATGCAAGGCGATTTGAGAATAAAGTGCATGAGAGAGAAGCCCCTTTTCCGTGTCATACAGGGCGATCCCCGTTTCGTCGCAAGACGATTCAATACCCAAAACAATCATGAGAAAACTGTTCAAAAATGAATACATTATTCTACCAAGTTCTTGACACTTTCACCTGTCAATCTCTATAATGCAAGTCTTTCGGGTCGTTAGCTCAGTTGGTAGAGCAGCGGACTTTTAATCCGTTGGTCGGGCGTTCGAGCCGCCCACGGCCTACCAGAATCGCAAAAAATCCACTGATTTTTTCAGTGGATTTTTCATTTTTCAGTTCCCGTTCTCATACCCCTTCCTTTTTTGCCTTTTTTCCTGACAGGCAGCAAAACCACCATCCGGATTTGCATTAACTTTTTCTCTGACAACATTTTCCACTCGCCCCGAAATGTCGTCCGGATGTTTTTTCATTCCTGCGATACGTTCACATACACAGCACCAGAAGGAATAATCATGGGGAACGTCATTTTCAGTGCATTATTGCCGATCGTTATCACGTTTCTACTAGGGATATTCGCCGCATGGCGTCATGATTTCGGGGCCGATCAGGCACAGTCCCTAAACAAGATGGTCATGAACTATGCTCTGCCCCTAACGCTGTTTGCCGGCATCATGAGCATCGCGAAAGATTCCCTGACGGAACAATTCACACTTTTCATCATCGTTTTGCTTGCCATGATGACCGCTTTTCTTGCAACCATCGTCATCGCCCGCTACGTATTCAAACGTGACATCATGACCAGTGCCTTGCAAGGACTGGCTATCGGCGGTCCGGCAGTCCCTTTCGTCGGCGTATCGGTACTGGGCTATCTGTTCGCGAAAAACAGTGCCATTTCCATTGCGACAGCCAGCATCACGATGAATGTCCTGCAGGTTCCCGTTACCATGATGCTCCTGTCTTATGGGTTGTCACAGAAAAAGGGAGCGAGCCAGTCCTCACCTCCGCTACCTGTCATGTCACATGTTATCCACGCTTTCAGGCAACCGGTCTGCTGGGCCCCGGTTCTGGCACTGGTCCTGCTTCTGGCAGGAATCCGTCTGCCCAAATCGCTCCATTTGTCGATGACCTTGCTGGGTCAGGCAACGGGCGGGGTCGCCCTGTTCGCCTCGGGAATCATTCTTTTTTATCAAAAAATCGCACTCAACCTGCCAGTCATAACATCGGTTGTCTTCAGAAACATCATCGTTCCCCTTGCACTCTGGGGAATACTGCTGTTGACAGGATTGCCGCACGAACTGCTCGAAGAATCCGTCATTACGATGGCTATCCCTGTCGCGTCGATCGTGATCATTCTCGCCGTTGAATATCACATAGCCGAAAAAGAAATGGCATCGACCCTTTTTGTCAGTACGGTCATTTCCTTTATCACGATTGCCGGCTTCATGCTGCTGACCATGCGATAAACCACCTATCCATACAAGGAGAAACCCATGTCCCGAACCACGGCAGAACTGATCGTCAAATGTCTGGAAAACGAGGGAGTCACCCATATTTTCGGACTGCCCGGTGAAGAAAATATCTACCTGCTCGATGCCCTGTCAAGATCCGGTATCCGTTTCATTTTAGTCCGGCATGAACAGGGAGCGTCTTTCATGGCAGACGTATACGGGAGACTGACCGGAAAAGCCGGCGTATGTCTGTCCACCCTGGGCCCGGGTTCCATCAACCTTCTGCTGGGTGTGGCAGATGCCCAAACAAACAGCACGCCGGTTGTCGCCATCTCCGCACAAGTCGGCCTGAACCGGATATTCAAGGAATCCCACCAGATTATCAGACTTCAGGACATATATGCCCCGGTTACGAAATGGGCCGACACGCTGTATACCGCGGCCGCCGTTCCCGAAATGGTACGCAAGGCATTCCAGTTATCCCAGACCGAACGTCCCGGCTCGACATTTCTGGCCATTCCACAAAATTTCGAAACTGAAGCGGCACCGGACGACGCCCGGCCGCTGCCAGTCGCCATACAAGGTTACCGTGCCCCCTCTCCTCCAGATCGACCTGGCGATGAACCTGATCCAAAAAGCCCGATATCCGGTTGTTCTGGCAGGATATGGAACCGTTCGTGCCAATGCGACCGAATCCCTGGAAAGATTTGTCGATACATTCGATCTTCCCGTCGCAACAACATTCATGGCAAAAGGCGTGCTTTCCGACAGACATCCCAATGTCATGGGCACTATCGGCTATACAACGCACGATTATGAAAACTTTGCTTTTGACAAAGCCGATCTGATCATTGCGATCGGATTCGAATTACAGGAATTCGATCCTGTCAGAATCAACCCGAAAGGCGATACACCCGTTGTCCATATTCACTGTTTCATGCAGGATGTTGATAAAAGCTACCCGGTAGCCGTCAATATCATTGCCGATATTCCTGCATCTCTTGACGCCCTGACTGAAAAACAGGTAACCGGAATCACGAGATCTGAACGGCTGGAAAAGAAAATCCGCGAAGACCTTCGCCACGAACTGGAAAAAGGTTCGACAGACACCCGTTTCCCTCTCAGGCCTGAACGGATTATCGCGGATATCAGGCACATCATGGGAGATGACGATATCGTCCTGGCCGATACGGGGGCGATCAAAATGTGGATGGCGCGGCTTTACCCGACATATAAACCGTCAACTTGTCTCATTACAAACGGTTTATCGACCATGAGTTTCGCTCTACCCGGTGCCCTGGGTGCCCGGATCGCCTGTCCGGACAAGAAAATTCTTGCCGTCATGGGAGATGGCAGCTTCCTGATGAATTCCCAGGAACTGGAAACGGCCATTCGTGAAAAACTGCCGTTCGTCATACTTGTCTGGGTCGATCAGAATTACGGACTGATCAAATGGAACATGGACCTGAAACTCGGACACCATGTCGATGTCCACTTCAACAACCCCGATTTTGTGAAATATGCCGAAAGTTTCGGCGCCCGCGGCAAACTTGTCGGAAAGGCAGACGACCTTGCCATGTTGCTGAAAGAAGCACTTGATTATGACGGCATAACTGTCATCGCCTGTCCTGTCGACTACTCCGTCAATTTGCAGTTATCGGAAACGCTGGAAACAGTAAAATCGGCCTGAAAAACAAAAAATGCCCGACATGAACGGACAACCCGGCCATCTGCAAAAAACCCCGCCTCCCTTCAGGAAGCGGGGCAAAAGAGAAGTTTCCGTATTTCCGCCTTTTTCTTCGTCAGGCTGAAAACGGCTTTTCCATTCAGAAGCTGTAGCGGATACCTCCACTGACCTGATAGGTGGTTCTGACCGGGTTGCCTGCTGTGGTTTCCACTTCTCCGTAGGCCGCCAGGTTCTTGTTGATGTTCCAGGTGCCGCCCAGTGCGAATTCTCCCCAGGTTCCTCCCATGTCTTCATGCAAGGTCACCGTGCGACCTTTTGTGGCACTGATTTTGGCATCTCCATCCCAGTCGTTCAGGACGGATGCCTTGATGTAGGCGGAACCGGTTTTGTCCGGAGATACCCAGCCCGCCGCGATTCCCAGTCTGCCGACAGCGGTTTTGATGGCGTCCTGACTGATTCTGACTCCGTTACTGGTGGTATAACCCACGCTGTTGAGGTGTCCATACATGAATTCAGCCTGCGGTTCGATGTAGAAATCGGTATCGGCGATGCCAAGTCTCCATCCGTATTCGACGGACAGCGATGTCCCGGAGGTATCCATTGAGCCTTTTGCCCGGTCGCCACTGGTGTAAGCCAGATCGTACTCGCTTTCGAGACGATGGCGTTTGACGATGACATCGACGAACTGGCCATCATCGCCCAGCCAGCTGCCATAAAAACCGAATGTATAGTTCTTGTCGTCGGACGAACCGTTGTTCAGGGTACCGTCTCCATCCGTATAGCTGGCTGTCGCACCGACCAGGAGGTTGCCGATGCGTTTGTCGGCTCCGATTTGCAGGGTCTGGTAGGTGTTGTGTATCTGCTTGTATTCGCTCTGCCCGGCAATGGCTCTGGCCCAGATACCATCGGCTTGCGGCAGGGTGCGCAAATCGCCCATGCGCTTGTCCAGATCGTTCATCTGGGAACGGAATACCAGAAAGTTGTTGGCCGAGATGTTCATCAGGGATGACATGACTGTGTTTGTTTTCTCGGCGACGCTTGAGGTGATGATATTGCCGTTTTCATCCGTTTTCGCTGTGATGGCGCCTGTCACGCCACTGCTTTCGGCTACAGCGACGTTATACTGGCCATCGCCGTTTCTGGTCGTGACCGCCAGCACGTTGGCTGCATTCTGTGCGACTTCTGCAGCGGTTTTTCCGGTCAGGTCATTGGCTGCGGTGCTGTCCAGATTCAGGTTGACAGTTCCGGTATTGTTCAGCTCGTTGACGGTGATTTGCCCTGCCTGGCTCGCCGATGTGTTCAGTTCCAGTGTTCCGCTGTTGGTCAGGGCCTTGATGTCCGTTTTGTGGGTTCCTGTATTGATGATGGCGCCACCGGTATTGACCGCTTTTACAGTGCTGTCTCCTGTCACTGTCCAGACAGCGCCACCGGACAGATTCAGGGATGTCCCCGCATCACCGGACAATGCCACCTGATTTCCCGCCATATCCACGTTTTTCACTGCCCCTTCCAGTGAAGAAAAAGCATTATCCAGGGTCAGGCTGACCTGATTCTGCGTTCCGGAATCATTGTAAGTCACAACATCTCCCTTGACGGCCAGAGTACCGGCAACACTGTCTGTGAGACGGATATTGACCGTGGAACCGTCTTTCTGGTCACCTTTGGCCGGATCAAGCCGGTCTTCTACTGCACCGGAATAAATATTCCCGTTAATGGAAATGTTATCCGCCAAAATATCCACGGTACCGCCGAATGCACTTACGCCACCCCAACCGTCCTGACCATCGGGATTGATGGTGATATCGTTGGCTCTGATCATCACACTGGCCCCCTGATTGGCACGAATCAGAGATATTCCTGTTGTCTCATGTTCGTTGGTTTTTGCCGTATAGTTGTTCACATCAAGCGAAATGTGACCGTTTGCATTGGCCTGAACGATACCGATTGTCGTCAGATCGCCGCCCTCGATCGTGACATTTCCCGTTGTCAAAATGGCAGACGCCGCGATGCTTTCCAGTACCGTATTCTGCTGACTGCCGTCACCGATCCTGTGGACAGACACATTACCCGATACGGTATGCCCTGTCTGACTCCTGATCGTGAGGTCTCTTGCATAAAAATCGCTATTGACAACACCACCGCTCACAGTGGAAATCAAAAGAGAATCGATTGCTTTTTCAGCCGTTCCGAACCGGTATGTTCCGGTATTGCCGCTATTAACTCCGAACAGTGACTTTGCGCTTTCGGAAAAAATCCGGAGTCCTGAAAAATCAGTGAAAACAATATCCGAATTTGACGCATTCCTGAAAACGGCCCACTGACCGCTACCGCTGTACGCCGTTTTCAGAATCCATGACTGCCCTCCTCCACTGATCACGGTATCCGGACCAGTATTTTTATTCACAATGCCGATATCCTCGCCAAAATCGGCTACTTTACTGCCCGATTCCTCACCCGTAACAAAACTATCATCCAGTGCAATCGTTCCTGTCCCGGTAATGGTGGCAGGCGCGGCAAATACATGGCATGACAAAGAGGCGACAGCCACGCCAATCAAACTGGCCAACAAGGTCTTTTTATAAAATGAAGGAATTTCAAACATGACAAGCCTTTCTTTTTCCATTTTTTATTGCTCCGGCTTACCGACCTGCCACGTCTTGCTTCCGTTAAAAGTCATTAACGGACTTCAAAATAAATTCAACTCATTGATTTTTAAATTATTTTTATATTATTTCCCTGTCTTTTCTCTCCAATTCGAATGAGTGATTCTTTTCAGTCACTTTTTCAATTTTCTTCTGGAATTTGATAGACTTACCTGTTGTAGTATTTTCTCTCCGGAATACCACTTGTATTCTTTTAATGACTTTTAATGGTTATTTGTGGACTCAGCCTTCCGGAATTACCATGTCTTCCAGACACAACACTTTTCACACGATCCCATTCACCTGAATCAGTTTTCAAAAAAACCGGAATACTCCGCAAATATGTCACGGTATCCTGTTTCCGGAATCATAAATCGCCAACGGATGCTTTCGTTCCCGACACAAAATCTTCTATTCCGGAAGATACAGACATACTCCCCGCTTTTTCCCGGAAGGAACGCCCAATAACCTCAATAACAAACGGATGTAAGAAATCGAAACCGGCCAAAACACGTAATCCATATCATTTTCGGCCCTTTCATGTCTCTTTTTTTGCAGAAAAGATGGCATCCATTAAAATAAACTGGATAACCGAGCCTGACACAGGCCGGTACTGCATTCAGTAACTGGAAAAACCGGATTCAACCGCAAACTCACAAAGGAAAATCATGAAAATTCTCGTTACCGGCGGCTGTGGAAACATGGGACCGCACATTATTCGCAAACTGGTCTCATTCGGACATGATATACGTGTACTCGATCGCGACAGGGAAGGCCTTGCACAATTCGCTCCGGGTAAAATCGAAACCTGCTGCGGTGACCTTGCCGACAGGGAATTCGTCAAATCCGCTGTCAATGGTGTCGATGCCATCATTCACCTGGCATGGAGTTTTTCCGACAATTTGCCAGACCTGCTCGATATTGATGTCAAGGGATACCAGTATCTGCTGGATGCTGCCGTCGAATACGGCGTAAAACATGTGATCAATACCACTACCGCTGTCTCCTACGGAAAACCGCTTTCCCATCCTGTTTCCGAAAACCAGGAACATCGGGTGGAAGTTTCGAGAAATCCGGTCTATGCACTTGCCAAACTGATGACGGAAGAACTCGGCAAGATTTACGCTGTACAGCACGATTTGCAAGTCAATAACGTCATGGTCTGGTACGCCTACGGTGATGTCATCGGCGGCCGGAACATACGTGCCATGATTCGCGACGCCATTGAAAAGGGAAGCATTGAAGTTCCGGCAAAAAGCGGAGGCAGTTTCCTGCAACTGGATGATTTCGTGTCCCTGGTACTTGCTCTCTTTTCAAGCGACGTCAAGGGAGAACTCTTCAATGCCGCCAGCATTTACCTGACATGGGAAGATGTCGCCAGACTGATCACCGATCTGGTCAACCCCGAAGCCAGGGTCATCGCGATCGACGCCAGTGAATGGAAAGGAAGTGCTTTCCTGACGGATGACTGGCCATTATCCATTGAAAAAGCGGAAAAATTGCTGAACTTCAAAACCAATCTGTCCAGAGAAAAAGCCATCGCCAATCTGTCAGACGCACTCAAGATATCCGCGGATAAAGTCCGTGCACAACACTGACACCGAAATCCGTTCCGGGATTCTCAACCCGGAAATTCCGGAACGGAACATGCTAATATAGACACTCCCGCTCCCGCAGAGATGCCTCCGTCAGGATTTCTGTCACTGGCAGGCAATTTCTAATCCGGAACCTTTTCCCGAAACCTTACTGCAAACACTTGGACAAGGAGTGATGGTGGAATTCGAACTTTCCTTTACACAGGCCAACAATCTGCTTGCCTGTATCCGTAAAGAAACGCTGTTGGCCAAACAGCTTTCCGCACATGAAACGGCCAACGGAAAGATTCTGATTCCCGATCACGTATTCGATGCCGAATCGCTGGAACAGTTGTGGCGACAGGCTGAAAGGGACAACGACAAATCGCTCATGTTCCAGATGATCGCCTTGCGACATATCCGCAGCGGCCACGGGCATGATCTTGTGGTAACCCGACTGGAAATGCTGGTACCGGCACTGGTCGACTATTTTGAGACCAACGGTATCGACGGCTGGGTTTACCGCCGCAATACGGACGGTGTCCTGCTTCCGTGGCTGATCGACAGCATTGAATATATTCAGACGCGTGACGGGCCTTATGCCGGAATTCCTTTCGTCAGCATCCAGTTGCTCGCGAACACCATCACCTCCACCAGCCCTGTTGACGACGATTCGCCCGAGCAATGGCGGACCGGGATGACGAACGCCATCCTTTTCTACCAGAGAGAGCTTGGAAAACTGACGATTCCCGAACTGCTGGCCCAAAAAGGTTTCTACAAGGAATGTACGGAATTCAAGGAAGAATACACAAAACAGGCCGGACGATTCCGGAATTTCCAGCCTTTCTACGGAAAACAGTTTCTGGCGAAACACTCGGGCTTTCTGATCAGGGAAGGCGACAGCCGCCTTTTCAAAAACCTGGAATTATTCCGTATCAGTCCGGAAACGTCCGCCAGATGTGTCAACGACGAGGAAATTCTCGAGCGGCGGATCGAAACACATTCCGACCGGAGAAACCGCACGGACGATATGTACAGCCAAATTCCGCTCCACTGCTATCTGCACATGTTCCATCTGGAATTGCACCGGAACTGCTGGATCCATGTGGATAACCTGGAAGAATACCGGTACCGTCCCGAACTGAAAACCAAACTGATTCTGCCGCCGGAACACCGGAAACTGATCGACATCCTGACGTCACACATGGATGTCTCGGCAAGCGACATTGTCCCCGGGAAATCCGGAGGGGCAACCATTCTGTGCATGGGAGCGGCCGGTCTTGGCAAGACGCTCACGGCGGAAGTCTATTCCGAAGTCGTCAGCAAACCGTTATACCGCGTTCACTCGGGGCAATTGGGAACATCGGCAACAAGTGTCGAGGCGGCACTCGCCGATATCCTGAAACGCGCATCGCGCTGGGATTCCATTCTGCTGCTCGATGAAGCGGACGTATATATCCGGAAACGAGACAATGACCTTCAGCACAATGCCATCGTCGCCGAATTTCTGCGGACACTGGAATATTTCAACGGTCTGCTTTTCATGACGACCAATCGGATCGACGATGTGGACGATGCCATTCTGTCACGCTGCATCGCCGTCATACGATATGAGACGCCACCCCGTGAAGATGCCATCAGACTCTGGAGAACCTTGTCCGACCAGTTCCAGATCGATATTCCCGACGAACTGATCGGCCAGCTGGTCCGTGAATTTCCGAATTCCAGCGGCCGGGATATCAAGGAATTGCTCAAACTGACCAGCAGACTCTGCCTGAGCTGCAATATGCCCGTTTCGATCGAGGCATTCCACCAGTGCGCCGTCTTTCGCGGAAAAAAGCAAACAGCCAGACGGGAATCAAAATATCCTTTTTCCTGCCATAACGCATGTTTACCGGATTGACACACACTCACCAGCCGTGCCTGCAGAAAAAAGGCGATGATAAAATAATGGTTTTTCCCGTTCATTTTCATACTTATGCAATACATACCTGTCAGATACATCGAACCTGTTTTCCGGCCACCAAGCGAAGCCAATTCCCTGATTCTGCAAGTAACCAACGGCTGCAGCTGGAACAAGTGCACGTATTGCGACATGTATACCCAGCCTCAAAAACGTTTTTCCGTCAAGCCGGAAGAAGATGTCCTGCGTGAAATCGAATGGTTCAGCCAGCGCTACTCCGGAATAAAAAGGGTATTTCTGGCCGATGGAGATGTCATTGCACTTCCGGCAAGAAGACTGCTGTTCATACTGGACACGATCCGGCAATATCTGCCGGAAGTGACACGTATTTCCTCTTACTGTTCACCCAGAAATGTCACACGCAAGTCGGATGAAGAACTGAAAGCCCTGTACGACGCCGGACTCAGACAGGTTTATGTCGGTGCCGAATCGGGAGACGATTTCGTACTCAAATCCATCAACAAGGGGGAAACGCACCAATCGACCGTCGATTCGTTAAACCGTCTTGCCGACGCCGGAATCAAACGTTCCGTCATGATCATCAACGGAGTGGGAGGAACCCGATTCAGCGAACAACACGCCTTGAATTCGGCATTGCTGGCAAACCGGACGCAACCGGAATTCCTGGCTGCGCTTGTATTGAATCTCCCGCATGGCGAGGCCCGTTTCCAGCAGGGGTACAATGGCCAGTTCATCAAAATGAACCAGCATGAACGCTTCCTGGAAATGCGGCAGTTCGTCAACGCACTTGAACTGAAATCGACCATATTCCGAAGCGATCATGCATCCAACCAGCTTGTGCTGAAAGGCACTCTGGGCAAGGACAAGGAACGTCTGTTACAGGAAATCGATCTCGCTATCGAACATCCTGATGAGGCACAGCTCCGTCCGGAATGGATCAGACCATTTTAAAAATCATGGTGACAGAAAAATTCCGTCCATAACGATTGATACAAGCTCCTGCAAAACATGGACAACTGATTACAAAACCAAAATTCCATATTTTTTCCATTCCGGTCTGCCCGATCCTTTCCGGACGGTCAAACCGCCTCAACCGGCAAGAAATACGCAATCCAGACTGGCATATTGACCAATAATTTGTTCTAATGTTCCGTTTTTCACTTGATCATTACCCGAACCGTCAGGCATGAACGTTGATACCCCGCTTCTCGTCACTTTTATTGTTTATATCGTTGCAACGACCCTGATCGGATTTATAGCCTATCGGGCGACACGAAATCTTTCCGATTACATTCTGGGTGGACGCCGTCTCGGCAGTTTTGTCACCGCGATGTCCGCCGGTGCTTCCGACATGAGTGGATGGCTCCTTATGGGACTGCCGGGTGCCGTTTTTCTTTCAGGACTTTCCGAAAGCTGGATCGCTATCGGCCTGATCATCGGAGCATGGTTCAACTGGCTTCTGGTCGCTGGCAGACTGCGTGTCCATACTGAATTTTGCGGCAATGCCCAGACTCTGCCGGATTATCTGACCAACCGCTTTGAAGACAAAAGCAGAATCCTGAGAATCCTTTCTGCTCTGGTGATCCTGATTTTTTTTACCATTTACTGTTCTTCCGGTATGGTCGCCGGTGCACGGCTTTTTGAAAGCACATTCGGCCTCTCCTATAACACGGCACTCTGGATCGGTGCATTCGCCACCATCACTTATGTTTTCATCGGCGGATTTCTGGCAGTCAGCTGGACAGACACCGTTCAGGCGACTCTCATGATTTTCGCCCTTCTGATTACCCCCGTTTTCGCGATTCTTGCCATAGGCGACCTGCCATCGGCCTTATCCATGATCAAAAACGAGGCCCCCGGCAAGCTGGACATGTTCAAGGGACTGGACTTCACCGCCATCATTTCCCTTCTGGGCTGGGGACTGGGTTACTTCGGACAACCCCACATTCTTGTCCGCTTCATGGCGGCTGATTCTGTCAGGTCAATTCCCAGAGCGCGCCGTATCAGCATGACATGGATGATTCTCTGTCTTGCCGGTGCGGTGGCAACCGGTTTTTTCGGGATATCCTACTTTTCAAGCAATCCGTCTCTGGCCGCCGGTGTCATGCAAAACAATGAAGCCGTATTCATGGAATTGACCAAAATTCTTTTCAATCCATGGATCGCCGGCATCATCCTGTCCGCCATTATGGCCGCGGTAATGAGTACACTCAGTTGCCAGCTGCTCGTCTGTTCCAGTGCACTGACTGAAGATTTTTACCGTGCATTCCTGCGTCCCAAAGCCTCACAGACCGAGCTGGTCTGGATCGGCCGTATGATGGTCATGCTCATTTCCATTATCGCGATTGTCATCGCTTTCAATCCGGACAACAAGGTCTTAAGCCTTGTCGCCTACGCGTGGGCCGGTTTCGGCGCGGCATTCGGTCCGGTTATCCTTCTCTCCCTTATCTGGAAACGGATGACGAGAAATGGTGCATTTGCGGGCATTTTCGTCGGTGCCGCCACGATCATCCTCTGGAAAACATGTCTTGACCATTTGGGCATTTATGAAATCATTCCGGGATTCCTGTTCGGTACCATTGCCATCATCATTACCAGTCTTCTTGGCAAATCGCCCTCCGATACGATGAAAGCACAATTCGAAAAAGCCGACAGGACATATCATTCCGAAGTCTGAGAAAACGATCTCCGTTGACAACCGGAAACCGTCGCAACAGAAACATCGTTTGTCCCTGAATGCTCCTCCATTCCTGCCGTTCAGATACCTGGACAATCTCGTATCTGAACGGCATTTCACCAACCTTTGTTTGACCGAACCAGAAATGAAAAAACCGCTGAAACATTTCAGCGGTTTTCATAAACTGGTTGCGGGGGCAGGATTTGAACCTACGACCTTCGGGTTATGAGCCCGACGAGCTGCCAGACTGCTCCACCCCGCGTCTGGAAAGATAAAATTATAATCCTTTTTTTATTTCAGTTCAATAGCCTCTCAAAAAAGAACGTTTTCATACGATACCGGGTCATATCGCTTGTATACCGTCATGATGACTCTGCCCGGTCACTGCCTTTTGAAGCTTTCCAAAAAAGGGTAACATTATTTTTTGTATGACTTCGGCGGGATTATTCCTTCGCATCCTTCCGATAAATTTATTAGCCAATTCCGACCCGGTTTCCATGAAATTCTGTTCTCATTGCGGCCATGCCCTGACAATCGGTATCCCTCCTCTGGACAATATGCCCCGGCATATCTGTCCGAATTGCCACATGATCCATTATGAAAATCCCAAAATCGTGGTTTGCAGCATACCGACATGGGAGACGGAAAATGAAACATCCATTCTGTTGTGCCGCCGTGCCATCACACCCCGTCACGGTTTCTGGACCCTCCCCGGAGGATTCATGGAAAACGATGAAACGACAGAACAGGCTGCCCGACGCGAAACAAAGGAAGAAGCCGGAGCGGACGTCAGGATTTCAAACCTGTTTTCATTGATGAACCTGCCGGTTTATCATCAGGTTCATCTTTTTTATCTGGCACAACTGGAAAATACGAACTTTGCACCAGGAGAGGAAAGTCTTGAAACCCGTCTGTTTACCGAAAAAGAAATTCCCTGGGATCAACTGGCATTTTCAACGATAAAATACGCTCTCAAGTTCTATTTCGAAGACAGAAAAAAAATACAGAATGGCGGCAATTTCGGTTTTCATACACTTGATCTGACCAAATAAACCTGTCAGAACAACTTGATCACGTTACAGCAAAACCAGGAGAGTACATATATGGCAACGTATCCCGTTTTTCTCAGTCACAGCTGGGTCGAACAAGATGGTGTTGAAAGAATCACAAGCCTGATGGAAACCTATCGTCTCAAGACAGAAGGGTTCGGTTATGAATATTACAGTGTCTCCAAGGACGATCCCGCCCAGTTTCTGCCATCCAACAAGGCTCTGGCACTTTCGATCGAAAAACAGATGAAACCGTGTTCCTGCCTGATCATTCTTGCCGGAGTATTCGAGGAATTCAAACGCTGGGCGAATCTGGAACTGGACGCCGCGAAAAAACTGGGTATTCCGGTCATTCTGGTCGAAGCGGCCGATCCGAAACACACGTCACACAAGGAAAAACGCGCGGCGGTCGAAATTGTGAAGTGGGATGCCATGCAACTGGGCGATGCCATTGTAAGACATGCCAGACTCCGGAAACCGTCCTGAAAACCCGAAAACAAATGACACATTCCTTTCAGAACCGTCACAACATGCCATAAACCGGACCTATGATTCCCTGGCTGGAACAAAACGATCCTTTTCCCGATATCGCCACGGCTTTGACAGAAGAAAGCGGATTCCCCGGTCTTCTGGCAGCCGGCACGGATCTGTCCCCACCCAGACTGATCGATGCCTACCGGCACGGCATTTTTCCCTGGTTCTCGGAGAACCAGCCTGTGTTATGGTGGAGCACGGACCCCCGTATGGTCTTGCTTACGGAACAGTTCGTGATCTCCCACAGCCTGAAAAAGAAACTGAAACAGATTCACAAAAGCATTCACACCGGTGGCCCGTGGCAACTGAAATTCGACTCGGATTTTGCGCAGGTCATCAGGGAATGTGCGGCTCCCCGGAAAAAGGCTGCCGGCACATGGATTACAGAGGAAATCATTCACAATTATCAAAAACTGCACGATATGGGTATCGCCCATTCCACGGAACTCTGGTACGAGAATACCCTGGCAGGGGGAGCGTACGGTATCTGTATCGGAAAAATGTTCTTCGGTGAATCCATGTTCGCACGAATAACAGATGCATCCAAAGTCGCCCTTGCCCATCTGGTTTTTTTCCTGAAAACCAATGGAGTGAAAATGATCGATTGCCAGCAGGAAACCGCCCATCTGGCATCGCTGGGCGCCATTCCTGTCCGCCGTACGGATTTCAATGCCCATCTCAAACAGGTCATTGACCTGCCCCCCATCACATCATGGAAATCGGAAGACATTTGCCCGTTGTGCTCCTTTCACAAAATTCCCTGATTAAAATAAACATCCGACTTAAGTTACAATATACCGATCCGGTACACCGGTTGCGGAATATCATGTGAAAGTCAGGCTTCCAAACCCGGTTCAAGCACATCGCAACAATTACAGAATCTCATGATCCCTAATTTCATGTATGCCCTGATCCGGCCATGCCTTTTTTCAATGGATCCGGAAAACGCCCATCAATTCACGCTCTCTTCCATGAGAATGGCCGCTGCCGTGGGAATAACGGCACTGGCCCCGGCAGTCCAGCCTTCCCCCAGAAAGGTCATGGGGCTGACTTTCCCCAACCCGGTCGGTCTTGCTGCCGGTCTCGATAAAAACGGGTCGTGTATAGACGGCCTTGCCTCCCTCGGTTTCGGTTTTCTCGAACTCGGAACCGTCACCCCCAAACCGCAACCCGGCAATCCGAAACCCAGAATGTTCCGTCTTCCCAAAGCGCAAGGTCTGATCAACCGGATGGGATTCAATAACGATGGCGTCGATGTACTGGTCAAAAACGTGAAAGCCTCCCGCTTTTACCAGGAAAAAAAGGCATACTGGGCTTGAACATCGGAAAAAACGCCGTCACCCCCATCGAGAAAGCTGTCGATGATTACCTGATCTGTCTTGAAAAGGTTTATCCCGTCGCCGATTACATTGCCATCAACATTTCATCCCCGAACACCAAAAACCTGCGGCAGTTGCAGGGTGAATCCGAACTGGACAATCTGCTGACGCAACTGAAAGCCGCCCAGAGCAGATTGTCGCAACAATATTCAAGATATGTGCCGCTGGCACTGAAAATCGCTCCGGATATAGACGACAGCCAGATCAAAAACATTGCCGATGCCCTGATACGCCATGAAATCGACGGCGTCATCGCGACCAATACCACCATCACCCGCGATACTGTCAATAATCTGGAACACGGACAGGAAACCGGAGGACTTTCCGGCGCTCCGGTAAGGGACTTGTCCACGCATGTCATCCGCCAGCTCAAGACCGAACTGGGCAATGCCATTCCCATTATCGGTGTCGGTGGTATTTTGACCGGTGAAGACGCCAAAGATAAAATCGAAGCCGGGGCATCGCTTGTCCAGATTCTGACCGGCATGATTTACTCCGGCCCCGGACTGGTCCGGGAATGTGTGCAAGCTCTTCGCCAGGCCTGATGATTTCGCCATTTATCCGAAGCGACTTGAAAGGAGCTGGAATTATGCAGAAAATACCTTTGGGCACCAGTGGCATGCATGTTTCGAAGGTCTGTCTCGGAACCATGACCTTCGGAGACCAGAACAATGAAAGCGAAGCGTTCCAGCTGCTGGACTATGCATTCGATCGCGGCATCAATTTCATTGATACGGCCGAAATCTATCCTGTCATGCCCCAGGCGGCCACACAAGGTCTGAGCGAAACGATCATCGGAAACTGGCTGAAAAAAGAGGTCTTCGGGACAAAATCGTTTTAGCCACCAAAGTGGCAGGACCCTCGCGTCTTATCTCCTGGTTACGCAATGGCAAAAACGACCTGGATGAAAAAAACATCCGTCTGGCGGTTGAAGGCAGCCTGAGACGGCTGAAAACAGATTATATCGATCTCTACCAGTTGCACTGGCCCAGCCGGAATGTCCCGTTTTTCGGAAAAGTGATCTTCAATCCCAAAGATGAACGTCCCAGCATTCCTGTCGAGGAAACGCTGACTGTACTGGGCAAGCTGATTGATGAAGGCAAAATCCGGCATATTGGCATTTCCAATGAATCGGCCTGGGGCCTGATGGAATTCATCAAGACAGCCGAGGCCAAAGGATTGCCGAGGATCGTCTCCATTCAGAATGCCTACAATCTGACCGACAGACATTTCGAAATCGGTATGGATGAAATCTGTTTCCGGGAAAATATCGGACTGATCGCTTACAGCCCTCTGGCATTTGGACAACTGACAGGAAAATACATTGACAATCCGAAAATCCGCGGTCGTCTGACATTATTCTCCTCGGACTGGAATGCCCATTACCGCCGTCCGGCTGTCCTGGAAGCGACCCGCCAGTATATGCAACTGGCCAAAGATCACGGCATGACCTCGGCCCAGCTGGCATTGGCATGGTGTTATTCACGCTGGTTTATCGACGCCACGATCATCGGCGGAACGAAACTGGAACATCTCAAGGAAAACATCGATGCCATTTCTATTTCACTAAGCGATCAAATCGTTGACCGGATCAACGAAATACATTCACTGATCACCAATCCGGGCCTGTGAACAGGACCGGACGGTCATCTTTTCCTGACAGGTTAAACCAGTCCTTCGGCCATCATGGCCCTGCATACGGCAGGACGTTCTGAAATCCGCTTTCGATAGGCCGAAAGCGCCTTCCATTGGTCAACGGACAACTCCGCCGCTTCAATCCAGGTTGAAATAGTGAACAGATAGGCATCCACTACCGTAAACCGTTCCCCCATGACATAGGACTTGCCCGTCAGTCTGCGATCGACGAAATCGAATTGCCTGAGCAATGTTTTCTTCGCTTCCTCACAACAGGATGTGTAGGCCGGATTGAAAATCGGCGTGAAACTTTTCTGCAATTCAGTCGCAATGAAATTGAGCCATTCCATGACACGGTACCGCTCCATGGTCTTTGGCAGCGGGATCAATTCCTTTTCAGGCACCTGATCACCCAGATACTGGACAATTGCCGCCCCTTCCGTCAGTACCTGGCCGTCATCGAGTTCCAGTGCCGGAACGGAACCTTTTGTATTGACCAGATAAAAGTCATGACCGGAAGCCGTTTCTTTTGTTTGAAGATCCACTTTTTCCAACTCAAAAGGAAGCCCCGACTCTTCCAGCACGATATGGGGAGATAATGAACACGCTCCGGGCGCATAATACAGTTTCATGATTCAGACCTTTCCTCAACATAAATCAGACAGATGTGTAAAAAAAAAAACGATACCGTCTCTCTATCCATTCAATCATACACGTCTGGAAATGAAATGCCGTACCTGAACTCCATCTTTCTCCTGCATTGATCGGTTCGTTGAAAAAAATTGCAAAATCACCAACATTAATGAAAAATGGCAATTACCGGGTAAAATTCATCAAGAATTACTCACTTTTCCGGAGCACCTCATGAAACACCTTGTTTTTTTACTGACTTCACTCGTAACCGGTGTACTTCTGATAACAGGATGCCAGAGCACGACGGCTGGCGGTGCGACCGGTTCCTCGCGAAGCCAGTTTCTGCTGATTTCTTCCGACAAAGTCAATCAGAGTGCGGCAACCGCTTACAAACAGGCGCTGGGCAAGGCACGTTCCGCAAAGGTCCTAAACACCAACACCAATGATACAAAACGGGTCCAGAAGATTTCCAAACGGTTGATTGCCCAGGTCGGCATATTCCGGCCGGACGCCCTGAACTGGAACTGGGAAGTCAATGTCATCGACAGCAAGGAAGTGAACGCTTACTGTATGCCCGGAGGCAAAATCGCTGTTTACAGCGGTATTATCCGTTCACTCAACCTGACCGATGACGAACTGGCTGCCGTCATCGGCCATGAAATGGCCCATGCCCTTCGCGAACACAGCCGCGAACAGATTTCCCAACAGGTAGCGACAGAGCAGGCCCTGTCCATCGCCGGAGCGCTGGCCGGATTCAGTTCAACACAACAGTCACTGGCTGGAAAAGCAGGCGAACTGTTTCTGACACTGCCTTTTTCGAGAACCATGGAATCGGAAGCCGACGTTATGGGCATGGAATTGATGGCACGTGCCGGTTACAATCCCGAAGCGGCAACCAATGTCTGGAAGAAAATGGAAAAACTGGGAGGAAGTTCCACACCTGAACTGCTTTCGACACATCCAAGCGATTCTTCACGAATTGAAAGGTTGCAGGCAGAACTGCCCAAAGTCATGCCTTTATATCAGGTCGCATTAAAAACACAAGGCAAAACGGTTACTTCAAGGAAGAAATAGTTTTTTCGATTCCATGAAAAACGCGCTGTCAAGGCGCGTTTTTCATGGAATCAGGCTATCAGGAACATCACTTCTTTTTTCCCCATGAATCGCGAAGTGTTACCGCACGATTGAATACCGGCTTGCCCGGACGGGAATCCTTGATATCGGCGACAAAATATCCATGCCGTTCAAACTGATAAATGTCTCCGGGCCGGGCCACGGCAAGGCCCGGTTCAAGATAAGCGTCAACCACTTCCTTCGAATTCGGGTTCAGGGCCAGCCTGAAATCCTTGTTATTGGCATCCGGAGCCGGATCGGCAAACAGCCGGTCGTAAAGGCGAACCTCGGCCTTTATTGCATGTTCGCAACTGACCCAGTGAATGTTGCCTTTTACCTTATAGGCCGTACTGCCGTCCGTTCCGCTTTTGCTGTCCGGGAAATAATTGCAATGTACGGCCGTGACATTGCCGGCATCATCCATATCGTAACCGGTACATTCAACGACATAACCGTAACGAAGCCGGACACGATTGCCAGGGAATAGCCGGAAATACCCTTTCACGGGATCAATCATGAAATCCTCGCGTTCTATCCACAACTCCTTCGTGATCGGGAAACGGCGCACTCCCCGTTCAGGATAATGAGGATGAACCGGAGATGTACATTCTTCCTGCAGATGTTCCGGGAAATTATCGATAATCAGCTTTACCGGATGCAAAACAGCAGCGGCCCTGGGCGCCTTGGGGTCGAGATCATCCCTCAAACTGCCTTCCAGCGTACCCATGTCGATCCAGCCATCGGCTTTGGCCACTCCGATCCGTTCACAGAAAAGCTGGATGGATTCAGGCGTGTAGCCCCGGCGACGGATACCGACGATCGTCGGCATCCGCGGATCGTCCCAGCCATCCACGATTTTTTCTTCCACCAGTTGCAACAGTTTCCGCTTGCTGGTTATGGTATAGGTCAGGTTCAGCCGCGCAAATTCATACTGGTGAGGTAACGGTTTCTGCAAAAACCCTCCGATTACACGACCGTCCGGTAACGTCGTCGTTTCCGTGAGCCGTTCAAGAATCCAGTCATAGAAAGGACGATGATCCTGGAATTCCAGCGTACAGATCGAATGAGTGATGTTTTCCAGTGCATCGGAAATCGGATGCGTATAATCGTACATCGGATAAATATTCCATTTGTCACCCGTTCTGTGATGATGGGCATGACGAATCCGGTAAATAACCGGATCGCGCATGTTCATATTGGGTGACGCCATATCGATTTTGGCCCGCAGGACATGCGCTCCATCGGGAAATTCACCCGCTTTCATCCTCCGGAAAAGATCGAGCGATTCGGATGCCGGACGTTCACGATAAGGGGAATTTTTTCCCGGCTCGGAGAAACTGCCCCGGTTTTTCGCAATTTCTTCCGGCGTCTGGCTATCGACATACGCATGACCCGCCTCGACAAGATACTCCGCCATCAGGTAGAGCGTATCGAAATAATCGCTGGCATAGTGCACGTACGCCGTTCCCCCCTGTTCCCAGGAAAACCCGAGCCACTGGACACTGTCCTTGATCGTATCGACAAATTCCTGGTCTTCCTTCGTCGGATTGGTATCGTCGAAACGCAAATGACAACGGCCATCATAATCTCTTGCCAGGCCGAAATTCAGACAGATCGACTTGGCATGGCCGATATGGAGATAGCCATTCGGTTCCGGCGGAAAACGTGTGATGACTTTGGGCATACCGGGACGCTGATACGTTCCTTTTTCATTATCCGATTCGATAATGGCCCGTAAAAAATTGGAAGATGGGGATAAATTGCTGTTTTTGTTATCGGCGTTCATGACTTGTATATAAAAAACGAGTAAGCTACATTTTACCGCGACAAAGCGTTGTATAGTGCATCACCATCGACTCTCTTTGATGTGCCAACACGCTTGCAGGACACCTTGTACCGGCATCTTTCATTTAATGGTTTCCGGATCATCCATGATCAGAATAGTAATTGCAGACGACCACACATTAATGCGTGAAGGACTGAAACGCATTCTGGAAGGCGATGACGAAATAACAGTCGTCGGTGAGGCTATTGACGGATTCAGTGTTCTGGAACAGGTCCGAAAAGGTGGATTCGACCTGCTGCTTATGGATCTTTCCATGCCGGGACGCAGCGGAATCGACCTGATCCGCCAAATCCGGACGGAAGCCCCCTCCTTGCCCATTCTGGTGCTGACCATGTATGAAGAAGAACAGTATGCTGTCCGTTCGATCCGCGCCGGAGCGCAAGGCTATCTGACCAAGGAAAGTGCCGGAGCCCAGCTGGTTACCGCCATTCAGCGCATCGCTTCAGGCCGCCCCTACATCAGTATGGAAGTGGCAGAACAGCTTGCTATGAACATTATGGCGCCCGAAAAGGAATTGCCTCACCAGCAATTGTCGAACAGGGAATTCGAGATTTTCAACCTGCTGGCCAAAGGCAAAACCATCACGGAAATCGGCACCCAGCTTCATTTGAGCGTCAAGACAGTAAGCACTCACAAATCCCGCATTTTCCATAAGATGGGCATGCACTCTCTGGCGGAAATCGTCCAGTATGCCCTCGCCCATCATCTCCTGGCCCCCTTCGAAAAATAAGGCGATCACCCCGCTTTTTTCTTGCTGCCGATCTTGCTTTCCTTGCCGGACAACAAATTACCGATATTTTGCCGATGTCGGCCGATCAAAAAAGCGCTGATAACCACAATCGCCGCAAAATACAGATTGAAACCGTATAACAGACCATAGTAAATCGGTGCCAGAACGGCAGAAACCAGTGCAGACAACGAGGAATAGCGTGTCAACAACGCGACACATAACCAGGTTGCCAGCACCGCCAGTCCGAGCAACGGACTGATACCCAGCAAAACACCCAGAGCCGTCGCCACACCTTTTCCTCCCCTGAATCGGGCAAAAACCGGAAAAAGATGTCCCAGAAAGACAGCGATACAGACACATGCAATTCCGGTCTGTCCCACCTGAAATTGCCCGCCGTAAAGAAAAGCCAGCCAGACCGCCAACCAGCCCTTGGCGGCATCGCCGACCAGTGTCAGCAAAGCCGCCAGTTTATTGCCACTGCGCAAGACATTGGTCGCCCCCGGATTTTTCGAACCATATGTTCGCGGGTCTGCCAACCCGAAAAGCCTGCTGCTGACAAGAGCAAATGAAATGGATCCAAGAAGATAAGCTGCGATGACGAATAAAACCGTATACATATAATTTATATTATGGTTTTCTTGCGACAGAACAAGAACACCGTTGCAATAGCATCAAAAATAACCGTAGCGTTTGTTAAGATAACAAAACAGAAATACCTATGACTGCATTGTAGTGGCGAAAGGGAAAATATGCAGCAGGAAATTCGACTCGCGACCTTCAACGTCCGCAATCTGGTCTTGCCAGAAATTGCCTATTACGATGACCTTCCCGCTTACACACAGGAAGAATATCAGGCGAAAACGACATGGATTGCCCAACGGATTGACCTCTGTGATGCGGATATCATCGGATTTCAGGAAATATTTTCCAAAAAGGCGTTAAGCGACGTCATGGCAAAAACGCAGCGATATCGCCATGCTACCCTGATCTGTTTTGACCAGAACAATCCCCCAGCCATTCTCAAACCTCAGGTAGCCCTGTTAACCCGCTTCCCTCTGGCAGGATCACCTCAAACACACAGGAATTTTCCGAAAAAATTCCAGATCACCCTGCCGATTACCGATACCGTCATCAATCAGTTTTCCCGTCCAGTTCTCGAAGCCCCTGTTTTGCTTCCCAATGGGCAGATCCTGAATATTTACGTCGTCCATCTGAAATCAAAACGTCCCGATTTCATCCGCTTCACCGCCAAACCGGATCCATACCAGTACGGCCTGGCGGCGCTGCGCTCACTGATGAGACGTGCGGCCGACGCGCTTGGAGTCCGGACACTGGTATCGGAATTCAGACAGGACAATGCATTGCCCGTGGCCATTCTTGGCGATTTCAACGACTTTTCCCAGGCAGTCTCGACCTGTATCATCACAGGAGAGGAACACGAAAGCGATCACTCGCTTTCGCCTTTTTACAGGCTTTACGATTGTTTCGATATCCAGACCGAACCGGAAACCCGTAACGGGGAAATCGCCCGCTTTATGGAAGCGGATGGAACACCGCGGATCGATCATATCTTCGTATCGGAAGAATTCACGGAAACATCAGGATATTTGACCGGTCGTGTCAAAAACATGATCTACCTGCAAAACGAAGGCAATCCGGACAGGCCGGAATTATCGGACCACAACCTTGCCGTAGTGACAATAGAACTGAGATAAAAACCGACAAGATTCCGTCAGAATCCCTTCAGCTCTTTTCGTCTTCGATGCAAACACTCCCACGGGGATGATGCGCCGCATGCAGTTGTTTAAGCCGCTGTCGCGCCACATGAGTATAAATCTGGGTCGTTGAAATATCCGAGTGACCGAGCAACAATTGAACGACCCGCAAATCCGCTCCGTGATTCAGAAGATGTGTCGCGAAGGCATGTCTCAATGTATGAGGTGAAAGAGGCTCATGAATCCCCGACTGCAAGGCATATTTCCTGATAAGTGTCCAGAACATCTGGCGGGTCATGGCAGTTCCTCTTGCCGTGACAAAAAGATGATCGGATATTTTTCCGGAAAGAATAAGCGGGCGGCTGTCCTGCAGATAACGTTCAATCCAATGGCGCGCTTCTTCACCAAATGGAACCAGTCTTGTTTTGCTCCCTTTGCCCAGAATACGCAGAACGCCTTCATTCATTCCCACTTCGACCAGCTTGATGCCAACCAGTTCCGACACCCGCAACCCGCTGGCATACATCAGTTCTATCATGGTCCTGTCACGCATCCCCAACGGTTTGCCTACATCCGGAGCTTCAAGCAGGGATTCGACCTGCGCTTCCGACAAGGCATGCGGAAAGCGGGCGGGCTGCTTTGCGGCATGCATTTTCTGGCAAGGATTCAGAGCCAGACGCCCCATCCGGACCTGCAACCGGTAAAAACGCTTGAAAACAGTCAAACGACGGTTCGCCGATGTCGCCTTGGATTCGGCATGACGGGCCAGAAAATAACGATTCAGGTGATCGTGAGTGATATCCAGCAGCCCGGTACCGGCCCATTCCTTTTCCAGCCACTGGGCAAACAAATGCATATCGCGACGGTAGGCATCCAGTGTATTGCGGGACAAGCCGTCCTCCAGCCAGACCGTATCGCAAAATTCATCGACCAGCACCTGGTTTTCCGGTGACAGGCTGACATGCTCTCTTGTCATCATGCACGCAAAAAACCTTCATGTTTCAGTAACCAGTATTTTATCCTGATATCGGGATGTTCCGGATCGCCCTCACCAACCGGCCCCTGTGATCCGGTGATGGCGATCACACGATGACTCGGTATATACAGCGACAACGGATTTTCCTGACATGCCAGGCTGATCGCTGCGGGTGACAAACGCAAAAGACTGCCCAGTTCTCCATAAGTGCGAACTTCCCCGCTGGGGATCGACATCATGGCCTCCCAGATCCGGCGACAAGTTTCGCTCCCCGTCTTTTTGACAGGCAAGTCAAGACAAGTACCGGGATGCTCCAGATAATATCCGATCTGTCTGACCGCCTCGGCAGACAGATCGTCTCTTGGCATTTTCTCAACAAACAGATCCGGAAAAATCCGGATAGCGGCCACCTCGTTTTCCTCGACGGCCACCCCGATCGAACCAAAAGATGTTCTGATAATGGCGTCACATCTGTCAGGTGTCAAAACCTTCATATACAGCCTTTCCGAAAAAATGCCCAGAACAGAATTATATTTCTTCCATCGTTTTTAATGACGATATCCCGAACCATATCAGCTCCCCTGATGCAATGCCCAGACGATATGTTCATCCACCATTTCGGATACCGTACTTTTCTTTTCATTCAATGCATGAACAATAGCATCTCTGACCGATTCATTTTCCATATCGCGCAATGCATTTCCCAAAGCGACTGCAATATTGCGGATCCAGCGATCGTATCCGATACGCCGGATGGCACTGCCTTCCGTTTTTTCATGAAATTCCGTCTCAGTCCATGAAAACAGATCCAACAACCCGGAACGGTCAAAACCGTGACGGACATTGAAATCGGATATCTTCGCCCTTTCCGCAAACCTGTTCCACGGACATACCAGCTGACAGTCGTCACAACCGTAGATCCGGTTGCCTATCAAAGGCCGCAATTCAACAGGTATCGCCCCCTTCAATTCAATCGTCAGATAGGAAATGCACCGGCGGGCATCAACAAGGTTAGGTTCAACAATGGCATTTGTCGGACAATGACGAAAACAGCGCTCGCAATTGCCGCAATGCGATTTTTCTTCAGGATCGACAGGCAGCGGAAGATCGACCAGCATCTCGCCAAGAAAGAAAAACGAACCACCCTGCCTGCACAGCAACAAGTTGTTTTTGCCCTGCCATCCCATACCCGCTTTCCGGGCCAGTGCCACTTCCATGACCGGAGCCGAATCCGTAAATACACGATAACGGAAAGGACCGATTGATTCCTGCATTTTCCCGGCAAGTCTGGCAAGCCGTGACCTTATTACACGATGATAATCCCGCCCTCGGGCATAAAACGAAATCCTGGCCTGGAGCGGATCGTCCTTCCGGAACATTTCCTCTTTCAAACAGATATCCGGTATACCCGGAATATAATTCATGCGAACGGAAACCACTCTCAGCGTTCCCGGCAACAATTCGTCGGGCCGGCATCTTTTGAGACCATGCGCAGCCATATAATGCATTTCTCCATGAAAACCACGGGCGAGCCACTGTTGCAACCGTTCTTCCTCACCAGAAAGGCGAATATCGGTTATACGCAAGCCGGAAAATCCGAGCTCTGATGCCCAGATTTTCATTTTCAAAACAAAATCAGTCAATTGCCGATCAAATTTCATCAAAAACAACAAAAGATATTGTCCAAAACGGAATGTTTATTGATACTATATGTTGAATCGTTCTGTAACATAACAATCAATTGCAAATAGCGATTAAAACTGTTTTGACCATGCCGCAGAAAACGTATTATTTGAACGACGAAACCGACACCCGTGCACTGGGTGAATCACTTGCACGTGCATTGTCGGGCGGACTCAGAATATATCTGCATGGCGATCTCGGCACCGGAAAAACGACGCTGACCCGTGCCATGCTCAAGGCAGCAGGTCATGCCGGAAAAGTCAAAAGTCCGACTTACACACTGGTAGAACCTTACGTTATCGAATTGAACGGGCATCCAGTCGATCTTTTTCATTTCGATCTGTACCGGATGAGTTCTGCGGAAGAATTTCTGGAAGCCGGATTCAGGGAGTATTTCAACAAAAACAGTATTTGCATCGTCGAATGGGCTGAAAAAGCCGACACCGAACTTCCTCCTCCCGATCTGGCCATTTCGCTTGAAGTCAAAGGAGACGGTCGTACCGTCAGCCTGACAGCATCATCCGACAAGGGCAGACACTGCCTTGAAAATCTGCATTACACATCTCACTCATGAGTCAATGATGGAACACGCATTTTACAAATTCGGGCGATCAGTTCTTGCCCTGATTGCATTCATCACCGTGCTGCTGACGGGAACCCTGCCAGTCATGGCAGGCAACATTGTCGCGGTGCGGGCCTGGCCGGCTGATGACTATACACGCATCACACTGGAACACGACGGCAATGTCCATGCAAAACATTTCCTGCTCGCCAACCCGGACAGGCTTGTCGTCGATGTAGACGGAACCGAACTGAATGCGACTCTGAAAGAACTGATCTCGAAAATCCAGCCGGACGATCCTTATATCCAGCAAGTCCGCGTAGGCCAGTTGAACCCGAAAACCGTCCGGCTTGTCTTCGATCTCAAAACCGCCGTCAATCCACAAGTTTTTTCGCTGGTCCCCATCGACAAATACAAACACCGTCTAGTCCTCGACCTTTACCCGAAAGAACCACTCGACCCGATTGCCGCACTGATTATGAAAGGTGAGTGGAAAAACGATCCGGAACCTGTCCAGGTCGTCGCAAGTACACCGAAAAAATCCATCATAGACGCGCCTTCCCGGAAAACCGCTCTCTCAGAAGAACCTCTGAAAGATGCAGGAAAAATGCAACTGAAACGTATGGTCACCATTGTGGTCGATCCCGGTCATGGCGGGGAAGACTCCGGTGCCATCGGGGCAAGAGGCAGCAAAGAGAAAGACGTCGTTCTCGCCATTGGCAAACGGCTGAAAGCGAAAATCGAACAGCAACCCAATATGCGAGTCGTCATGACCCGTAATGCCGATTTCTTTGTTCCGCTGGGTACACGCGTCCATAAAGCCAGGGCTGTTCAGGCTGACCTGTTCATTTCCATTCACGCTGATGCTTTTGTCCAACCTACTGCACGCGGCTCTTCCGTATTCGTTCTGTCTGAAAAAGGAGCCTCTTCCACCGCAGCCAGATGGCTGGCAAAACGTGAAAACGCGGCTGATCTGATTGGTGGCGTCAATATCAAGAAACACGACCGCCAGCTGGCCAGCGTATTGCTGGACCTCTCCACCACGGCACAAATCAAAAACAGCATGAAACTCGGAAATGCGGTCTTAAACGAAATGGGAGGAATCAACCGTTTGCACAAAGGTTCTGTCGAACAAGCCGCTTTTGCTGTACTGAAGGCACCGGACATTCCCAGCATTCTGGTTGAAACAGCCTTTATTTCCAATCCCGAGGAAGAAGCCAAACTGAACAATGATGCCCATCAGGAAAATATCGCCAACGCGATATTAAATGGCGTCAAGAAATATTTTGCAAAGAATCCGCCACGTGTACGAAACGGTATGATTTGACGTTTGCCTCGATTTTTATGAAACAAGTTTGACCGGATTGCGTACTGAACCGTTTAAATGAGGTAGAATACTGCCTGTGTTGTTTCCGGAACCAGAATTTTCCGGTTCCGTCAGGATTTGTTTTTCCCGGCGCTCGTAGCTCAATGGATAGAGTACTGCCCTCCGAAGGCAGGGGTTGTGGGTTCGATCCCCGCCGAGCGCGCCATTCCATATCACATCATATCAATTTGTAACAAGACATTCTCTTGTAGTCCGATATCCAATAATATTTATTGTGTATCATTAAATACTATCCGTTTGACAACGTATTGATACATAAATGATTCGGACAATCGATTATTTGAAATTTCGACTGAGAATACTGTCCGGAAATCAGGCCCGCTGCTGGCCCGGTCGGTCAACCGGCAACAGGTTCCATAATTTCTCATTTTCATAGAAGAAACGCTATGTTTTCCATCCAACCCTCCACCACCGATACCCAGATCACCCGACGCCACTCCGTACGCGCCTACAAACCGGATCCCGTCTCCTCCGAGTTGCTCAGACACCTGCTTGAAATGGCCGCACACGCTCCCTCGACGACAAACAGCCAACCCTGGAAAAGCTATGTCTTGACCGGTGATTCGTTGAAAAACCTGACGCACGCGGTGTGCACCGCCTTCGATACCGAACCGGACAAACACCATGCCGAATACCCGTACTATCCGGAACCGCCACTGGAACCCTATCTGTCGCGACGCCGCAAAGTCGGCCAGAACATGTACCGCCTGCTGGACATCGCCCGTGAAGACCGTGAAAAGAGACGTTTGCAACAACGGCGCAATCTTGAATTTTTCGGCGCACCGGCGGGTATCCTCTTCACCATCCATCGCCAGCTACCCGCCATCAATCTGATCGATTACGGCGCTTTTTTCCAGACCCTCATGTTGTCAGCCAAAAGTCATGCTCTGGATACCTGTCTTCAGGCTTACTGGAGCGATTACCATCGCATCATTCGCGATATCCTTCCGATCACCCCCGACGAAGTCGTTATCGCCGGAATGGCGATCGGCTACGCCGATCCCGCCGCCCCGGTCAACCAGCTGATCACGGAACGTGAACCCGTTTCGTCCTTCGCCACCTTTCTGGACTGACAACGGAACCGGATGCCGGCGGATTCTCTGGCAGGCATCCGGCACAAAACAAACGGCCCGGTTCCAGATAAATTGCTGAGTTCGTCAGGGCACTGCATGAAAACGGAAAGGATATATCAGCGCCACGGTAAAAGCGTCACGGTTGCACTCCATTATCATGACATCCTTATGCTTTATCCTGCCAGGCAGCATTGCATCGCAATCAGCAGTAGTAGCGCGGGATCGGGAACTCAAAACACTCCGGGCACAACCGTCATGGCCGGTACGCTTGCCGCGACAGGACCGGGAATTTGCTATACACCACTGTTTTTTGCGCTGGTAACCCGTTTCTTCAAGTGGCTCCGAACCAGAAAAAATGAAAAAAATCCCCTGATCAAATCGGAGGATTTCCCATTCCCGTTTTTTCAGCCGTCAACCGATATACCGGATATTCCCGACCGTTTTCCGTGCGGTTCACAAAGCCCGTGAATCCATATAGTTCATATCTTGCCATGATCCGTTCCATATGCATTTGTGCCGTTGTACAACTGGAACTGCCATAAATCGTATTCGCCTTTCACCATTTCAAAGCGGAAAAACGCTGCCGATCTGTATCCTGACCGGCCTCCGTTACACAGCCATACCGTTTCCGGAAGAGAAACAGCCGGATACCAGGTGACAGTCGCAAACAGACAGAAAACGGTTCTGAAGAAACAGCACTCCGTTTTTCTTCCCTGAAACAAAGAAGCATGGCAGGAATTTCTTCCGGCCATTTACACCTCCGGAAACTGGACACTTATTGTATGATCCGGATAACAACAGCCTCCGCCTGTGACCGGACACCCCATTTTGGGGATAACGAACGTTGCCAGCGCAAACGCAATGAAAGAAGTGAATGACGTGTAATCGCAAAAACGGTATTTCAGCCTAGAACCGTTGCAACCGCAGCTCCCAGCCCGCCACCGAAAATTGCCGCAACAGCCTTGGCAATCCGGAAGAAACCTTAATCTCTCGCCGAATATGCCGTACAGAACACGCCACTGTTGGTTGCAGGAAACAAAGCGTAGCTACCGCCCCATGTAAAGAACGTCAGCGCCAGCGAAATCATGAATGCGGTTTCCCTCTTGTTCATAGCGTAAAGAAATGCCAGCAAAACAATGCTGTTGATACCGAATACGACCGATATGGCAAGGAATACACCTACTTGCTGGCACCGTTCAGAACGAAACGGACAACATGTCATGCCATTCCCGACAAAACAGACGGCTGAAAAACGAAAAAGGCATTCGCAGACCGAATGCCTATTACAAGAAAATGCCAGCCCGTTACTTCACGATCGTTTGTGGCTCATCGCCTGCCCGTTGACGGATTTCACCAATCAGGTACGCCGTTTCACCGGAAGCATTCAGCCGTGATATGGCCTTATCCGCATTTTCCGGTGAAACGATCACAACCATACCGATTCCGCAATTGAACACCCGATGCATTTCTTCTTCGGCGACATGTCCGTGCTTTTGCAGCCATCCGAACAAAGGCGGCATGTTCCATGCATCCTTTTTCAAAACTGCCGTGAGATGATCCTGCAACACGCGAGGTATATTCTCGACCAGTCCGCCTCCGGTAATGTGGGCCATTCCCCTGACTTCAACATCAGCCATCAGCGACAGAAGCGGTTTGACATAAATTCTTGTCGGAGCCATCAATGCATCAGCCAGAGAACGACCGTCGAAATCGGCATTCAGATCCGGCTTCGTCACATCGATAATCTTGCGGACAAGTGAATAACCATTGGAATGGATACCGGAAGAAGCCAGCCCGATAACGACATCGCCGGGAACGATTTTTCTCCCGTCGATAATTTCCGATTTTTCAACGGCACCGACAGCAAAACCGGCCAGATCATATTCACCATCAGGATACATGCTCGGCATTTCCGCCGTTTCCCCGCCGATCAAGGCACATCCCGCCTGTTCGCAACCGGCCGCGACCCCTTTGATAACATCGGCCGCCGTTTTGACATCCAGCTTGCCGCAAGCGAAATAATCGAGAAAAAACAACGGCTCCGCTCCCTGGACCAGAATATCGTTAACACTCATTGCCACAAGGTCTATCCCGACCGTATCATGTCGATTAAGCTGAAAGGCCAGCTTGAGTTTGGTACCGACGCCATCGGTACCCGACACAAGCACGGGTTCCCTGTATTTTTTGCTGATTTCGAAAAGTGCGCCGAAACCGCCAATACCACCCAATACGCCTTCACGCATGGTGCGTCTGGCAAACGGTTTGATGGCATCGACCAGCGCATCGCCGGCTTCGATATCGACACCGGCATCACGATAGGAAAGAGACTGATTAGTGGATGAATTCATAATGTAAACGCGCCGCTAGGCGTAAAATAACAATAATTCCAGTATTCTAACAAACTGATCTCGCAAGTACGACCGAATGGCACTATTTACACCACAGCAAAGACAAACCGCACTATGGACCGGTATCGGCATATTGCTCATTGCCATTCTCCTGCTGCTTGGCCCGATCCTGACCCCCTTCATTGCCGGTTCCATACTGGCATATGCCTTGAACCCGATCGTCGAATGGCTGCGTTCAAAACGCCTGGGAAATCTCAGAATGCCTCGCATCATCGCCGTCATCATCGTCATGATGCTGCTATTTTCCGTCGTGACCGCTTTCGCACTGATCATGATTCCCATGTTGATCCGCGAATGGCCCATGCTTCACGAACAGATTCCCGCTTTCATCGCCAAAGTCAACAATTACCTGAATCCCATACTCAACGAACTCGGCATCCAGGTCCCGGCAGACAATGCCAGCATCAAACGGATACTGACCGAACAATTTGTCCCGAAAGGAGACGGTGTCTGGAAATCGCTTATTGCCTCTGCAAAATTCGGCGGCACTGCGGTACTGACATGGGCATGGAATCTGATTCTTATTCCCGTTGTACTTTTTTACCTTTTAAAAGACTGGCACATCATGATGCGCAAGCTGAGAGACATGATACCCAGACGATGGGTTTCCAAGGCCGTCAGTTTCTCACGGGAAGTCAGCAGCATGCTGGCCCAATACCTGCGTGGACAATTACTGGTCATGATGATACTTTCCACTTACTATTCGATTGCTCTGGCACTGGCCGGGTACAACGTTGCATTGCCTGTCGGCATCATGACCGGCATGCTGGCATTCATTCCTTATATCGGTATCTGTTTCGGACTGGGTCTGGCCGCCACGGCAACCCTTTTGCAATTTACCGGCATGGAAGCTTGGATCACACTCGGTATCATTTATGGTTTCGGCTACTCTTTCGACGGTCTGCTCATGACACCCAAGCTGGTCGGGGACCGGATTCAGCTTCACCCCCTGATTGTCATTTTCGCCCTGCTCGCATTCGGCCAGCTCTTCGGCTTTGTCGGCATTTTGCTTGCCCTGCCTTCTTCCGCTATCCTGTCGGTCGCTTACAGACACCTTCGCAGTTATTATTTCGACAGTAATTTTTACAGAAACTGAACTCCGTCATGCAACAACTGCTGTTAAACCTCGAAACCGTCGCTGTTCCTACTCTGGATACTTTCGTCCCCGGACAAAATACAGAAGTTCTTTATCTGTTGCATCAAATTGCGGAAGGACAGTCCCGAGACCGCTTCATCTACATATGGGGAGATTCCGCTGTCGGCAAAACCCACCTTCTGAAAGCCATGTCACAGCTTTGCCCGGCAAAATTTCTCACCTCCCTGTCTCCAATCGAGGAATTTACCTATGATCCCCGCAAAACACTTTATCTGATCGACGACTGTGACAAATTATCTTCCGAAAAACAGATAGCAGCCTTCAGCCTGTTCAATCAGGTCCGTGAAAACCGCACAGCCTGCATGATTACCGCGGGTTCGGATTCCCCTCTTGCGTTGACATTACGAGACGACCTGAAAAGCCGGCTTTGCTGGGGACTCGTTTATCAGATAAAAGGACTGACCGACGAAGAAAAAATAGCTGCCCTGACAGAACAGGCAAGACAACGGGGCTTTACACTTTCCCAAGGTGTGTTACCCTATCTGATTACCCACTACCAACGGGACATGCATTCACTCTCCATGATTCTGGATGCTCTGGATCGTTATTCACTGCAAACGAAACGTACCATCACATTGCCACTCCTCCACGATCTGTTGCACAAGAAACAGGAACCGACATTATGACTGACACTCTGGCATTATTCGACCTTGACAATACATTACTACCCATCGATTCAGATTATGAGTGGGGCCAGTTTCTGGTAAAAATCGGAGCCGTCGATAAAGAATCTTACGAAAAAAAAATGCCGAATTCTTTGCGCAATACCAGGCCGGAACACTTGATCCGGCTGAATTTCTTGCTTTCGCACTGGGCACGCTGGCGAGATTTCCCCGTGTGCAACTGAACCGGTGGAGGCAACGATACATGGACGAAATCATTTGCCCTGCCATCAGACCATCTGCGCTGGATTTGGTCAGGAAACACCAGAACAACAACGATCTTGTTGCGATCGTGACGGCAACGAACCGCTTTGTCACAGAACCGATCGCCAAAGCATTCGGAGTCAGACACCTGATTGCCGCACTGCCTGAAGAAACGCCCGAGGGAGAAATCACCGGGAAACTGATAGGCATTCCGACGTCGGGAGCGGGTAAAATTGTCCATACTGAAAACTGGCTCAGGCAAATGAATCTGTCATTCGACAGTTTCAGTCATATCTATTTTTACAGCGACTCCGACCGCGACCTCCCGCTTCTCTCGCGAGTGAATCACCCGGTTGCTGTCAATCCGAACCGTCGTCTGAAAGAATACGCCGAAATGAAAGGCTGGCCTTTATTGCAATTATTCGATGATTAACAAACTGATCCGTAAAATTTTCGGGATAGGATCAAATCCCCGTCCCATCCAGAAACCTGTTACCTTAAGCCCTCAACAGCATGGAATTGATCCGCGACTGGTTTCCAATAGCGCTGTACGGGTTGTACGTATTCTGCAAAATGCCGGATATGATGCCTATATTGTCGGCGGTGCAGTACGTGACCTTCTGCTCGGACTCGAACCGAAAGATTTCGATGTCGCGACCAATGCGACACCAGAGCAGGTCAGGCGTCTCTTCAGACGTGCTTTTCTTATTGGCAGACGCTTCCAGATCGTCCATGTCCTTCTCGGCCAGGATCTGATTGAAGTCACCACCTTCAGAGGATCCTCCACCAAACCGGCATTGAAAGATGAAGCGGGCAGGTTACTCCGGGACAACAATTTCGGGACACAGGAAGAAGATGCCGCCCGAAGGGACTTCACCATCAACGCCATGTATTACAACCCGGCGAACCAGTTGCTCCTGGATTACCACGGAGGCATGGACGACCTTAAAAACCGTACTCTCAAAATCATCGGAGACCCTGAACAACGCTATCGTGAAGATCCCGTTCGCATGTTACGGATCGTCCGTTTCGCCGCAAAACTGGGATTTTCAATAGACCAGGCGACATGTGCTCCGATCGCTTCACTGGCTCCTCTTATCAATAACGTCCCGTCAGCCCGTCTTTTTGATGAAATGCTCAAATTGCTGATGTGCGGACACGCCATGTCATGCCTGAAAGAACTGCGAACCAGAGGTTTGCACAAAGGCTTGCTTCCCTTGCTGGATGTTGCCCTTGAACAACCGCAAGCGGCTCATTTCATCGAAATAGCCCTCGGCAAAACCGATCAGCGAATCAGACAAAACAAACGTATTTCTCCGGGATTTCTGTTCGCCGCATTGCTTTGGACCCAGGTCGAGGAAAAATGGGCGCAATACCGTTCTGACGGTGAATATCCTATCCCGGCACTTGTTGCCGCTGCGAGCGACATTCTGGATGCCCAAACTGAAAAACTGGCCATACAGCGCCGGATCGCCAGCGACATGAAAGATATCTGGCTCATGCAACCCCGACTGGAAAGACGTACGGGCAAATCTCCCTACCGTCTGCTTGAAAATGAACGGTTCCGGGCGGCATACGATTTTCTGCTGATCCGCTGCGAAGCTGGCGAGCTTGATCCCGAAACAGGCCAATGGTGGACCAAATTCATTGATGCATCCGCCGAGGAACGCCAGCAAATGATCGACGAACAAATGAGACTGGCCCCCAGAACTTCTTCAGGAAGAAAACGGGCAAAACGTTCCCGTCGTCGTCACAAGACGGATGCAGGTCCGGCGATATCATTACAAACGGCAGAAAACATCCACTCCTGATATGTCCGGAAACATTGCTTACATCGGTATCGGTTCCAATCTCGGCAACGCTTTGCAAAATGTCGGAGAAGCGATTGAAATCCTGCGCGACTTGCCCGATACCCGTCTGGATAGACTCTCGTCACTCTATCGTACTGCACCGGTCGATGCGACAGGCGATGATTATGTAAATGCCGTCGCCAGACTGATAACCGGTCTGTCTCCCGATAACCTGCTTCATGCCCTGTGGAATATCGAAAACAGGCTCGGCAGGGAACGCCCCTTTAGAAACGCGCCACGAACGCTTGATCTGGACATCCTTTTATACAACGCAGATCAAATCAATACCCGGCAACTGACGATACCGCATCCGCGCATGGCCGAACGTGCCTTCGTACTCGTGCCTCTGGCTGAAATCGACCCAAATGTCGAAATTCCGGGAAAAGAAAAACTTTCCGTTCTGCTGAGCCGTCTCAAGAATCAGCGGATCGACCTTCTTGATAACTGAACCATCTTCAGGAGTTACCCGCCATGTTCCACATTCCCGTCTTCATTCAGACAACCGCCCTGCTTGTCCTGTCCAACGTATTTATGACCTTTGCATGGTATGGACATCTTCGGCACCTTTCATCCCGTTCGTGGATCGTTGCCGCACTGATCAGCTGGGGCATCGCACTTTTCGAATATCTTCTGCAAGTACCGGCCAATCGCATCGGCTTTTCCCAGTTCAGTCTGGCACAGCTTAAAATTCTTCAGGAAACCATCACTTTGAGTGTATTCGTTCCCTTTGCCATTTTTTATATGGGGCAACCTTTCAAAACAGACTACATCTGGGCGGCCCTGTGTCTGCTGGGGGCGGTTTATTTCATATTTCGTTCATAATTGATCTGAAATCGTGACATCCTGCAAAACATCAGGATAAGGTTACGTTTTGCTCCATCAATTTCCAGTTCAATAAAGGATTTGCCATGGCAACATATCTGCAGGAACGTAAATCGGTTACTGGCCACACATTGACAGCCCTTTACAACAGACATGAGAAAATCACCATGCTGACGTGTTACGATGCCAGTTTCGCGTCTCTCATGGACCAGTGCGGGGTCGAAATACTATTGATCGGCGATTCGCTCGGCATGGTCTGCCAGGGAAAGGATTCGACACTGCCCGTCTCTATCGAAGAAGTTGCCTACCACACCGAATGTGTTGCCAGAGGCAACAAAACCGCCATGATCGTCTCCGACATGCCTTTCGGTACCTATGCGACCCCCGAATCTGCCTACGACAATGCCGCCGAGCTGATCAAGGCCGGTGCCCATATGGTCAAAATCGAAGGCGGCCGCTGGCTCGAAGAGACTGTCCGCTTTCTGACCGAACGCGCCATCCCGGTCTGTGGTCATCTTGGACTGACGCCACAATCCGTCCATCAGTTCGGCGGATATCGTGTTCAGGGCAAAACGTCCGAGGCAGCCAAACGCATTATTGAAGATGCGGAAATCCTGCAAAATGCCGGTGTGTCCCTGTTTGTTCTCGAAGCCATTCCGTCCACTCTTGGAAAAGAAGTCACGGAAGCCCTTTCTGTCCCGACAATCGGAATCGGTGCAGGTCCCGATTGTTCAGGTCAGGTTCTTGTGCTGCATGATATGCTGAATGTATATCCTGGCAGAAAAGCGCGCTTCGTCCGAAATTTCATGGAAGGACAACCCAGTATCGAAGAGGCCATCAAGGCATATATCCGTGCGGTAAAAGACGGCTCTTTCCCGGCACCGGAACATTGTTTCTGAAAACCGCGGTTACAACCGGAACAAATCATATCGGTACCTTCAATTCCATTTCCGAATAACCGAAACCGGCCTTACAGGCCGGTTTTTTACTGAACCCGCATTCTCATTTCCTCTTGATATCAAAAGAAAATCCATCATATAGTGAAAAATGACGCCGTATTCTTTTCACAAAAAAAGGAGAAAACATGCAAATCAGCGCTCGCAACCAGTTGGAAGGCATCATACGTGAAATTCACGAAGGACCGATCAATTCGGACATCAAAATCGAAATTGCTCCGGAAATTCTTGTGACGGCCCAGATAACCACTTCATCGGTCCATCGGCTGAAACTTGCTGTCGGCAAAACGGCCTATGCCATCATAAAAGCAGATTCCGTCATGGTAGGCGTCGACGACTAGAAATGCCAGCCCATGTCTGGCCATGTCCGCTGCAAACTGCATCAATTATCTTTTCGAAAGATGAACATACCTGAACAAGGAAATGCCTGTCGGATAAATATCGGATCGGCATTTTCCTGTTTCCGATCATACAAGCCTCAAAAAAAAACAAAGACCGGACCAATACAGCCGTTATCTTTTCGGTATGACAAAATCTTCAGTCAAACGCTATTCGTGCGTCTTGATCGACTCAGTTTCGTAACGAGCCAGGCTTTGAGCCTTTTTGACTGGCAACTCCTCCATCGAGCTGACGGTCATCCCGAGATCGCGTATCAGTCCGTCATGAACACCATATACCCAGCCATGCACCGTCAGTGGCTGCCCCCGATTCCATGCATCCTGAACGATCGTCGTCTGGCAGACATTCGCAACCGACTCGATAACATTCAGCTCACACAGACGATCATATTTCACCCTTGGCGGAAGCGTATCCCCGAGATACTTTTCATGCTTTTGATGGACATCCTGAATATGACGCAACCAGTTATCCGCCAGACCGACCCGCTGTTTCATCATGGCAACGTGAACACCCGAACAGTCATAATGTCCGGTGACCATAATATGACGAACCCTGACAACATCCACAGCAAACTGCATGACAGCCAGACAACTCAGATCAGTATACGAAACGACATTGGCGACATTTCTGTGCACGAAAATATCACCCGGCAACAAATTGGTAATCTGTGTCGAAGGAACACGGCTATCGGAACAACCGATCCAGAAATACTTGGGCAACTGTTGCGTTACCAGCCGTGAAAAATAATCGGGATCATCCTGCACCATCTGTTCGGCCCAGGCTTTATTACGTTCAAAAAGCTGCTTCAGTTCAATATCGGAAGGATCATACTCATTCAGTCTATCTGGCATATACGCTTTCAAAAAATAACCGGCTTACCCCGGCAACGTTATCATGCTAAAGCTTTTCGGATATCTTTTACCCACTTTTTGGCAGGCAATCCGAATTTTTCCCTGACAATCTCCGCCCGTCTTCCCAACTCGTCATCATCCGGTTCCGGACGCTTTTTGAAAGCCAATGCAATCACATTACCTTCAGCTGTTGGCGACAAACAGGCCACAGCATCAAAAACCTTACGCATGGCAGACAAATTTCTTTCAAAACTGGGATGATCTCCAAACAGATTGACGGTCATCATTCCATCAGAAACGAGACACTGCCTGCATGCTGCATAAAACTCGGGAGTATCCAGAACGGGACCACGCGCCGTCGCATCATACAAATCACTGTGCATGACATCGAATATACCGAAGTTATTCTCATCATTCACGAAATCCATCGCATCCATTTCAAAAATCTGCAAATGCTCATCCTCTTCCGGCAACCCAAACATTGATTTGCATACCGAAATGACTTCAGGATTCAATTCGACAGCGACGGTAAGTGCATCGGGAAACTGGCAATAACAGAATTTGGTCAGCGAACCTGCACCAAGCCCCAACTGACAAATAACACGGGGATTTCTGTTGAAAAGCAGCCAGGACATCATTTTCCGGCTGTACTCAAGCTCAAGCCCGTTCGGTTTTCTGAGCCGCATGGCACCCTGTATCCATTCCGTTCCGAAATGAAGATATCGCACACCGCTCTGTTCGGAGAGCGTGACAGGAGCATATTTGATTTTGCGTTTTTTTGTCTTCCCTGTAGGGCCTGCAGGAGGACGAAGAGATTCATCCCGTTCAATGGATTTTCTTTTCAGAAGCATGGTCTGGTCAAAATCGGGCAAATTCAGAACGTTTCGATTATCCCGGTTCAGCTATAAAAAAGCCAGCGCTATTTACATTCCCATTTTTCCTGACAACTACCGGAAATCATGTCTCCACCAAATCCAACCTCATTCCTGTAAAGTCATTCCATTTGTCCGCCCAAGAAAACACGACAGACAAAAAAATACCCCTCGGGATTTCTCCTGAGGGGCATTTTGAACATTCGGAAAACCGGTCTGAAAACCGGTTTTCAAAGTCGGATCAATTATTTTTTGCCAACTTTACTTACGATGTTCAGGCTCTTGATACGGCCGGATTCAACACCAGCATCCGGATCGATCATGGCATTGATCAGGCATGGTTTCTTGGAAGCAACAGCTTCTTCCAGAGCAGCCTTCAGTTCTTCCGGAGTATTGACCAGATAGCCCTTGCCGCCGAAAGCTTCCATCATCTGGTCGTAACGACCACGGATCAGACGGGTACAGGAAACCAGACCATTACCTGGATCTTCTTCGTTACCCTTGTAGATACCGCCGTTGTTCATGATGATAACGGTAACTGGCAGGTTGTAACGGCAGATGGTTTCGAGTTCCATACCGGAGAAGCCGAATGCGGAGTCACCTTCAACAGCGATAACCGGATCACCAGTTACGGTTGCAGCGGCAACGCAGTAGCCCATACCGATACCCATAACACCCCATGTACCGGAGTCCAGACGACGACGTGGTTCGAGCATGTCGACGATCATACGGGTGTTATCCAGAGCGTTTGCACCTTCGTTAACCAGGTTGATGCTTGGGTTCTTCAGCATGAATTCTTTCAGAACACCCAAGGAGTTGGAGTAGTTCATACCGGTCGGAGCAACTGGAGCTGCCATCTTGGTAGCCAGTTTGCCCTTGTTGGTATCAACCTTTTCTTTCAGAGCGCCAGTCCATTCAGCCGGAGCTTTCGGTGCACCCTTCAGAGCTTCGGTCAACAGGGACAGACAGGACTTGACATCACCGACAACCGGAGCAGCGATTGGCTGGTTGGAGTCGATTTCGTTAGCCTGGATATCGATCTGAACGAATTTCTTCAGTTCATTGCCCCAGGTCTTGCCTTTACCATGCTGCATCAGCCAGTTCAGACGGGCACCGACCAGAATACATACGTCACACTGTGCCAGTGCGAAAGCACGGGTAGCAGCTGCGGACTGTGGATGTGTATCAGGCATCAGGCCTTTAGCCATACCCATCGGCAGGAAAGGAATGCCGGTCTGTTCGATAAATGCCTTGACTTCTGCATCGGCCTTGGCCATTGCAGCGCCTTTACCCAGCATGACGACTGGACGTTTTGCATTCTTGATGACTTCTGCTGCGCGAGCGATTGCATCAGCGGCAGGAATCTGTGCAGGGGTAACGTCAACTGGTTTGAAGATCAGCTGTTTGGCTTCTTCAACGCTCAGGGTCTGACCGAACAGTTTGGCTGGCAGGTCGACATAAACGCCGCCCGGACGGCCGGAAACTGCGGTACGGATAGCACGGGCAATACCGATTGGAATGTCCTTGATGCTGTTGATACGGAAAGAAGCCTTGCAATGTGGACGAGCGATGTTCATCTGGTCCATTTCTTCGTAGTCGCCCTGCATCAGGTCAACGATTTCACGTTCACTGGAACCGCTCATCAGGATCATCGGGAAGCAGTTGGTGGTTGCGTGTGCCAACGCTGTCAAACCATTCAGGAAGCCAGGTGCGGAAACGGTCAAGCATACACCTGGTTTGTCGCCCTGGATGTAGCCAGCAATGGATGCAGCGTAGCCAGCATGCTGCTCGTGGCGGAAGCTGTAGAACTTCTGACCATCCTGTTCCCACAGACGGGCCAGGTTGGTGATAGGAATACCAACAACACCATACATGGTGTCGATGTCATTCATCTTCAGCGTGTCCATCAGCACATGAAAGCCATCAGTCAACTCTACATTGTCTTCGTTACTCATGAGTAATACCTTTCTTTCGGTTGGTTTTGATAAACGTTGTTCAACGTCAATCCCGAGTATGACTCATTACCCCTAAAAAGACCGTTGACCTAGGTCAATTTGCTATTACTGACACACGACAATTTACGATCATTGACCTAGATCAATTTCTGAAAATTGATCTAGGTCAATTTACAAGATTGCCATAAAAAAATGCCTTTGCTCCATACTCCGAGAATCGATATCGCGACAATTGCCCTCTATTGGCATTCATCCCCTCAGAATAACGAAGCGCAAAAATACGCAAGGCATCCGGAAACAGAAAACCATGGCAAACGAGCAGCCATGGCTTTCCCGCACCAAATTTTTTTATCCGAGAATACGACTGCCCGAAAAGATCAGAAGGCCGATCGCTCCCACTTGCATGAATACCTGCTTTCAAAATTTAGGGCATGAACATCTCTTGAAAACGCCAGCTTCGGCAATATCGCGCCAGACTATTCCAGCTTAACCAAGAAAGCAAAATAAGCTATTGTTTTTATATGAACGAGACGTTATTTGGGGATGTGTGCGGAAGGTGTCTTGGCCCCGCCGACAGGGATCGAACCTGTATCCCACGCTTAGGAGGCATGTGCACTATCCATTGTGCTACGGCGAGACATCCCGATACAGAAAATCAGGCGAACGTCATTGTACAGCATACGATGAATCTGTACGAGAGGGCGAGCGATGTATCTTTATGGAATGTAGCTTGCCGTACAATACCGTTTTCTCTGTTTTCAAACTGCTGCTGTTTTTATCAATTATCATGGCAATTATCACGCTTACTGACGCCCAGCTGGCCTTTGGACATTTCCCCATGCTTGACCACGCCGAATTTTCGCTTGAAGCTGGCGAAAAAGTCGGATTGATTGGTCGAAATGGAACGGGCAAATCATCCCTGCTTCAGGTACTCGCAGGCAAGGCACCGCTTGATGACGGTCTGTTGACGGTTCAGCAAAATCTGAAAATATCCTATGTCGAACAGGAACCCGTTTTTCCAGCCGATCAGACTGTTTATGATGCCGTGGCATCCGGTTTGCGTGAAATACAGGTATTGTTGCAGGAATACGAGGATCTGACATCAAGGCTTGAAAAAAACAGTGACAGCAAAATACTGGACCGACTGAACGAATTGCAAATCCGTCTGGATGCAACCGATGCATGGAATCTGAACAACCGCGTCGAAACGATTCTTGACCGTTTATCGCTCGCCAGAAACGATCTTGTCGGAACATTGTCTGGCGGCCTTTACAAAAGGGTGGCACTGGCACATGGCCTGATCGGTTCTCCTGATGTTCTGATGCTGGATGAACCGACCAACCATCTGGATTTCGAGTCCATTGTCTGGCTGGAAGATATTCTGAAAGAATTCCGCGGCAGCCTGATTTTCATCACTCATGACCGGAGATTTCTGGACAATATCGCGACTCGGATCATCGAGCTGGACCGGGGAAAACTGCTTTCCTTTCCAGGCAACTTCAGTGCTTACAAAAAAGCCAAAAACGAACAACTGGCCAATGAAGCCGTAGAAAACGCCAAATTCGACAAATTTCTGGCTCAGGAAGAAATCTGGATACGGAAAGGAATCGAAGCACGCCGTACCCGCAATGAAGGCCGCGTACGAAGACTTGAAGCTTTGCGCGCCACCCGTGCTGCCAGAAGAGAACATCAGGGACAAGTCCGTATGGATGTGTCCACGGGAGAACGCTCGGGAAAACTGGTTGCCGAATTAACCGGTGTTTCCAAGTCTTTCGGTGACAAGACGATTGTCAAGTCTTTTTCCGACACCATTTTGCGCGGCGATAAAATCGGCCTGATCGGACCGAACGGGGTGGGAAAAACCACATTACTGAAACTCATTCTGGGTGAATTGGCCCCTGATGCAGGAAATATCCGGCTCGGAACAAAATTGCAAATCGCTTACTTCGACCAGATGCGTGCCCAGCTGGACGACAATGCCAGTCTAGTCGATACCATTTCGCCGGGAAGCGAGTGGATCGAAATCGGCAATCAGAAAAAACACGTCATGAGTTACCTTTCCGATTTTCTGTTTACCCCGGAACGGGCACGTTCTCCCGTCAAATCCCTCTCCGGTGGAGAAAGGAACCGGCTTCTGCTCGCACGTCTCTTCGCCCGTCCCGCCAATGTACTGGTGCTAGATGAACCAACCAACGATCTGGATATCGACACACTGGAACTGCTTGAGGAATTGCTGCAGGAATATGACGGAACGGTATTTCTGGTAAGTCATGATCGCGCCTTTCTCGATAATGTCGTGACACAGGTCATTGCCGCTGAAGGACAGGGTTTGTGGCGCGAATACATCGGCGGTTACAGTGACTGGGAACGTATCCGTCCTGTTCCTCCACAAAAAGCCGAAGAAAAAAAAGCAGGTAACGAAACGGCAACGGCACCCGCCCGAAAAGAATCATCCGGTTCTGCCCGACGGAAAAAACTAAGTTACAAGGACCAGCGGGAACTGGATGAACTGCCGTCAAAAATCGCGGCCCTTGAAAACGAACAGGCACAAATATCAACCCGCCTAAATGATCCCGAACTTTACAAGGGCGATCCCGCCGAGGGCATCCGGCTCAACCGGCGATTTGCAGAAATCGAGGAAGAACTGATGAACTGCATCACCCGATGGGACGAACTGGAATCAAAAACACAAGACTAGAATACCGGTTATTCACGAAGCAATACGGCGAAAATCCCGGATACGGAAGCCCATCGCAAATAATGCGCCGAAATAAACGATCCCGCAAACAATCATGACAAGCGCCAGCGCACCCATTCTCGCAAGAGGGTGGGCCTGCAAGGCAATCCAGTCAAAACGGGCGGCGATCCACATCGAAACGCCGGCCAACAAAACCAGGGCTGCGCCCACCTTCAGAAAAAACACTTTCCAGCCGCTTTGTGGCTGGTAAATTCCCCGTTTTCGCAACATGAAATACAAAATGGCGGCATTCCCGCACGCTCCGATACCGATGGACAATGCCAGACCGGCATGGGCATACAGAGGGACAAACAGAAGATTCATCAACTGGGTCAGAACCAGCACAACAACGGCGATTTTGACCGGTGTTCTGATGTCCTGCTTGGCATAAAAACCGGGAGCGAGAATCCGCACGACAATTAACCCGATTAACCCGACGCCATAGGCAATCAAGGCATTCGACGTCATGGCGACATCCACGGCACTGAATTTGCCATAATGAAAAAGTGTCGCCGTAAAAGGCACCGGCAGCGTCATCAACATAACGGAAGCCGGCAATGCCAACAGAAACGTCAATCGCAATCCCCAGTCGAGCAGCGAAGAATATTCTTTTTCGTCATTATTCGCATGTGCCTTGGACAAACTGGGCAACAAAATCGTCCCCAAAGCGACCCCGAGCAAAGCATTGGGAAATTCCATCAGACGATCGGCATAGGAAATCCAGGAAACACTGCCATGCGCCAGACGCGAAGCAATATTGGTATTGATCATCAGACTGATCTGCGCTACCGAGACGGCAAAAATCGCGGGAATCATCTGCCGGATAACCCGTCTGACACCCTGACTTCGAAAAGCGCCCGCAACATTGATCGAAACCCGGGGCAACATTCCGATCTTCATCAGGGCGGGAATCTGGATGGCCAATTGCAGAAACCCTCCAACGAATACGGCAAATGCAAGTGCCAGAACTGGTTGCTTCAGATACGGAGCGACAAACAGCGAGGCGATAATAAACGATATATTCAGCAAAACCGGTGTGAATGCCGGAATCCGGAATTCACGCCATGTATTGAGTATCCCGCCTGCCAAGGCCACCAGCGACATGAAAAGGATATACGGAAACATGATCCGGGTCATCAATACGGACAGATCGAACACATCACCATTACTGTCGAATCCCGTCGCAATCAGATAGACCACACCCGGCGCCGCCATCATTCCCAAAAAACAAATCAGAACCAGCGTCCACATCAGTGCCGTTGCCACCTTGTCGACCAGTTCCCGTGCCGGATCGGCTCCTTTTTTATTGACATACTCTGCCAGAATGGGAACAAACGCCTGCGAAAATGCCCCCTCGGCAAACAACCTCCTCAACAGATTGGGAATGCGGAACGCGACAAAAAAAGCATCGGTAAAACCGGATGCACCAAAAGCCCGGGCGATCAAAAGCTCACGTACCAGACCTGTGATACGTGACAGCATGGTCATGCCGGATATGGTAACGAGTGTTTTAAGCAGATTCATGTTGCGGCATTATAGCGCCCATCTTTATCCATACATTGTCCTGTTACGATTTTTAACTGGCCAAACAAATCACAAAAATTTCAAAGTGCTTTGACGAAGCCGGCAAGCCACTGTATAATTTGACGTTTTCCATTTTTCCCTGATCAATCAGGTTTTATCAACACACAATTTATTTGATGGAGTTTCCATGTACGCGGTCATAAAAACCGGCGGCAAGCAATACAAGGTTGTCGCGGGCAAAAAATATAAAGTAGAACAGATACCGGCTGACATCGGATCCGAAATCACTCTCGATCAAGTTCTTGCCGTCGGTGAAGGTGAATCCATTCGCTTCGGTACCCCACTGGTCGAAGGTGCTCAGGTTCAGGCAACGGTCGTGGCACAGGGTCGCCACAAAAAGGTCAAGATTTTCAAGATGCGCAGACGCAAACATTATCAGAAACGTCAGGGGCATCGTCAGAATTACACTGAACTGCAAATCGTTTCCATCAACGCTTGAACACTTGCCGGCACGATTTCTTCGAATCGGTCATAAAGCAATTCATTCTGGAGTATTAAAATGGCACACAAAAAAGGCGGCGGTACCACCCGCAACGGTCGTGAATCGGAATCGAAACGGCTGGGTGTAAAAGTTTACGGTGGACAGTCCATCAATGCTGGCGGCATCATCATGCGCCAACGCGGAACGACGATTCACCCGGGTGAAAACGTCGGGATGGGCAAGGACCATACCCTGTTCGCCCTGGTTGACGGTACTGTCAAATTCGTTGTCAAAGGCGAAGCGAAAAAACATTTTGCAACGGTTGTTCCCGCTCCCGTAGCGGCCTGACCCATTGCAAACAGGCTTGTTATGCGAGCCTTTTCAAACCAAGAGAGGGCTCTGCCAATGGCAGAGCCTTTTCGTATTGACCGGATTTTTTTATGAAATTCATTGACGAAGCAAAAATCGAAGTGATCGCCGGAAACGGAGGCAACGGTGTTGCTTCGTTCAATCGCGAGAAATTCAAGCCTTTTGGCGGCCCTGATGGCGGAGACGGCGGCAAGGGAGGCAGTATCTGGGCCATCGCCGACAACAATGTCAATACACTGATCGACTATCACTACACAAAAATGTTCCGGGCCAAAAATGGCGAGAACGGTCGTGGGTCAGACTGTTACGGCAAAGGTGCCGACGATATTATCCTGCGCATGCCCGTAGGTACCATCATTACCGACCGCAACACCGGAAATGTCATTGCCGACCTGGTTGAAAACGGGCAGAGACAATTACTGGCGAAAGGTGGAGAAGGCGGTTGGGGCAATATCCATTTCAAGAGCTCGACCAATCGTGCTCCCAGACAGAAAACGGATGGCAAACCCGGCGAGCGTTTCGAACTTCAACTGGAACTGAAGGTGCTGGCGGATGTCGGGTTGCTCGGTATGCCGAATGCCGGCAAATCCACCCTGATTTCAGCCGTATCCAATGCTCGCCCCAAAATCGCGGATTACCCTTTCACGACTCTGCAACCCAATCTGGGGGTCGTCCGTATCGGACACGAAAAAAGTTTCGTCATTGCCGACATACCGGGTTTGATTGAAGGGGCGGCAGAAGGAGCCGGACTTGGACATCAGTTTCTGCGTCATCTGCAACGTACCCGTCTGCTTCTGCATATGATCGACTTGTCACCTTTCGATGAAAACGCCGATCCGGTTGCCGATGCCAGGGCACTGATTGCCGAACTGGAAAAATATGATCCGGAACTGGCCCAAAAACCACGCTGGCTCGTTCTGAACAAACTCGACCTGATCGCGGGGAACGAACGGGATAAAAAAGTGCACGATCTGGTGACCCGATTGGAATGGAATGGCCCTGTTTTTGAAATTTCGGCCTATACTAAAACCGGTTGCACTGAACTGATGGAAGCCATTTACCGTTATTTCGAACAACTCCGTCGCGAAAAAGAACAGGCGGCCAAAACGGATATTGCAGAAGACGTCCGCAATATCGAATCCATTGATTCAGACGATCCCCGTTTTAAATCTATTGAATAAAGCTGTTTGGCAACATCCATGAACTCGGTCATACAAAACGCAAAACGTCTCATTATCAAAGTCGGCTCATCTCTGGTAACCAATGACGGTCATGGCCTGGATCATGCTGCTATCGGGAAATGGTCCGAGCAAATCGCCAAACTGCACCTTCAGGGGAAAGAAATCATACTGGTCAGCTCAGGCGCTATCGCGGAAGGCATGCTGCAACTGGGTTTCAAAAAACGTCCTGTCGATATTCATGAACTTCAGGCATGCGCTGCCGTCGGGCAAATGGGATTGGTACAGATTTATCAGACCAGCTTCGAAACGCACGGCTTGCATACAGCCCAGGTTTTGCTGACCCACGCTGATCTGACTGACCGGGAACGTTATCTGAATGCCCGCTCCACTCTTTTTACCCTTTTGCGTTTCGGTGTCATCCCGATCATCAATGAAAACGATACCGTCGTAACGGACGAAATCAAATTCGGCGATAACGATACCCTCGGCGCACTTGTCGCCAATCTGGTTGAAGCGGATGCGTTGATCATTCTGACCGACCAGAAAGGACTGTTTACTGCCGATCCCCGCAAGGACCCCAAAGCTACCCTGGTCAAGGAAGCCCGGGCTGGTGATCCTGCTCTGGAAACTATGGCGGGTGGTGCAGGCACGGGAATAGGACGCGGCGGCATGCTGACAAAAATCCTGGCGGCAAAACGTGCAGCCAGCTCCGGCGCCCATACCATTATTGCCTGGGGACGTGAAAACGATGCGCTTTTGCGTCTTGCCGATGGAGAAATGATCGGAACGCAATTGCTGGCACCCAACAGCCACTTGCAGGCACGCAAACAATGGATAGCGGACCATTTGCAAACGGCCGGAAATGCGATCCTCGACAAAGGAGCTGTGCAGAAAATCCTGAAAGAAGGCAAATCACTGCTGCCGATCGGCGTTATCCGTATCACTGGCGAATTCGGCAGAGGAGAAATCATTTCCTGCCTGGATGAATCAGGAAAAGAAATAGCCCGGGGACTGACAAACTATTCCAGCACGGAAGCGATCCTTATTTCCAGACACAAGTCATCGGATTTTATAGACATTCTCGGATACGACGGAACACCGGAACTGATTCACCGCGACAACATGATCGTCCTGTGACTTTTTCAGAATGAACTGCCCGTATATTTGTTTTTGACAAGCGACCGGTTGTAACGGATACGAAATATCATGTCTTCATTCGAACCGGCAATGCCTTTGCCATCACAGAAATATTCCTGCGTCAGGACAGCACGCGGACGGTTGGCCGCATAGAAATTGATCGGTCGCCATGTTTCGTTTTTGGACATTACCCATTTGTTGTCTCGATGCCCGTATGCATACCGCCTGAATTCGAAAGTACCACAACGGATTCCTTCATAACTGACATTGGTGGCACCTGCCTGGCTTTTCGTCACCATCGTGTAACGGATTTCATCTTCCCCGACAGACAAAGAAGTCGCATCAATAAAAAAAGTCTGGGTCTGGGTCGGACTGACCTGAAACGACAGCAAATTGTCTTCTTTCGGAAACTCCGGCAAGACCAGAGGCATGATTTTCACTTCTTTGGGAGTTTCATCTTCCTCATCACTGCCATATTCGCCGAAAATTATTTCGGCAGAAACATGGCAACTGACTGCTAACAGTGCCAGTGAAACCAGGACTTTCGCCCGGTTCTGAAGAAAATCAAGAAATGTTTTTTGCATTCAATCCCTGTCCGATTTCATTTTTTCCATTATTTCAGGCTATCTACAGATCCATCCTTACCAGCCCCCGCCGACGGATTACCTGTATGAATCCTGAAATACTGCTGATTGTCAGGTTTGGGCGGCGGATTCAGGAAACGGGATAATTCCTGTAATGCCTTCAGATAAACATCCCGTTTGAATTCGATCACAACATCCAGAGGCACCCAATACCTGTGCCATCGCCATGCATCAAATTCCGGTGTATTGGTCAACCTCAGATTGATATCGGTATCGCGGCCCAGCATCCTCAACAGAAACCATATCTGTTTTTGTCCGCGATAATGACCGCGGATTTCCCGCCGGATAAAATGGGGGGGGACTTCATAACGCAACCAGTTCCGTGTCCGGCCGATGACCTTGACATGTTCCTGCCGTAAACCGGTTTCTTCCTGCAATTCCCGAAACATGGCCTGCTCCGGTGTTTCACCGTACTTTATACCGCCTTGCGGAAACTGCCAGGATTGCTCCCGTACACGTTTGCCCCACCAAACCTCATCATTGGTATTCAACAGAATAATACCGACGTTGGGGCGGTAACCTTCACGGTCCAACATTTTTTACCTCAAAGTCTTTTCCGAATGCCCTTTTCACAGTGTCGTAGTGTTTTACAGGCCAGAGAATTTTTACGATAGTTACAACAAACAGACATCTATTTCAAACGATCAGACAAACTGTGAACGCATCTGCCAGCTAATCCTTTAGAATCATACAGATTATAACCCTGTTACGTTAATAAAAAAATTCACCGTCATGCGAGCATCACATTTTTTTATATCGACGCTGAAAGAAGCGCCAGCCGATGCTGAAATCATCAGCCATAAGCTCATGGTCCGCGCCGGAATGATCCGGCGTCTGGGATCGGGTATATACGCCTATATGCCCATGGGTCTGCGAGTTATCCAGAAAATCGAAAACATCATCCGGGAAGAGATGAACAAGGCAGGCGCCATTGAACTGCTGATGCCAATCGTCCAGCCGGCCGAACTGTGGCAGGAAACCGGTCGGTGGCAAAAATACGGTCCCGAACTTCTCCGCATCAAGGACAGGCACGACCGTGACTTTATCATTCAGCCGACCTCGGAAGAAGTCATTACCGATATCGCCAGAAACGTCATCAAATCATACCGCCAGCTTCCGGTCAATTTCTACCATATCCAGACAAAATTCCGCGATGAGCGACGTCCCCGTTTCGGACTGATGCGAGGCCGTGAATTTACCATGAAAGATGCCTATTCATTTGACCGCGACGTCGAAGGACTCAAAAAGTCCTACCAGATCATGTTCAATGCGTATGTCAATATTTTCAACCGTTTCGGACTGAAATTCCGGCCGGTTGCTGCCGACAATGGCGCCATTGGCGGATCCGGTTCCCATGAATTCCACGTCATTGCCGAAACCGGCGAAGACGCTCTCGTCTATTCAAGGGAATCCGATTATGCCGCCAATATGGAAGCGGCTATTGCCCTGCCTCCGGTACAAGAGCGTGCCGCCCCGGCACATACCATGCAAAAAGTCCCGACCCCCGGACAAAAAGCCTGTGAAGACGTTACGACATTCCTGAAACAACCGCTTGCCCAATCACTCAAGGTGATTGCCGCCATCCGGACAGAAATTCCGGAAGGGCAACCCGGTCATTTCGCGGTAATCCTCCTGCGTGGCGACCATGAACTCAATGAAATCAAGACACAGAAAAATATCGGAGAGTTCCGGTTCGCCAGCGAAAGCGAAATCATTCATCATCTGGGATGCCCGTCCGGTTATCTCGGACCGGTTGGCCTGCAAAACCGCCAGGACCTGGCTCTTTATGCCGACCACGCCGTAACGGTCATGAGCGATTTCATCTGCGGTGCCAACGAAAAGGATATGCACTTCACCGGTGTCAACTGGGAACGTGACGTTCCGCTTCCTTCCATCATTGCCGACTTCCGCAATGTGGTTGAAGGAGATCCCTCACCGGATGGAAAAGGAACCCTCGCCATTCAGCGTGGTATCGAAGTCGGACATGTCTTCCAGCTGGGAACCCGGTATTCCGAAGATATGAACGCCACCTACCTGGATGAAAATGGCAAACCCCAACTGATGCAAATGGGCTGCTATGGTATTGGCGTAACCCGGATTGTCGGTGCGGCAATTGAACAGAATAACGATGAACGTGGCATTATCTGGCCTCTTTCCATTGCACCATTTGAAGTCGTCCTCTGCCCGCTGGGTTATGACCGCAGCGAAACGGTCAGAAATACAGCCGACAGCCTCTATGGCGAACTGAAAAAGCTGGGAATCGATGTCATCATGGATGACCGAGGAGAAAGACCGGGCGTCATGTTTTCAGACTGGGAGCTGATCGGCATTCCGCATCGTATTGTCATCGGGGAACGTGGCCTTAAAGAAGACAAACTCGAATACCAGGGAAGACGTGACCGGGAAGCGACTGCTGTTGCGATCAAAGAGATGGTCCCCTTCATCAGGGAAAAACTGTCCCGGAACGGCTAGCCGGACAATGCTTCGGGAATAAAATTCCGCCTGAAATCACATTGCAAAAACGCCGGGAAATTCCGGCGTTTTTGCAAAACGGGATCCTCTCCCGTTTTCATGACATGAGGCACTGCGTGAAATCCGTTCTCTGGTAATGCACAAAACCACCCGACCGAACATGTCGGCATCCGAAAACATGCTTTCTGAAACCGTCTCAGCTTATTTAAGCTGCGCCGAAACCAGTTTGGTCATTTCAAACATGGATACCTGATCCTTGCCCCCAAAAACGGGTTTCAGTTTTTCATCGGCATTGATCATTCGACGATTGTTCTTGTCCTGCAGATCATTCCGCTTGATATAGTCCCATATTTTCTTGGTCACTTCCGTGCGCGGCATGGGCTTGTCACCAATAACAGCCGCCAGTATGGCAGTAGGAGTAACCGGCTTCATAAATGCTGCATTTGAAGTCCTTTTTGCTGGTGCAGCCGTAGCTGACGTTTTGCTTGCTTCTCCGCTTTTTTTAACCGGCGCGGCCTTTCTTGCCGCGGAACTTTTTGTGGATGATGTTGCAGATTTTTTTGTTGCCATAACGATGCCTCATATACAAAGTACGAAAGGGAATTTATGTAACTTACTGCAAGAACAAATATAGGTGCGAAATCTTGCAAAACGCAAGCATTTTTTCCCTTCATGCCGCAAAGTGTGGTTAATGTGCTTCCTTATTAGGCAAGAAACGGTCAAAACCCAAAAAAATCAGTGATATAAGCGCTAATCAACGAGTTGCAAAATGACGGCTGCCATGCCATTTACCGCATACCGGGCATCATTCCCTTGAGACCACGCATCAATTTCATCATACCGCCGTTTTTTATTTTCTTCATCATGGACTGCACCTGCTCGAACTGGGAAAGCAACCGGTTCACTTCCTGGACCTGAACACCGGCGCCCGCCGCTATACGACGTTTTCTGGAAGCCTTGATCAATTCCGGCTTTGCGCGTTCCTGCGGAGTCATCGAATTAATGATGCCGGCCATACGACCGACATGTTTATTGGCCTGTTCCATATTGGCTCCCTGCGCCGCCAGCCGGAATTGGGCAGGCATTTTGTCAAGCATGCCGGAAAGTCCTCCCATGTTGTTCATTTGCTCCAGCTGGGCCTTGAAATCGTTCAGATCAAAACGTCCACCGACTTTCAGTTTTTTCTCAAGTTCCTTGGCAGCTTTGAGATCGACATTCTTGCGGGCTTCTTCCACCAGAGCCAGGATATCTCCCATACCCAGTATCCGGTTTGCCATCCGGACAGGATCGAACGCCTCAAGACCATCCAGTTTTTCTGAAACACCGACGAACTTGACCGGTTTTCCGGTAATATGCCGCACAGACAGGGCAGCGCCGCCGCGCGCATCGCCATCCAGTTTGGTCAGGACAATCCCGGTCAGAGGCAAGGCATCATTAAAACTCTTGGCAACATTAATCGCATCCTGTCCCAGCATCGCATCAACGACAAAAAGTGTCTCGATCGGAGAAAGCGCCTGATGCAGACCGGATATTTCCTGCATCATCTGTTCATCAATACCCAGACGTCCCGCTGTATCGACAATCAGTACGTCGTAAAAATGTCTTTTGGCATAATCCAGAGCGGCCTGAGCAATCGCTATGGGCTGCTCGGAAGATTCTGTCCTGAAAAAATCGGCGCCACTTTGGCCGGAAACCATCTCAAGCTGTTTGATAGCGGCCGGACGATAAACGTCGGTCGAAACCGTCAGTACTTTCTTTTTCTTGTCCTGCCGGAGATATCTGGCCAGTTTACCCACTGTCGTGGTCTTGCCGACCCCTTGCAAACCGGCCATAAGAATAATCGCCGGCGGCTGGGTAGAAAAATTGAGCTGGGAAGCCTTTTCCCCCAGATCCGCTCCCATGATACTGGCCAGTTCCTGCTGGACGACACCAACCAGCGCCTGCCCGGGCGACAGGGAATCCATTACTTCCTTTCCCATCGCCTTTTCACGAACTTTCCCGATAAAATTTCTGACAACGGGCAAAGCGACATCGGCTTCCAGTAAAGCAAGACGGACTTCCCGAAGCATTTCTGCCGTATTGGCCTCGGTTAACCGGGCTTCACCACGTATCGTTTTGACGACTTTGGCTAAACGTTGAGTCAGGTTATCAAGCATATATATCCAGTGAGAATGATCAGTTGACGGAACATGAAATTCATTCTGTTATTTTAATCGCATTTCCAGAACGTTCCATATAACCGGAGAGAACAAATTTCTGTCAATCATGGCAAAAAGACGGATATCCGTCCCTCTGTAAATAAATTGCATGATTTTCCCCGATTTGAAATCGATAACAGCGAATATGTGACCCTCCGAAGGCTTTTTTAGTTGCGAACCGTACTTTGTATATTCTACAATGACCTTTAACTTTGAATTAGTGCAACCTTTTTTCCTGCAGAGAAAGCGAGACCCAAATATGACATCAGACATTGCAATTGCTCAAAGTGCGAAAATGCTTCGCATCAGTCAAGTTGCGCAACGCTATGACATTGAGGAAGAATACCTGGAACCCTACGGCCATTACAAAGCCAAAATTTCCCTGGACTTTCTTGATACTCTGAAGGATAAACCCGATGGCAAACTGATTATGGTAACGGCCATCAACCCGACCCCGGCCGGCGAAGGAAAAACCACGACAACCATCGGACTGGGCGATGCACTGAACCGCATTGGCAAAAAGGCTATTATCTGCTTGCGTGAACCTTCCATGGGACCTGTTTTCGGCATGAAAGGTGGTGCGGCAGGAGGCGGATACTCCCAGGTCATTCCGATGGAAGACATCAATCTCCATTTCACAGGCGACATCAGTGCCGTTGCGATGGCAAACAATCTCCTGTCCGCCCTGATTGACAATCACATCCATCATGGAAACGAACTGGGTATCGATGCCCGTCGTGTGGTATGGAAACGCGTTATCGACATGAATGACCGTTCCCTGCGCAACATCACTATCGGACTGGGTGGTCCGGCCAATGGTTATCCTCGTGCAGACGGATTCAACATCGCTGTGGCTTCTGAAGTGATGGCGATCTTCTGTCTGGCAACCAGCCTGCAGGATCTGAAAGAACGTCTCGGCAAAATCGTCGTCGCCTACACTCGCGACCTGAAGCCGATTCTGGCCAGTGACCTGAAAGCGCACGGCGCCATGGCAGCACTGCTCAAAGATGCCATCAAACCGAATATGGTTCAAACGCTGGAAAACAATCTGGCATTCATTCACGGCGGCCCATTCGCCAATATCGCGACCGGCAGCAATTCCGTCATCGCCACCAAATCAGCACTGAAACTGGCCGATTACGTAGTCACCGAAAGCGGTTTCGGCGCCGATCTGGGGGCGGAGAAATTTGTCGATATCGTTTGCCGGAAATCCGGATTGCGCCCCGACTGCGCCGTTATCGTTGTCACTATTCGTGCCCTCAAATACCACGGCGGTGTCAATCTGCCTGATCTGGGCAAGGAAAATCTCTCTGCACTTGAAAAAGGTATTGCCCATCTTGAAAGACATGTCAACAACATCCGCAACCATTACGGCCTGCCATGTGTGATCTGCATCAATCACTTCACACTCGATACTGATGCCGAAATACAGCTCCTGAAAGAAAAAATGGCCAGCCGTGGTGCACCGATCGTCGTCTCCAAACACTGGAGCGAAGGAGGCAAGGGAGCGGAAGAACTGGCACAGACTGTTGTCAACGTCATTGAAACCACCCCGAGCAACTTCAAGTTCGTCTATGATGAAAAAGAATCACTCTGGGACAAAATGTCTACGCTGGCAACCAAACTTTATGGCGCAAGAGATATCGTTGCCGACAGCAAAGTCAAGGCACAGATCAGGAAACTGGAAGAAGATGGTTATGGCAATTATCCGATCTGCGTCGCAAAAACCCAATACTCATTCGCGACAGATCCGGCTCTGCGTGGTGTGCCGTCCGGCCATTCCGTCAATATCCGCGAAGTCCAGCTTGCCGCAGGCGCCGAATTTATTGTGATGTTGTGTGGAGATGTCATGACAATGCCCGGTTTGCCGAAAGTCCCATCTTCCAATATGATTGACATAGATGCGGATGGCAGGATTGTCGGGCTGTTCTGATTTAACGCAGGTTTCCGGATTGTTTTGACGGAAACCTGCCATTGATGAATGAACACTACTTTAAAAACGTGTGTTCATTCACAAGTTTATTCATAACTTTGGAAGGCGGGTCCGAAATGTTTGATTCGGCCCCAGACAACACCGCCCTGCAACGCGTTATCTATCAGATAATGTGGAGTACCTTTTGTTACCGGCAAGGTTCTGAAATGACGGGCATGGGTTTTTCTCATATGTACGAGAACTTCATACATAAAAACGGAAATTGACAAGTACACCGGCAAACCGCACAGGACACAATCCATTCTGCAGCAAAACTGTGAGCTGCCGGTGAAGACGAGAAGAAAAAGGGAAAGAACATGAAAATAGCGATCATAGGAGCCGGAGCGATAGGAGGCTACGTAGGAGTGAAGCTGGCCTTATCCGGTGAAGACGTGACCTTCATAGTAAGGGGAGCGAACCTGGAAGCCATCAAGAAAGACGGCATGAAACTGATCATGGAAGACGGGACCGAGCACGTGGCCAAAAACGTGAAGGCGACCAACGACTATGACGAAGCGGGACCGCAGGACGTTGTCATACTGGCCCTGAAAGCCCATCAGGTAGACGCCGTGGCCAACGACGTGCCGAAACTGTTCGGTCCGGACACCGTCGTCGTGACCATGCAAAACGGCATTCCGTTCTGGTACTTCCACAAACATGGCGGGCCACACGAAGGCCAGCGCGTCCAGAGCGTGGATCCGACCGGGCTGGTCAGCGCCAAGATACCGGCAGAGAGGATTCTGGGATGCGTTGTATACCCGGCCTCCGCCCTGATCGCGCCGGGCGTCGTCAAACACATCGAAGGGGACCGTTTCCCGATCGGCGAACTGGACGGAACCGTCACGGAACGGGCCCAGAAAGTCTCCGAAGCCTTCATTCGCGCCGGCTTCAAATCCCCGATACTGGAAAACATCCGTGCCGAAATCTGGCTGAAACTGTGGGGCAACCTGAGCTTCAACCCGATCAGTTCCCTGTCCCACTCCACCCTGGTCGACATCTGCCAGTACCCGTTATCCCGGGAACTGGCCGGCAACATGATGATAGAAGCCCAGAGAATCGCCAACAAACTGGGCATCGAATTCCGCGTACCGCTGGAAAAACGGATAAGAGGAGCCGAGAAAGTCGGCAAACACAAAACCTCCATGCTGCAGGACGTGGAAGCGGGAAGAGCCCCCGAAATCGACGCGCTGGTTGGATCCGTCGTCGAACTGGGCCGCATCACCAACACAGCCACCCCGCACATCAACTCCGTCTATGCCCTGGTCAAACTGTTGGCCAAAACCATGGAAGAAGAACACGGCAAAGTCAAAATGGAACCGTGTTGACCGTCAAAAAAACGACAAGCGTGTCTGCCGGAGACGGCAGACATAAACAAACCTGTTCCGGGAACAGAAAATGGTGGAAAATAACAACTCAGGACGTTATTTTCGTCAGGCACCAAAACCCAACCTGACAAACTTTTTATTTCCTAGTGAGACATAAAAAATCATGGCAGCAGCTTCGCATAAAAAAATCACCTCATTCCATCCGCCACAACGCGTCCTGATGGGCCCGGGTCCCTCCAACATCAACCCGCGCGTTCTGGCCGCAATGAGTCTCCCCGTCATCGGTTATCTTGATCCGGCCTTCGTTGACATGATGGCCGAACTCAAATCCCTGTTACGGTACGCCTTCCAGACAGACTACCAGCTGACCTACCCGATCTCCGGTCCGGGTTCCGTCGGCATGGAGAGCTGTTTCGTCAACATGGTAGCCCCGGGAGACAAGGTCGTCGTCTGTCGCAACGGCGTTTTTGGCGGACGCATGATCGAAAATGTCGAGCGTTGCAAAGCCACCCCGATCATTGTGGAAGGTACCTGGGGAGAACCGGTCGATCCGAATGCCCTGGAAGACGCCCTGAAGAAAAACCCGGATGCCCGGGTTGTGGCATTCGTCCATGCCGAAACATCGACCGGTTGCGTCTCCGACGCCAAGACCCTTGCAGAAGTCGCCCACAAATACGACTGCCTGACCATCGTCGATGCCGTCACCTCTCTGGCGGGATGTCCGCTTTACGTCAAGGACTGGGATCTGGATGCCGTCTATTCGGCCAGCCAGAAATGCCTCTCGTGCACCCCGGGTCTGTCGCCGGTCACCTATTCCGACCGGGTCATCGACTACGTCACCAGCCGCAAGGACAAGGTCCAGAGCTGGTTCATGGACCTGAACCTGATCCTGAACTACTGGGGCAACACGGTAAGGACCTATCACCACACCGCACCGATCAACGGTCTGTTCGCCCTGCATGAAGCCCTTCTGCTTCTGAAGGAAGAGGGAATCGAAAACACCTGGGCCCGTCACCAGAGACACTATCAGGCGCTGAAAGCCGGTTTTGAGGCGATGGGACTGAAATTCCTGGTCAAGGAAGAAAACCGTTTGCCGCAGATCAGTGCCATCATGGTACCGGAAGGGATCAATGAAGCGGAAGTCAGGGCGAAACTGCTCTCCGAGTTCAATCTGGAAATCGGTGCCGGTCTGGGTCCGTTGGCGGGCAAGATCTGGCGTTTCGGCCTGATGGGTTATACGGCCCAGTCGGCCAATGTCATGTTGTGTCTGTCGGCTTTGGGATCGGTCTTGTCGAAGATGGGGTATCCGGTCAAGGTCGGCGAGGCGGAAGCAGCGGCTCACCAGTCTTATGCCAATCAGCATGCCAGTGCCGCCGCGGAGGCTCGCTCCCGCTCCTGATCTCCCTTCTTATCCTATCAAACGCCCGTCTCTTCCTGTCGGGCGTTTCTTTTTTCTTCTCGCTTGACAGTAAACATTTAAAGAGAACTCATAAAAAACGCGACCTTCGTCGCGTTTTTTATTGAAGAAACATACCCGGACGTCAAATCAGAACTGATCCGGCCTTGTCCCCAGACGGATACCTTCATTAAGCTTTTCCAGAGCCAGCAATGCCGCAGCCTGATCTGCCTCGGCATGATCTGTGAGCAAACCGCTGAAAAGATCCGAAACAAGCGCTGTCAACGGTAACTGAAGATGTGCATCCTGTGCCGCCGCCATGATATTGGCATGATCTTTTGCCTGACTTTTGATCTGTCCACCCGGTTTGAAATTCCGGTCCAACATGCGTTGACCATGCAATTCAAGAATCCTGCTCTCAGCAAAACCACCTCGTATTGCCCTTCGCATGGCTTCCGGATCCGCTCCACCTGCCTGTGCCAGCAACATGGCTTCTGCAACAATAGCAACCGTTCCTCCGACAATCAACTGATTGCACAATTTTGCAATCTGTCCGCTTCCTGTCGGGCCGACCAGAGTCGGACGCCCCATGACTTCAAATACCGGTCTTGCACGCTGGAAATCTTTTTCCGTTCCCCCCACCATGATGGCGAGTGTTCCGGCTTCAGCACCAACAACGCCTCCGGAAACCGGAGCATCCAGAAAAGCTACCCGTCGCGGTTCCAGCATTTGCCGGATTTCCCTGGCTTCCGACTGTTTTGTCGAACTCATATCGATGAGCAGGGTACCTTCCCGAAGAACGGACGACATTGACTGGACGACACTTTCTACAACAGGTCCGGCTTCCAGCATGGTAATCACCATATCGGCCGATTTGACGGCTTCATCCAGTGTACTGGCAACTTCCGCACCGAGTGGCTCCAGTGGAAGTGCCTTTTCACGTGTCCGGTTCCATGCCACCAAAGGATAACCCGCCTTGACGAGCCTGCCCGCCATAGGCAAGCCCATCAGGCCAATTCCGACAAAAGCGATTCGAGGTAAATTTCTATTATTCAATTATTGATCCTGCATCAAATCAGAAACGATAGGCACCACGCAGAACGATGAAATTTTCGCCATCATTCGGTTTGCTGATACCTGCATTGGAATAATGCTGAACTCTCAGACCCAGATCAAAATTATTGCTGAAGACATAACCGACCCCGATATGATCGGCGAATTCAAAAGAAGTACCCATCTTGTTTCCGTTGTTGTTGTAGTTTTCGGAAAAGAAACTGGCGCCGATACCGGCTTCAATATAGGGACCTTTCTTGCTGGCTTTTTCCCAACGGAATACCGGAGTGATACCGATTACCCCCAAATCCTGATCGCTATGTCCGTCATTATAGCGGTCACCATGCCACCATCCTACGTTCAGATCCCAATATCCATTCAGATGATAACCGCCTGAAGTACGGAACCAGTCCTTGTTCCAGTCCCACTGGAAGCCCACCCGGTAAAGCTGGACATGCTCGCCCACCCCCACTTCAAAAGACATACCATCAACAACATTATTGTTTTCATTGGCGGCATGCCCCGGCATGGCGACAAAAGCCATACCGGCCATCAAAATGCCCAGACAGTAACGAACGAATCGCATAATCTCCCCTTCCTTTCTCCAAATATTGTTTCCACTCAAATTTTTGCTGCCAGTTTTGAAGCAATCCCGGTATAGCTTGCCGGAGTCATCTTCAATAATTCTTCCTTGACTGCCTGAGGCAGATCCAGACTGCGAATAAACGCATGCAGATCCTGTTTTTCGATTCCTTTCCCGCGAGTCAGCGCCTTCAGCTGTTCATACGGATTTTCTATTCCGAAACGACGCATGACCGTCTGGACCGGTTCAGCCAAAACTTCCCAGGCATCTTCAAGATCATGGGTTATTCTGGCAACATTGACTTCCAGTTTGTTCAAACCGCGGAGACAGCTGTCATAAGCCAGAACAGTATAACCCAGCGCGATCCCGATATTGCGCAATACGGTGGAATCCGTCAAATCCCGCTGCCAGCGGGAAATGGGCAATTTTTCGGACATATGTTTCAAAAGTGCATTCGCAATCCCCAAATTGCCTTCAGAATTTTCAAAGTCGATCGGATTCACTTTATGCGGCATGGTACTGGACCCGACCTCACCGGCCTTGGTAACCTGTTTGAAATATCCAAGGGAAATATAACTCCAGATATCCCTATTCAAATCGATCAGAATGGTATTGGCACGTGCAATGGCATCGAAAAGCTCTGCGATGTAATCATGCGGCTCGATCTGGATTGTGTATTCGTTGTATGTCAATCCAAGGCTTTTTTCAACGACATCTTTCGAGAAACGCTCCCAGTCAAAATCCGGATAAGCGGCGAAATGGGCATTGTAATTTCCCACCGCCCCATTCATTTTCCCCATGATTTCCACTGCGGCGACTTGTTTCGCCGCCCGCTGCAACCGGCTGACGATATTGGCGAATTCTTTCCCCAGTGTCGTCGGGCTCGCTGTTTGGCCATGTGTTCTTGCCAGCATGGGAAGTGACGCATGTTCATGAGCAATATCCCGCAATTTCCCGACAAGTGCATGCAAAGCCGGCAAAACAACTTCATCGCGCGCTGCCTTGATCATCATGCCGTGAGATGTATTATTGATATCCTCGGATGTACAGGCGAAATGAATGAATTCGGCCACGGATTGCAGTTCTCCGGTAATTTCGGGATCAACAGAAACCGTACGCCGGTTCAATTTCGAAAGTTCAGGAGGAAGCCGGAGTCCGATAGATTCCTTGATCCAGTACTCGACAGCCTTGACGTCATGATTCGTGATCGCCTCGATTTCCTTTATTCGTGCTGCATCATCTACCGAGAAATTGTCAACCAGTGCATCGAGAAAACGGGTGGTGGCTGCCGAAAAAGGATGAATCTCCGCAAATCCTGCATGGGATAACGCCTTGAACCACGCGACTTCGACCTTGACCCTGTGCCTCATGAAACCGGCCTCGGAAAGAATCGGTCTTAACGCGCCTGTTTTTCTTACATATCTTCCATCAAGAGGTGATAAAGCAGAAAGTGCAGAAAGTTCCATTGTGAAAAAACTCTTCAGATAAAACACGATTGTTTAGTTTAACATTTTCCATGTGCAAATAGCCGATTCTTCACGTGTCACTGACGAATATCTGACACCCGAGTGTTATAATGAAACACATTTTTCACATGTCTTATCATGAAGCTGATCGGAATTTTAACCAGCCCTTACGTCCGTAAAACACGTATCGTCCTGATTGAGAAAAAAATCGACTATGAATTTGTCGTGACAGATCTGAATTCTCCGGACAATATCGCCAACCAGTTCAACCCATTGGGTAAAGTTCCCTGTCTTGTCATGGACGATGGAAAAGCACTTTATGATTCAAGTGTCATCGTGGATTATCTGGACACCACAACACCTGTCAGCCGGCTGCTGCCAGATGACAATCGGGGTCGTGCAGACGTGAAATGCTGGGAAGCGCTCGCTGACGGCGTCATGGATGCCGCGATACTGGTCAGACTGGAAGGCAAACGCCCCACCGGGCAACAAAGCCCCGAATGGATCCGCTTGCAGACAGGGAAAATACATTCCGGCCTGAAAGCCATGTCATCTCACTTGGGAAACAATACCTTCTGTCACGGAAACACTTTTTCTCTGGCTGATATCGCTGTCGGATGTGCCTTAGGCTGGCTTGATTTCCGTTTCCCGGAAATCGGATGGCAGAAGGACTATGACAATCTGGCCAGTTTTTTCGAACGTCTTTCGACAAGACCTTCATTTATAAAAACACGACCTGAATAAACACAAAATGACGGTGAACAGTCATTTTGCATACCGGATATTTACGCAACAGAGGATGCGTTGTCAATGATGCCTCCGCCAAGACAGACTTCCCCCTTGTAAAAAACGGCCGACTGCCCGGGTGTAATAGCCCACTGCGGTTCAACGAAACTGGCCGAAAAAGCCGAAGCATCCTTAACCGTCAGCAAACAGGGTATATCCTTTTGGCGATAGCGTGTTTTAACAGACAACTCCCGATCTTCTGGCGAGTCGCCCGAAATCCAGCTCGGCTGCCCCGCCTCAAGTGATGGAGACAAGAGCCAGGGATGGTCATGTCCCTGAACGACATACAGTGTATTGTTGGGGATATCCTTTCTGGCAACATACCAGGCATCGCTGGTACCATCCGGTTTCCTGAACGACTTCATCCCGCCAATTCCGATTCCTTTTCTCTGGCCAATGGTATAAAAACTGAGCCCGACATGTTGTCCGATTACCTGGCCGTCAGGTGTTTTGATCGGCCCGGGTTCATAAGACAGATAGCGGTTCAGAAAGGCACGGAACGGACGTTCGCCAATAAAGCATATTCCGGTTGAATCCTTTTTCCTAGCATTGGGAAGACCTATTTTCTCGGCGATTTTCCGGACCTCCGTTTTCCTGATTTCACCCAGAGGGAAAATGGTTCTGGACAACTGCTTCTGATTCAGACGATGCAGAAAATAACTCTGGTCTTTCGTATCGTCCACCGCTTTCAGCAACTCAAAGCGTCCACCGTTTTCACGGACACGGGCATAATGTCCGGTAGCAATCTGTTCGGCCCCCAAAGACATGGCATGATCGAGAAATGCCTTGAATTTGATTTCCGCATTGCACAGGACATCCGGATTGGGAGTTCGCCCTGCTTCATACTCCCGAAGGAACTCGGAAAAAACCCGATCCTTGTATTCGGCCGCAAAATTGACCACTTCAATATCAATACCGATCACATCGGCAACGGTAACCGCGTCAAGCCAGTCCTGCCGGGCCGAACAATATTCGCTGTCATCATCATCTTCCCAGTTTTTCATGAAAAGCCCGACGACTTCATAACCCTGTTCCTTAAGCAGCCAGGCCGATACGGAAGAATCCACTCCACCCGACATGCCAATTACCACCTTTTTCCTGCTCACGTTCGATTCCTTTCCACAAATAATGTGGACAAAACAGACAAAGATATTCTTTGTCCCTTCAAATAATCTTCAATTGACTGCAGAACCAGCTTGCTTCGATGCCGGTGACGACTGGCGACGATCTCCTCGTAAGTCATCCATACCGTACGCAATATGTCTGGATCCAGAGGCTGATCGCACTCCGATACAATTCTTCCGGAAAATGCAAAACGCAGAAAAGAAACTTTCCTGTTTCCGGCAACGGTATATTGCAAAAGATAAATGCCGACAAGCGCATCGGGAACGATCCGGCACGCGGTTTCTTCCAGCGTTTCACGTACAGCCGCATCCTGAATGGATTCATCCGCTTCCAGATGACCTGCAGGCTGATTCAGCAAAATGCCTTGTTCCGTTTCCTCTTCTACCAGAAGAAAACGCCCGTTTCTCTCAAGAATTGTTGCGACAGTAATTTCAGGTTTGAACATGGAAGCTATGTTTATGAATTCGATATCCATTTTAACGCAGCAGGTACGTTTTGCCATGCCGTCGTACCCAATCCACAAAATACTTCACCCATTCCCGACAATAAAGTCCGAATTTTTTTGCGCTGTTGCTGAAAAAATTGTGTATTATAAAAAACTTTATAAAGTGTAGAGGAAATTGATAACGCCTGCTTATCTATTCATTTATAATCTGGTAAAACATGTGTTATGGCGATACCGGGAGCCGTCAGAAACTCCAGTCACAAAAATGTCGGACACGGAATACAAGGCATTTTGAAGGATAAAGATATCCGGACAGCGAGTATCTCTGGTTTCGATCCTATCGCCAAAAATGTGCAAATTTCACAATTCGAATTTTTAATGTGCTGAACATTCAGTATTCCTTCACCTTTTAATCAATAAACAACGAGATACCTGGTGCACAAAAGCGTGCCAAGTTTTGTATTACGGACACAGGAGAAATTGAAAATGCAACGGATTATGTTACGCGGAAAAATCCATCGTGCGACTGTCACCCAATGTGACTTGGCTTATGAAGGATCCTGCGCCATTGATGAAGATCTTATCGAAGCCGCCGGCATGACGGTTTTTGAAAGAATCGAACTCTATAACGTAAACAATGGCGAGCGTTTCGCCACCTACATCATTCCCGGGAAACGGGGCAGTGGTGAAATTTCCCTGAATGGCGCTGCAGCCCGCCGTGCCCATCTGGGCGACCTGTTGATCATTTGCACATATGGTTTGATGGATGACGAAGAAATCAAGACTTTCAAGCCCAAGGTCGTACTCGTTGACGAAAAGAACAAAATCACCGGCCTGAAGTGATGAACACGCCGATGGCATTTATTGATCAAACGACCTGATTCCATCTTCATTTACCTTACTCTATATAAAAAACCTGATTGCATTCAATCAGGTTTTTTATTGAATGTTGTTGCGGAACCGTTCAATGCTTCCAGTTCTTCTATTGTATTGACATTTTTCCATTCACCCCGATAAATTTCGCCGCCGACCTGTCCTCTCGCTATATATTCACGCAGAATTGATCCGAGCGGCACCCTTTCTCCCGGCTGTATGGAATCGAACATGGACATCCTGTACACACCAATCCCCGAGAAAGTCCATTTTGGCTCACCTTCATTTCTGACAGTAAATGAATGAAGGGAAAAATCGCCTCCAGGATGAAATGGGGGATTTTTTACCAGATACAACCATGCCACATCCCGTTTCGTATCCGCATGCGGCCTTCCCCAGACATCATTATCTTCCAGAACGGTCTCTACCTGTTTGAAATCAAAATAAGGACAATATATATCGGAAGCAATAGCGACAAAAGGTTCCTCCCCCAGTAACGGTCTGGCTTTCGCAATGCCTCCCGCCGTCTCCAGTGCCGTATTTTCCCCGGAATATTGAATGGTCGCACCAAAAACGGAACCATCCCCCAACGCTTCCTCAAGTTTGTTTCCCAAATGGGCATGATTGATGACAATTTCCGTAATGCCGGCACGCACCAGATTCAGGATATGCCAGACAATCAGGGGACGCCCGTGAACCTCCAGCAGCGGTTTGGGGCAAGTATCGGTCAGTGGCCGCATCCGGTTTCCCCGTCCTGCGGCAAATATCATGGCTTTCATTTCAGTAATCCCCGTTCAGATATCAAAAACATCTCTTCAGAAAGAATAAGTCACATCCTGCTTTTTATCCTGCAATTCATCAAGCAACCGGGCGAGCGGCGCCAGCTCGACATAACGATGTGCCGTTTTGCTGGCGTATTCCATAACGAGCGGCAAATCCTTGAGATAGGCGGTCTTTCCGTCCCGATGATATAACCTGGCGAAAATACCCAGCACCTTCAGATGCCGCTGAATGCCCATGAATTCGAAATCCCTGTAGAACTGGTCAATATCGGGATTGACCGGCAATCCGGTTTTTTTCGCTTTTTCCCAGTAGCGGATCACCCAGTCCAGTATGCGCTCCTCATCCCATTCTATATAAGCGTCTTTCAGAAGCGATACCAGATCATAGGTAACCGGACCATACAATGCATCCTGAAAATCCAGAATGCCCGGATTGTTTCTTTCCTGGCCATCCATAACCATCAGATTGCGTGAGTGATAATCACGATGCACAAAGACTTGCGGCTGTGACAGATTGTTGGCAAGAATCAGATTGAACACCTTTTCAAGTTCCGCCTGGTTTTCGGGTGTCATCGAAAATTTTCTGTGTCTGGCTATATACCATTCAGGAAAAAGGTCGAGCTCCCGTTTCAATGTCGCCCGGTCATATTCAGGCAGAACATGAGGCCGACTGATTGACTGGATACTGAGCAGTGCGTCGATGGCATCCATATACATGGAACCCGCATTGGATTCGTCAAGACTGTCCAGATATGTCGTCGTTCCCAGATCGGATAAAAGAAGAAAGCCCTCCTCATGATTTTTTCCCAGAATCCGGGGTACCGAAACTCCACTTTTTTCAAATACCGTCGCGACCCTGATAAATGGTTCGATATTTTCCTTCTCGGGCGGAGCATCCATCACAATGTAAGAAGCGTTTCCGGCATTGACACGAAAGTAACGTCTGAAACTGGCATCGGATGAAGCCGGCCTTACGGTTTCCGTATCCAGAGAAAATCCATGCAATGTTTCCAGCCATCGCACAAGCGAAACAAGACGGGAATCCGAAGAAATATTTTGAGCTGTTATTGACATGAAGAGTAAAACAATACGTTATCGACGGGAAAGTTCTCATATAATAAGCGATTCTGAACAATATATTGTAGTCTTCTTATTACTACGCTTTTTTCATGAGCCGTTTTTTTGCATCTTTTCCGCCCTGCGTCCTGTTTTCGTTACTTGCCACGTTTTCGGCGACGTTGCTTGCTGCCCCGACAACTGACGGAAAAGCCAAAAACAACCGTCCACAGCATATCGAAAACAAGGATGCTCCGACCATTCTCCAGGCGGAACAGATAACCGGACGGACGGCGCGTGATCTTTATCTGGACTATGAAGTCGAAATAGAACGTGACCAGACCCTGATTACAGGCGACCACGGAATATTCCGACAGGAAGAAAATGAAGCGGAAGTCATCGGGAATGTATTCATCCAGCGCTTTGGCGATCAATATACGGCCGACAAAGGCAATCTTAATCTGGATACCGGCGAAGGTACACTGAATCACACGACCTACAAACTGGAAGCGAACCAGGCACAGGGGACAGCGAATCGCATCGATCTTGTCAGCGACGACAAGATCAATATTTTCAAGGGAACATACAGTACATGCGAAGGTACCGATCCGGACTGGTATTTGAAATCGAAAAAACTGCACCTTGATGATGGCAAAAATGCCGGTTACGCAACCAGTCCGGTACTCTATTTCAAGGATGTACCCATACTGGCCGCGCCAGCCATGACTTTTCCGGTCAAAAACGAACGAAAATCAGGTTTCTTGCCGCCTACGATCGGAATGACATCAAAAAGCGGACTGGAAATCAGTGTTCCCTATTATTTCAACCTGGCCCCGAATTATGATTTGACTCTTACACCCAATCTCATCGCACGGCGCGGGTTGCAACTGGGTGCAGAAGCCCGTTATCTAGGCTCGAATTACTCAGGAATAACTTACATCGAATACCTGCCCAACGACAAGGAAGCCGATCGCGACCGCTACTTCCTGTCTTCCCAACATCAGCAGGCCTTTAACACCGGCTGGTCATATTACTGGAATATCAATTCAGCTTCCGATAATGAATATCCTGATGACTTTTCCACCCCGCAAAACCGCAATAGCCTGGATCGGCTTTTATTGCGCGAAGGCGGTATCTCGAAATCATTCGGTATCTGGAATGCCACCTTGCGCGGAACCAATTACAAAGTACTCCAAGACGAAGAAGCACCCATTATCAAGCCATTCGACCGGCTCCCGCAATTTTCGCTATATGGCGGACAAGCGAATGTCGGCGGGTTCGACTGGAGCATATATGGTGACCTGACCCGATTCTGGCTCTCCGATTCCGATCTGGATCAGTTGCCATTACAGGAACAGGCGCGGGGCAACCGCTTTATCATGAAATCGGAAATCTCCTATCCGATCATTTCCGGCGGATATTTTTTCACTCCCAAAGCTATTTTGAATATCGCCAAGTACGATCTGGACAAATCGCCTTATGATACAAAATCGTTGACGCGTGTACTGCCCACATTCTCCATGGACGGCGGCCTGATCTTTGAAAGAGATGCACCTATCTTCGGTCGCGGAATGACCCAGACACTGGAACCGCGACTCTTTTACGTCTATACTCCCTACAAAGACCAAAGCAAATACCCGGTTTTCGATTCCGGCGAGCCCAGTTTCGGTTATGCCATGCTGTTTACCGAGAACCGTTTCGCCGGTTACGACCGTATCGCCGATGCAAACAACCTGACCGCCGCATTGACCACCCGTTTTATTGAAGAAGACGGCACGGAACGCATGCGATTCACGATCGGCCAACGTTACTACTTCAGAGACCAACGTGTTTACCTGTACAACACGAGAAACGATGAATCGAAAAACCGCTCCGATCTGTTGGCAATGGCCAGCGGACAAATCACGAAAACGTTTTCAGTCGATTCAGCCCTGCAATACAACCAGAGCACCAAGAAAATGTACAGCGCCAATCTCAGTACCCAATGGAAACCGGGCCCAATGAAACTGCTGAATGCGGAATACCGTTATCTGAGAGATGCCTCAAGCTACTATAACCGTTATTCCGCCGCCGGTCTTGCCGGATTGATCAGTTACTATCCTGACTGGGATTACATGGATTATCTCTACAATAATGAAATCGACCAGATCCACATCTCGGGACAGTGGCCCATCGGCCGGAGGTGGTATGCTGTCGGACAAACCAGTTATTCCATTCCGGATCACAAATCTATTGAAAATATCTTCGGAGTCGAATATAACGCGGATTGCTGGATATTCCGGCTGATGGCGCAACGCTTCGTCACTTCATCGACCGAAAGCAATACGGCGTTCTTCTTCCAGCTTGAACTGAAAGGATTGTCGAGACTGGGAAGCAATCCCCTGAATGCATTACAGAGAAGCATCCCGGGTTATGAACCGCTTTCACCCTGATTCCGTTTTTTGCCGGATCATGCTTTATCCCCGTAAGGATCACGATATGTTTTTTTCAAAAAATCATTTAAAAAAACAGCCTTTACTAAACTGGTTAATTCCGCTGCTTTTGGGTATCGTCACCTCAACAGGAGTGTTTGCACAATCAGACAAAACCCTCCAGACTCCTGTTCAAACAGTCAGGCCGGTTGTTGTGGATGCCATCGCGGCTGTCGTCAACAACGATGTCATTACAATCGGTGAACTGAATGAACGTATCCAGCAAATCGAATCCAGACTGAAAAACCAGAATATCACTCTGCCACCTCGCGAAGTACTGCAAAAGCAGGTACTCGAACACATGATTGTCGAAAGCGCTCAGATACAGCTGGCCAAGGAAATGGGACTTCGCATTGACGACACCCAGCTCGACAGGACGATAGCCAGAATTGCAGAAAGCAAACATGTAACCCTGCAGCAATTCCAGCAGCAAATGGAACAGAATGGAATACCATTTGAAAAATACAGGGAAAACGTCAGAAACGACATCACCATGCAGCGTTTGCGCGATCGCGAAGTGGTCAACAAAATCCAGATCAACGATGCGGAAGTCGACCATTTGCTGGGAGCCGATTCACAGATGCAAATGCCTGAACAGATCAGGCTGGGTCACATATTGGTCCGTATTCCTGAAAACGCATCTCCCGAACAGATAGCGGAAAAACGTGAACGCGCGGAAAAAGTTCTCAAAATACTGCAATCAGGTGGGGATTTCCAGCAAAACGCCGCTTCCTATTCAGATGCCGATGAGGGGTTGAGTGGTGGCGATATCGGCTGGAGAAGTACAGACCGTTTACCCAAGACATTCGTGGATGCATTATCCGGATTGAAACCGGGAGACATAACCGGCATCATCAAAAGTCCCAATGGTTTCCACATTCTGAAAATCCTTGACAAACGTTCCATGTCTGCCGGAACAGATCAGAAACCCAGTGTCGCCGACAGCCATGTCGTGCAACAGATTCATGCACGACACATCCTCATCAAAGTCAATCAGCTGGTTTCGGCCGATGAAGCCAGACGCAAGCTGATCGATCTCAGACAACGAATCCAGAACAATTCGGCCACATTCGAAGAACTGGCCAAAACCTATTCCAACGATACTTCAGCCAGTCGCGGGGGTGATTTGGGCTGGATTTATCCCGGCGATACTGTTCCTGAATTTGAAAAGGCTCTTGTTTCACTGCAACCCGGAGAAATCAGCGACCCTGTCGAGACACAATTCGGATTCCACCTTATCCAGGTCCTGGAAAAGAAAACAGATGATATGTCTCTTGAACGGAAAAGGATCGCCGCCAAACAGGCCTTGCGTGAACGGAAAATTGCTGAAGCGACAGAAGAATGGCTCCGCCAGCTGCGCGACCGTGCTTATGTCGAGTATCGTCTGAACGACAACAAGCAGGAAATGTAAATGACAAAACCAGTCATTGCCATCACAACAGGAGAGCCCGCGGGAATCGGACCGGAGATTTCCATACGTGGCGCGGTTTGTTGTCACGAAATGGCCCGCCCTGTTCTGATCGGAGATTACACCGGCCTGAAACAACTGGCTTCCAAAATGGATGTCGGCATTGAATTGCTCAAGCTGGATATGACCAAATGGAACCCGGATATTCTTTCCGAAAGAGAAGGATCCATTGGAGTCATTGATTCTCCCCTGCTGGTACCGGCCATTCCCGGTCATCTGGATGCAAGAAATGGCAAACCGGTTCTGTCATTTATGGATATTGCCATAAAGGGAGCCCAGACCGGAAAATTCGATGCGGTCGTCACAGCGCCGGTACAAAAGAGCACGATCAATGATGCCGGAATTCCTTTTACAGGTCATACAGAATATTTTGCGGAAAAAACCGGAACAAAACGTGTCGTCATGATGCTCGCCGGTCTGGTGGAGAAAAACTCTCTCCAGAACAATTACATGTTACGCGTCGCTCTGGCAACGACCCATTTGCCCCTGAAAGAAGTCAGCCAGTCCATTACAGAAGAAAGCCTTCTTGAAACGGCCTCGATAGTAAATCATGAATTGCAAACCCGGTTCGGCATCGAATCCCCTCATATCCTGATGACCGGCCTGAATCCCCATGCAGGAGAAAACGGTTATCTTGGTGATGAAGAAATCAGAGTCATCAATCCGGCTATCAGAAAACTGCGATCCCGAAATATCAACGTGTCAGGTCCTTTCCCAGCGGATACGCTTTTCCAGCCACATTACCTCGAGCATGCGGATTGCGTCATTGCCATGTATCACGATCAGGGATTGCCTGTCCTCAAATACGCTACATTCGGACATGGTGTCAATATTACCTTGGGACTGCCCATCATCCGCACATCGGTTGATCACGGAACGGCTCTCGATATCGCATCGAAAGGTCTTGGATTAGCCAGTCATGGCAGCATGATTGAAGCTATCCGGATCGCGGCGGAAATGGCGCTTTCATCAAAAAAACACAAACGGATCGTAGAATGAGACATATTCCCCGTAAACGGTTTGGGCAGAACTTCCTGAAAGACCAGTCTGTGCTGGACGCCATTATTTCGGCGATTGCTCCCTGCTATTCCGACATCATGCTCGAAATCGGGCCGGGTCTGGGAGCCATGACTGAAAAACTGCTTCATCATCTGGCCAGACTCGACGTCATAGAACTGGATCGTGATCTGGCAGCCTATCTGACCAATCGTTTCCCAACGGAAAAACTGGCCGTTCATTGCGGAGATGCTCTCGATTTTGATATACACTCGCTGAGAGCATGCTCCGATCGGAAAATCCGGATCGTCGGCAATCTTCCCTACAATATTTCGACTCCCTTGCTTTTCCATTTGATGGATTTCGCATCGTCAATCGAAGATCAGCATTTCATGCTGCAAAAAGAAGTGGTTGAACGCATGGTGGCAGAACCTAGCGGAAAAGCCTATGGAAGACTTTCCGTCATGTTGCAGTGGCGCTATGACATGGACATGCTTTTCGTGGTTCCGCCGGAAGCATTCGAACCACCGCCCAAGGTGGATTCCGCAATCGTACGCATGATACCCCGGGAAATGCCGGAAAAGTGCTCACTTCAAGCGCTTGAAAAAGTCGTCACACAAGCTTTCTCGCAACGCAGAAAAATGCTGCGCAACAACCTCGCCCCTCTTTTTTCCGAAACCGAACTGGAAAAACTGAATATTGACCCGACAAAACGACCGGAAGATCTGAACGTCGAACAATTCGTCAGCCTGGCCAATCATCTGAAATAAATAACACTTATCAGGGAAATGTCAGTTGACTTCTTCCATGATCTTGCGGCGTGCTTCCAGAATGGCTTCCACCGCAACATGCCGGATTTTCATCTCCGCTGAAATGGCATAATACTGTTCCCTGACTCCTTTCATTTCACCAATCGGAATAGAATTGTATTGATCTTTCATTTCGTCAGCCAGCACGATAGGCGCATGGAACATTCCCACCCCCATACGACCAAACGCCTTCAGCAAGGCACTGTCTGAAAACTCACCGGCAATAAAAGGCCGGATATTGTTCACTTCGAACCATTGATCAAGATGCATCCTGATCGCATTGTTTCGTGTCGGCAGCAATACAGGAGCGCCAGTAAGGCAGGCAGGAAAATTGTCACGGTATTTTTCTGCCAGCTCTTCCGTACCAAATAACCAGACCGCACGGTCTCCGAGTTCATGACTGAATACCCGAAGGCTACTCTTGGCATTTGTCGGCCGGTCCGTCAGGACGACATCCAGTTTATGCAATGCCAGATCAGCCAGCAAGGTTTCAAATGTACCGTCATAGCATTCCATACGTACGAACTGAGGCAATTTGAGAGCAGGTTCCAAAAGACGATATGCGATCATTTTCGGCAAGGAATCCGAAATACCTACCGTCAGGCGCAGACTCTTGCCGACATCATCTTCTGCCAGTGTTTCCTGTAACTGCTCGCCAAGAAGAAAAATCTGGTCGGCATAATTCAGGGCAACCCTGCCTGCCTCTGTCAAAACCAGTCTTCGCCCCTGCGGAGCAAACAATGTCTTGCCTATTGACTTTTCAAGCAATGCCAGTTGCATGCTGATCGTTTGTACAGCAACGCCGAGCCGTTCTGCCGCGCGTGTCACACCACCTTCCTTGGCAGCGACCCAAAAATAATAAAGATGGCGGTAATTCAGAGTGGAAGCTTTCATTATTCCATTTTTTTGAAGTAAAATTACGATAGTCTTCTCTTTTTACTTATTCTTTCATTGTTTAATATAACTGTAAAGTAATATATTACGAGCAGGAGCAAGAAATTGATGGAACCGACGATCATCACAAAAGGTATCAAGGCTGGAGAAGCCTTGCAGGATTACATAACGGAACGCCTGAATGTGATGTTGTCTCACGCACAAGACAGTATCAATCTCATCACCGTCCGGTTATCCGACACGAACCGTATCAAAAGCGGCTTCAAGAAACGTTGTCTGATCCGGCTGGTACTGCCGGGCATGTCACCTATTGTGGTCACGGAATTCGCGGCTGATGTAAAGAGCGCGGTTGACAGTGCAACCAGGCGCGCCACACGCCTTCTGAACAAAGCGATGTCGAAGGCGAAATCCATACCACACGATACATTGCCCCTCTATTTCAATAAACCTTTTCTGGCTATCTAGTTTCATGAACAAACGCTATCGGTTCGATTCTGCCATTCCTTCGGATACTCGGCAAACGGACAGAGTCCTCGACAATCAGACAAGACGCGTACTGGGAAATACATACTTTCTCTTATCGTTATGTTTGGGATTTTCCGCCCTAACCGCGACCGTAGCCATTGTTATGCAATGGCCACATCCCGGTTTTCTGATGACACTTGCAGGCTACTTCGGATTGCTGTTTCTTGTAAACAGAAACCGTAACAATCGTCTGGGTATTATCTTCGTCCTCGCTTTGACCGGTTTTATGGGATATACCCTTGGCCCGATTATCGGTTACTATTTGCGCATGCCGCACGGGAGCGAGATTGTTCTCACGGCTTTGGGGGGAACCTCACTGATTTTTATTGTCATGTCGGGTATCGCCCTGTTTTCACATCGTGATTTCTCGTTTATGTCGAGTTTTCTGACCACGGGAATGCTGGTCGCACTTTTTGCCAGTCTCATCGCCTTCTTTTTTGAAGTACCGGCTTTGTTTCTGGCAATCTCTGCCGTTTTCGTCTTGTTGATGTCTGGCCTGATCCTGTACGAAACAAACAGAATCGTCCGTAATGGTGAAACCAATTACATCATGGCAACTGTGACCCTTTTTGTCGCGTTTTTCAATTTGTTCTCCAGTTTGTTGCATCTGCTTGGATTTGCCGGAAGATCAGACTGATTTCCGCCCACAAGAAGCCTCTTCGGAAATTATCATCATCGCGACGATCAATCCGGTATGTCGAAAATAACCTGATGCAATCAGGCAACCAAACAGATCGTTTTTGCTATGGAACCGGACAGGCGCGATATCTCGGTTGTTTTAGCTTATAGCCCCGGTTATGTCCCGGAAAAAAAGCCATGACGTCTCCCCTTCCGTGGAACAAGGAAAGAAGGCAGGGGTAAAATCTCTGGCAAGCGTTTTCGGAAAGTCCCTGTTTTCACAAAGCGCGAATGAACGTCTGCACCAGTTGATGCACCATTTAACGATTTCGACAGCTTCACCATGACAGGCAGATTGTCAGTCATGGCATCATCTGCATGCTGATACCCTCTGTTCGCGAGAACGGCGACCATTACAGGAATTTGGTTCCAAGCCACCAGGCAACAGCGGCAATGAAAGCCGATGCCGGGATAGTCAGAATCCATGCCCAGACGATATTGCCGGCGACGCCCCAACGGACTGCCGACATTTTCTGCGCCGAACCGACACCGACAATGGCGCCGGTAATGGTATGAGTTGTCGATACCGGTATTCCAAGTGCCGTAGCAATAAACAGTGTCAGTGCTCCCCCTGTTTCCGCACAAAATCCACCGACAGGCTTCAGTTTGGTAATTTTCTGCCCCATGGTTTTCACAATACGCCATCCACCGAATAACGTTCCGAAACCGATCGCGGCATAACACGAAACGATGACCCACAAAGGCAAATGCCCATCATCAGCGGCATAGCCCGAAGCAATCAGCAACATCCAGATCAGCCCCATCGTTTTCTGTGCATCGTTTCCGCCATGTCCCAAACTGTACAAGGATGCGGAAACCAGCTGCAGCCGGCGAAACCATCTGTCAACGTTACGCGGCTGGGACCGGACGAATATCCAGGAGACGAGCAGCATCATGACGGATCCCAGAATGTATCCCAGCAATGGCGAAATGACAATGAATGCGATGATCTTGAAAATACCTGAAGCGACCAGAGAACTGCTCCCTGCCTTTGCAATGGCTGCACCAATCAATCCACCAATCAGTGCGTGAGATGACGATGAAGGAATTCCGTAATACCAGGTGATAATGTTCCAGCCTATTGCACCGACCAAAGCGCCGAATACCACATAATGATCAACAATGGCCGGATCAACGGTCCCTTTTCCCACAGTCGTGGCGACATGCAAGTCAAATATGAATATCGCAACGCAGTTCATGAATGCCGTCATGGCAACAGCGGTATGCGGCTTCAGAACCCCGGTCGAAACAACCGTGGCAATCGCATTGGCGGCATCATGAAAACCGTTCATGAAATCGAAAATCAGCGCCAGAGCGACCAGAAAAATAAGGGCATAAAGACTGACATGTATTGCTTGCATGAAAATCAACTTTGTGTGGATATTGACGATTCGGGAAATTATGACAATCCGATCACTCGGACCGCCGGACAATCAGGCATTTTCAACAACAATTCCTTCAACGATATTGGCAACATCTTCACAAATATCGGTGACATTCTCCAGTATTTCGTACAATGCTTTCAGCTTGATCAGGTTCCTTACATCGGGCTCATCACGAAACAGTTTCGACAATGCGGCATGCATAACATGATCCGCATCGGATTCAAGACGATCAATTTCCTCACATATTTCCAGTATTTCGCGGGAATGGTTCATATTATGCAGCAGGGAAATACCATCCTTCAGTTTTTCGCAACATCCCAGACATAATTCAGCCAGACGAATCGCTTCGGGAGTAATGGTCTGTATGTCATAAAGCGAAACTGTCTGAGCGGCATCTTCCATCAAATCCAGAATATCGTCCATTTTGGTAATAAGACGATGGATGTCTTCGCGATCAAGAGGAGTAATAAAAGTTTTGTGCAAAATGCCGATAGTATGATAGGTGACTTTGTCTGCCTGTTTTTCAAGCCCTTCAATAGCATGCAACCGTCTTTCTATATGGCTGAAGTCTTTCATGAGTTCCAGCAATTCTCTGGCTCCCTTGACGCAGAATTCTGCATGCTGGTTGAACAAATCGAAGAATTTCTCTTCTTTAGGCATTAAACGTCCAAACATAGTCTTCCCTTGATATTTAGCCGGCACACCCCATCGGGTATATGCCATGTCGCAATGGGTATTGGGCGAAGGACAAGAAAATCATTCCCCATACATTCCTCCGCCGCCGGCATAGTTGTCGAATTTGGTAAATTGTCCGAGAAAAGTCAGTCTGACACTACCAATCGGGCCATTACGCTGTTTCCCGACGATAATCTCAGCCATCCCCTTATCAGGGGTATCGGGATTGTAAACTTCATCCCGATAAATAAACAAAATAAGATCCGCATCTTGCTCAATAGCTCCGGATTCACGTAAATCGGACATGACAGGCCGCTTGTTCGGCCTTTGCTCAACGGAACGATTCAACTGCGATAAAGCGATGACCGGGCAATTCAGTTCTTTTGCAAGTGCCTTCAGTCCACGGGAAATTTCGGAAATTTCCGTAGCGCGGTTTTCCCCGGCCGAGCTGGGCGCCATCAATTGCAGGTAGTCGATAATGATCAGTCCAAGCTTGCTGCATTGTCTTGCCAGCCTGCGCGCTCTGGCTCTCAATTCAGTGCAACTCAATGCCGGAGTCTCATCAATATAGAGCTGTGCCTCGTTCATTTTCTGAATGGCATAAGTCAATCGTGGCCAGTCTTCATCTCCCAGACGACCGGTCCTCAAACGATGCTGGTCCAGTCGTCCGACGGAACCCAGCATACGCATGGCCAGTTGTGCGCCACTCATTTCCATTGAGAATACGGCGACAGGAAGACCGCTCTCAATAGCGACGTGCTCACCGATATTGACCGAAAAAGCCGTTTTCCCCATTGATGGACGGCCGGCAACGATGATCAGGTCTCCCGGCTGCAAACCTGATGTCATTCTGTCCAGATCAATAAAACCTGTAGGAACGCCTGTAATATCGTTCCGGTTATCCCGATTGTACAATTCATCGATTCTTTCAACGACCTGGGTCAGCAACGGCTGTATTTCCTGAAACCCCTGCGTTCCGCGCGAACCTTCTTCTGCAATGGCAAATATATTGGTTTCCGCTTCATCGAGGATCTGCTTGACTTCTTTCCCCTGGGACTGGAAAGCGCTTGAGGATATTTCATCTGAAACCGTAATCAGTCGCCGTAAAATGCCGCGATCCCGCACTATTTGTGCATAATGGCGTATATTGGCAGCAGATGGTGTATTCTGGGCGAGTGCATTCAGATAAGTCAGACCGCCAATCTCCTCTGCCTTCCCGACCGACTGCAAGGATTCATAGACCGTAATAACATCAGCCGGTCTCGATGAATTGATCAGTTTGGCGATATGCTGATAGATGAGACGATGATCGAACCGGTAAAAATCATCCTGATTCAAATAATCGGCGATACGGTCCCAGGCAGAATTATCAAGCAACAAGCCACCCAACACCGACTGTTCCGCTTCTATGGAGTGCGGAGGAAGGCGTAGTGATTCTAACTGGGGATCTGTCGTCGTATTCATTGCGCGCATTATACTACCTTCTTGATTCTCTTAAGATATCTTTCTTGCCACAGATGACTCGATAAGACGTTTTTTCAGTCTGTTGCAAACAAATTGCGCAAGAAACCGCTTTATACGATACCTTTTATTACAAAAAGACAAAACAACAGGCTGCAACAACTGTTGGCGGCAATGCATATACGAAAAGCATCAAGGGATTGATGGATTGATGCTCAAACGTATTTTTGAGCAGTGAAAAACTGACCGGGTTAGGGGCATTGGCAATCACAGTAAGGCCACCGCCCGTAATTGCACCGGCAACCAGAGCATATTTGTTCGCATCCGAAAGACCATCAACAAGCGATCCCAAATATGTCAAAGCAGCATTATCTGTGATAGCAGTCAGGAATGTTGCGCCGACAAATAACATTGCGCTATTTAACCTGGACAGGATAGGAGCAAGCCACCATTTCTGCATTCCTCCCAGCACAACCAGACCAGCCAGAAAAAATGCAACCAGCAGTCCTTCCCTCAACATCAACGGACTTTGATAGCGATGGTAAGCTTCCGTAAAACCTAGAAAAAACAGGAAGAACCCCACGAAAACAAACGGATGATGGCTGAATATCACAACCAGAACGAGAGTCGTCAAATGGATAAGCATAACCAGCGGCGGTACACGACCGACTTCATAGTCATCTTTCAAATCATCCATACCCAATAGAATTTTTCTGAAAATCCAAGACGCAATCAGTGCATTGATAAAAATAGCCAATGCCGCTTTCCACCCAAACGTAGCAAGCATAAAATCCAACCCCCATCCCCATTTTGAAGCAACCATAAGAACAGGTGGCGCGGCATATGAAGTTAGAACTCCACCGATCGATACATTGACAAAGAGAATTGCGATCGTCAGATATTTCATGGTTTCCGGAATTTTTTTGGAAAAATACCGATCCCGCAGAATAATGGCGGCCAATGTCATGGCCGCAGGTTCCGTAATAAAGGATCCCAGCAATGGCACAATAGTCAGTGTCAGAAAATAATAAGTAATCATTCCCGGCAATGGAATGATTTTTTCAAGGGTATCAATCAGTAATTGAGCCGCCTGAAGAATTGGACGGGTTCCAGCAATTACCAGAATGACAAAAACAAATAATGGCTCGGTAAAATCCCGGGTATCCATATATTCGACAGCACTTTCATACCCTCCGACTGCTGCCATAAATCCAAGCAGGATAAAAGCCCAGAAACCGAATATCACTTCAACTTCCCCCAGCATCAACCAAGCCCCCGAGTGACGACTCTCACGATGAGACAACTGGACAAAATATTTGGCAGAAAAAGTATGAATCAATGCCAGAAAGAAAAGTACAGCTGCGATATATTCGATCCATGACGGGTTCATGATAAAAACGCCTATCTAACAGGAAAAGTGCAGAAAACCTCGATTGTGTTTTCCAGATCGGAAATTCAAAGTGTGTTTAGAGACCAACCCAGCCAATCGGCCAGATTGGCTAGTTTATCATTATCTTGCTTAAACACGATATAAATAGCATCATTATGTATTAGTTCACTAGGATAACGACCAAGTTCCCTTTCAGTTTTTAAAGAGATATGCTTTCAGAATTTGATCTCATCACCAAATATTTCACAAAACCCATCTCAAACGCTTCTTTGGGTATTGGCGACGATTGTGCTCTTTTAATGCCGACACCTGGTACTCAAATGGCCATTTCCACCGACATGCTGGTTTCAGGCACACACTTTTTTCCGGATACCGATCCTGCACAGCTTGGACACAAATCACTCGCTGTCAATCTTTCCGATCTGGCAGCCATGGGTGCCGATCCTGTCGCTTTCACACTGGCACTGGCTTTACCCCGGGCAGAGGAAACATGGCTGAAACCTTTTTCCGAAGGCATGTTCTCATTGGCCAATTTATTTCAATGCGAACTGATAGGCGGCGATACGACCAAAGGCCCTCTCAATATCTGTATTACCGTTTTCGGACAGATTCCCCTTGGACAAGCTATCAGAAGAGACAACGCCCGGCATGGCGACGACATCTGGATTTCAGGGACGATCGGGGACGCCCGGCTGGCTCTGGCACATTGCCGGCGTGAAACTGCTTTAAACGATGATGAATTCAGCAAGGTATTGCCCCGGTTGCAAATGCCAATGCCTCGAGTCGCTCTGGGCAAAGCATTGCGCAAGATTGCATCTGCAGCCCTGGATCTTTCCGATGGTCTCCTTGGAGATCTGACTCACATTCTCAATGCATCCAAGGTCGGTGCCACCGTGAATATTGACGCTCTGCCTGTCAGTTCCATTCTTGCCAGACAACCTGAAGATTTCCGCATGTTATGTGCATTGGGTGGAGGTGACGACTATGAATTGTGTTTCACGGCCCCTGTATCAAAACGCAGCCGCGTTCTGGAAGCATCCGATAAAACAGGTATTCCCGTTACAAGAGTCGGCTTCATTGAAAGCACCCCGGGACTAAGACTTCGCAATAACAACGGAGAATTGCAAACCTTTTCTCATCATTCATTCGATCACTTTCTGACAACAGAAAAATGAATGCTCCTGTCAAACGCTCACCGGATATTACCTTTTTGTTATCCCATCCATTCCATTTAATATCCCTTGGGTTTGGAAGCGGCCTATCTCCCATCATGCCGGGGACAGCAGGAACACTGTTCGCCTGGATCAGTTATGACTTGCTGACCTGCCGTTTTCCCTCCCTGTTCACCCCTCCGGTATGGGGCATCATTTGCATAATCGGTTTTTTGATCGGTATCAAAACCTGTCAGACAACCGGGAATGCGCTTAACAACCCGGACGACGGGAGCATGGTGTGGGATGAGATCATTGCCTTCTGGCTGATCCTTCTATTCATAACACCTTGTTCTTTTTTTGCCGAATGCGTTGCTTTCGCCCTGTTTCGCCTGTTGGACATGACAAAACCGCAGCCTATCCGCTTTTTCGACAAACACATACATGGCGGTTTTGGTGTTATGCTGGACGATATCATTGCAGCCTTTTTCACATTGCTTGTTTTCGCATTATGGAAAACCTGTTTCACTGCCGATCAACTTTTATACTGAATAGCCATGATCAAAAATCCATCCGAACTCGCCCAGTATATTGGTACTTTACTCTCGCAAAAAAAACTGAAACTGGTTACCGTCGAGTCCTGTACCGGCGGCAGTCTTTCCAAACTGGTCACAGATATTCCCGGTGCCTCGGAATGGTTTGATTGCGGACTCGTCACTTACTCGAACGAATCAAAAACAAAGCTGGCAGGAGTTCCCGAAGAACTGATAAGACAACAAGGTGCCGTCAGCCAGAAAGTGGCTCTGGCCATGGCGAAAGGCGCTCTTGACGCAACACAGGGCGACATTGCCATTTCGACGACCGGAATTGCCGGGCCTGGAGGAGGTTCTCTTGACAAACCGGTTGGTACCGTATGCTTCGGTTTTGCTACCCGAACCGGCATATTCAGTACCGACAAACAACAATTCAGCGGGAACCGGTCAGAGGTAAGGGATCAAAGTGTCTTGCATTGTTTGCAATGTCTCTGCCATTATCTCGAAACAGGACATTTCTGACCAAACGGAAAAGATACAATAAAAAAAGCCCGGTTGACCGGGCTTTTTCAATTTCCGGCAATAATGTTATTTCAGAACAGATTTCATCGTTTTGCCGATTTCGGCAGGATTACGTGTTACCGTAATACCGCATTCTTCCATAACAGCCAGTTTTTCCTGTGCCGTACCTTTGCCACCGGAAATGATTGCGCCAGCATGACCCATCCGTTTTCCCGGAGGCGCGGTTACACCAGCAATGAAACCGACAATCGGCTTCTTCATATTGTCCTTGGCCCAGCGTGCGGCAGTTTCTTCATCATTACCGCCGATTTCGCCTACCATAATAACGGCTTCCGTTTCCGGATCATCATTAAACATCTTCAGAACATCGATATGTTTCAGGCCATTGATCGGATCACCGCCGACACCGACAACAGTGGATTGACCCAGACCGAATTCGGCCAGCTGGCTGGCTGCTTCATATGTCAGGGTACCCGATTTGGAAACGACACCGATCGTACCTTTTCTGTGAATATGACCCGGCATAATACCGATCTTCAGTTCGTCCGGCGTAATGATACCCGGGCAGTTTGGTCCAAGAAGAATGGTGTTTTTGCCTTGCATTTTATAACGGGTACGCAACATATCTTCAACCGGAATACCTTCTGTAATACAGATAACAAATTCGATACCGGCTTCAACAGCTTCATCAATCGCCGCTGCGGCAAACGGAGGCGGAACATAAATAACGGAAACATTGGCGCCTGTTTGTTCCTTGGCTTCCTTTACACTGCCGAAGACAGGCAGATTCAAAAAAGTTGTGCCGGCTTTTTTTGCATTGACACCACCAACATAGCATTCTTTACCAAAAGCATAGTTTATGCACATTTCAGTATGGAATGCACCGGTTTTACCGGTCATACCCTGAACGATGACCCGGCTGTTCTTGTTGATCAGAATAGACATAATTAATTACCCTTTGCTGCGTTAACCGCCTTTTGTGCAGCATCAGCCATGCCGCTGGCAGAGATGATCGGTAAACCGGACTTGGCCAGTATTTCTTTACCCTGTTCTACATTGGTTCCTTCGAGACGTACCACCAGAGGTACTTTCAGGGCAACTTGCTTGGCTGCTGCGACAATGCCGTTGGCGATGACGTCGCATCTCATGATGCCACCGAAGATATTGACCAGTATGGCCTTGACGTTCGGATTGGACAACATGATCTTGAAGGCTTCGGTCACTTTTTCAGTGGTTGCACCGCCACCAACGTCCAGGAAGTTTGCCGGAGCACCGCCATACAGTTTGATGATATCCATGGTTGCCATTGCCAGACCGGCACCATTGACCATACATCCGATATTGCCGTCCAGCGAAATATAGGTCAGATCGAATTTGGAAGCCTGGATTTCATCAGGATTTTCTTCATCCAGATCGCGCATTTCCTGGATTTCCGGATGACGATACAATGCGTTGGAATCGAAATTGAACTTGGCATCCAGCGCAATGACGCGGTTGTCTCCTGTGCGGATCAACGGATTGATTTCCGCCAGGGATGCATCCGTTTCAACAAAAGCCTTGTACAGACCCTGCATGAATTTGCAGGTTTCTTTGACAGCAGCTTCAGGCATACCGATCTTGCGCGCGATGTCTTCACCTTCAGCATCGGTCAGGCCGGTGGACGGATCAATAAAAACCTTGTGGATCAGTTCAGGAGTATCGCGAGCGACATCCTCAATGTTCATGCCACCTTCGGAAGAAGCCATCAACGCCACGCGCTGCGTGGCACGGTCAATGACCATACCCACATAGTATTCCTTCTGGATGTCGGCACCTTCTTCGATCAGCAGACGCTTGACAACACGGCCTTCCGGACCGGTCTGGTGCGTTACCAGCGTCATTCCGAGAATTTCGGATGCATATTTTCTGACTTCATCCAGTGACTTGGCAACCTTGACACCACCACCCTTGCCACGGCCACCGGCGTGAATCTGTGCCTTGACGACCCAGACATTGCCACCCAGTTTTTTTGCGGCTTCGACAGCTTCGTCGACACTAAAACAGGGAAATCCACGAGGTGTTGTCACCCCATATTTGCGCAAAATTTCTTTTCCCTGATATTCATGAATATTCATACTTATCCTTCAAAAAGAATGGATGGGTGGTGGTCTTTCCACCCATCCTGCAAAAGTTAATGAATCACTTCATTAAAACAATTGACTCACCATTATTTTTTCTTCTTCGGTGGTACGTCGAAAGCTCCGCCCGCTTTCAGTTCCGCAATCTTCTCTGCCGAGAATCCGCAAACTTCTTTCAGGATTTCTTCCGTGTGTTCACCCAGCATCGGTGCCGGCAGAATCTTGTCTACGTTACCCATCGACAGTTTGATCGGCATACCAACGGTGTAGTAGTCTCCTTGCGGATGGCCTTCTACCTTGACGATCATTTCACGGTGTGCAACGTGTGGGTCTGTCATGATTTCTTCTGTGGACAGAACCGGTCCGCACGGGATGTTCTTTTCGTTGCAGAATGCGGTGAATTCACGTTTGGTGTAGTTCTTCGCAAAGTCTGCGATCATTTTCCACAGTTCGTTCTGGTTTTTACGACGTTCTGCCAGGGTCGCAAAGCGTTCGTCTGTTACCAGTGCTTCGTCTCCAATGGCTCTTGCCACTACCGGCCAGTTGGCTTCCTGGACAATGAAGTAGACGTAGTCGTTGGTTCCGAAAGGTTTACATGGGATACAGTTACCCAGCTGGCCACCACCGGAGTCGTTACCTGCACGAGGTACGGCGGTCAGTCCCAGGGTCGGACGGCTGTATTCCGGCAATGCGGCTTTGCCTCCCATCAGACGACCCTGGTCACGGAATTTGACGCGGCACAGGTTCATGACGGATTCCTGCATGGCTGCTTCGACTTCCTGTCCGATTCCACCGTTGTGGGTTCTGTGGTACAGGGCTGCGCAGATACCGATGGCCAGGTGCAGACCGGTACCGGTGTCACCAATCTGGGCACCTGTGATGGTCGGCGGATTTTCCGGGAAACCGGTTGTGGACATGGAACCACCCATTGCCTGGGCGATCGGTTCGTAGGCCTTGTAGTCGCTGTATGGTCCGGAGGAACCGAAGCCTTTGATGGTAGCGTAGATGATGGCCGGGTTGATTTCATGGATCTTTTCCCAGGTGTAGCCGAATCTTGCCAGCACGCCAGGTCCAAAGTTTTCCATGATGACGTCGCATTTTCTCAGCAGTTCTTCGAAAATTTCGCAGCCTGCCTTGCTCTTCATGTTCGCAATGATCGAACGCTTGTTGCTGTTCAACATGGTGAAGTACAAGCTGTCCTTGTTCGGATCGTGACGCAGCTGTTTACGTGTGATGTCGCCCGTCGGATTTTCGAACTTGATGACGTCCGCTCCCATCCATGCCAACAGCTGGGACGAGGTCGGCCCCGCCTGTACGTGGGTCATGTCCAGAATTCTTACTCCGGATAATGCTTTGCTACCCATATTTCTCTTCCTCCAATGTATTGGTCAGTATTACCTTTATCTCTGGCATACACCAGTTTTCACAACGAGAAAGAAGTCGCCTTCTTTCTTCGCATTCTTTTCCACTATTTGCCGGCCATACGTGCCTTCAAACGTGCCTTGGTTCCCGGCGACCATTCTTGCGGGTCAACCCAGATATTGATAACAGCACACTTGCCCGTTCTGGCTATGGCCTCACGTCCACGCCGCAAGGCAGGCGCAATATCTCCGGGATTGTAGACTTCCTCACCGTAGCCACCCATCATTTCCGCAAATTTACCATACGGCAAGTCACTTAACAAAGTGCCAACGTTACCACGATCACCATATTTGGCCAGTTGTGCATATCGGATCTGGTTCATGGCCGAGTTGTTACCGACCACTGCTAGGTAAGGGGCCTTGAAGCGGTTGGCCGTTTCCATATCGAACGCCGTCATGGAGAAAGCGCCATCACCATAGTAGCACACGACCTCCTTGTCCGGATTGGCCAGTTTGGCTCCAATAGCGAAACCTGTACCGACCCCCAGACTTCCCAAAGGCCCCGGATCCATCCATTGTCCCGGTCTGCGGGGACGTACGGCCTGTGCAGAGATCGTCACGACATCCCCGCCATCTCCGACATATATCGTGTTTTCCTCAAGAAACTCGTTCAGTTCATATGCCACCCGGTACGGATTGATCAGACTGTTCTCCGATTTGAACAATGGCATCAGTTTTTCAAGTGCTTCTGCTTCCGCGGCCCGAAGCGTTGCAATCCATTCTTTTCGCTTCGTTGCCATTTTCCGTTTTTCACTTCCGGAAACAGCATCCACAACCGCTCTGAAAATGGTACCGGCATGTCCCAGCAGACCCAGTTCAATATCACGATTTTTGCCGATTACCGAATAATTTTGGTCTATCTGAATGACTTTGGCTGCCGGATTCAGCGACTTGCCATAACCCAGCCTGAAATCGAAAGGTGTGCCGACAACGAGAATAACATCGGCTTCGGCCAATGCCTTGTCACGTGTCCTGTCAAAGGAAAGCGGGTCATTGTTTCTGAAAATGCCGCGGGCAGAACCATTCGTGTAGGCAGGAATATCAAAAGTCCTGATCAGCTCAAGCGCTTCCCGATGACTTCTTCCGTTCCATACCTGACTTCCGAACAGGGCAGCCGGTTTTTCAGCATGGACCAACAGATCCGCCAGTTTTTCTATCTCGGGAGGTGAACACATCACTTTACAGGAGAAACGGTAATGACCAGCTGCGGGAATGACGCAATCTTGCAGTTCAATACTGCGATCAAGAAGATCCCGGGGTATTTCAAGATAGACCGGACCGGGAACTTCGCCCCATGCCTCCCGACACCCCATGGAAACCATATCGGCAATCCGTTCAGTCGAGCGAACACTTGCCGCCCATTTGGTAACGGGAGACATCAGTCTGACATGATCGAATTCCTGCAAGGAACCCTGCAAATACTGGGAAGTGGCACCTTGGCCACCAATATGCAGAAGTGGCGTTTCCGATCGCAATGCTGTCGCCATTCCGGTTATGGCATTACAGCACCCCGGGCCTGCTGTCGTGACCAGACATCCTGTCTGCCCTGTCTGGCGTGCATATCCATCAGCGGCGTGTGCTGCTACCTGTTCATGGCGAAAATCGATAACCCGGATGCCTTCATTGACACAACCGTCATATATATCCACGATATTGCCTCCGGAGAGGGTGAATATCGTGTCGATTCCTTCATTTCTAAGCGCTTTCGCGACAAGATGACCACCTGAAATGGTACCTGTATTCGCACTCCCTAATTTCAGTGAATCGTCTGTTGTCGCACTCATGGACTGTTTTAATGGAATTCAGCTTTTAATCAAACCAATCAGCATCGTCGCTTATCTTGCTTTCGTCTGTCCACATCCAAAAACCGGAAATCGTTTCAGAGTTGCAAAACAACTTGTTACAGGCAGGTGAAGTGACATACCAACTTTCAAGCTAGCAGCTATCATAGCTTCTCAGGGCAAAAACCGTACTTGACCATAGTCAATTTTTACTATCCCTGTCTGAAATCGCTTTGTTTGCATTTTCCATTCCATGCAAAGCGTACAGAACGGTCTTTCACTGAACCCGACATTTCAACGATTTTGTTCATGACTCCTCTTGCACCCGCTTTTCAAAGACTCGATCAGGAAAATTGTATTTTCAGTAACCACTTGATTTTCATGACTTAAACAATTTATGCCACGAGAAGAATTCATTGCTTATGCGATATAATGTTTTTTCTTCGACAGGGACAGCCATCCGGAAAGCATCGCACAAAACAGTCAGACTGAAAAGTTTTTACGATACGGCCTGTTTTCCGGATTTCACCAGCGACACAAAACATGACAAACGGTTTTTTCAGCAAATTTCTCTCTTTGGGGAAAAATATCATATCGACGGACGATTCCATGTTAGGATCCACTGAATATCCTTGGCTGAGCAAGAATTCCAAATACGGTCAGGGCTTTCGTCTGAGTCGCACTTATGTGGATGACGGCTTCGGATATGGCTCCATGCCCGACATCTTTTCGCAAATGGAACTGGAGCCTGCAGTAATCCAGGCTGTCAGGGAGAAATATTCCTGGCTTGTTATTCTCGATGAATGCATTGCCGAATTCGGATCAGCCCAAAAAAATACGATCGAAGAATTTGCGGACTGCACAGGGTTTGCAGATGTTTGCTGGTGGATTTCTGTTGATGATCCGGCAAAATGGCTTGGCGATATGCAAAAAACCATTCAGCGACTGTACGATGCATCAAAACAATAAAGGCATCCGCAACAAACACACACCGGACATATTCCCGAGACTGTCCTCTCACGGAAGCCACCTGTTTTCATCACATACCAGCAGCCCCTCAGAACAATATAATCCACCAGTAAGCGGAAACGGCTTCTCCTACTTGAGCCATCCTCTGTGACGGAAATACCAGAAAGGCGCCAACGCACTCAACAACATCAGCACCAGTGCAAAAGGATAGCCGAAATCCCAGCTCAATTCAGGCAGAATCCGGAAATTCATGCCATAGATACTGGCAATCAATGTCGGTGGCAGGAACGCGACACTGGCAACCGAGAAAATCTTGATGATCTTGTTCTGGTTAATGTTAATAAAACCGACTGTCGCGTCCATCAGAAAGTTGATTTTTTCGAACAAAAAGGATGTATGGCCGTCCAGCGATTCGATGTCTCTCAAAATCTGGCGCGCTTCCTCGAACTGGTCGGAATCCAGCAAACGCCCCCGCATCAGAAAGCTGACAGCACGGCGCGTATCCATCATGGTCCTGCGGATACGTCCGTTAAGGTCTTCTTCTTGTGCAATCGTATTCAACGTAGCTGCCGCATCCTGGTCTGTAAACTCTTCCTGCAACACTTTAATACTGACTTCTTCAAGATTTCTGTAAATACCTTCTAACGCATCTGCCGAATATTCGGCATCTGTTGCGTAAAGGTCCAAAAGTACATCTTTGTAGTCGGTGATAGAACCTGGACGCGATCGGGCACGCATTCTGACAAGTCTGAATACCGGCAAATCCTCCGCGTGCATCGAAAACAGTATATTACGTGCCAGAATGAATGCCACTGTCACCGTTTGTGAAGGCCCTTCGTCATAATCAATTCTGAAGTCCGTTCTCAAATGAAGATCACCGTTCTCCGCTTCATAATAACGTGCAGAAGCTTCGATATCCTTGACATCGTCTTCGTCAGGCATCGTTACGTCATATGCACTTCTTACCCATGATCGTTCTTCCTCCGTCGGATCTGTCATATCCACCCAGACAGGTGCGACATTTTCCAGATCGGACTTGGAATCGATGGGCACCTGGTTCAAACGACCGTTTTGAAGTACAAAAACATTGATCATGGAGATAATCTTTCAGACATATTAACAGGGTAACTGCCGGCGGACTCGCTGATGGATGGATAACATCATGGTCATGTGACGGTTTTATGACGAAAAGGAAAAGCGACGGTGGCTTTTATTGACCATAAAACTGCCGCCTAACTGAAAATAGCGCAAGTGTACTGATAACGGATTGGAGTGGCAAGAACTTCAGGCAGATAAAACGGCTATCGCGGCACATCTGCAGATCCCATTCTTCTTAGAATCAACGCTGTACGATGCATCAGATAGCCCGAATTCCGGTGCTTGTCAAAATATCTTGGCTTGGGCAACATGGCGGCCAGCCTGGCCGCCTGACCGGCACTTAATGAAGAAGCAGATGTTCCGTAGTAATGACGGGCTGCGGCCTCGGCACCGAAAACACCTGTACCGAATTCGACCAGGTTCAGATACAGTTCGAATATCCTTTCCTTTTCCATCCAGAATTCAAGCATATAGGTAATGATGATTTCCTGCCCTTTTCTAAAATAACTCCGGTTTCCCGACAAAAACAGGTTTTTGGCCAGTTGCTGGGTAATGGTCGATCCCCCCGCAACAATCTTTCCCTTACGGCTGTTTTTCTCGTAAGCCTTGAGCAGGGCATCCCAGTCAACTCCTTCATGATCCGTAAAATTGGCATCTTCCGAAGCAATAATCGCACGCTTCAAATTCCGTGAAATCCGTTTATATGGAACCCATTTATGCTGTAATTTCGCTTTCGGATTCTTTTCCTGAAGAACCGCCAATTGCTGGCGCATGAAACTTGTCGAAGCAGGATTATGATTGACCCACCATCCGATTTGCAGAAAAAAATAAGCCTGAAACATCAGAAACAGGCCAAGCGGGGTCAGAAGGATCCATCGCCAGTATCGCCGAAACAGGTTAACCAGTCTGTTCATGAAAATCAGCGTCCGAAATATTCAAAAACAGGCCGGGTATCAGGACGGATATTCCGCCAGACAAAAAATGACTCTGCAGCCTGTTCTACCAGCATGCCGAAACCATCTCTGACCTTCGCTCCCTGTCGACCGGCAAAAGACATGAATGGAGTCGGCTTGTCGGAATAAACCATATCCAAAGCAAGGGTTTTCTTGCCAAAAACGGTCGGGGGAACCGGAGGCATACCGCCTTGGAGACCTGCCGAGGTTGCATTGATCACAATATCAAAGTCGCCGCTCAAATCCTGATAGGAAGATGTTTCAACCCTGCCAAAACCGGAAAAGCGACAAATCATTTCTTTTGCCTTATCTTCATTGCGATTGGCCACAAGCAAATATTCGGGTTTTTGCTCAAGCAAAGGCAACATGACGCCAAATGCCGCGCCACCCGCTCCCAGTAATAAAATACGGGAATCCCGCAACGCGATACCGACATTTTTTGTAATATCAGCGACCAGCCCGGCCCCATCGGTATTGTCACCACAAATCGATCCTTCATCAAAATGCAATGTATTGACCGCACCCGCCATTTTTGCACGTGACGTCAGACGCGATGACAAAGCAAACGCCTCAAATTTGAAAGGAACCGTGACATTCAGCCCTTTTCCTCCATGACTGGCAAACTGAAATACCGTTGACCTGAAATCATCCAGCGGTGCAAGCATACGCGAATACAGAATATTCTGTCCTGTCTGTTGTGCGAAAAGGGTATGTATCTCCGGTGATTTGCTGTGTTCAATCGGATTACCAACCACTGCGTAACGGTCACTCATATTCTATGAATCTATATATAAATTTGTATGATTGAAGAAAATCGGATATGTTTCCCGGAAAATTCTTTGTTTCATGGGCTAATGTACTGTCGACTGGATTTGCGACTGTATCCCCTGATCCCGGGTAAATTTCAGACGGGTAATGATGATCCACACATCTGCTTCTGCATTTTTTGAACGCATGCTTTTCGGAAACGGGCCAAAAGGGGCTGCCCGGCGGATGATATTCAACGCCGCTTTGTCTAGGGCGGGATTTCCTGAAGATCTTTCAATACTGGGCCCGCCTTCTTTTTCAAAAAGCGATCCGTCACGATAGACAGGAATACGGACCGTCAACTCGCCGTACAGTCTTGTCCCGTTTCGCTGGGGAAAATTGATCAAACCGAGATTTTCCACCTTTTTGCGCAAGGCCTTGTAATACATGGCATAACCGACATCGCGGGTATTGGCTGTAATAACCGGACGTCCGGAAGAAACCGGACCGCCGATATCCGTACTCATGCCTTTTCCATTTCCGCTCACGTTTCGTCTGAAAACGACGGAACGGCCGTCCGGCTCCTCCGGTAGCTGAAAACTGCTTTCGCCATGAGTCATATTCATTGTTTTTCTTCCGGCAGAACCTGTCACTTTGTTTGCCTTGGAAGATTCCGGAACAACAGCCTCAGGTTTATTGCTCGCCGGCTTGCCTGTCTTCCCGTTTACGGTTTTTTTGGTACTTGCCACAGGATTTCCAGCCCCGCCGACTGCCGCATTAATGATCTTCTGCGGAAGCGGATTGATCAGTACCAGCTCCATAGCCGGGGTATTTTTCTTTGCATCAAACGATAAAGTCGAGCCGAACCTGGCCGACAAAACGATTGCATGTATCAACACCGATACCGCAATGGCGACATACAAAACCCGATTTTGCGACAGTATCTTCACATTCCCCACACCGTAAAACTGTAACAGCTGTTGGATTATGAACGGGACATACGAAATGCCGGATTATTCCGCCATTTCCTCTTCATTTGCTTCTATTTCCCCTGCTGTTTCTGCAGAAACATCCACGAAACGCGCTTCAACAGACAAATCAACTTCATCCCAGCGTATCAGATCGATTTTTACCTGCGTTCCGCGCGCCAGAATCTGCATTCCCGGCATGGGTATCGTCAGGGGAATATCGACAAGGCGAATCATTTCATCCCTGATCACGACAGCTTCCGCCTGACGGACATTGTTTTGCGCCAGCCACCTGAGACACCAGTATCTTTCCATTTTCGACTGGAACTCATTGTATGCACTATATGCTGCATCGAAGGCACTGACAATAGCAAACAAACTGGCATCTTTCTGACGAAATGGCGCCGACAACGGCGCAGCGACTCCATAATCGAGACACGCCAGAATCTGCCACTGGTTGACCAGATCAGTATAACGCCGCAACGGAGATGTACTCCAGGCATATTGATCGACCCCGAGCCCCTGATGAGGCGCCGCATGAGTGACCATTTTTACCTGCATCCGATTCATCCAGCTGCCATTACCGCTTCCCTGACTCCGGTAAATTCCGGGAATGCCATGTTCATGCAGCAGTTTTCCCCAGGTACTGTTGGCAAAAATCATGAATTCGGCAACAATTTTATCCAGTGGTGCTGTCCGTTTACGTTTTTCAATGGTTACTATTCCATCATCACTGACATAAAAATTGAAATCGACACGATTCGACTGTTCCGGCCGCAATCCGAAGGCTTCACGTTTTTCCATACGTTTCTTCTCGAAAACGCGTGAACAGCGCCATAAAATCCGGATATCTTCCTTATGCGGATAATCTCCCTCATTTTTCGCCAGACTGGTCTCTGTTATCAGATGATCCAGATCGTTATGGCGAAGATTTTCAGACACTTTGATCATTTCCGCACGGGTTTCCGTTTTCACGACAGACCAGTCGGACGGATCAACAATGGCATACAGACTGAGTGCCGGCCGGATTTCCCCTGCACTCAGAGTAAAACGGCTGACCAGTTCATCCGGCAACATGGTAATCTTGTCTCCGGGCATATACACCGTAGACAGCCGTTTCCTAGCCATCTCATCCAGGGCGTCCCCTGGTTTTATGCCCAATGCCGGCGCCGCGATATGAATACCGATTCCGATCCGGTCACCGGCCAACCGGGTCACGGAAAAGGCATCATCAATTTCCGTCGTTGTGATATCGTCAATAGAAAATGCATTGACGTCAGCGACGGGCAATTCGAATCGCGTATCGGGAACATCCATTTCAGGAAACGAGATGCCACGTGGAAAATGTTCATGGATAAACCGCGATAAATGAAGCTCTTTGGGACCGGCTATTCCTCCGGTATTCAACATCAGGCGTTCAGGCGAAACTCGCATCTCATCACAGGCCATGACAAGTGCCTTATATTCAATACTGTTCTTGTCGGGTTTACATAACAGCTGGACAGCATTCTCTTTCATTGAAGCCGGCAATATTCCCTGCCTCAACTGTTCAACATACTGCTGCTGGATAATAGCCTGCTGCTTTTTCTTTTCAATGCTGGCCAGTGCCGCACGAAGCGCCTTTTCAGGCGCCGCCTTATACCGGCCTTTTCCCTTTCGGTAAAAATACATGGGGGCCGAATGCAGCCTGATCAGCAGGCCTGCCGCTTCATCCGGTTTCAGTTCATGTCCGAAATATTCCTTTCCCAGTTCGGAATATTCGAATTCATCTTCACCGGCGACTTCCCAGAGAAAATCAAGATCGATCTCTTCCGCCACTTTACCGGCTTCCGTCAATAACTGCGCCGGCTCATGGGTACCGAACTGGAACAGTACGTCTCTTGCACGTACTTTTGTGCGTTTTCCGCCCGGCAATTCAACCTGATATGCCTCTCCGACCTGATTCAGAATATTGCCGGTCTTGAAATCACCCGATTCTTCAAAGAATAAATTCATTCAGTTCTCTACAATTCATCCATATTCTGCCCGTTCACAGAATCTTCATATATTTTTGTTTCCGGAAACAACAATAATCAATCCGTTACCTGTCATTGCCTGATGCCACAAAACAGGAGAACCCGCTCAAGATACTGCGCAAAATCAGACAAACCATGATCGCTTCCCTCAATAATGATCTGATTGGCCGCCTGATAATGCGATTGCATCAAATGCCAGTCAAGCAATTCGTCGCCTTTCGCGGCGAATAGCAGATATCTTTCCGGATCGGTTATCGATGTAACCCGAACGGCCTCCAGTTCCGACTGGTATTTTTCGCGAAAATCCAGCCACTCTCTCACTCTCAAGTCGCTTCTGTCCGGCAGATCATCCAGTATCTTGATTCTCCAGGGATCAATGACCGGATTCAACAGTATTGCCTTGCACCGATACTGTTCAGCCAGCCAGTTAGCATAATACCCACCCAGAGAAGAACCGATAATGACCAACGATTCCGCTGGATATCCTCTGATAGTATCACTCGCTATTTCTATTGATTTGTCTGGAGATAACGGCAATTGGGGACAAAAGTAACGAAAACCGTCTCCTGCATTTTCAACTGCACGGGAAATCAGCTGTGCCTTGAAAGAAAACGGAGACGACTGAAATCCATGCAAATATAAAATCGCTTTTGTCATTTTCCGGAAAGCCTGTCGAGTATTTTCTGATGAATTCCACCAAAACCGCCATTGCTCATGACGAGTATATGATCTCCCGGCCGGGCGGCAGCAACGATCTTGTCGACCAACAAATCAATATCGTCGGAAACCTGCATTTTATCGCCCAACGGGCTCAATGCCTCCTGCAAATTCCATCCGAGAGCGTCTTTTCCCGAATGGGCACCGTAACCGAAAACCAGATCGGCTTCTGACAGACTCTGCGGCAGCTGTCGTTTCATGGTTCCCAGTTTCATGGTATTGGATCGAGGTTCCAGAACAGCCAGAATACGGGTATTTCCACTTTTGCCCAGCTTTTTTCTCAATCCGGCAATTGTTGTAGCAATAGCCGTCGGATGATGGGCAAAGTCGTCATAAACGAAAATCCCGCCAACATTACCCCGGCATTCCATACGCCGTTTGACATTTTTGAATCGTGAAAGCGAATCTATTGCCTGTTCCGGCACCACACCGACATGTCTTGCTGCGGCAATGGCCGCCAATGCATTCAGACAGTTATGCTCTCCTGTCAGTTCCCAGTTTACCGTCCCCTGAAAATTGCCTTCGAAAAAGACATTGAAACTGTCATTGTCTGCCCCAGAAAATGTCCAGCCTGTTTTTGCATTTCCGCCAAACCATTCTTTTTCACTCCAGCATCCCCGTTGAATGACTCTTTTCAAGGCCGGATCGCGCTCGTTAACGATCAAACGGCCATTTCCGGCGATTGTCCGGACCAGATGGTGAAACTGTGTTTCAATGGCTGAAATATCGGGAAAAATATCGGCATGATCGAATTCAAGATTGTTCAATATGGCCGTTCTTGGCCGATAGTGGACAAATTTGCTGCGCTTGTCAAAAAAAGCGGTATCGTATTCATCCGCTTCAATCACAAAAAAAGAAGAAGAATTCTCCCCGTGCAATCGGGCGGAAATACTGAAATTGAGCGGTACACCGCCAATAAGAAACCCTGGAGAATAACCGGCATCCTCCAGTATCCAGGCCAGCATGGAAGTCGTGGTTGTTTTCCCATGAGTCCCTGCAACAGCCAGAACCCATTTGTCGCTCAGAATATGTTCACCGATCCACTGTGGCCCCGAAACATAGGGAAGGCCCCGATTCAGAATGGCTTCCATCAGGGGATTGCCTCTCGATACCACATTACCGATTACATACAGATCAGGATTCAGTGCTGTCTGATTTTCATCATAACCATTTATCAATTCAATACCTTGTTCTTCCAACTGGGTACTCATCGGCGGATAGACATTCGCATCACAACCGGTTACTGTATATCCAGCCGCTTTGGCCAATACCGCGACGCCGCCCATAAAAGTCCCGCAAATACCGAGGATATGAATATGCATGATGTAATGAATAAATAACAGGATTGAAAATTGTACCCGACCAGTTGCCACTTTCGTCCGTATTTAACAAACCGAACATGACCATTTACCGCTTTAACGATATTGCCAATCTGCGACAGGAAATTGCCATTGCCGCTGCCCGCATGATAGCAGAGGAAGGAACGAGTTATGATGTCGCCAAACGAAAGGCGGCCCGGATGATACTGGGCAATTCCCGGATAACCGGAGAAATTTTACCGGACAACGCGACTGTCGAAAATGAAGTGAGACTGTACAACGAACTCTTTCTCTCCGATACTCAACCTGCAAGATTGTTACATTTGCGTCATCTTTCACTCAGATTGATGAAAAAACTCATCATATTCAATCCTTACGTCACCGGAGCCGTTCTGAAAGGAACCGGCGGTGAACACAGCGATATCCATTTGCAGCTCTTTACTGACAATGTGAAAGATGTGGAAATTTTCCTGTTGAACAACGGCATTGACTTCGACGTCTCCGAATCGCCACAATCGCGTGGAAAACACCCTGCCAGGGAAATCATTCATTTCGTCTGGCAGGGTGAAATTGTCCATCTTGCCGTCTATGAACCGGATGATATCCGAAGGCCGAACAAGTTCTTCGGCCCCCATTACGAACGTGCCGATCCGGATGAATTGCAACGTCTCATCAATTCTCGGGATATAAAATAAATTTCGGAAATCTTTCGTTTTTCCTTGCCTGTTTACGTTATTTGACGGCAAAATGCTGAAAATCCAATATAAAAAGATTATTTTTTAAGTTATGGCAAAAAATATTCTTCTCTTGAACGGCCCGAATCTGAATCTTCTCGGTACACGGGAACCGGATATTTATGGCAAAACGACTCTGGACGATGTCGTTTCAGCCATGCGATCCATTGTCGAAGCGGCGGGAGGGAAATTTGCCAGTTATCAGAGCAATCACGAAGGCAACCTGATTGACCGTATCCATCAGGCACGACAGGACAAAGTCGATGCCATCGTGATCAATCCGGGCGGGCTGACCCATACCAGTATTTCCTTGCGGGATGCTTTCTCCGGTGTCAACATCCCTTTTTTCGAGGTTCATATCTCCAATATTCATCAACGTGAACCGTTCCGTCGCCATTCTTACCTTTCCGATATCGCAAAAGGTGTAATATGCGGTTTTGGTATCGACGGTTACCGGATGGCCATTGAATTTGCTCTGAAATATTAATTTCCAATCATTTAACTGTATTTTTGCGGGATTTCTATGGATTTACGTAAATTAAAAACCCTGATCGACCTTGTCGCCGATTCTGATATCGCCGAGCTGGAAGTTACCGAAGGAGAAAGCAAGGTACGCATTGCAAAAACTTCTTCTGTCCAGGGACAGCCTGTCGTGATGCAACAACCCCAGGTTTTGCCACAGCAGTACGTCCAGCCTGCAGCTATGCCTCAGGTCAATGTCGCAACACAGGTGATCGCCACGGAAACGGCGGCGGCACCGGCAGAACCTGAAGGAAACGTCGTCAAGTCGCCGATGGTCGGTACTTTCTACAGTGCACCGGCTCCCGGCAATCCTCCCTACGTTGAAGTGGGATCAACGGTCAAACAAGGCGATACCCTGTGTATTATTGAAGCCATGAAACTTCTGAATGAAATCGAGGCGGATACATCAGGCGTCATCAAACAGATTCTCGTCGAAAACGGCGAACCGGTCGAATTTGGACAACCTCTGTTTGTAATAGGATAAAACGGGTCTATCTGAACATAAAGTGTTCTGTTTTGCCGTCTATTCTCGATCTACCGAACAATCGTCACACTATGTTTGAAAAAATTCTTATTGCCAATCGCGGCGAAATTGCATTGCGAATCCAGCGTGCCTGCCGTGAAATGGGTATCAAAACCGTTGTCGTCCATTCAGAAGCAGACAGGGAAGCCAAGTATGTCAAGCTGGCGGATGAATCCGTCTGTATCGGTCCGGCATCTTCTGCACTGAGTTATCTGAATATGCCAGCCATCATCAGTGCTGCGGAAGTGACTGATGCGGAAGCCATTCACCCCGGTTACGGTTTTCTCTCCGAAAATGCCGATTTTGCGGAAAGAGTGGAAAAATCCGGTTTTGTATTCATTGGCCCGCGCTCGGAATCCATCAGGATCATGGGTGACAAGGTAACGGCCAAACAGGCCATGATCAAGGCCGGCATTCCCTGTGTTCCCGGTTCGGATGGTGCACTTTCCGACGATCCCCAGGAAATCATTTCTGTCGCCCGCAAAATCGGATTTCCTGTGATCATCAAGGCAGCTGGTGGCGGTGGCGGTCGCGGCATGCGTGTGGTACATACAGAAGCATCCTTGCTCAATGCCGTTTCCACAACGAAATCGGAAGCGCAATCCGCTTTCGGCAATCCGGAAGTTTACATGGAGAAATTCCTGGAAAATCCGCGCCATATCGAAATCCAGGTTCTGGCAGACGATTATAAAAATGCCATCTGGCTGGGAGAACGGGACTGTTCCATGCAAAGACGTCACCAGAAAGTCATTGAAGAGGCGCCGGCACCTGATATCCCTCGCCGGCTGGTCGACCGAATCGGCGACCGTTGTGCCGAAGCCTGTCGCAAGATTGGATATCGTGGTGCAGGGACATTCGAGTTTCTCTATGAGAACGGCGAATTTTATTTTATCGAGATGAATACACGGATTCAGGTAGAACACCCTGTAACCGAACTGATCACGGGTCTGGACCTGGTACAGGAACAGATACGGATCGCTGCCGGCGAAAAACTCCGCTATCGCCAGCGTGACATTCGGCTGATCGGACATGCCATTGAATGCCGTATCAACGCAGAAGATCCTTTTACCTTTATCCCGTCTCCGGGAAAAATCACATCCTGGCATGCACCAGGTGGACCGGGTATGCGTGTGGATTCCCATGTATATGCAGGTTATAAAGTCCCCCCTTATTACGACTCCATGATCGGCAAAATCATCGCCTACGGATCGACAAGAGAACAGGCGATTCACCGCATGCAGGTTGCCCTGACCGAGATGGTTGTCGAAGGAATCCATACCAATCTGGACCTTCATCGCGAACTGATGCACGACCCCAGTTTTATCAAAGGCGGAACCAACATTCATTATCTGGAACAGAAACTGGCTGAAATGTTTCCGGATAATGAGAAATAAATAGCTTCAATCACGGGAGAATGATGTGAGCTGGAAAGAAGTCATACTGGAAGTTGCATTTGAAGATACGAATGCATTTTCGGATGCCCTGTTGGACGCCGGAGCACTTTCCATCACGGTGGAAGATGCTGATGAGGGAACACCGCAGGAAAAGCCTTTATTTGACGAGCCTGGCGCCGATTCCAATGAATATGCCTGGGAAAGAAGCCGCGTGACCGCCCTGCTTTCTGCGGATGTCGATATTGATGAATTATTGAAACTGGCGGCAGATAAATGCAATCTGGCAGAAATTCCGCCTTATTCGCTACATGAAGTTCCGCAAGAAGATTGGGTACGTCTGACGCAGTCACAATTCGACCCCATTCACATCGGTGAAAAAATATGGATCGTTCCCAGCTGGCACGATAGTCCTTCCGGAAGCGGAATCATTCTTGAACTCGATCCGGGACTCGCATTCGGAACTGGCAGTCATCCCACGACCCGTCTCTGTCTGGAATGGCTGGAAAATAATATAAAACCGGACCAAACCGTTCTCGATTATGGTTGCGGCTCTGGCATTTTGTCGATTGCGGCAAAAAAACTGGGAGCAAAAGAAGTTGTCGGCGTTGACATCGATCCCCAATCAATCATAACGTCCAGAGATAATGCCGGACGCAACCATTGTGAGATGCAATGTTATCTTCCTGAAGAATTCACTTCATCCATGCCCGACAGCCAATATGATATAGTCGTCGCCAATATTCTGGCCGGTCCACTCAAGGGACTCGTCTCCACATTGACAAAACGTATCGCTGCCAAAGGCTATATGGTATTGTCAGGTATCCTTGAAGGCCAGGCCGACGATGTTATTGCCGCCTATGCACCCTATATCAAACTGTCGGTCTGGAAAAACCTTGATGGATGGGTTGCTTTATCCGGACAACTTAACTCTTGAAAATTGCAAGTATGTCTCTGGCTACGCGTTGTCCACATTGTAAAACTGTATTCCAGGTCAACGAGGAACAACTCAAATTCCGTTCCGGAACCGTTCGTTGCGGCGTATGTCATTGTCTTTTCAATGGAATAGACAATCTTGTCGGCCGTATTGCACCAAAAGAAGCCGAAAGCCGGTCAAAACACCGGGAAAATTCCCGGGAACCCGAAACGAAACCGATGTCGACGACTTCATCAAACAATCAGTCGGCTACTGTCAACGACCATATTCATTCCGAAACTGAAAACCCGCCCTATCCGGAGAATACCGCCGACAAGGTATTGCCCCTTTCTGATGACGCGCTCAAGGAAGCGTTCGACAAGCAGCTTCAGACAATCAGCCTGGAACTGAACGACTTTCCTGCCAGCAAGAACCAAACCGCTTCCGGAAGCCCGATCTTTTCCGTACCTGAAGATTTGTCACCACGAAAAGACTTCTCACTAGAAGACAAAAATACTCAATCTTCAACAAATCCAGGGTATATCCTGACAGATGAAAAACTTGCTGTTGTTATCCGGACAGAAGAGGACGTATCCGGCGAAAACGCAGAATCATTGCAGGCATTGTCTCAATCCGACCAAAAACACGGTACGGAAAATATTCTTCTTCCATCCGAAGCAAAATCTGACGAACTGATCAAAACCATTCAACAGAAAAGAAAAAAATCACGCCTCTCCCAGGTATTCTGGTCAATTGGCGTTATCTTGCTGGTTCTGCTTCTGGGGGGACAAATTCTCTATTTGTACTCTGAGCGCATTGTTTTATGGTGGCCTCCGGCAAAAAATCTGGTTGATTCCGCATGCGAGATCCTGACATGTCCCGCCAGTATTCCTCCCGAATCATCCAGCTCATTACATATGGAATACGGAGAATTATCGGCAAAAGAAGGTTTCCCCGGCCAGTTTACCCAAAAGATCACCATGACAAATGACAGTCCATCACAACAATTGTTTCCGACACTTGTCATGGAAATATCGGATACCGAAGGCCATTTGCTTTCACGCCGGTTCCTGGAACCTGAAGAATATCTTTCCGAAAAATCCCGCATTGCCAATGGATTGGCACCTTCGGAAGAAACCAGTTTCCAGCTTGATTTCGAATACCAACATGACGCGGCCATTAACAGCCGGGTCATCTTTCTCAATCATTAAACCTTTCTTCAATTTTCAAACATGACTTCCTTAATTTGCGGATCAATGGCGTACGACACGCTTATGTCGTTTCCGGAACGGTTTTCGGAATCCATTCTGGCTGACCAGTTACACAATATCAATGTCTGTTTCCTTGTTCCTGACATGCGGAGAGAATTCGGGGGATGTGCAGGAAACATTGCCTACAATCTCAAGCTGTTAGGCGGTACACCTCTGATCATGGCGACCATCGGCATAGATGGTACTCCCTATCTGGAAAGACTGGCAGAACTGGATATATCCCGACGCTATATCCGTACCATCAAAACGACATATACCGCCCAGGCATTCGTTACAACGGATAAAAACAACAACCAGATTACCGCCTTTCATCCGGGCGCCATGGCTTTGTCTCACGAAAACCATATCGAGAATACGGCGAATGAAAAGAATTCAGCTTGCAATTATCGCTCCGGACGGCCGCGATGGAATGATCCAGCACGCCAATGATTGCGCAAGACTCAATATCCCTTTCATTTTCGATCCGGGTCAACAATTACCCATGTTCAACCGCGATGAACTGAGACACTTTATCGAGCTGGCAACGTATGTCGCCGTCAATGAATATGAAGGTGAAATGCTGTCCCAACTCAGCGGCTGGACAACGACAGAAATCGCATCACGCGTCAAGGCCCTGATTATCACATGTGCTGAACGCGGTGCAACCATTCATCAGAATGGGGAAAAGATCGATATTCCCTGTGTGAAGGCAACCCGGGAAGCCGATCCTACCGGATGCGGCGATGCTTTCCGTGCGGGACTGATTTATGGTTTGACCAACAATATGGACATGAAAACATGCGGCTGTCTGGGCAGCCTGATGGGAGCCATCAAGATCGAATACTCCGGTCCGCAAAACCATAAACTGACATCAAAAGAAATTGCAGACCGTTTTGAAAAAGCATTCGGGTATCGCTATCTGAAACAGTAACGACTTCAGGCGCGCTTGTTACCAAGCGCGCCTGAACAATATCGAAGAACCGGAGATTACTTTCAAGCAGCAGCAGACATTGCTTTCAAAGCGGCTGCCAAGCGGCTCTTGTGACGAGCTGCCTTGTTTTTGTGAATGCGCTTTTTGTCAGCGATCCGGTCAATAGTCGAAACAGTCTTTACAAAAACGGAAGCTGCCACTTCCTTGTCACCTGCAGCAATCGCCTTTTTCGCAGACTTGATTGCCGTACGCAGCGCAGAACGCTGGCTGGAATTGTGTGCATTCAGTTTTACTGCCTGACGAGCGCGCTTGCGCGCCTGAGCTGTATTAGCCATAAAATTTCCTAAAAACCTGTTAATTGTTTGTTTACGAGACAAATTCGCAAGACAAAATTTATTTAGCCTTTTATTTTATAGGATACAAAACCTTGTGACAATGCTTATATTGCACTTGTACCGTCTAAACCGGAAAAAAACCGGAAGAAAAATAACGATCGCCTCTATCGGCAATCATGAAAACGATTGTTGCATTATTTACACTCTCCGATAAATTCAGAGCGACTTCACAGGCACATGCCGATGACAGTCCACAAAAAATCCCTTCATCAGCCGCCAGTTTTCGGGCACGATATTCGGCACAAGCCTGATTCACCGTTTCAACGTGGTCGATTCTTTTTTTCTCGTAAATTTTCGGACGCTGATTGTCCGGCCATCTGATCATACCGGAAATACGCGCCTTGTCCTCAGGTTCAACACCGATCACCCTGATCTTTTTATTACGTTCTTTCAGATACCGCGAAACTCCCATGATCGTACCCGATGTACCGATTGCACACACAAAATGGGTCACTTTACCTTTCGCTGCGGCCCAGATTTCCGGACCGGTTGTTTTGAAATGGGCCATGGGATTGGCTGGATTGCTGAACTGATCCAGCATGAATCCCTTGCCTTCCGCCGCCATCTGCAAGGCCAAATCCCGGGCATACCGTATACCGCCGCTTCGAGGAGTCAAAATGATTTCAGCACCATAAACTGCCATGCTTTGCCGTTTGAATTCATCCGTATTTTCAGGCATGATCAATATGCTACGATAACCTCTCGACGCAGCCTGCATGGCAAGGGCGATTCCTGTGTTGCCATTACTGGCCTCAATCAACGTATCCCCCGGACAAATTGCCCCTTTTTCTTCGGCATCGTCAATCATGGATTTAACGACCCGGTCCTTGACAGAAGCCGAGGGATTGGCACATTCCCATTTACCAAGAACAAGATTGTTGCGACTTCTGGCAGATTCGGCAAGTGACCTTCGCAATTCAAGCAACGGTGTGATACCGGTTGTATTTTCGATCGTCAGATAGGGCATAGAAATTCAGGTCGTACGCCTGTCCAGAAAAGCCCGGGCAATCGTCCCGATATCGACATATTCCAGCTCGGCTCCGACCGGAACGCCTCTTGCCAGACGAGTGACATACAGACCGCGAGCTTTGAGCATTTCACTGATATAGTGGGCTGTCGCTTCACCTTCGTTGTTGAAACTGGTTGCCAGAATGACTTCCTTCACGATACCGTCAGTAGCCCGCGCAATGAGTTTTTCGAAACAGATTTCTTTCGGACCGATTCCATTCAAAGGAGACAAACTTCCCATCAGAACGAAATAATACCCCTTGAAGGTCAACGTCTGCTCTATCATCATTTGATCGGCAGGCGTTTCCGTTACACACAACAGGGAAGCGTCCCTTTCCTCATCCCGACACGTTTCACATACGTCACTCTCCGTAAAGGTATTGCAACGCGAGCAATGCCTGACCGTTGCAACGGCCTCGGACAAGGCCGAACTCAATTGCACGGCTCCTTCACGGTCATGCTGCAGCATATGATATGCGATACGCTGTGCAGATTTCGGCCCCACTCCGGGCAAACGTCGCAAAGCCTGTATCAGATGATGAAGGGATGAAAGCGGTTTCACGGGGGCAGTCTGTGTCTTTAAAACGGCATTTTGAATCCCGGAGGCATTGCAAAACCCGCCGACAGACCAGCCATTTTTTCCTGTGTTGTTGCTTCCGCCTTGCGAACGGCATCATTGACAGCCGCGGTAATCAGATCTTCGAGCATTTCCTTGTCATCACTCATCAGTGACGGATCAATGGAAACACGCGATACATAGAATTTGCAGCTCATCAATATGGAAACCATACCGGCACCCGATTGTCCTTCCACAATCGTCTTGCCCAGTTCCTCCTGCACCTTTTCCATATTCCGCTGCATTGCCTGGGCCTGTTTCATCAGACCCGCGAGTTGGTTTTTCATAGTCGTTTCCCGTTATAGTGGTTTAATGGAACCCTCAACAATATGTCCGCCAAATTCTGTTGTCAGAGTTTGTATGTAAGGATCCTTTGTCATGGCTTCTTCAGCCTGCCGTTGTCTTTCAGCACGCGCCTCAATAGCGTTCTGGTTTGCAGTCGCTTCCACCTTGCCGATTTCAGTTGTAATCTTGACGGCACACCCGAAACGATCGCTCAAAACAGCTGTCAGTTTGCCGACATTATTGGGCGTACACAAAGTCGCAATCGGCGACTTCAGATGCAGATGGCAGGATGTTTCCGTTTTTTCCCAGCGTACCAGTTCCGTCTGTTGCGCCAGTTGCTGGGCCATTCCACGCAAAGGCAATCCGGAGGCAAGTGCCGGCCAGTTTCCATCCCAATCCGACCGTGGCCATCCATTCTCCGGTAACGTCGATACTGCCGAATCCCCTGGCCTCGTTCCATCCATATCTGCCGAGGAGACAGACGGATTCTTTTCCAAAGACGATGACATGGCAGGTACTGTATCCGGAGCAGGATCATCCGCCCACGGAGGCAGGCTTCCCGCGCTTTTTTCACTTCCGTTTACAGATTTTCCCGCACTGGGCGGCTCTCCTCCCGAAGCCACTTCCACAGTGACATCGGCAACCGTTCTGACCGTTTCGGGCATTTTCTTCTGGACGGTTACCGGATTCAGTTTTCTTTTGTCCGGAACAAAAGCCAGCATCCGCAATAAAGTCATGGAAAAACCGGCATATTCATCGGGCGCCAGTCCGAGCTCATTTCTGCCATGCATGGCGATCTGGTAATAGAGTTGCACTTCTTCCGGGCTGAAAACCTCTGCAAGGCGCCAAATGTCCCCGGAATCAGGCAAATCTTCCGCTACATAACCGGAAACATTCTGCGCTATGGCTATTTTGTGCAATAACGCCCCCAAGTCCTGCAGGGCGGCACTATAGGAAAGGCTTCTAAAAGCCATTTCATCGGCGATTTTCAATAAACCGGCACCATCTTTGACGACAAGGCAGTCAAGCATCCGGACAAGGTAGGTCCGGTCAAGAGATCCCAGCATATCCTGAACCGCGTCCCCCGTCACGTTTCCTGCTGTATAGGCAATCGCCTGGTCGGTCAGCGACAAGGCATCGCGCATGGACCCCTGCGCACCCTGCGCCAAAAGCTGGAGAGCCATTTTCTCGTACGATATCCCCTCCATCTCCAGAATTCGCGCCAGATGACCGACAATGTGAGCAGATGGCATCTGTTTGAGGTTGAATTGCAGGCAACGAGACAACACCGTAACGGGTATTTTTTGCGGATCCGTTGTCGCCAGAATGAATTTGACATATTCCGGCGGTTCTTCAAGCGTCTTCAACATGGCATTGAACGCCTGTGACGTCAACATATGCACTTCGTCGATCATATAAATCTTGAAACGGGCGGCAGTCGGAGCATAAACCGCCTGTTCAAGAAGCTGGAGCATATCAGCAATACCGCGATTGGATGCGGCATCCATTTCAATATAATCAACGAACCGATCGGAATCGATGGCTTTGCAGGCTTCACACTCCCCACATGGAACCGCGGTGATCCCTTTCTCGCAATTCAGGGATTTCGCCAGGATTCTCGACAAGGTCGTTTTGCCGATACCCCGTGTACCGGTAAACAGATAGGCATGATGCAGACGCTGGCTTTCAAGTGCGTGCTTCAATGCACGAACGACATGATCCTGCCCGACGATACTTTCAAAATTTTTCGGGCGATATTTTCGGGCGAGAACTAAATAAGACATTTGGAAATTGTACCTTATTGCTTTCCGTTTCGCGAAAAACTTAATTGACCAAAAGCAGGGCGAACCATGAATACCCGTGTACCCCCGGTCATACTTGCAGAGATATCAAAAATGAATACGTACGGAAAACAATCGCCGCAATATGACGAATGACATGAAAAAAGATGTGGAAAAACGGAAAGGAAAGGCGAGCCTTGACTGCGGCACTCGCGGAGGTTGGCTGTGGCTGCTTCGTTCCCGACCTGACCAGATTCACCATTCCGCAATGCGCAGGGGCCCGCCGTCTGGCATTGTACAGCAAAGCAGGATTTGTGCCAAAAGAAACCATTATTTTTCCGACTACAGTCCCAGTTTTTCCCAAATAATATCCACTTTCTTCTGCACATCATCTGACATCCGGATTATTTTCCCCCACGTCCTGCATGTCTCGCCTGCCCATTTGTCTGTGGCATCAATTCCCATCTTGCCCCCCAGACCACTGACAGGTGATGCAAAATCCAGATAATCAATCGGTGTGTTTTCTACCAGAACCGTATCTCTTGCCGGATCGACACGGGTTGAAATCGCCCAGAGGACATCTTCCCACCGACGGATGTCAATGTCTTCATCAACGACGATAATAAATTTGGTATAGAGAAACTGCCGCAAATAACTCCAGACACCAAACATGATTCTCCGTGCATGTCCCGGATAAGCCTTTCTGATCTTGACAACGGCAAACCGGTAACTGCAGGTTTCGGCCGGCAGATAAAAATCGATTATTTCAGAAAACTGTTTCTGCAACAGCGGAATAAAAACTTCGTTCAAAGCCAGTCCCAGCATGGACGGTTCATCCGGAGGCCGCCCCGTATATGTCGAAAGATAGACCGGATTTCTGCGCATGGTAATCCGGTCAACCGTCAGGACGGGAAACCAGTCCTTTTCATTGTAATAACCTGTATGATCGCCGAATGGACCTTCAAGTGCATGCTCATATCCCGATCCATGATTTTCATCCGGCAAAATGTATCCTTCCAGAACGATCTCGGCATTTGATGGAACAAGCAAATCGCTTCCAATCGTTTTGACCAGTTCCGTACGCCCCCCTCTCAACAACCCGGCGAACTGATATTCAGACAATTCATCCGGGATCGGCATGACCGCACTCAGCAGGGTTGCTGGATCCGCACCGATCACAACGGCGACAGGAAAGGGTTTTCCACGATTCACCATCGTGTGATCCCTGAAATCCTGTGCCCCTCCCCTGTGCGGCAGCCATCGCATAATGACCTTGTTCGGGCCAATGACCTGCTGTCGGTAAACCCCGAGATTCTGCCTTTTCCGGCATGGCCCCTTTGTCACGACCAGTCCCCATGTAATCAGGGGGCCAGCATCTGCCGGCCAACATGTCTGAACAGGTAACGCATCAAGATCGACATTACGTCCTTCCAGAACGATTTCATGGCAGCGAGCGTCCTTGCGTTCCTTTGGCCGCATATCCAGAACAGATTTCAGCATGGTGCCCATGCCGACTATTTCAGAAAAATTTTTGGGCTGTTCAGGTTCCTTCAGGGAAGCGAGGAACTGTCCGATGCTTCTTAAATCGCCGATTGTCTCTTTCCCCATTGCTCTGGCAATGCGTCGCGTACTGCCAAAAAGATTGGTCAAAACCGGCATGGAACACCCTTCCGGATTTTTGAAAAACAGTGCCGGCCCATCCTGCACGAGTACGCGACGGGAAACTTCCGTCATCTCCAGACAAGGGGATACAGGAATCTCTATTTCCTTCACATCCTTTTCCTGGGCAAGCTGGTCGACAAAGTCTCTTAAGTCACGATATTTCATTTATTTTTCTCTTTGGCAATCCAAAAATTTCCTTGGCCAAATATTTTCCAAGTCATTGATTCGAAAAGATATTTAGCTCTGCAAGACCGATTTCATAATAACAAAATGAAATGAAAAACTACACCTTTATAATTGACTTGATATAAAACCACACATAAAATGCGCCCAACTCGATAACAAAAAATTATCTGTAACCAAATATACCATTCAATAAATTGATGCCAGTCATTGTAATCCGGAAAGAATTTCCGTTTTAAAAATGGTGCATCAGGAACTCTCTGATAGGCAAAAGCGCTTCCTTGCGGTTCGGGAATTGCAAAAATCCATCCGCAGGAAATGGCAATTCAACAGAGTTCATCCGGCAACGTCATCATGACTTGTCAAGGCATTTTTCGGACAAACGACACAACAATGGAGAAACACTTCTGCTTGCGGTTGTATCGTCAATATCCGGGAGGGTTTCATGTTTCATTCTTTTTTTGAACAGTTTTTTTCATTTAATTCAAAAAGCAGGACATCACATTTGATTTCGACCGTTTCAAGAAAATTGTTTATCACATCCCATCCCAAGGTATGGATGTTTTTCACGGGATTGATGCTGGTTGTTGCCTTGTTTTTTTGTTTCAGACCCGAACTTTTCAGAAATGTCCATGAATCGTTTCCTATTCGGGAAGCGCATGCGACATCACATGTGGCAACATCTGAAACAGCCAGCCTGATCGGGGCAGAAATTCCCGAAAAAACAGAAGAACATTCCAAACTGGATGAACTCAAACAGAAACAGCGCGTGGCATCCTGGATATCCAAGCGTTATCGTATCGCCGGCAAAGCATCCAACCTGTTCGTCACGACAGCTTACAAAACCGCTTTCGAACTGGGTCTCGATCCCCATCTGATTCTGGCCGTCATGGCTGTGGAATCCCGCTTCAATCCCTATGCGGAAAGTTCTGTCGGCGCGCAAGGACTCATGCAAGTCATGTCAAAAGTTCATGCAGACAAGTTCGAGGATCATGGTGGCATACAATACGCTCTTGATCCGGTGGTCAACATCAAGGTCGGTTCCAAGATACTCAAGGATTACGTCAAACAGAAAGGTTCCATTGAACTGGCACTGAAAAGTTATGTCGGCGCCGCTGCCATGAGCCATGATGGCGGTTACGGCTCCAGGGTTCTGACGGAATACAGGAAACTGAAAGCCGTCGCCAGCGGATCGCATTCTCCCTCTCTCGTTCAGGCGAAATCCGCGTCAAAACGTTCGGCTCGCCAGAAAAAAGCGATTGGCCCCGCGCCACTTGCCAAGCAGAAAAAAGAAGAAACCCCGATCCGCGACAGTGCTGTGCTGCTGTAGAATCCGGGACTTTTCAGATCGAGAGGGGATCCACTTCAATCTGCCAGCGGACACCGGTTTTCCGGCTTCTGAGTTGAGGCAACCATTCCCTCAACATATGCTGGAGACAGACTCTCGAACCTGATTCGATCAGCAACTGCGCACGTTCCATATTGGCTATGCGCATCATTGCCATGGGTATGGGCTCATTGATCATTATTCCATCTTTGCACGGTATATCTGCCGCGGCATCACGCAAAAAAGCCAGCGCCGTTTCGATTTTCCGGGATTCCGCGGTAAGAAGTACCTGATACCCGAAAGGTGGCAGTCCGGCATTTTTTCTTTCCGCCAGCAATTCCGAGGCATATTTTTCATAGCGATGAGAAAGGGTCGCCTGATACAAGGGATGCATGGGATAACGCGTCTGTACCAGCACTTCGCTCGGATTCGCTCCCGCCCTGAGCGAGCTGCGCCCGGCACGACCGGCAACCTGCATCAGCAGGGCAAACAGCCTTTCACTGGAACGGTAATCATGGGAAAAAAGTGCCGTATCGGGATTGAGCACACCGACAAGCGTAAGATTCCGGAAATCATGTCCCTTCGCTATCATTTGTGTACCAATGATAATGTCAACCTCACCCCGGTGAATGCTGAAAAGCGCCTGTTGCAGGCTGCCCTTGCGGCTTGTCGAATCGGCGTCGATGCGAAGCACCCGTGCATCCGGAAAACAGATTTTCAATCCTTCTTCGACCCGCTGGGTACCCTGTCCCAACGCCTGTAAATCGGCATTTCCGCAATCCGGACATACACGAGGAACCGGACGTTCGAGTCCGCAATGATGACAGCGAAGCAGGCGGTGCGATTTATGGTAAACCATATAAGCCGTACACCGTTCACAGGAACTGATCCACCCGCATGCTTCACAGGTAATGACTGGTGCATATCCCCTGCGATTCAAAAAAAGCAGCGATTGTTCTCCCTTTTCCAGCCGACGCTGTATCGAATTGATCAACTCCCCTGAAAGCCCCTTGTTCAGAAGCTGTTTCGAGGTATCGATCAGTTTGATGGCTGGCAAAACGGCATCTTTAACGGCCCGTTCCGGCAACTCGAGTTTGATATAACGTCCGGTCAATACATGCTGCCAGCTTTCAAGCGAAGGAGTCGCCGATCCCAGCACTACCGGTATTTTCAGTTGACTGGCCCGCCACACGGCCAGATCTCTCGCGGAATAACGCAATCCTTCCTGTTGTTTGTAGGATGGGTCATGTTCTTCATCAACAATGATCAGCGCCAGTTTTGGCGCGGGAGCCAAAACAGCCAGACGGGTTCCCAGAATAATGCGTGCTTTGCCGCTTGCAATTTTCAGCCAGTTTTTAAGTCTTTCGCTTTCCGTCAGGCGGCTATGTAATGTCGCAATATTTTCATGGGGAAAACGGTTGCAGACAGATGTCTCCAGCTGTGGCGTCAGATTGATTTCCGGCACCATAACCAGAATCTGCGCATCCGGCGATCTATCCAGGACTTGTTCGATTGAATGCAAATAAATTTCGGTTTTGCCGCTTCCGGTTACACCATACAGAACATAAGGAGCAAAACCACAGGAATGCATGATTGCCGAAACAGCATTTTGTTGTGCCTGATGTAACCGGGGTTTTTCCTCTCTTTCGGATAAAAACTTTCCATTTTTTTCATCCAGTGATTTCAGCGCACGTTTCAAAGCCAGCTTCCCAAGGTGACGGATCTTTTTTGGAATGGAGGGTAAAGCCACTTCTCCGAGTGAACGCTGATAATAGCTGGCCGCGAACCGGCACAAATCAATCCATTCCCGATGTAATGGCGGCACTCCTTCGACAAGCGAAAGAGCATCTTTCAGTTTTTTCTCATTGACTTCACTATGATTTTTTATCCCGACAACCAGGCCCACTTCAGTACGGCGACCGAATGGAACGACGATCAGCTGGCCGACCTGTGGCAACTGCGTATCTTCGGATGCCACGGGATAGCGATAATCAAAGCAAAAGTCAAGAGGGGTATCAAGAACCACCTGTACGATGAGATGTGACATTAACCTAATGTAAACCCTGTATATGAAAGCTAAAACGTGATTTTGTAAGGTCTTTTTCATCTATCCACAAAGATTGTGGATAACTATGTTGAAAATAAGCTATTGACAGACGTGCAACCCAGTATTCACGCGGCTTCCAATAAAATGCTCATCAGAAAAGCAAAAAAATATCCCTTAAAAAACAATATCTTATAATGACAACAAAAACAGCGAAAAAATTATCAAAAAAAAAATTTTTCACTGTTCTTTGTGCATAACTATTGTATCGGCAGGGGACAAACCGACCGGCTCCTGATGAAAAACGTCCGGTTTGTCCTCATGAAACCGGCCAGCCGTCCGATGAAAAACAGTCGCATGGCAAAACATACACAGAAGGACGCATGTTGAAGCGCCCCCAGAAACGTCAGATCCCCATTCCTTGCAAAATGCCGGATAACCGAACGATCAACTCACCGATACGAGGATGTTTTGTCTCAAACTTTGCCGCAAGAAGCCTTGCCTGCCTGTCCAGTTCAGCCAGGTCCATCGCACCATTGTTCTTTTTCACTTCATTCATCGCCCGGATACTTTTATCCAGTTCATGGAAATCTTTCTGCAAGAACGGATCGATATTATCCGTTTTGGCAATATGTGTATGGATCTGATCCAGTACATCGTCAATATTATCCATTTTTATCTCCTTTATAAAAACCGGTACAATCCCATTCAAAAGTTGTCCAGACGAATCATCTTGACTCACGTCATGGACGGCTTTCACCATTTGGTGGCAACCTTTTCACATCGTCAGAAACGGAGGCAACATGTATAGAAAAATTTTAGTCCCTACCGATGGCAGCGTACTGTCCGAAAAAGCGATTACCGCAGCCATTGAATTTGCCCGGAAACATCCCGGCTGCCGAATTATCGGTTTTTCTGTTGCCGAACCGCTTTCCTTTAATCAAATCGAATCGCTGACCAAATCGGGAGAATCCGATTACATGGTACGCGAACAGCTTTCCGCCCAATCCCGGGTAAACCGCATCGCGGAACTGGCACAGGCGGCAGGCGTTCCCTGCGAAACGGTCGTCGCTCAATCGACAAAACCTCATGAAGAGATCGTTCGTGCGTCCAATGATTACGATTGCGACTGCATCTTCATGGCATCCAATGGCCGAAAAGGTCTGAACAAACTCTTCATTGGCAGCGAAACGCAAAAAGTTCTCGCCACAGCCCAGGTTCCGGTTCTTGTCTATCGTTGAGCCCTGTCTGTCAACCTTTCATTTGTCATTTTCCGGCTGTTTCGGAAGAAGCAGCCAGACTTTGAGTTTCTGTTTCATTTTTCCCGCCATTTCGCCAGCCTGAGGACCGAACCCCCAGAAATAGTCCGCTCTGACCGCGCCTCTGATTGCTCCACCTGTATCTTGTGCCAACATCAGTTTTTGCAAGGGTACAGAACTGTAAGGTCGTGTTGTATCGACAAAAACAGGGGCGCCCAGCGGAATATGGCGCGGATCAATGGCAATCGAGCGTTCCGGTGTCAATGGAACACCCAAAGCCCCCTTAGGTCCTTCCGACGGATCGTCTATGCGTTCTTCCCTGAAAAACACATAACTTGGGTTGGAATCAAGGACCTCTCTTAACCGTTCGGGATTTCTTCTGATCCATTGCCGGATTTGCTGTGACGATGACTGCCCCGGTTTCAGTTCACCCCTGTCGAGCAGATAACGGCCTATGGAACGGTATGGCCGGCCATTCTGATTGGCATACGCCAGTCGGATCGTTTCACCTGATTCCGGAATGTAAACACGTCCCGATCCCTGAATTTCAAGAAAAAACGCATCAAGAACATCATCAACCCATACTATTTCATGACCGGCAAGTTTTCCCGATTTTTCAATTTCGGCACGGGTTTCATAGGGGACAACCCGGTTACCATCCAGTTTTCCTCTCAGGCGCAATCCCTTCAATTGCGGATAGACGCTGGCCAGATCGATGACCAGCAAATCATCCGGCTGCCGATACAGAGCTGTCCGGAATTTTCCTTTCCGAACCCGACTGCCTTTCAACAGAGGTTCGAAATACCCGGTAGCCAGTCCGGTTTCAGAACCGTTTTCGTTAGCGATCCGGTACGGAATGAAATGGGTTTCAAAAAAAGAACGAATGGCAAAGGTGTCATTCTCATCTATGTCATATGCTTTTGCACAGACATCTTGCCAATTCTTTTTCTTGCCGATCGCACGACAGGATTTCCGAAACGCCGGCAAAACGTCTTTCAGATTGTCGCTTTTCCATCCGGGCAAATCGGAAAAAGAAACCTGCTGACGTTCTTCCATGGGCATCTGCTCCGTCTCAGGGATAACCGGCGGTGTGGTAGTACATGCGGCAAGCCAGACTGTCAAACCAATCAGAAAAAAACAAGACAACAAACGTTTATGAAACATGACCGGACACCTACCTGTGTTTATCTGTTGAACGAAATAGCCCCTTTCAAACCGGAAGCTCGTTTCCCGCTATCATAAGCCATTCTTTGCCGACAAACACAGTACGGTCTTCTGAAAGACGCCTTAATGTAACGTCCTCGGCAAGGAAAGTACAAATTCCGGTATGGAGACCCGAAACTGCTCTCCTTTTTCGGTAACACATAAAAACTCACCCTGCATGGACCCTTGGGGAGTCGCGAGTGCTGTTCCGCTGGTATACTCGAATTCCTCGCCCGGTTTCAGCAACGGTTGCCTTCCCACGACTCCCAGCCCCCGGATTTCCTCAATATGATTGTTTGCATCCGTAATGATCCAGTGGCGAGCTATCAGCTGCGCACCGACCTGTCCGGTATTTTTGATTGTAACGGAATAGGTAAAAACATAACTGCCTCTGTCAGGCGCGGACTGGTCGTCGATGTATCTCGTCGTCACCGAGACATCAAATACTTGAGAACTCATTAAAATCCTCTTCTTTTTCAAATAATTTCATTATCCGATGGTACAAAACGACTGAATTTGCGACTTGCCAAAGTTCTTTTTCAGGCAGCCGGTATAAAATAGCGGCTTCTACCCAGTTAATACCGATTTATCATGACCACATATCGTATCGCCCCAAGCATTCTTTCCGCAGATTTCGCCCAATTGGGCAATGAAGTACGCAATGTCGTTGCGGCAGGGGCCGACATGATCCATTTCGATGTCATGGACAATCATTATGTTCCCAATTTGACTATCGGGCCGATGGTATGTTCGGCTATCCGTCCACTGGTCGATGTTCCGATCGATGTCCATTTGATGGTCAAACCGGTTGACCGCATCATTCCCGACTTCGCCAGGGCAGGTGCGGACATCATTTCCTTTCACCCTGAAGCATCAGAACACATTGACCGCACCTTGCAATTGATCCATGACAATGGTTGCAAGGCCGGTCTGGTTTTCAATCCGGCAACACCCCTTGACTATCTGCTTCATGTCATGGACAAACTCGATTTGATCCTGATCATGTCGGTCAATCCCGGTTTCGGTGGCCAGGCATTCATTCCTCATGCCCTGAAAAAAATCGAAACCGCACGTGCTATGATCAATTCCTCCGGAAAACAGATCATGCTGGAAGTTGACGGTGGTATCAAAACAGACAACATTGCCGAAGTGGCCCGGGCCGGAGCAGATACATTCGTTTCGGGTTCCGCCATTTTCAACACACCCGACTACACTGCCGTCATTCGTCAGATGCGGGAAAGATTGAATACCGTCATATCCCCCATTTCAGATTGAACGTACCATGCAAAATCCATCCGGAAAATTACCGTTAAACGATATCCGTGTCGTCATCCTCGATCTGGACGGCACCATGATCGATTCTGTCCCCGACCTTGATGTCGCCCTGAACGGAATGTTGCAGGAACTGGCCCTTCCGCCCGTCGAGGTATCCGCCATTCGCATGTTTGTTGGCCGCGGGACACAAAATCTGGTACGCAGCACCCTCTCCGTTCATCTTGAATCCGACGAAGTCGGGAAAACGATGGATATTGCCATGACGCTGTTTTACAAACACTACAGAATCGTCAATGGAGAACGCAGTACGGTTTTCCCGGGTGTCAGGGAAGGACTGGAACAGATGAAAGACAAACGCCTCAGCATTGCATGCGTGACCAACAAGCCTTCCATATTCACGGAACCGCTGCTTTCCAAAAACGGCCTTTACTCCTACTTCAACCTGATCTACTGTTCCGATACGTTTCTCGTCAAAAAACCCGATCCTTTTCCGATGCAGATGGCTTGCAGGAAACTGGGTTGCCGGCCAGACCAGGCTGTCGCTATCGGAGACTCCGTCAACGACGCACAGGCTGCACGGGCGGCAGGTTGTTCCCTATTTATGGTTCCATATGGTTATAATTATGGAAAACCTGTAAAGGAAATGAATCCGGATGCCGTTGTGTCCAGTCTGCTGGAAGCAGCCAACCTTATTTCATGAAATTTTAACGATCATGTTTCTCGTCAGAAAACCCGAGTATTCACAATCCCGACTTATCTCCGGAGGATTGTGGCGACGCTGGCAAACTTTATCTTTCTAGCCAAGTTTGCGGCCGTTTTCTGAAAATGGCCGGTTTTCTGAATTTACTCGCTTCTGCGAACTGGAGAAACACATGACTGAACTTGAATTCAAGGCTCTGGCCAATCAGGGCTTCAATCGTATTCCACTGATTATCGAAGCGATTGCCGATCTGGATACGCCTTTATCGCTTTATCTGAAACTGACGCAACACAACCACGGTGGCAAAAATTCATTCCTGCTCGAATCGGTAGTGGGAGGTGAGCGCTTCGGCCGTTATTCTTTCATTGGCCTTCCTGCGTCGACTGTATTGCGTTCACATGGGACGAAAACCGAAATTGTCAAAAACGGCATCGTTACGGAAACAAACGAAGGCAATCCGCTCGATTTCATCGCACAATACCAGTCAAGATTCAAAGTGGCCATCACTCCCGGACTGCCGCGGTTTTGCGGCGGATTGGCCGGATATTTCGGATATGACACCATCCGTTATATCGAATCGAAACTGAAAGATACCGCACCTGACGATGATCTCGGATTTCCGGATATCCAGCTCCTGCTGACGGAAGAGCTGGCCGTCATCGACAATCTTTCAGGTAAACTTTACCTGATTGTCTATGCCGATCCGAACCGTCCTGAAGCCTATTCCCAGGCAAAACAAAGACTGCGCGAGCTTAAGGCCATGCTGAACATGCCGGCTGTCGCGCCGGCCATGAACGGAAGCCGGAGAACCGAAGTCATTCACGATTTCAGAAAAGAAGACTTCCTTGCGGCCGTCCGGAAAACAAAGGAATACATCGCCAATGGCGATTGCATGCAGGTCGTTTTGAGCCAGCGCCTGAGAAAACCCTATACGGACTCTCCATTATCGCTTTACCGCTCCTTGAGAGCCCTCAATCCTTCGCCTTATCTTTATTACTACCATTTCGATGACCTTCACATCATCGGTTCCTCGCCGGAAATTCTGGTTCGCCAGGAAAATACCCCTGAGGGGCGTAAAGTTATTGTCCGTCCTCTTGCAGGGACACGCCCGCGGGGAGCCACACCGGAAAAAGACCGTCAGCTCGCATCAGAACTGCTCTCGGATACCAAGGAAATCGCCGAACATGTCATGCTGATCGATCTGGCCCGTAACGATATCGGACGAATTGCCAAAATCGGCAGTGTCAAAGTCACGGAAAAAATGGCCATCGAAAAATATTCTCACGTCCAGCATATCGTTTCCAATGTCGAAGGGCTTCTGAAACCTGGTCTGTCCAATCTGGATGTACTGAAAGCGACTTTTCCTGCCGGTACGCTTTCCGGCGCTCCCAAAGTCCGCGCCATGGAAATCATCGACGAAATGGAGCCGGTAAAACGCGGCATTTACGGCGGTGCCTGCGGTTATCTTTCTTTCGGCGGAGAAATGGATCTGGCCATCGCTATTCGCACAGGTGTCATCTATAAAAACATGCTCTATGTCGGTGCCGGAGCCGGAATCGTGGCGGATTCCTCACCTGAATCCGAATTGCAGGAAACGGAAAACAAAGCCCGTGCCGTCATACGCGCTGCGGAACAGGTCCAGGACGGCATGGACAACTCTCTTCAATAACAAGGTTTTTCCGTAAAGTTTTCAGGAGCCAGTGTGGTCAACCGTAAAATCAACTTTCTTGCCCAAAGCGGACTGGTTCCTGAATCTCTCGCCTTTCGTCTGGCCTGCACAGCTGAAGTCATCTGCCGTGTCGTCAACGGCCGGTCACTGCCCCATGCGCTTTCCACTGTCTTTTCCGGAATGGCTTTTTCCCCTTCCACACGGGGCGCCATCCAGGATATTTCGTATCATGTTCTGAGGAATCTCGGACTCGTCCGGTTTCTGACCGAAAAACTGACCCGAAAGCTGCCGGAACCTTTGCTGCTGCAAAATCTGTTGCATTGCGCACTTGTCTTGCTGCTGCCGGAAAACGGCATATTGCGATACGAACCTTATACGGTTGTTGATCAGGCAGTACAAGCCGCCGCATCAATACGAACGCTTTCAAAAGCGAAAGGACTGGTCAACGCGGTCTTGCGACGTTTTTTGCGGGAACAAACCGATCTTCTGGAAGCGGCAAGACAACGCCCCGAAGCCTGCTGGAATTATCCCGCCTGGTGGATCGACCGCATACGGGAAGCCTATCCATCCGACTGGAAATCCATTCTGGAAGTCGGAAATATGCCGCCTCCGCTGACACTTCGGGTCAACCGGCGAAAATCCTCGACCGATGCCTATATCAGGCTGGCGAATTCAGCAGGAATTGATGCGGTTGCCATCGGTCCCTGTGCCGTAAAACTGGCCCATCCGGTTCCGGTCGACAAAATTCCGGGATTCAACGACGGTCTGGTTTCGGTACAAGATGCTGCCGCCCAGCTGGCCGCTCCTTTGCTGAATCCGGAAAACGGCATGAAAGTACTGGACGCCTGCGCTGCACCGGGAGGCAAATCGGGTCATATGCTTGAGATGGCCAATATTGATTTGCTTGCTCTGGACTGCGATCACTGGCGTTTACAGATGATCCACGAGAATCTGGAACGTCTCGGTCTGAAAGCCAGAACGAAAAAGGGGGATGCCACAAAACAGGACTGGTGGGACAAAAAACCATTCGATTGCATTCTGGCCGATGTTCCCTGTACCGCTTCCGGTATCATCAGACGTCACCCTGATATCCGCTGGTTGAGAAGACCTGCGGATTCACAGGAACTGTCCGCCCTTTCGATGCGGATTCTGGAAAATCTGTGGTCCATGCTGAAGCCGGGAGGAAAACTGTTACTGGCTACCTGTTCCATCTGGCCCGAAGAATCGGAACAACAGGCCAGAACATTTTCAGCCCGCTTCGGCGCACAGAGGCTTGAGGCACCAGGACAGCTTTTGCCGACCGCCAAAGATCTGATCGATCATGATGGCCTGTTTTATGCTTTGTTTAAAAAAACATAACACGCTATTATATATACTGAATAATACATTTTATGGTCAGACGCCGTGATACGCCGATTACTACAATTCCTGTCCTTTCTTGTTTTCGCAACGATGGCAATGAATCCGGTATTGTCTTTTGCTGCCGATGACATTCAGATCAATACGGCAAAGATCGAGTATTCCGACGATACCTATAAATTGTTGACCAGTTTCTCACTGGATTTCAATCACAGTCTCGAAGAAACCCTTTCGCATGGAATTCCGCTTTATTTCAAAACGGAAATCGAGATCAACCGTCCCAGAACATTCTGGTTCGACGAGGTACCCGTTTCCAAATCAAGAACGACCCGGATTTCCTATAATGTCCTGACACGACAATACAGCATATCCATTCCCGGTACCCTGCAAAGAAATTACAGTACTCTGGAAGATGCATTGTCGGCAATCCGTTATCCCCCCAGCTGGACGATAGCGGATAAATCCGATCTGTCTGCCGGTGAAAAATATAACGTTTCCGTACGAGTCATGCTCGACGTCTCGCAGTTGCCCAAACCGTTCCAGATAAACGCCTTAAATAACCGTGACTGGAGACTTGTCTCCGACTGGAGACGATTCTCATATGTGCCTTACGAAAAATAAAAAGTGACTCGCGTTTTACGTTATCTGTGGATCGTTGGCGGTGCAATAATGAGCATTCTGCTCTTTCTGCTTGCATCCGCCTCGGAAAATTCCGAATTTTTCGACAGAAATTATCCATGGCTTGTCGGCGTGAATATTCTTGTCGCGTTCTCGCTTCTGATTCTGGTTGTCTGGATGCTGATCCGTCTGATCAACCGTTACAGACGCGGGAAATTCGGTTCGAAATTGATGACCCGGCTGGTCGTTCTGTTTGCTCTGATGGGAATTCTGCCCGGTGCCGTCATTTATGTCGTTTCCGTCCAGTTCGTATCACGTTCCATCGAATCCTGGTTTGATGTCCGTGTGGAATCCGCACTCGATTCCGGCGTCAAACTGGCACAGTCGATTCTGGAAACATCGAAAGAAGAACTGACCGTTCAGGCCAATCGTCTTGCCAATGAATTGGCGGGACAATCCCTTTCCGAACAGACGCTCCTGTTAACACGTTTCAGAAACGATAACGACAATATCGAAGCCATTGTCGTCAACAGCAAAGGACATCTTGTTGCCACTTCAGGCACCACCAACACATCACTGGTTCCCGAACTTCCATCTGCGGCCATGCTGCATCAGGTCCGCATGACATCGCTTTATTCTGCCATTGAGGGTGAAATTGACGACCCTTCCACCATTGACCGGCAGGAAACGGATCTGATGATCCGTGTCATCGTCGGAATTCCTGTGCACAGTCTGTCGGTATCTTTGCAAAACGAACCCTATTATCTCCAACTATTGCAGAAAATGCCGGCAAACGTCGCCAACAACGCCGAAGCATTACGGGCCGCCTACAGTGAATACCAGATCCGGTCTCTTTCAAGATCGGGACTGCGCAAGATATACATCGTCACTTTGTCGCTTACCCTGCTACTGGCCATTTTCGGTGCCATCGCCAGCGCATTCCAGATCGCATCCAACCTTGCAAGACCTCTGCTGCTTCTGGCACAGGGAACCAAAGCGGTTTCGGAAGGAAATCTCTCTCCCCGACCGATCGTTTCCAGCAATGATGAGCTGGGTACGCTGACCCAGTCCTTCAATGCCATGACCCACCAGCTTGCGGAAGCGCGTGCACAGGCAGAAAAAAGCCGTGCCGATCTGGAAGCGGCAAAAGTTTATCTTGAATCGGTTCTTGCAAACATGTCCGCGGGAGTCATCGTTCTTGATCATGAATTCAAACTCATCGGATGCAACAGTCCTGTAGCGCGGATTTTAAGACAGGATCTGACACCACTTATCGGACAACGACTGTCTGATATCGAGGGCCTTTCCGTCTTTTGCAGCGCCATCACAAAAGCTTTTTCCGAATTTCTGGCACAGGCTGCAGCAAACAATGGTTCCGGGGACCTTCACTGGCAACAACAAATCGAAATCCCCCACAACCCGGACATACCGAACGAAACCGATATCACTCTGCTGGCCCGAGGTTCTTCCCATCTGGTCAACAATGAAAACCGTTACATTGTCGTTTTCGACGATATCACGGAAGTCATTTCAGCCCAGCGCTCCATTGCCTGGGGGGAAGTCGCCAGACGACTGGCGCATGAAATCAAGAATCCGCTTACGCCTATCCAGCTTTCCGCGGAAAGATTGCAAATGAAGCTGCACGAAAAACTTTCCGAGCAGGATGCAGCCATTCTGAAAAAAAGTACCGACACGATCGTCAATCAGGTCACGTCCATGAAACAGATGGTGAACGATTTCAGGAATTTCGCCAAAACACCCCCGGCTTTTCTGAAACCGCTGGATTTGAATGCGCTGGCAGAAGAAATCGTTCACCTGTATTCCGGCAACGACTCGCATGAAACGGTCCATACCTGTCTCGCTGCCGATCTGCCGGATATCATGGGTGATGAAACGCAACTGAGACAGGTTATCCATAATTTGCTGCAAAATGCACAGGATGCCGTCAGTGAAGTGCAAAACCGCGAACACTACATCCCGAGCATCGAATTAATTACCGAAAAAGTTAATTATCAGGACGCTTCAGGCAAAATCTGCATTGCAGTTAGACTTTCTGTCATGGATAATGGACCAGGGTTTGCTCACAAGATACTGGCACGCATTTTTGAACCTTACATTACGACTAAAGAGCGCGGTACCGGCCTGGGTATGGCGATGGTCAAAAAGATTGTTGATGAGCACGGCGGACGTATTGACGTGCAAAACCGAACCGATACAAATGGAGCAAAAGTTTCTATTCTCTTCCTGCAACTGGCTTCACCGGCCAGTCAGAAAATGACGGGATAAATTAGAAACAAAATAACAAATATTCTAGATTTTAAGATATGGCAAATATTCTGGTAGTCGACGATGAAATGGGAATACGTGAACTTCTTTCGGAAATTCTGTCCGATGAAGGGCACGTCGTACAAACAGCAGAAAATGCACAGCAGGCACGTGAAGCACGTGCTGCGGAAACCCCCGATCTGGTTTTACTGGATATCTGGATGCCCGATACCGACGGTGTCACTCTGTTGAAAGAATGGCAGAGAGACGGCTATCTGACGATGCCCGTCATTATGATGTCGGGACATGCCACGATAGATACCGCCGTTGAAGCCACCCGTATCGGCGCGATGAACTTTCTCGAAAAGCCGATCGCCCTGCAAAAACTGCTTCAGGCCGTACAGCAGGGACTCGCACGCAATCAGGAAAAAAACCGCCCGGTTCCGGTCACTGTCGCACAACAGAATATCGCCATTCACGAGTCAAGAACGGGCACCATATCCGGCAGCGTTCCACTTCAGGCACCCGCCAGTACGGTCAATAACCCGAATGTCATCAATACATCTCTTTTGTCGTTCGATTTGCCATTGCGTGAAGCCAGGGATATGTTCGAACGGATCTATTTCGAACATCATCTGGCACAAGAAGGAGGCAGCATGACGCGTGTTGCCGAAAAAACAGGACTTGAACGCACCCATCTCTATCGCAAACTGAAACAGCTGGGTGTTGAACCGGTCAAGACATCCAAGAAACATAACTGAGCGAAAGGATAAACGATGGAATACATCAATCTCGGGACAAGCGGATTGAAAGTATCCCGCATCTGTCTCGGCATGATGACTTACGGTTCCCCCAAATGGCGCCCATGGGTTCTGGACAAATCGGCATCCCGTCCGTTTATCCGGAAAGCGATTGAGGCCGGAATCAATTTTTTTGATACGGCCAATTCGTATTCAAACGGTTTGTCGGAAACGCTTACCGGAAAGTTGCTCAAGGAATATGCCAGACGGGACGAAATCGTCATAGCGACAAAAGTTTATTTCCATGTTTCCAACGATGTTACCGCTGACGCGGCATCGGCCCATCCTCCCCGAATTCCCCCCAATACCAGCGGATTATCCAGAAAACACATTTTCGCATCAGTCGATGCCTCGTTAAAGCGGCTCGGAACCGATTACATCGACTTGTATCAGATCCATCGCTGGGATCCTTCCACGCCAATTGAGGAAACCATGGAAGCCTTAAACGATGTCGTCCGATCCGGCAAGGTCCGCTACATCGGCGCCTCCAGCATGTGGGCATGGCAATTCGCCAAGGCCCAGCAGATCGCCAGGGAAAACAACTGGTCCCGTTTCATTTCCATGCAAAATCACTACAACCTGGCTTATCGCGAGGAAGAAAGAGAAATGATACCGTTATGCAAGGATCAGGGGATCGGCCTGATCCCATGGAGCCCGCTGGCCCGTGGATTTTTGGCCGGCAACCGCAAGCCTGACGACAGGGATGCCAGTAAAAACAATTCTGCGACATCTCGTGCCAAAACAGACGAGATGGCATTACGTGTCTTTTATACTGAAGCCGACTTCGACGTCGTGAACGCATTGACCAAAGTAGCCGGTCAGAAGGGACTTTCCAACGCACAGGTCGCTTATGCATGGCTGCTTCACAAGGGAGTCACCGCTCCGATTGTCGGCGCATCGAAACTGTATCAACTGGATGAAGCCATTTCGGCAACAACGGTCAAATTATCCGAAGACGAAATGGCCGAACTGGAAAAACCTTACCAGCCGCATCCCGTACTTGGACACCGTTAGGCTGATGTAAAAAAGGAGGCTTGAGGTCTCCTTTTTTACCAGCAAAAGTTCCATTATTCCTCTTTTTTTCTTTCGTCACCGCCGTCTTCCGGACGGTTGTCTTCCTGGCAGCTGTTTTCCGGGGCGTTGCTGTTTTATTGTCACCCGCGGCTTTTGTTCTGGCAGAAGACGACGCCTTTTTCTTCACGGCGGCAGCTGCTTTTGCCGAGGTTTCCTCGAATTTGAAACTGACCTTTCCATCCTTTCCCAAAGCCAGATAGGCCTTGAATGGTCTGTGTGTACGCTGTGAAACGAATCCCGGCAACAAATCTGTTTGCCCTTCTTTCAAAAGTTTTGCCATCTGTTCCGGTGCGATCTCTTGCTGAAGAATGATACGCCCGCTTCGGAAATCACAGGTCTTCGGCTTGGTCACGCTATTTTCACACAGATAGGACAGACCGGCTTCGTAAACCTGGCCATGACATTTCGGGCAACTCCCGACAGGAGTTTTGCCCGAAAGATCCAGTGCTTCCGCATCTTCCGCCTGAGGCTGTCCGAAATCAAATTCAAGCTTGAAATTGTCCTTTTCGGCATCCGGAACAATTTTCAGAATAGCAGCAAAGGGGCGTCCCATTTTTGAACGGAACCCCTGCAATGGACCGATCTGGCCATTTTCAAGCAACTCTTCCACTTCCGGTACAGAAAACTGTCTGCTCCCGGGAGTTTTACTGATTGAAAAGTCACATTTTATACAGGCGAAACGGCGATAATTTTCCCGTATCTCGCCACCACACTTCGGACATGGCGTCTTCAAGGTCGCATAATCACCCGGAATCGTATCCTCGTCATACTCCTTGGCACGCTTGACGATAATCTGGGCCATTTGCGCGATTTGCTGCATGAATTCTTCGCGACTGATTTGTCCCTTTTCCATCTGGGCCAGTTTGAACTCCCATTCACCGGTCAACTCCGGCAAAGTCAATTCCTTGACCCCCAGTCCTTTCAATAACGTCATCAACTGGAATGCCTTCGGTGTCGGAATAAGTTCGCGCCCTTCCCGCAAGAGATATTTTTCAGTCAGCAAACCTTCAATGATCGCTGCGCGGGTAGCCGGTGTACCAAGCCCTTTGCCCATCATGGCCTCACGCAACTCATCCTCAACCAGTTTGCCGGCACCTTCCATGGCGGAAAGCAGAGTGGCTTCCGTATAACGGGCTGGCGGTTTCGTAACCAGTTCATCTGCCAGCACTTTATCCGCCAAAACGGCTTCACCGGGAGAAACCGGTACCAGCAAACGATCATTATCGCTGTTTTTCCCGGAAGCCGGTATTTCCCTGCCATAAACGGCCAGCCAACCCGGTTTGGTCATGACACGGCCTTCGCTCTTGAAACGATGTCCGGCGACTTCCGTAAAACGGGTAGTAACCAAAAATTCTGCGGCCGGAAAAAATACGGCCATAAACCGGCGTGTAACAAGATCGTACAGTTTTTGTTCCGGCTCGGAAAGGTTTTTCGGTAATTGCGTTGTCGGAATAATGGCGAAGTGATCCGATATTTTTTTATTGTCGAATATGCGTTTGTTCGGACGAACCCAACGGTTTTGCAGAATCTGCGAAGCATATGACTCATAACCGGCATTTCCGGTAAGACATTCCAGCGTTTGCATACTGGTCTGCAGATAATCTTCCGGCAAATGCCGTGAATCCGTTCTCGGATATGTGAGGACTTTGTGCCTTTCGTATAACGCCTGGGCAAGCGCCAGAGTATTTTTTGCCGAAAAACCGAAACGGGCATTGGCCTCCCGCTGCAAGCTGGTCAGATCGAAAAGAGCCGGCGAAATGGAGGTTGTCGGCTTCGATTCTTCCGTCACTGTCCCGTTTTTTCCAAGACAGGCAGCGACAATGGCATCAGCCGCCGCACGACTCCACAGGCGTTCCGCTCTCTTTTCAGGATCCGCCTCATCCTTTTTGAAATCAGCATCCAGCCATTTGCCTTCATAAACCCCTCCTGCACAAACAAACTCGGCCCTGACTTCCCAATAATCCCGGGGAACAAAATTCTTGATTTTTTCTTCTCGCTGGACAACGATCGAAAGCGTCGGTGTCTGGACCCTGCCTACCGTTGTCAGAAAAAAACCGCCTTCTTTCGAGTTGAAAGCCGTCATGGCCCGCGTGCCGTTGATACCGATCAGCCAGTCGGCTTCCGAACGGCTTCTTGCTGCTCTGGCAAGTGGCAACATTTCCTCATCGTCACGCAAATGCTTGAAACCGTCGCGAATAGCCGCTGGAGTCATCGACTGGAGCCACAAACGCTTGATAGGCTGTTTGGCTTTCGTATATTGCGCAATCAGCCGGAAAATCAGTTCTCCTTCACGACCGGCATCACACGCATTGACGATAGTCGAGATATCCTTTCTGCGAATCAGTTTATTCAGCAGTTTGAGACGCGATTCCGTCTTGGCAATCGGTTCCAGGGCGAAATCGGGAGGAATAACAGGCAAATTGGCAAAACTCCATTTGCCGCGTTTGACCTCATACTCCTCCGGTGCCTTGATTTCCAGAAGATGACCGACGGCCGAAGTCAGCACATACTGCTCCGACTCGAAATAATCACCCTCTTTGGTAAATCCGCCGAGACTTTTCGCAATGTCGTTCGCGACAGACGGTTTTTCGGCAATGATGAGTGTTTTGGTCATAAAAACGAAGTACAAAAGGAAATCGAAACCGGCAATACTTTTTTATCTAACAGAAACATATCCGGATACAGAGCGGAAAATGATAATGTGAGAAGGCCACCCTCTGCAAGCAAACGATTCAATGTCTGGAAAAGAAAATGGCAAATTTCATTTTTTACCAACACCGGATCCGTTTGACATGTTTCCCTTCAATTCGGCAACTGATCTATTCAGACGGAAGATACCAGCCTGCGATACAACCCTCCCGGCAGGCATTCGATTTCACCGGCCAGCTCCAGTTTGAGCAATTCGACATTCAATGTCGCGGCATCCAGCCTGCATCGCTCGCACAAGGTATCGGTATCCACCGGATCAAATCCTATCCGGGAGACAATATCTTCCGTCAATGCCGCGCTTTCAGGTTCACGACGATCTGCCTGCGAATTGGCAACAAGGTTATAGTGTTTCAATTCCTCCAGAATGTCTTGAGATGTCTCAACCAGTTTGGCTCCCTGCCGGATCAACGCATGACACCCTCTCGACAAGGGAGAATGGATGGAACCGGGAATGGCAAAAACATCACGCCCCTGATCGATCGCTGTCCGTGCAGTGATCAATGAGCCGGATCTCGCTGCCGCTTCGACAACCAGTATACCTCCCGACAAACCGCTGATTACACGGTTTCGTCTGGGAAAATTCGAGGCCAGCGGCCCGGTTCCGAGCGGGAATTCACTGACTATACATCCTTCTCGTGCGATTTGATGCGCCAGCTCCCTGTTTCTTGCCGGATATATGATATCGGCTCCTGTACCGATAACAGCGACAGTCGATCCGCTCCCTTTCAGCCCGCCCCGATGCGCCGCCGCATCAATTCCGAGTGCCAGTCCGGAAATGATCGTCAGACCGGCATCGGAAAGAGAACAACCGAATTTTTCTGCATCGATACACCCCTGTGCCGTGGCATTGCGGCTGCCGACAATGGCAATTGACGGTTTCGAAAGCAACTCCACCCTTCCCTTGACATAGAGCATAAGAGGTGGATCAGGTATTTCAAGCAACGATCCGGGATAACGGCTGTCCGCCAATGTCAGAATGGTATTTCCCGGTTCGTCAAGCCACCTTTCCGTCTTTCCGATCTGCTCCCGGATGGTTTCCGAAAGCGGTGCGCAAATGGCATCCGCTATTTGCGGAGACACGATACGTTGCAATTCCTGATAGGATGCCATGAAAATATTCTGGGGCAAACCGTAGGCCACAAGCATCTTATGGGCGGTACGAATGCCGATTCCCGGAGTCAGGACCAGACGGACCCATGCTGCCAGTTCCTCTTTATCGTAAGGTATCTGTTTACTCAATGTCGGCTTTCACTGTTGAATCCAAACCGGAATTTTTGCACCGGAAACGCGGCTTCCGTTTTCAGCGCAGAAAAAAAGTGGCTATGCTAAACTTTTGGTCTTGTAATGTTCCGGCGATCGGATCATTACTGAAAAACGAAAAACAGATTTTTCATGCAGATTCTGCCTAGGAAAATACCGGCTGGCAAGATTCTTCACCTGATTGTTGTTCCTGATACAGACAAATGGCACGTTTACCGATTTTGCGTTACCCCGATCCACGTTTGCTGAAACCTTCAAAACCTGTCACCCGATTCGATACCGATCTGAAAACACTGGTGCAGGATATGGCGCAAACGATGTACGAAGCTCCAGGTATCGGTCTGGCTGCACCACAAATCAATGTCCACCAGTGTATCGTTGTTATTGATGTTTCAGAAAAACGGGATGAACTGAGGGTTTTTGTCAATCCGGAAATTATCGAAACCAGTGACGAAAAAGCCCTGTTCGAAGAGGGCTGTCTCTCATTGCCCGGCATTTATGACGAAATCGAAAGACCTGCCAGAGTAACGGTACGTGCGCAGGACGAAAACGGCAATGAATTCGAGGTTAAGGCAGAAGGACTACTCGCTGTCTGCATCCAGCATGAAATAGACCATCTGAAAGGCCATGTGTTTGTCGATTACCTTTCACCGATGAAACGGAACCGCATCAAGAAAAAACTGCTCAAGGAAGAACGTGAACTGAAAAAAAGCGGTTCGGGTTCCAAAGGGCAGAATCAGGGAAACAGACGATGAAAATTGTTTTTGCAGGAACACCCGAATTTGCCGGCAAGGCTCTTGATTCGCTCATTCGTGGCGGCCACCAAGTCGAACTCGTCCTGACCCAGCCCGACCGGCCGGCTGGCCGTGGTATGAAACTGCAGCCTTCTGCCGTCAAGAAACTGGCCATCTCGCACGACATTCCCGTCGAACAGCCCGTTTCCCTCCGCTTCGACGGCAAACATGCTGAAGAAGCGAAAAGGGTTTACGAGCTCGTTCGCCAAATCGAACCGGATGTCATGGTTGTTGTCGCTTACGGCCTGATCTTGCCGAAAGCCGTCCTTGGTCTGCCCGAATACGGTTGTCTGAACATTCACGCTTCCCTGCTTCCCCGCTGGCGGGGGGCGGCGCCCATCCAGCGCGCAATTGAAGCAGGTGATACGGAAACAGGGGTATCCATCATGCAGATGGAAGAAGGACTTGATACCGGTCCCGTTCTGGTCAGTGAATCAATCCCCATCGATCACCATATCAATGCAGCCGAACTTCATGACAAACTTGCCGATCTGGGTGGGCGACTGATCCTGGCTGCATTAAAGAAAATGGAAGAAGGATCGGCCCATCCCGTCATTCAGGATGAAAACGCTGCCATTTATGCCGCCAAAATCCGCAAGGAAGAAGCCGGACTGGATTTCAGCTTTCCTGCTACGGAAATCATCAACAAAATACGGGCCTTCAATCCTTTTCCGGGTTGCACGGCAAAATTTCGGGATACCCCGCTTAAAATATGGAAAGCCGTAGCCAGTGATCACTCGCCTGCTGCCGAAAAAGCCGGTCAGATACTTTCCGCAGATGAAAACGGCATTGTTGTTGCATGCGGCAAAGGATCGATCCGGATACTGGAACTGCAGAAACCCGGAGCGAAACGATTGCCCGTTTCCGAATTTATCAAGGGATTTTCATTCGAACACGGGTATTTCGAATAATATGCCTCAGCAATCTTTTCAGATCGGTTATTGATTATTGTCGGCATTAACCAGCCAGAACGAACTCACATGAAATTTGAACATCTGATTGAAATCAACAATTTTGACGATCCCCGCGCTGACTTACTCAACCGCGAACAATTATGGTTCGGGCTGCTTTTGCGTGCCAAAGAGCCGACTCTGTTCATTCCGCACATGGATGCCTGTGAAATAACGGAAGAATCGGAAAACGTGATTAAACGTGTACTTGATTTCGGAAAATTCAAGGTCAGGGACAAAGTCGAATTTGTTCCGATGCAAAAGCTGCTGTTCCACATTCCGGCACAAGGCGAAATCATCGAGTCGCGACTTGAAATCTCGATTGACGAACCGTTTCCGGGCCGTTTTTTCGTTCGTTTCATTTATGAGGATTCCGCAATAGACGAAGGCCCGGAAGCCATGTACAACGATTTCCGGCGCTCCGCCTACAAAGAAACCGATATCGACTCAATCCGGATCATCCGGCAGTTTGCCGCACAGGGCCTCTTGGACGGCCCTGCCACCGCAAACAACCGTCCCGTATTGTCATAAGCTTACAGGACGTCCAGCGGCATTTTGTGATCCGGAGGCGGGAAAATACCGTCCAGTTTTCCCAGTATTTCAGGTTCCAGGACAATATCCCAGGCTTTGCGGTTTTCCTCAACCCGCTTGACACTGGATGATTTCGGAATCGGTATCGTTCCCTGATGAAGAAGCCATGCCAGCGCCAGCTGCGCCGGTGTAATGGATAGTTCCTCCGCCATCCTTTTGAGTCCGGGACTCTTCAAAAGACGTGTCTGATACAGCGGAGAATAAGCCATCACGGCGACATTGCGTTTTCTCAGCCAGCCAAGCAGATCCCACTCGATGCCTCTTGATGCCAGATTGTACAAAACTTGATTGACGCAAATATGGCCCCGGTCATACTGCGACGCTTCCTGCATGTCGTCGAGATCGAAATTGGATACGCCATACGCCCTGATTTTTCCGGCATCAAGCAGTCTTTCCATGGCATCGAACGTTTCATCGAGTGGATATCCTCCCCGCCAGTGAAGCAGATACAAGTCGATATAATCCGTTCCAAGACGCTTGAGACTACGCTCAAAAGCGGCAATGGTTCCTTTCCGGCTGGCATTGCCCGGCAGTACCTTACTAACAAGGAATACCTTGTCACGTCTTCCGGCGATCGCTTCCCCGGTCACTTTTTCCGCACCGCCTGAAGCATACATTTCCGCTGTATCGATCAGCGTCATTCCCAGATCGATCCCTTTTTGCAAAGCGGCGATTTCATCCTTTCTGGACGACGAGGATTCTCCCATGAACCAGGTACCCTGACCCAGAGTCGGCATCGTGATACCATTCGCCAAGGTGATAACATGTGAAGGCATAATCTGTTTTCCTGAATAAACGTTTATCAATCCGGATACGGCAAACCACTGGCGATTTCCGTACAGGAAATGCCAAAACCGCTTCCGACATATGGCATGCATTATTGCATCTGTTCTTCAACAAGGACAAGAACCTTGAAAATACCGAGTCAATGAAAGTGGCTGAAAAAGACTTATCCGACAAATCCGAAATATCCGGAAGGGACATTCTAAAAGCCGGCCTTCGCCATGAACCGTCGGCAAATCAACCCGCTTTCGATTGTTCTGAGGGATTTGTCAAATCCGGAGCCGCCCGTTTTGGCAATGCACTCGAAAACCACCCGAAAATCATCGCCATTATCCAATGGTCGATGGTACTCGTCTATTTTTCCCTGCTTTTCATCCCGGTATGGATAGCCGAACCTGAAACCGGACTGACCGCCCGGCTTTTATTCTGGGGAATCGGATGGCCCTTGATCGTATTGGGTATGATGTTGTTCGGACGATTCTGGTGCGGTATTTTCTGTCCTGACGGAACACTGACCGAATTCGTCAGCGAATACGGAAAAAAACGCTCCATTCCCCGCTGGATACGCTGGAAAGGCTGGCCATGTACGGTACTGGTCGGAACGACTTTATATGGCCAGATGACCGGTTTTTATGAATATTTTCCCGCGACACTGGTCTTATTGGGAATCCCGACATGCCTCGCCCTTCTTACCGGTTATCTGTACGGAAACGGAAAACGCGTCTGGTGCATGTATCTGTGTCCAGGAAATGGTTTTTTCGGTCTGCTGGCAAAGTTGTCTTTTTTCCATTTCCGTGTGGACAGGGAAAAATGGAAAAATTTTACTGGTACAGTCAAACGTATCAATTGCGCACCGTTGATCAATATCCGGCAAATGACAAGCACTTCCGCCTGTCACGCCTGCGGCCGTTGCAGCGGTTACCGCAATGCTGTCGAGTTTGCCGCCAGAAGCCCGATACAAGAAATCATTTCCGCAAACCCCCGGGCGATTACCGGATCGGAACTCTTTTTGCTGGTCTGGGGAATAACCGGTATTTGCACCATGTCTCTCGCATGGCATACAAGCCGCCTGTACAGATGGTTCATTGACTGGATAACGGCAATTGGAATGCCTATGCATCTGAATCTGCCCTGGTGGTTGGCCGACAGTCCGGTTTCCTTTTACCGACTCTTTTTCATTGTCATAACCGGAACATTGCTTGGCCTGTTCGTTTACGTTTTTCTCCGCATGGCCGGCAAGCTGGCCGGTGATACGATTTTATGGCGACAGCTGGCTTACTGTCTTATCCCGCTCATCGGCTGGAGCATATTTCTGGGATTGTGCCGGATCGGTTTTTCCATTTGGCAGGAATATGGCGTCAGCCTGGCATGGGCGACTCCTTTTGAAGCAGTCATCCTGATTCAGGCTACAGCCGTCTCGTGCTGGCTGGGCCGGAAAACTGTCATGCAACGTGTTTCGCCGGCCCGTTTCGCATCACTGCTACTTTATTGCATGCCCATTGCATTACTGGATTTTCTCTGGACATTCTGATACACGGAAAACAGCCTGTCACGCAAGACAGACTTTCCAACATTTCCGGTGAGCTACTCCAGTTCCAGTGCCTTGTTTTCCGGTACAGCGGAAGAGGATTCCGTTTTCTCAGGGAAAACCAGTCTGATTTCATCCTTGTCGTCTATATCGACGACAACAGCCCCCCCGTCAACAAGCCGGCCGAAAAGAAGCTCATCCGCCAGCGCTTTTCTGATAAGATCCTGTATCAGACGCAACATCGGTCGTGCCCCCATCAACGGATCGAAACCTTTTCGGGCCAGCATACGCCGCAAGGGTTCAGTAAAGACCACATCGACCTTTTTCTCATGTAACTGTTCCTCAAGCTGCATCAGGAACTTGTCGACCACACGCAGAATGATTTCCTCAGTCAATGCCCTGAAACTGATAATCGCGTCAAGCCGGTTTCTGAATTCTGGCGTAAACATGCGTTTGATATCGGCCATCTCATCGCCGGCCTCCTTGCTGCCGGTAAATCCTATTGACGACTTCTGGAGACTTTCCGCACCGGCATTGGTCGTCATGATAATGATGACGTTGCGAAAATCCGCCTTACGCCCGTTATTGTCCGTTAAAGTACCGTGATCCATCACCTGCAACAGGATGCTGAAAATATCCGGATGTGCCTTTTCGATTTCATCCAACAGCAGTACCGCATGAGGTTTCCGGGTAATGGCTTCCGTCAGCAATCCTCCCTGATCGAACCCGACATAACCCGGAGGCGCACCGATCATCCGGCTGACGGCATGACGTTCCATATATTCGGACATGTCGAAACGGATCAGATCAATACCCAGTGCAAAGGCGAGCTGCCGGGCCACTTCGGTTTTCCCGACACCGGTCGGCCCGGAGAACAGAAAAGCGCCAATCGGTTTGTCCGTTTTGCCGAGTCCGGCACGAGCCATCTTGATGCTGGCTGACAATGCATCAATGGCGGCATCCTGGCCGAAAACGACATTCTTCAGATCCCGTTCCAGATTCTGCAATTTGCTCCGGTCATCCTGATTGACAGTTTGTGGCGGTATGCGGGCAATTTTGGCGATGATATCCTCAATTTCAGCTTTACCGATTGTCTTTTTCTGCTTCGATTTCGGCAATACCCGCTGGGCGGCCCCCGCTTCGTCAATAACATCGATGGCCTTGTCCGGCAAATGCCGGTCATTGATGAAACGGGCCGACAGTTCCGCAGCCGTAATCAGTGCCGAAACGGAATATTTGACATTGTGATGGTCCTCAAAACGGGATTTCAGTCCACGCAATATCTGTACTGTCTGCTCAACGGTCGGTTCATTGATATCGATTTTCTGGAACCGTCTTGCCAAAGCATGATCTTTCTCGAATACGTTGCGAAATTCGGTAAAAGTGGTCGCCCCTATGCATTTGAGCTGCCCGCTGGACAAAGCGGGTTTCAGCAGATTCGATGCATCCAGCGTCCCTCCCGATGCAGACCCCGCACCGATGATCGTATGGATTTCGTCAATAAACAGAATGGCCCCCGGATTATCGTTCAGCTGCTTCAACACCGCTTTTAGGCGCTGTTCAAAATCGCCGCGGTATTTCGTTCCGGCCAGAAGCGCTCCCATATCGAGTGCAAATACCACAGCATTTTGCAGTACCTCGGGAACATTCTTTTGGGTGATCCGCCACGCCAGTCCTTCGGCAATCGCCGTCTTGCCGACACCGGCCTCACCGACAAGCAACGGATTGTTTTTGCGCCGGCGGCACAATACCTGAATGACCCGGTCGATTTCACTTTCACGACCGATCAATGGATCGATCCGGCCTGCAACAGCTTCCCTGTTCAGATTCTGGGTATAAAGTTCCAGCGGGGAATCCTTGCCGGATGCAGAATCACCCTGTACCTCCTCGGCCCCTTCAGTCTGTTTCGGTGCATCGGGCTGCGCGTTTTTGCGAACGCCATGAGAAATATAGTTGACCACGTCCAGACGGGTCACTCCCTGCTGGTGCAGGTAATAAACGGCATGGGAATCTTTTTCCCCGAAAATGGCGACCAGCACATTCGCCCCCGTCACTTCCTTCTTGCCATTCGATGCGGACTGCACATGCATAATCGCCCGCTGGATAACACGCTGGAAACCGAGTGTCGGCTGCGTATCCACCTCTGCCGTTCCCGGAACGACCGGAGTATTCTCCCGGATAAAATCGCCAAGTGCCTTTCTGAGCTCATCCAGATTGGCATTGCACGCCTTGAGCACTTCGGACGCTGAAGGATTGTCCAGCAATGCCAGCAGCAGATGCTCGACTGTTATGAATTCATATCGTGCCTGACGCGCCTCTACAAAGGCCATATGCAAACTGACTTCCAATTCCTGCGCAATCATGCTTCCTCCATCGTGCATTGCAACGGATGCCCTTCCTGACGGGCATGTCTTACAACCTGTTCCACTTTCGTGCTGGCGATATCCTTGGGAAAAACGCCGCAAACGCCTTTTCCTTCGCGGTGAACTTTGAGCATAATCCGTGTAGCCGCTTCCGTATCCTTGTGAAAATACTCCTGCAATACGAAAATCACGAAATCCATCGGTGTGAAATCGTCATTTAAAAGAATTACCCTGTACATCGAGGGTGGTTTCAGAACAGTCGCTTCTTCCTCCAAAAGCGCCTCGTTTCCCTGTTGTGTCACCATTGCTTCAACTTTATATCGACTATATATTTTCACTTGTGCGCGAGCGCAAGTCCAGAATTGATAATACGTGTTTTTACCTGTTCGTGCAGCCCGTGATTTTTTCCGGGTTGTACCACCACCATCAAATTTTTGGCATTTCTCAAGAATCCATCCTTTTTTGGGAAAATTGCTTGACTTTGCCTATCTTTATGCCAACAATGGACCTGTTGATAAGGGCTTGGTCCCGCTTTTGTCAGCGGCAGGAAAATAAAAGGACTGGTTCGGATCAAATTCAATTTTTTCCGATGGTTTCGTGAGTATAATGCATTTATAGAAAGACCCTCTTTTATGGCAACTGGTACAGTCAAGTGGTTTAACGATTCTAAAGGCTTCGGTTTTATTACCCCGGAAGACGGAGGTGAGGACTTGTTCGCTCACTTTTCCGCAATCAACATGAGTGGCTTCAAAACCTTGAAAGAAGGTCAGAAGGTTCAATTTGAAGTCACACAGGGCCCCAAAGGCAAGCAGGCTTCCAACATCCAATCCTTGTAACTCTGGCCATTGGATCAGGTTCCAAAACCCCACATGCAGTGGGGTTTTTTATTGCCTGCAAACTATATAATGACACAAAACCGATTTTCAAGTTTGTGCCCAGAAATTCTCGTACAATGTCGTCATGAACATGACACTGGAAAAGATGCTGCAATGCCAAGGCTTCGGCAGCCGCAAATTCTGCCGAAGCCTTGTTCTCGAGCACCGTGTTGAAATCGGGGGAATCATCTGTACGGACCCGGGACTGCCAATCGAGACGGACAACTTGTCATTTTGCATAGATGGCGAACAATGGGAATACCGGAAAAAACTGTATCTCGTTCTGAACAAACCTGCCGGTTATGAATGTTCGCACCAGCCACAACATCATCCGAGCGTTTTTTCCCTGTTCCCGCCGCCGTTCATCCACAGAGGATTGCAGTGTGTCGGAAGACTCGATCAGGACACGACCGGCATGCTGCTTCTGTCTGATGACGGCAATTTCATTCACCGGTATACGTCACCCCGCAAAAAGGTTCCCAAAATCTATCAGATAACAACGGCCGATCCTTTCCGGCAGGATCAGCTCGAGCGGCTGGAAAACGGCGTCGAACTCCGCAACGAAAAGACCATCACCAAAGCACTGAAATGCCGGCTGATTGACGAATATCATGTCAAACTGGTCATAGCGGAAGGCAAATACCATCAAGTCAAACGAATGATCGCTGCCGTCGGCAACAGAGTGGAAAAACTGCACCGTTCGGCAATAGGCGATCTTTCACTGCCGGCATCTCTTCCTACCGGGCACTGGTGTTTCCTGAATGAAAACGACCTGAAAAAACTGAACGAGACAGGACATTAATTTTCATATTCCCTGTTTTCTTTTTCCGGGAAGATACAAATCGGTAACCGTGCCCAACCCGACTTCCGAGGCAAACAGAACCGTTTCCGAAAGCGACGGATGCGGATGCATCGTCAATGCGATGTCTTCCAGGTCAGCTCCCATTTCCAGCGCCAGCGTCGTCTCCGACAACAATTCGCCGGCATTCGTTCCGGCAATGGCGGCACCCAGCAAACGACCGTCCTGTCTGCTCCACAACAGTTTTGTCACTCCATCCGGACGTCCCATCGTCAGCGCCCGTCCGGATGCATTCCAGGGAAATACCGATTTTTCATACGGAATACCTTTTTTATCCGCTTCCCGTTCCGTCAGTCCCATCCAGGCAATTTCCGGATCGGTATAAGCTACGGATGGAACAGTCAATGCATCATATTCCGTTTGGAGTCCCGCAATGGCTTCTGCGGCGATACGCCCTTCGTAACTGGCCTTGTGAGCAAGCATGGGTTCGCCGCAAATATCACCGATAGCGTAGATATGCGGAATATTTGTCTGCTGCCGTCTATTGACAGGAATGAAACCGCGTTCATCGATCATGACACCGGCTTTTTCGGCACCGACACTCCGGCCGTTTGGATGGCGGCCGACCGCAACAAGGACCCGGTCGAATGTCTGCGGTTTTGCCGGTGCCCCGACACCTTCGAATGTCGCGACCAGTTGCTTTCCGCTTTCTTCCAGCCTTGCGACACGGGTTCCGGTATAAACAGCTTCGTATCTTCCGGTTATCCTCTCCAGCAAAGGCGATATAACGTCCCGATCCGCAGACGGGATAATGCCTTCCGAGAATTCAGCGACAGTCACCCGGCTTCCCAACGCATCATAAACACACGCCATCTCCAGACCGATAATGCCTCCACCGATCACCAGCATCCTTCCCGGAATTCCATCCAGCTGTAATGCACCGGTAGAATCGACCAGTGCCGGATGGCCATATGGGAAACCGGGCAGCTTCACCGCGGATGATCCCGCGGCAATGATCGCATTTTTGAATCTGACCCGCCATTTTTCTTTCTGCCCCGAAACTTCCACTTCATGGGAGTCCGAAAATTGCCCGATACCATGCAATACGGTTATCCGGCGCGCCCGCGCAAGAGCGGACAAGCCATCAGTCAATTTGTTTACCACGTCCTGCTTCCATTCGTTTAACCGGACCGTATCGATTTCAGGCTCACCGAAACGGATACCCCGATCGCTCATATCGGCCGCATCGGTAACGACTCTGGCCGCATGAAGAAGCGCTTTCGATGGAATACAGCCAACATTCAGGCAGACACCCCCCAGAACCGGATAACGCTCAACCAGAACGATCTTCTGTCCCAGATCAGCTGCCCTAAATGCCGCGGTATACCCCCCCGGCCCGGCTCCCAAAACAAGGGTATCACATTCGACAACTGACTCTTCTCCCTTCAGCAAAACAGAATCCGAAGGTGAGGAATCACTCCGCGCAAACGCATTGTCATCACCCGGATTCATGGCTTGCGGAACATCCGTTTCGTCCAGCAAAAGAAGAAGCGAGCCTTCCGAAACCTTGTCGCCCAGCTTCACTTTCAGCTCCCTGACCACTCCCGCCTCCGGCGACGGAATTTCCATGCTCGCCTTGTCCGATTCCACCAGTACCAGTGACTGGTCTTTCGCAATCTTCTCCCCTTCTTTCACCATCAATTCGATGACTTCCACATCCCTGAAATCCCCGATATCCGGCACTCTGATTTCCAACGTTTTCATTCCTGTTCTCCATTACCGTTTTCGGGAACCGGTACCGGTTCCATTCACCGGCAAAATGTTGCAAAATCGCCAGTATCAAAGAAGCGTTTCTCTCAAATCGGCCAGTACTTCTGCCAGATAAGTGACGAACCGGACTCCTTGTGCTCCATCAATGACCCGATGATCGTAAGACAGGGATAACGGCAGAATCCGGCGAGGTTGAAACCGGTCTCCATCCCAGATTGGCTGTGTTGTAATACGGGACAAACCGATAATGGCCACTTCGGGAGCGTTGATCAGCGGAGTAAAGTAAGTGCCGCCAATCCCTCCCAATGATGTGATGGTAAAACTCGCGCCCTGCATGTCAGACGGATTCAGTTTTCCTTCTCTTGCCAGAGCCGAAAGCTGTGCCATTTCCCTGGCGATTTGCAACACCCCTTTTTTGTCTGCATCCCGAATGACCGGGACAACCAGACCGTGAACGGTATCCGCTGCGAATCCGATATGGTAATAACGCTTCAAAATAAGGTTTTCGCCTGTCGCATCCAGTGAAGCGTTGAACTCCGGATACTTTTTCAGTGCAGCAACGCAAGCCTTGACGACAAATGCCAGTATCGTCAGCTTGATATTCTCATGCCTGTATTTTTCGTTAGCCGCTTTCCGGAATGTTTCCAGCTCGGTCACATCAGCCTGTTCATATTGCGTGACATGCGGGATCATGACCCAGTTGCGATGAAGATTGGGGCCACTGATTTTCTTGATACGTGACAGAGGCTGCTTCTGCGTTTCACCATACTGGCTGAAATCAAGCGATGGCCAGGGTGGAAAATTCATGAGATTGTTAAAACGGTTCGGCGAACCGTCACGATGAAGAAAAGCCTTGACATAAGCCTGAATATCTTCCTTCACGATCCTGTTCTTCGGACCTGAACCTTGCACATGTCTCAAATCGACACCCAGTTCACGTGCATATTTCCGGACAGAAGGCGATGCATGCGGTACTCCGTCACCCATTCGATGATCCGGGAAATGATGGCTTGCCACATCAAACGATAGTGTTGTTCCGTTCAGGGGCTCCGCTGTTTTTTCAGCAAACGAAGATATTGTCTTTTCACCGGCATTCTGCAATGGTTTCACTGAAACAGAAGAAGATTTGTCAGCATCGGACTGTTCGTTTTTTTCCGTTTCATCCCTGTCCAGCAAAAGAAGAAGCGAGCCTTCCGAAACCTTGTCGCCCAGCTTCACTTTCAGCTCCCTGACCACCCCCGCCTCCGGCGACGGAATTTCCATGCTCGCCTTGTCCGATTCCACCAGTACCAGTGACTGGTCCTTCGCAATCTTCTCCCCTTCTTTCACCATCAATTCGATGACTTCCACATCCCTGAAATCCCCGATATCCGGCACTCTGATTTCCAACGTTTTCATCTCCCGCCTCCTTTCCGACCCACCCCCTGAAAACACGATATCCCAGAATCCACCGACGTAACTGACACTGAAATGGCTTACATGTCGACCGGATTGGGTTTTTCCCGGTCTATCCCGTATTTTTCGATGGCGTCCGAAACAGTCCCGGCCGGCATTTCTCCCGTTTTCACCAGTGCTTCAAGCGCTGCAAGGGTGACGTAATACCTGTCTATTTCAAAAAAGCGTCGCAAATTGGCTCTGGTATCCGAGCGTCCGAAACCATCTGTTCCCAGTACTGTATACAGTCGTCCTTCCGGAATATAGGCACGAATCTGTTCAGCAAAAAGCCGTACATAATCCGTCGATGCGACGATCGGTCCGGAAGTATTTTTCAGGCATTCTGTCACGTAAGGAATTCTCGGTTCCTCGCCCGGATGCATCATATTCCAGCGTTCCGTATCATTTCCTTCCCGCGCAGCCATCGTGAATGACGTGACAGACCAGATATCCGCCGCCACATTCCAGTCGTCTTTCAACAGATCGACCGCCGAGAGCATTTCATGCGTGATCGTCCCGGAACCGAGCAGCTGGACGCGATGGGGCAAATCCCTGTCGCCTTCCTGTAACAGATACATGCCCTTTAGGATACCGCTCTCCTGCCCCGGCTTCAGGCCCGGCTGGGGATAAGACTCATTCATCACGGAAATGTAATAGAAAACGTCTTCCTGTTCTTCCACCATGCAGCGGACGCCTTCCCGAATGATGACAGCTATCTCATGAGCGAACCCGGGATCATACGGTCTGCAAGTCGGTATCGTCGCGGCAAAAACATGGTTCTGGCCATCCTCATGCTGCAATCCCTCTCCGTTCAAGGTTGTCCTTCCTGCCGTTGCCCCGATCAGAAATCCTCTGGCCATCATATCGGCTGCAGCCCACATCAGATCGCCGGTCCGCTGAAAGCCGAACATGGAGTAATAAGTATAGAAAGGCAACATGATTCGGTTGCTCGTCGAGTACGACGTTGCCGCGGCAATCCATGAACACATCCCTCCAGCCTCGGTAATTCCTTCCTGCAGAATCTGTCCCGATTTGTCTTCACGGTAATACATGACTTCTCCGGAATCCACCGGTTCGTACAGCTGTCCTTTCGGATTGTAAATACCGATCTGGCGAAACAACCCTTCCATTCCGAAAGTCCTCGATTCATCCACCATGATCGGGACAATACGTCTGCCGATCTCGGGAGCTCTCAGCAAAATGCCAAGTGCCCTGACATAAGCCTGCGTCGTCGAGATCGAACGTCCCGGATGTGTCGGTTCCAGCAATGGCGCAAAAGCGGAAAGAGGAGGAACGGGCAAACGCTCGTCCGCCTTTTGACGACGATGCGGCAGATAACCGCCCAATACCTCACGACGCTGCCGGAGATAAACCATTTCGGGAGCATCCTCAGGCGGCTTGTAGAAAGGGATTTCATCCAGCCTGTCATCCGGTATCGGCACACCAGCCCGATCCCGCAATGTCCGGATTGTCCTGTCGTCCAGTTTCTTGACCTGATGGGCAATGTTCAGCGCTTCACCCGCATCCCCCATTCCATACCCCTTGACCGTCTGGCAAAGGATAATCGTCGGCTGTCCGGTATGATCCTGCGCTGCCTTAAACGCCGCATAGACTTTTCGGGGATCATGTCCACCACGGGACAGTCGCCATAACTGATCGTCCGACAGGCTTTCGACCATTTTCAGAAGGCGGGGATCCTTTCCGAAAAAATGCCGGCGGACATAAGCGCCGTCTCTCGCCTTGTAACTCTGGTATTCACCATCAACGGTTTCCATCATGACTTTCTTTAAGACATTATCCTTGTCCCGGGCAAGCAATTCATCCCAGTCGGATCCCCAGATCACTTTGATGACGTTCCAGCCAGCCCCCCTGAAATCCGCTTCAAGTTCCTGAATGATTTTCCCGTTCCCTCGTACCGGTCCGTCAAGACGTTGCAGATTGCAATTGACGACCACGATCAGATTGTCGAGCGATTCTCGGGAAGCCAGACTGATCGCTCCCTTCGCCTCGGGTTCGTCCATCTCCCCGTCGCCGCAGAACACCCAGACCTTGCGACCTGCCGTGTCTGCTATTTTGCGTGCCTGAAGATATTTCAGAAAACGGGCCTGATAAATCGCCATAATGGGACCAAGTCCCATCGATACCGTCGGAAACTGCCAGAAATCGGGCATCAGTTTCGGATGAGGATAGGAAGAAAGTCCGTTTCCGCGAACCTCCCGTCTGAAATTTTCCAGCTGTTCTTCCGACAAACGTCCTTCAATAAAGGCACGGGCATAAACGCCCGGAGAAGAATGTCCCTGAAAATAGACCAGATCACCATCGAAGGTCTCCGTCGGAGCACGCCAGAAATGGTTAAAGCCCGTGCCAAACATGGTGGCAAGAGAGGTGAACGAGGCGATATGACCGCCCAGATTGTCCCCATTCCTGTTGGCCCGGACAACCATTGCCATGGCATTCCAGCGCATCCATGCACGAAGTCGCGCCTCATAGGCCATATTGCCGGGAGAATGCTGTTCCTGCTCGGGAGGTATCGTATTGATGTAGGCCGTATTGCTGGAAAACGGAAGATTGATGCCTTTCTGGCGAGCGACATCCGCCATCCGTTCCATCAGATAATGAGCTCTTTCCGGCCCCTCGTTTTCGATGACGGCATGAAAGGCGTCAAGCCATTCTGCAGTTTCCTGCTCGTCCGGATCATGATAGTGAATGAAAACGTCATCCTGCTGATTCGCCATAATCCCCTCCCCAATAGGCCGCATAACGGCAAGAAATCCGAAAGACCGTGCTTTTAAAAAGATAATAAACCATAAGCAGACCCAATATCTGTCAAATCGCATGGAAAAAGTGACCGCTTACATCATTGTTCATACAAAAAGCCGGTTGCCTCTTCATAAAAACCTTTTTTTCGTGTAGCTTATAGGGTTTACTTGCCATCAAGCGCGAAAAACGGACAAGAGATATCATCGTATAATGTTTTTTTAACGGTTTTTTTATTCATCAAACAAAATGACTGCCCAAATTATCAACGGAAATGAGCTGGCCAAGGAAATCCGCAAGGATATCGCCGAACGTGCAGCCAAACTGACAGCTGCAGGAGAAACTCCGGGACTGGCCGTTATCCTGGTCGGCGACAGTCCGGCTTCCATGGTTTATGTGCTGAACAAGGAACGTGCCTGCAAGGCAAACGGAATCCGTTCCATTCTCGAAAAATACGATGCCAGCTTCACCGAAGCCGAATTGCTGGAGCGCATCCGTGTCCTGAACCAGGATCCGACGGTTCATGGCATCCTGGTCCAGTTACCTTTGCCCGATCATATCGATCCACGCAAGGTAATCGAGGCTATTGACCCCGAAAAAGACATGGACTGTTTCAGTGTGGTCAATACCGGACTTCTGATGACGGGGCAACCGAGAATCAAGCCATGCACCCCGCACGGCGTCATGAAAATGCTGGAATCCATCAATTATCCGGTTCGTGGTGCGCATGCCGTCATCGTCGGTGCTTCCAACATTGTCGGGAAACCGATGTCCATGCTCCTGTTGCAGGCCGGCGCCACGATCACGATCTGCAATTCCAAGACCCGCGATCTGGGATATCACACCCGGCTGGCCGACATCCTGATCGCCGCGACCGGCCAGCGCAACATTATCAAGGCCGATATGGTCAAGCCGGGAGCCGTCGTGATCGACGTGGGTGTTGAACGCGATGAAAACGGCAAACTCTGGAGCGATGTCGATTTCCCCAATGTCAAGGAAGTGGCAGGCTACATTACACCGGTACCAGGCGGAGTTGGGCCGATGACCATCACCATGCTGCTATCCAATGCCATCGAAGCGGCGGAAAAGAAACTGCAAAGCAAACAAAAACAGTAACTATTCAAACAGCAAAAAAGGTACGCAAAAGGCGTACCTTTTTCATATGACCCGACATGACCTGAAAGGAGTATTCGATGTCCAATCCGTTATTGAATTTCGACGGCCTTCCACGTTTCGATGAAATTCGTCCGGAACATGTCACTCCGGCAATCGAAACGCTCCTGAACCGTTGCAAAACGGTGGTCGCCGGACTGGAAGCGCCCATGACCGATATCACCTGGGACAACTTCGTCACCCCGCTGGACGACTGTACCGAACAGCTCAGCCGTGCCTGGGGAATCGTCGGTCATTTAAGCGCTGTCGTCGACACCCCTGAATTGCGTGCGGCATATAACGAAAACATTCCCAGAATCACTGAATTCTGGACATCGCTTTCACAAAATCTGGCTCTGTTTAAAAAATACAAAACCCTACGGAACGCTTCCTCTTTTGATTCCCTGAGTCCGTCCCGTCAACGGGTGATCGAAAATACACTGCGCGATTTCCGTCTGGGAGGTGCCGAATTGCCGGAAGACAAAAAGAAACGTTTTGCCGAAATCCAGGAAAAAACCGCGTCTCTTTCGACCCGTTTCTCGGAAAACGTTCTGGACGCCACCAATGATTTCGAACTGCTCATCAAAAATGTCTCCGAATTGTCCGGATTGCCTGAAGACATCCTGCATGCGGCACAGGCAGCTGCCAGAGCCGATAACAAGACCGGTTACAAATTCACTCTGCACTTTCCGTCCTTTTATCCCGTCATGCAATACGCGGACAACCGGGCCATTCGCGAGAAAATGTACCGTGCCAATGCGACACGCGCCTCCGAACTCGGCACGAACCCCGAATGGGACAACACTGGCAACATCAACGAACTGTTACGCCTGAGAAAGGAAGAAGCGCTGCTGCTTGGCTATTCCAACTTCGCCGAAGTATCCCTGGTTCCCAAAATGGCACGTACTCCGGACGAAGTGATCGCCTTTCTGGAAGATCTCGCCGAAAGAGCAAGGCCCTATGCAGAAAAGGATCTGGCGGAGCTGAAACGCTTTGGAAAGGACGAACTGGGCATTGATGATCTGCAGGCATGGGACATGGCTTATGTTTCCGAAAAACTTCGCCAGAAACGCTATGCATTCTCCGAACAGGAAGTCAGACAGTATTTTCCCGAACCGAATGTACTGGAAGGCCTGTTCAGACTGGTCCAGACGCTCTATTCGGTATCCATCCTTCCGGATACCGCTCCGGTATGGCACAAAGATGTCAAATTTTTCCGGATCGAAAAAGCCGGCAAACTGATCGGTCAGTTTTACATGGATCTGTATGCACGTCCCGGCAAACGGGGTGGTGCCTGGATGGATGACGCCCGTAGCCGTCGCATGACGGCTAACGGACTCCAGACACCCGTCGCCTATCTGACGTGCAATTTTTCATCCCCGCTGGAAAAGGACGGCAAACGGCAACCGGCCCTGTTCACACACGATGAAGTCATGACGCTTTACCACGAGTTCGGTCACGGTTTGCATCATCTTCTGACAAAAGTGGACGAACTGGGGGTATCCGGAATTTCCGGTGTGGAATGGGATGCGGTGGAAATGCCATCCCAGTTCATGGAAAATTTCTGCTGGGAATGGGATGTCGTCCGTCACATGACTTCGCATATCGATACGAAGGAACCTTTACCGAAAGAACTGTTCGACAAGATGCTGGCAGCAAAAAACTATCAATCCGGACTGCAAATGTTGCGGCAGGTTGAATTTTCACTGGCGGATATGCACCTGCATTACGACTATGATCCGGACGGACAGAAAACCGCACAGGATGTACTGGATGAAATACGCCGGAAATACGCTGTCGTCATTCCACCTGCATTCAATCGCTTTCTGCAATCGTTCAGTCACATTTTCGCCGGCGGGTACGCTGCAGGCTATTACAGCTACAAGTGGGCGGAAGTTCTGTCAGCCGATGTTTACAGCGCTTTCGAGGAATCGCTTGCGGATGGCAACGATCTGGTTTCACCGGCTATGGGAGCACGCCTGCTCGAAGAAATCCTGTCGGTAGGCGGTTCCCGCCCCGCCATCGAATCGTTTACCGCATTCAGAGGCCGCCAACCGACAATTGACGCCCTGCTCCGCCATAACGGACTGGCCGCATAACATCTTTACTTATCCAGTGAAAACGCTTCATAATTGACCCGGTAGACTTCCGGGTCAATTGATGCGTTTTTCCTTTTTCAGGCCGGTATTTTCCATGACCAAAATAGAATTCCGTACTCACATTGCAGACAAGATCAACTATACCTGCCGCTGGGTACGGAAAGCATTTGCCAATGCGCCCGGGAGCAGGATCGTACTGCTGTCTACGGACAGAAATCTGCTAAACAGGCTTGATGAGGCACTCTGGACATTTTCGGATTCGGACTTCCTGCCTCATGCCATGATAGGCGACCGCCAGGCTTTTCGTTCACCGGTCATTCTGACACCGGACGATCGTGGCGAAATGCCGCACTACGACATTCTGGTCAATCTTTCGCAAACCATACCGGAATGCTACGCACGATTCGAACGCCTCATAGAACTGGTTTCCACCGACCCGACTGATACCAGTGCCGGACGCCAGCGATATGTCCATTACAGGGAACGCGGATATACGCTACATCACGAAATTGCCAAATAATGAATAATACATCCCGAATCAGTTTTGAAAACAACGCGGAAAAACGCGTCCATGAAAATCAGGACACCGGCATAAATCCTGATGAAACGGATAATTATCCCGTACTGACGGAAATTCTGCCGACACTTCCCGATCTGGCTGACGCGACGCAAAACGAAAAAGCCTGGAACGAGCTCGAACAACGCCTGTCGGAAAGAATTCTGCAACGGGTCGAGGAACGCATCCAGTTCGTCCTTGAGGAAATCATCCAGCAGAATCTGGCTGCCAGTATCCAGAATATGACTGGCGCTCTGGTTTCCGAAATCAAAAAAGATCTGCAAAGTACACTGGACGTCGTTGTGACACACACCGTTACAGATGAACTTCACAGACTGAGACAAAAAGAATTTTTTTCCGAAAGCAATCATCTTAAAATAACGGGAAAAAACGGGACCGGCACTGATCGGGTTCCAAACAGATAAACGAAGAGGCAAATTGTGAAAGTCATCGTATTAGGATCAGGTATAACGGGTACGGCAGCTGCCTGGTTTCTGCGTCAGGCAGGACATGATGTCACTGTCATCGAGCGCCGTCCGGGAGCGGCACAGGAAACAACATTCGGGAACGGTTCCCAGATTTCCGTATCCCATTCCGAACCCTGGGCCAACCCGTCCGCGCCATCGAAAATCCTGAAATGGCTTGGCAAGGATGATGCACCTCTGCTCTACCGTTTCCGTGCAGAACAGCTCCAATGGGAATGGGGAGCACGTTTTCTGCTCGAATGTACTCCCAAACGGACCGCACACAATACACGGCAATGTGTCGCCATGTCCGATTTCAGCAAGAGAACGCTACGGGCACTGCGGGAAGAAGCCGGTATCGAATATACCCATCTGAGTCGCGGCATCATGCACTTTTACACCGACAAGGCCGATTATGAATCTTCCAAGGCAGGGGCGAAACTGATGACGTCGCTGGGGTGTCCGCGAAATACGATCACGCCGGACGAAGTCATCCAGATTGAACCGGCTCTCTCGCCAGTCAGGGACAAACTGGTCGGCGGCGATTTTACTCCTGACGATGAACATGGCGATTCCCGTGAGTTTACGATCGCCCTGTCAGAAAAAGCCAAGGAGCAAGGAGTCGATTTTCGCTTCAACACGACCGCCACCCGGCTTCTGACAGAAGGAAGCGGCCCGGCATGCCGGATTGCCGCGGTGGAAACGATTACGCCAACGGGAGAATTCGAGGTTCTCAAGGCGGATGCGTTCGTCATCTCGCTGGGCAGTTTTTCCGCACCGTTTCTAAAACCGCTCGATATTCACCTGATGATCTATCCGGCCAAGGGATATTCCGCGACCTTTCCTGTCAAGGATCCGGACAAGGCACCGTACGTTTCATTGATCGATGCCGGCTACAAACTCGTCTTTTCGCGGTTGGGCAACCGCCTGCGTGTCGGCGGGACGGCAGAAATGAACAGTTATGGTCGCCAGCTCAACGAGGCACGCTGCCAGGCATTGATCCGCCGTACTTCGGAACTGTTCCCCGACGCCTGCGATTACGACCAGCCCCATTTCTGGACCGGTCTGCGTCCGATGACGCCTTCCAATATTCCTTATATTGGAAAAACGAAATACGGCAACCTTTTCCTGAATACCGGACACGGCACACTGGGATGGACAATGGGATGCGGTTCCGGTCGTGCGATTGCAGATATCGTTTCGGGCAAACAGCCGGAAGTCGATTTCGAATTTTGCGGAATAAGATAAACCGACATGTCAAAAAAGAGAGACTTCGTTCAGACGGGATGCCCATGTGGCAATCCGTCGTTCGAAGATTGCTGCAAACCCTATCTGACGGGTGACGCCACGGCAAAAGACGCCCTGTCGCTCATGCGTTCCCGTTACAGTGCCTATGTCACGGAAAATGAACCCTATCTCCGTGAAACGTGGGTCAATGAAAACCGCCCATCCGGTACCATCATCGAAAAAAATTCACCGGTCAAATGGTTGGGTCTGAAAATCATCCGGCACCAGGAACATGAAAACAGGGCTGTCGTCGAATTCATTGCCAGCTATAAGCAAAACGGACGCATGCAGAAACTGCATGAAATCAGCCGTTTCATAAAAAAGAATGAACAATGGTACTATTTCGACGGTACTTTTTTTTAACCCTACATGACAAACAAACTTCAAGTGAAACATTTGCATTCCCGATCCTCCGGCTGGATTGAGCGAAGCCTGAGAACCGTCTGGCATCCATGTACCCAGATGCAACATCATGAAACGCTTCCGCTCATCGCGTTGAAAAGCGGCAAGGGTATCTGGCTTTACGACCAGGACGGCAACCGTTATCTGGATGCGATCAGTTCCTGGTGGACCAATTTGTTTGGACATGGAAATCCTTTTATCAGCAAAGCGGTAAAAGATCAGCTCGATACGCTCGAACACGCCATGCTGGCCGGTTGTACACATGAACCGGTCGTCGAGCTTTCTGAAAAACTGTCTGCCTTGACCGGTCATGCACTGGGCCATTGCTTCTATGCGTCGGATGGCGCATCCGCTGTCGAAATCGCGCTCAAAATGAGCTTTCATTACTGGAAAAACTGCGGAGTGCCGGAAAAACAGGAATTCGTTTGCCTGGAAAACAGTTATCATGGCGAAACGATCGGTGCCTTGTCCGTTACGGATGTCACTCTTTTCAAGGATTCGTATGCCCCGTTGATCCGGAATTCGCACACGGTCGAATCACCGGACGGCAGAAAGGCGAAAGAAGGGCAGTCTGCCAATGACATTGCCATGCAGGCGGCAAATCGGCTGGAGGCATTATTGCAGGAAAAAGCGGACCGGATCGCCGCGATCATTGTCGAACCACTCGTTCAATGCGCTGCAGGATTCGTCATGTATTCACCGGAATATCTGAAACGTATCCGTGAATTGTGCGACCGTTACAAGGTTCACCTGATCGCCGACGAGATTGCGGTCGGATTCGGCAGGACGGGATCTTTTTTCGCCTGTGAACAGGCTGGCATCTGGCCGGATATGCTGTGCCTGTCCAAAGGCATCACTGCAGGTTATCTGCCATTATCTCTCGTCATGACGACAGACAGGATATACAGTGCCTTTTATGATACGGACATCGCGCGCGGTTTTCTCCATTCCCATTCCTATACCGGCAATCCGCTTGCCTGTCGCGCGGCACTGGCAAGCCTCGAGCTTTTCCGGCTCCACGACGTTATCAACCAGAACCGGATCATTTCCGGCAAGATAAACCTTGCGCTCGAATCGCTGAAACAGCATTCTTGTGTCCGGCACTTCCGCAATCGCGGCATGATCTGGGCATTCGATGCCGTGATGACACCGGAAAAACAGGCCACCTTTCCACGACGTTTCTTTGAAACAGCGCTCAAACACGAATTGCTGATGCGTCCGATCGGCAATACGGTTTATCTGATGCCACCATATATTCTGAATGATACCGACATCGAACAGCTGACCGAAAAAACGATCACCGTATTCAACGAGGTCATACAGGCATGAATCCGATAGCCTATTTCGTTACAGGCACCGATACGGAAATCGGAAAAACAACCCTGTCCTGCGCACTTGTCCGGAATTTGGCCAAAAAGGGATTGAAGGTCGCTGCCATGAAACCTGTCGCGGCAGGAGCGACACAGCTTGACGGAATATGGCATAACGACGATGTGGATGCCTTGATGAAAGCATCCAACATGGATCTGCCCGTTTCACTTGTCGCTCCCTTTCTCCTGAATACGCCGATCGCCCCCAATTTGTCTGCCGCGCTGGACAAACGTGTTATCGACCTTCAGCACATTCTGTCCTGCTACCGCGAAATCAGCCATCAGGCCGATGCCGTTATCGTCGAGGGCGTCGGAGGTTTTTGTGTTCCCTTTACCGAGAATACTTCAAGTGCCGATCTCGCTGTACAATTGAATCTTCCTGTCATTATGGTTGTCGGTCTTAAACTCGGCTGCATCAATCATGCCTTGCTGACTGTCGAGGCCATTCATGCCAGAGGCCTGAAACTGGCCGGGTGGATAGCCAACCGGACGGACCCCAGAATGCCTTTCGCAGATGAAAACATCCGGACACTCGAGTCATGGCTGAATGCCCCGAGACTGGGAACAGTTCCCTATCTTGAATCATTTTCACAAACAGACGCTTATCTGAGCCTGAACAACCTGCCAGACTGGCCGTTATAAAACCGATGTATTGAAAGATCAACTTCATGTCACAACCCATTACTTTTTACCGCCGTACAGAAACAACCGCTATTCCAGAACCCGAGACATGGCCCGTGAAAGATATTCTCGCTCTTTACGATCTTCCTTTTCACGAACTGATGTTCCGCGCCCAGGAAATCCATCGTGCCCATTTTCCGGACGGCGATGTTGAACTGGCCACACTGATATCCCTGAAAACAGGTGCATGCACGGAAGATTGCGGATACTGTTCCCAATCCATACACCACCACACGGATGTCACGCCCAGCAAAATGCTTGATCTGGAAACCGTTCTCGCCGCCGCACAAAAAGCAAAAGACAACGGCGCCACACGATTCTGCATGGGAGCCTCCGGTCGTTCACCCAACGACCGTGACTTCGAGAAATATCTCAAAATCGTCCGGGCGGTCAAGGCACTTGGACTTGAAACCTGCATGACGCTCGGCATGCTGAAAGAAGAACAGGCCCAAAAGCTGAAAGAAGCCGGTCTCGATTATTACAATCACAATCTGGATACGGCTCCGAGCCATTACGCCAACATTATTTCGACAAGAACCTATCAGGACAGGCTGGATACGCTCGGCCGTGTCCGCAAGGCGGGCATCAAGGTCTGTTGTGGCGGTATCATCGGAATGGGTGAATCACGGCAACAACGCGCCGAACTGATTTCCCAGCTCGCCAACCTGAATCCATACCCGGAAGCCGTACCGATCAATCATCTTGTTCCCATCGAGGGAACCCCCCTGTTCAATGTCAAACCTCTTGATCCGCTCGAATTCGTCAGAACGATCGCCGTGACAAGAATCGTCATGCCTGAAGCCAGAGTCCGCATGTCAGCGGGCCGTCACGAACTGGGGGAAGCCATTCAGACACTGTGTTTCCTGGCCGGTGCGAATTCGATTTTTTATGGCGAAAAACTGCTTACCACGGATAATTCCGAAGCCAATGAAGACCGTGCCCTGCTGGCCAAACTGGGACTGAAAACTCACGAATCGACTGAAGTGAAGGCGAGAATGCCTGGCATAGAAGAACATGACCATGCGCATTCTGTACTATAACGAAGGAGAAAATCCGGCTGAATGGCTGCCGTCACTGAAAACGGCCCTGCCTGAGGCCGAGATCCGTTTGTGGCAACCGGGTGACAATGCTCCGGCGGATTACGCACTGGTCTGGAATCCGCCGGCATCATTGTTCCAGAACAGAACCGGATTGAAAGCGATATTCAATCTCGCTGCCGGGGTCGATTCCCTGCTGGCCATGAGCCATGCGATTGATATAAATGTCCCTATCTTCAGACTCGAAGATGCCGGAATGGCGATTCAGATGGCCGAATATGTCACTCATGCTGTCCTTCGCTACTATCGCCGTTTTGACGAATACGAAAAACAGGCCGGAAACCGTATATGGGAAATGCTGACCCCGTACAAGCGGGAAGATTTCACGATCGGCATCATGGGCATGGGCATTATGGGGACCGCTGTGGCGAAGGCACTCATGCCATTCGGTTTTCCACTCCGTGGCTGGAGCCGCCACATAAAAAACATCCCCGGCATCGCCTGTTACGCAGGCAAACAACAAATGCAGGCATTCCTGGATAATGTCCGCATTCTGGTCTGCGTTTTGCCACTGACCGCCGAAACGGAAGGCATACTCTGTCTGGACAACTTCCGCCACCTTGGGCATGGCGCTTATCTGATCAATGCAGGACGGGGCAAGCATCTTGTCGAGAACGATCTGCTGGAAGCGATGCGAACCGGTCTGATCCGCGCTGCGACGCTGGACGTTACAGGACAGGAGCCACTCCCGCCAGACCATCCGTTCTGGAATCACGCCGGTATCACGATCACCCCTCACATCGCTGCACTGACGTTCTGTCACGAAACCGTCAGACAGGTCGCCAACTTCATCCATGCCTTGGAAAAAGGAGAAAAACTCACCTCGCAAGTCAATCCGGAGAGGGGATATTAAAAGAGACTTGTGCCAGAAAAACGGCCGCACGGGATATGCAGCCGACGGAAACGAGAGCCCCGCCTGTGCCGCTATGTCGGCATCTTGAACCAAAGGTTCAAGGTGGTCACGGTAAGCCGGATTTCGGGTTCATCGAACGAGCGACGCGCACGCCCACCCGACAAAATTCCGCAACCTGTGCTCAGAAATGGTTCAAAGAATATATGACAATCACGAACACCGCAGGGTATTTTCAGTCTACCTGAATAAGAACTTCTGTCAACTGCTTTGGCCTGAAAATTTGCACCGTGTCAGAAAAGATCTTCCTGTGGAAGGAGCGCCTGATCCAGCACATTGTTCATGGCCTCCATTTTCTGTTTGATCTCCGACATGGTCATTTCGGACAACGGACCGCTGGGAGATTTCGTCGACAACAATTCCGCGGCAATCGCCAGCGAAGCCATAACGGCAATCCTGTCATTTCCTTTTATTTTCCCGGCATCCCGAATGGCACACATTTTGCCGTCAAGATAGGCTACCGCTTCCCTCAGTTTCTTTTCCTCATCCTCATGGCAGGCCAGACGATAGGATTGTCCCATGATCGTCACATTGATCTGTATCATTTGTCCATCTCCCCGCCTTGATCTGCTACCGGCAATGTCTCTATCAGTGAAGAAACCCGCTGATGGGCGCTCTCCATTCGTTCTGTCAGTTGCCGGTTTTCCTGCCTGAGTTCCGTATTCTTCAATCTCAATTCGGCATTTTCCCTTCTCAACGCATGAGTCAGGCTGGCCAGCTGGCTGATTTTTTCCGACAATAAATCAAATTCTGAAATCATTTTCAAATGTCGCAGTGGAAATTAAGGTTGCAAAACCGGCAAAAATGACTGGTTGCACAATGATATTCTCTTGTGTACCATTTTTACCCCAGATTCTAACTCTGCACGGATAATTTTCAGAAATATTTTGTTCAATCCGAATAAATATCGTTATCCACGAGTCCGGAAAATGGAATTTTCATTTCACCTGTAAAACATGTCCGTGTCAAACTCATCCATGAACGCTTCCATTATCACCATTGATGGCCCGACTGCCTCCGGAAAAGGGACTGTTGCACAAATCGTTGCCGAAAAACTGCATTTTCATTATCTCGACTCCGGTGCATTGTATCGTCTGACAGCCTTGTCTGTAATGCGCTCGGGCATAAATCCGGATGATATCGATCAAATCGCTTCGATTGCAGGCAATTTGCCCTGCCGTTTCGAAAAAAAAGGATCTTCCTCGGCTCTGAGGATGTTACTGAAGCAATCCGTACAGAAGAAGTCGGCAATACGGCATCCGTCATCGCCGCCTCCCCCAAGGTCAGACGGGCCCTGATCGATCGCCAAACCGGTTTCAAAAAAGCACCCGGTCTGGTTGCCGACGGCCGCGATATGGGCACGATTATTTTCCCTGAGGCTGATCTCAAGATTTTTCTGACGGCCAGCGTGGACGTCCGTGCGGAAAGACGATATAAGCAGTTGTTAGAAAAAGGAATTCCTGCTAACATTGACAGTCTCCGAAATGATTTGATTGAACGGGACCGAAGGGACTCCTGTCGCAAGGAAGCGCCACTTGTCCCTGCGGAAGATGCCATAACGCTCGATACATCCTCTCTGGATATCGATGAAACCGTTAAGCGCGTTTTAAGCCTGTTCGCTCGGAAAAGCAGTAAATGCAGTTGAGGTCATGATGGCCTTTTTCGGCCCCGTCAAGGTGCAAGGCCTTTTCGGGTGTTTATAAAACCTAACCCGGTTTTTTCTCCCTGAGATCGACCGGTTTTTCACAATTAATATATGCCTACTGTTGCACCCACCCAAGATTCCGGATTGGAAAGTTTTGCCGCTTTATTTGAAGAATCACTTGCACGTCACGACATGCGTTCCGGCGAAGTCATTTCCGCCGAAGTCGTCCGTATCGACCACAACTTCGTTGTTGTCAACGCCGGATTGAAATCCGAATCGTTCATTCCGATCGACGAATTCAAAAACGACGTCGGTGAACTGGAAGTCAATGTCGGCGACTATGTTTCCGTCGCTATCGAATCGCTCGAGAACGGTTACGGCGACACAATCCTTTCACGTGACAAAGCCAAACGGCTTGCTTCCTGGCTGGCTCTTGAAAAAGCCATGGAATCGGGTGAAATCGTTACCGGTACCGTCAACGGAAAAGTCAAGGGCGGCCTGACCGTTCTGACCAACGGTATCCGCGCTTTCCTGCCAGGCTCCCTGGTCGATACCCGTCCTGTCAAGGACACCACGCCTTATGAAGGCAAAACGCTGGAATTCAAGGTCATCAAGCTGGATCGCAAGCGCAACAATGTCGTGCTCTCCCGCCGTGCGGTTGTCGAAGCATCCATGGGAGAAGAACGCCAGAAACTGATGGAAACCCTGAAAGAAGGAACCATCGTCAACGGCGTTGTCAAGAATATTACCGATTACGGTGCCTTCATCGACCTGGGGGGTATCGATGGTCTGTTGCACATCACCGACCTGGCATGGCGTCGTGTCCGTCATCCATCCGAAATGTTGACGGTCGGACAGGAAATCACTGCCAAGGTCCTGAAATACGATCAGGAAAAAAATCGGGTTTCACTCGGCGTCAAACAGCTTGGAGACGATCCGTGGACCGGTCTTTCCCGCCGTTACCCGCAAGGCACCCGTCTGTTCGGCAAAGTGACCAACCTGACCGATTACGGTGCTTTCGTTGAAGTCGAACAGGGTATCGAAGGCCTGGTTCACGTTTCCGAAATGGACTGGACAAACAAGAATGTCGCTCCGAACAAGGTCGTCAAACTGGGTGACGAAGTTGAAGTCATGGTTCTGGAAATCGATGAGGAACGCCGTCGTATCAGTCTGGGCATGAAGCAATGCAAACCGAATCCATGGGAAGAATTTGCGGAAACCCACAAAAAAGGCGATAAAGTCAGTGGAGCCATCAAGTCTATTACCGATTTTGGTGTATTTATCGGTCTGCCGGGCAACATCGACGGTCTGGTTCACCTTTCCGATCTTTCCTGGACAGAACCGGGAGAAACCGCCGTTCACAACTTCAAGAAAGGTGACGAACTGGAAGCTGTCGTTCTGGCTATCGACGTCGAACGTGAACGTGTCTCTCTGGGCGTCAAGCAGCTTGAAGGTGATCCGTTCAACAATTACATTGCCATGAACGACAAGGGCAGTGTCGTATCCGGTACTGTCAAATCTGTCGAACCTAAAGGTGCTGTCATCCAGCTCAACGATGATGTGGAAGGTTATCTGCGTGCCTCCGAAATTTCAAGAGACCGCGTGGAAGATGCCGGTTCCCATCTGAAAGTCGGGGATCAGATTGAAGTCATGATCATCAATATCGATCGCAAGTCCCGCACGCTACAGCTGTCAATCAAGGCGAAAGACCAGATGGAAACCCAGGAAGCCATGCAGAAAATCCAGAATGATTCCAGCGCGGCTTCCGGCATGACCAGCCTTGGAGCGCTGTTAAAAGCCAAGTTCGACAACAAGCAATAATCATGAGTGCGAGATGACAAAATCCGAATTGATCGTTTCTTTGGCAAACAGCTATCCGCAGTTGCTGGCCAAAGATGCCGAACTGACAGTAAAAACCATACTGGATGCCATGGCTGACGCTCTGGCGGAAGGTCAACGCATCGAAATTCGCGGTTTTGGCAGTTTTGCATTGAGTGTCCGGCCGCCCAGGGTCGGACGCAATCCACGCTCCGGCGAAAAAGTGATGGTCGAAGAGAAACGGGTACCCCACTTCAAGCCCGGCAAGGAATTGCGTCAGAGAGTCGACTCAGCGGCAAAAACGGACTGATTTCGCTTGTTTCGATTAAGCTTTCTCAACCCAAAAGGGCATCTTCGGATGCCCTTTTTCACGTACAATCATATTTTTCATCTGAAAATACGACACATGATATCCGTTACAAGGGCTGAATCATGAAGTGGTTGTCCCGTATAATCACACTGGTTCTTTTTATATTCTTTTTCGTACTCGCGCTGAAAAATACCCAGGAAACCGCTTTATACTTCTTCTGGGGATACGAGTTGCGAGGTCCGCTTGTTCTGATCGTACTCTGCTTCTTCGTTGCAGGAGCTTTTCTCGGTTTGATGACGATGATTCCTGTGGTTTTCCGCCGTCAACGGGAACTGGCAAAACAGCGAAAAAGAATCACCGAACTGGAACAGGCTCAGGAAACGCACGTGAAAACGAACGAAACGTCTTCAGCCAGTACTGTTTCTGGCACCAAAACCGAATAGTTTTTTTATTTTAGACACTGTATGGAATTCGAAATCTGGTGGCTGTTAAGTATTCCGATCTTTTTCGGACTTGGCTGGATAGCGGCGCGTATTGATATCAAACAATTGCTATCCGAATCACGCAGTCTTCCAAAAGGATATTTCAAGGGACTGAACTTTCTTCTGAATGAACAGCCCGACAAGGCCATCGATGCGTTTATTGAAATTGTCAGACTGGATCCGGAAACAGCCGACCTGCATTTTGCACTGGGCAACCTTTTCAGACGTCGCGGAGAAACGGAACGTGCCATCCGTATGCACCAGAACCTTTTGCTCCGCCCCGATCTTCCACCCGAACAGCGGATGCAGGCCCAATACGAACTCGGACAGGATTTTCTGAAGGCCGGACTTCTCGACAGAGCCGAAGAGGTTTTTCAGGAACTGACCGAAACCGCCTATTCCATACAGGCACGCCGCGCCCTTCTGGAAATTTTCCAGCGCGAAAAAGAATGGGTACAGGCCATTGACGCGGCCAAGGCCCTGCAAAATTCCGGGACAGGAAACCGCAACAAGCAAATTGCCCAGTTCTATTGCGAACTGGCCGAAGACGAACTCGTCAATACACATCCGGAAAAAGCGCTTCCGTTGCTTGAAACCGCACTTTCGACAGACAGAATGAGTGTGCGCGCCACAATACTGACGGGGGACGCTCTGGTTGCACTCGGTAAACCTGAAGAAGCACTTGCGACCTGGCGTCGTGTGGAGAAACAGAGCATATCGCACACTGTTCTGGTTGCCCAACGCCTTATGGAAGGATTCCAGTCTGTTGGACGTCCCCAGGAAGGCATCAGTCTTCTGAAATCCTATCTGTCCGAAACAGCTTCCATCGATTTGCTCGAGGTACTTTTCAAAGCCGTACTGAAACAGGAAGGCGTGGAAGCCGCCAATACACTGGTGCATGATGAACTGAGAAGAACACCGACACTGCTCGGACTGGACAAACTGCTTGAGGCGCAATTGCTGGTGGTCCCTCCGGAGATCCGCGAAGATCTGTCTTTCGTCCGTAACCTTGTACAGCGATATGCTTCCCGGCTGTCCCGCTATCAATGCAGCCACTGCGGTTTCGAGGCACGGCAATTCTACTGGCAATGTCCCGGTTGCCACCAATGGGAAACATACCCGCCGAAACGGGTCGAAGAAATGAAACTGTCCTCATAGCCGTCCGGACTTTTAGTAACGGTACTGTTTCATATGCCGGAAAAAACTGATCATGAACATGAACTCTTTGCTCAAAACACGCATATTGATAGTTGGCGACATCATGCTGGACCGTTACTGGTTCGGCGACGTCAACCGGATATCCCCGGAAGCTCCGGTTCCGGTCGTTCTAATAGGAAAAAACGAGGAACGGCTCGGAGGTGCGGCCAATGTCGCACGCAATGTCGCCGCACTGGGAGCGGTCTGCAGTCTTTTGGGCATTGTCGGAAAAGACGAGGCAGGTACTGCCGTCGAAAAGCTGCTCTCCCAGTCAGGCATCACCCCCTATCTTCATTCGGCTCCCGGAATCTCCACGACGGTCAAGTTACGGGTAATCGGAAGACAACAGCAACTGTTGCGACTTGATTTCGAAAAAAAACCGACCCGTGATGTACTGGAAGACAAACTGCAAAAATACAAGACTCTCTTGCAGACACATGACATCATCGTACTGTCCGACTACGGAAAAGGAGCTCTTGATCAGGTCTCCAGCATGATTGCCGGTGCGAAAAAGACAGGCAAAATGACACTGATCGATCCCAAGGGAGAAGATTTTTCCAAATATCGCGGTGCAACGATTTTAACTCCCAACAAGTCCGAATTGCGACAGGTCGTCGGCAGCTGGAAGGACGAATCCGAGCTGACCGTCAAAGCCCAGAATCTGCGCGAGTCGCTTGATCTGGAATATCTGTTGCTGACACGTTCTGAAGAAGGCATGTCTTTATATGGCGCAACAGAAGTTTTGCACATACCGACGGTCGCACGCGAGGTCTTCGATGTATCCGGTGCGGGAGACACCGTTATCGCGACACTGGCCACAATGATCGGAAACGGCAAACCTGTCGCTGAAGCAGTCCGGATTGCCAACCGTGCCGCTGGCATCGTTGTGGGCAAACTCGGAACGGCAACCGTTACATCGGAAGAACTGTTTTCTTCCTGATTCAGGAAACGCGTTCCAGTTTGGCTATACCGAGATCCAGCAGTTTCATGCCGAATCGGCCGAAATTGATACGGGCACGAATATTCGCTCTCTCGCCTTCCAGACTGACGATGACGCCTTCCCCGAATTTTTTGTGGATCACCGCCTGACCGATCTGCCACTCGCTGCTTTTGCCAAAAGAACCGGAAAACGGTTTATCGGAAACAGCAGGCTGGCCAAATTGCGCAACAGGCTCTTTCCGGATACCGGAATAGACAGACTGTTTTCTGGGAGCCAGCCATTTCAGGTTTTCTTCAGGCAATTCACTCAAAAACCGGGAAGAAATGTTATAACGCATATGTCCATGCAACATCCGTGTCTGCGCATAACTCAGATAAAGCCGTTTTCTGGCCCGGGTAATGGCAACATACATCAGGCGCCGCTCTTCTTCGAGTCCGCCATTTTCCTTCACGCTGTTTTCATGTGGAAAAAGACCTTCTTCCAGACCGGTAATGAAAACGGCATCGAATTCAAGTCCTTTGGCAGAGTGAACCGTCATCAACTGGAGGGCATCCTGTCCTTCGTCAGCCTGGTTCTCCCCCGCTTCGAGAGAGGCGTGTGTCAAAAAAGCGGCAAGTGGCGACATAATCATGGTCAGCGGAACATCCGCCTCAATGACACGATCGACTGTCAGTAGCGGATTATCAACCGTTTGCTGTGCATGAGCCTGTTCAACCACAAGAGCGGGAGCATCCAGCGAGAAACCTTCTTCCGATAAAAACTGGGTGGCAGCGGAAACCAGTTGCCCCAGATTTTCAACACGGTCAGTACCGTCCTTTTCCTTCTGGTAATACATAAGAAGGCCGCTTTTGTCCAGAACCGTTTGTATGAGCGCTGGCAAATCCATATTTTTTACTTCGGAACGGATACCCTGGATAATTCGGACAAACGAAGCCAACGCCGTTCCACCTTTTCCCGAAATATAAGGAATAGCGGCATACAACGATACATCATGCAAACGGGACATTTCCTGCAACGACTCGATTGTTCTTGCACCGATTCCCCGTGCCGGGAAATTGACCACCCTCAGAAAAGCCGCATTGTTGTCGGGATTGTCAATTAACTGAAGATAGGCGATAGCGTGCTTGATTTCAGCCCGTTCAAAAAAACGCAAACCGCCATACACACGGTAGGGAATTCCCGCACTGAAAAGACCGTGCTCGATAACCCTTGACTGCGCATTGGAGCGGTACAGGACAGCGATTTCACTTCGGGAAATTCCGTCATGTATCAAATGACCGACTTCATCCAGAATCCATTGGACCTCATTCAGATCGGAAGGGGACTCACATACACGGATCGGTTCGCCATCTCCGGCATCGGTATGAAGATTCTTGCCGAGACGATGGGTATTGTGCGCAATCAGCGTATTGGCCGCATCTAGGATATTGCCATATGAACGATAATTCCGTTCCAGCCTGATCAGGTTATTGACCTGGAAATCATGCTGGAATGAAAGCATATTGCCGACATTGGCCCCCCGAAACGCATAAATACTCTGGTCATCATCACCGACCGCGAAAACGGCCGTACGATCACCAGCCAGAAGTTTCAGCCATTTGTACTGGAGATCGTTCGTATCCTGAAATTCATCGACCAGAATATGCCTGAAACGTTCCTGATAATGTTCCCGCAACGTCTGGTTTCTTTCCAGAAGCTCACAGCTCCGAAGCAGCAACTCCGCAAAATCAACTACCCCTTCACGCTGACACTGCTCTTCATACATCCCATACAATTCGACCATTCTGCGCTCATAGTCGTCCTGCCCGTCGACATCGGATGCGCGAAGGCCTCTTTCCTTGGCGCCATTGATGAAATACATGAGATTTCTGGGCGGGTATTTCTCATCATCGACATTGTTTGTTTTCAGCAAGCGTTTGATTGTCGACAGCTGATCCTGTACATCGAGAATATTGAACGACTGCGGCAATGCGGCATCACGATAATGCAGTCTCAACAACCGGTTGCACAGCCCGTGAAACGTACCCACCCACAGGTTCCGGGTATTGACCGGAAAAAGCATCGAAAGACGCGACATCATTTCCCTGGCTGCCTTGTTGGTAAAGGTTACGGCCATTATCCCAGCCGTTGATGCCTGACCGGTTTTCAACAGCCATGCGATACGGGTCGTCAATACTCGCGTCTTGCCTGAACCGGCTCCTGCAAGAATCAGGGCGGATTGGGCAGGAAGAGTGACAGCCGCAAGCTGTTCAGGATTGAGATTTTCAAGTATTTTGTCCATTTTGACATTATCCCGTAAATAATTGGAGATTGCTTGCGGTTTTCAGAAGGAACATTAAGCGGATCATTACTGGTTTCCTCACAAATGGGACAATATTTGCCGACACATATCCGGATTCTTGTTTGGAGAGTATGATACTGTCTTCAATTTTTTCACCGCAATATAACGGATACCATCTGTTCTAAACAGGTTTGCCTTCACCATGTTTCCATACGATGAACTGTTCGGTTTTTCATTATCCGGCGCATTTTCCTTCATGAAATGGCTGGGGATAGCATGGCTTGTCTATATCATCTGTCTGTCGATCTGGATTATTCTGCAAAAACGCGCTCCGGTTTCCACACTCAGCTGGATTCTCGCACTGGCATTCATTCCTTATGGCGGATTCATCATTTACCATTTCTTCGGTCCGCAAAAACTGAAACGCCAGCAATTCAGACGCCTGTTATCCAGAACCGCTCTGAAAGAACATTCCGATTACCTGCAGCTTCGCAATCATATTCTGGCAGCCAGCACACACTCCCAGGAACTGATGCAATTGGCCAACATGATTCGCACGACTACCGGTTTTCCGCTAACGACGGCAAAATCCCTGAAACTTCTCGTTGACGGCACGGAAACATTCACTGCCATACTGGATGCCATCGCCCATGCGACTCATCACATTCATCTCGAATATTACATTTTCGATCCCGACAGAATCGGAACGAGGTTGCGCGATCTGCTGATACAAAAGGCAAAAGAAGGTGTCAAAGTCAGACTGCTTGTTGACGGTATCGGTTCTTCCCGCCTGAAAAACGCCTTTATCCAGCCGCTGCTTCGTGCAGGCGCCCGGTTTGCCTTTTTCCACAAGCCTCACATTACCCAGCTTATAAAACCGCTTGTCAACTTGAGGACACACCGCAAGATCGTGATTTGTGACGGACTTGTCGGTTTTACCGGTGGCCTTAACATTACCGATCAGGAAGACGAGCGCGTATATGAATATGCCTACCACGACACACATCTGCAACTGACCGGCAATGCTGTCCACTGGTTGCAACTGATCTTCATGGAAGACTGGCTCTATGCGAGTGGAGAAAAAGAAATTCCGGATCTGGCCAATTATTTTCCCATCCAGTCGTCCGGCCCCTACCCGGTTCAGGTTATTCCGTCAGGGCCCGACAATGAGTGGGAAATCATCCACAGGATCTATTTGTCGATGATTCAGCGCGCGCGAAAGCGCATCTGGCTGACTACTCCCTACTTCGTTCCGACAGAAGCCACATTGTTTGCATTGACTTCCGCCGCCCTGCGAGGAGTCGATGTCCGTCTGCTGGTTCCCAGAATGAGTGATTCCCGACTGGTCACCTCTGCAGCAAGGTCTTACTTCGACGAACTGATGCGGGCCGGTGTCAGGATTTGGGAATATCATGGACGCATGCTGCATTCCAAAACCATTGTCGTCGATCATCACTACAGCATGATAGGAACAGCCAATTTTGATTCACGCAGTTTTCGTCTCAATTTCGAAGTCTGTATCGCGGCATATGGCCCCAGACTGGCTGAATTACTATCCGATCAATTCGAATACGACCTTGTCTGCGCCGAACGCGTCCCTTTCAACAGACATATCGGACTCATCCAGAAAATGTTCGAGGCAACCGCACGTCTTTTTTCGCCTCTGCTGTAAAAAAAGCCCGGTTTATGGAACCGGGCTATCAATTCATCCGTTGAACAAGTTTATTTTTATTTGAATAACTTCACAAATCCATGTGCAGCCATTTCCGGATCCTCCTGGAAATAGATGCCGCTTACCACAGCGACCATATCGGCGCCCAGCTTGACAAGAGGAGCGGCATTGTCGGCGTTCATGCCACCGATGACACACACCGGCATGGAAGGCATCTCATTTTTCCAGTCGGAAACGATATTCCGGGGAGTTGTGACCGGATATTTCTTGACCCGTGACGGATAAAAACCACCGAATGCAACATAACTCGCTCCGTCACGTGTTGCCTTGCGAGCCAGTTCGATATCGCCATAGCAGGAAGCACCGACAATTTTGTCCGGCCCGACAGCCGCACGAACCTGCTTGACGGGAGCATCCATTCCACCGACATGAATGCCGTCCGTATCCAGTTCCAGACAAAGATCGACATAATCATTGATGATGAAAGGCTTTCCATACCGGCGGCATAAATCCTGTAATGCCCTGGCCTGTTCCAGACGCAACTCGGGACCCGCTGTTTTATGACGGTACTGAACGATTTCCGCCCCTCCTTTCAGGGCCTTTTCCGTTACATCGATCATTTTGGCTGTGTCATCCCAGTCGGGAGTGACGATATAAAGTCCTTTCATCTAATCCTCTTCTTCTTTCTGAATATTCGTCGTTGGGTTTCCGGAATCAGATTTCCATGTGCCGATCCGGACAACGCTGTCTTCCCGGTATTTTCTGTCCTTTTGCAATGGAAAAAGCGTCTGCCAATGCACGCTGGCACCATTTCTGTCCGTCACAAAGCGCCTCCTCCATCGCAAAACCTTGCGCCAGATAACCGGCTATGGCCGAAGCGAGTGTACAGCCCGTACCATGAAACTCACCTGTCAACCGCTGCCATTTCCACTGTTTCATTCCCCTACCGGAGAACCAGCAGTTGATCACGGAATCATCCGCACTGCCATGCCCCCTTTGGACCAGTACGTTTCCGGCTCCTTGTGCAAGCAGATACTCCGCCTGCATCCCGATATCGTCAGACAAGGGATACAGCCGTTTTGCCTCAGGCAAATTCGGTGTCACCAGCGTCGCCAGACTGATTAAGGGAGAAATCGCATATTCCGGTGTTCCGTCTGCCAGTGCAAACCCACGACCGCTGCCCAGTACCGTATCCAGTACAACAGGCAACTCCGGCAGTTCTTCCCTCAGTTCAGCAATGACTTCACCAATGGCGTCAGCATTTTCCCGATTGCCGACGATACCGATCTTGACCGCGGAAACCGGTATTTTCCGAATCAGAACCCGCGCCTGATAGACGAGAACCGAGGCATCAACCGGATTTACAGCAAAAACCGTGTCATTGTCCTGAACCGTCAAAGCGGTAACAACAGGCAAGGCATGCGCCCCGACAGCCCCTATTGCTTCGATATCCGCGGCAATACCCGCACCGCCACTGGGATCAAGTCCGGAAAAAACCAGAACGCACTTACGGCTTTTCTCTTTTGAAATATCGGTCATTATGCGAGTTCAGGAAAGGAATTCACTGGACAGCTACCGGGAACAGACCATGAAAACCGGGCAGTCTGTCTGTTCCCGGAAACCGGTCATCAGGCAACACGCCCGGCCATCGGAGACGACGGCGAAGCGGCAAATTTTCTTGGAATACGGCCGGCAAGGAATGCCTCACGTCCCGCCTCGACAGCCAGCTTCATGGCACGCGCCATGCGAACGGGATCCTGTGCTCCCGCAATTGCCGTATTCATCAGAATGCCATCGCAACCGAGCTCCATGGCAATGGCGGCATCCGAAGCCGTACCGACACCGGCATCGACAATAACCGGAACTTTCGACTGTTCGATAATCAGGGACAGATTCCACGGATTCAGGATTCCCATCCCGGAACCGATCAGGGATGCCAGCGGCATGATAGCGGCACAACCGATATCCTCCAGCATCTTGGCCTGAACAGGATCGTCACTGCAATAAACCATGACGTCGAAACCGTCTTTTACCAGAATTTCCGCAGCCTTCAGTGTTTCGGGCATATTCGGAAACAGGGTTTTTTCGTTACCCAGCACTTCAAGTTTGACAAGCTTGTGACCATTCAGCAATTCACGTGCCAGCTGAAGTGTGTAAACGGCGTCTTCCGCATTGTAACACCCGGCGGTATTCGGCAAAATAGTGTACTTCGTGGGTGGAACAACATCCAGCAAACTTGGTGCATTCGGGTCCTGCCCGATATTGACCCGGCGAATCGCGACCGTAATAATTTCGGCACCGCTGGCTTCTGTCGCTTCGCGGGTCTGTTCCAGATCGCGGTATTTCCCGCTACCGACCAGTAAACGTGAACGATATGTTTTACCTGCAATTGTAAGACCCTGTTCCTGCTTGTTCATTGCTTTTCCTTCTTTCCGGTTTCACTAATCCGGCAAAGCTCTTCCGAACTTTGCTGCTCCTTTCTTTCTGCACAGAGATATGTCAACCTCCGCCGATCGCACGTACCAGTTCCACCTGATCGGCCGGATACAATACAACCTCCGGCCATTTCTGGCGTGTGATGACCGTCCGGTTCACCGCTACGGCCAGTGCCCTGTTCGGCAATTGCAGTGAATCGACCAGTTCCTGCAAGGTCATTCCGTCTTTAATCTGGCGGATTTCTCCATTCAGCTTGATCTCCATAACCATCATTCCCGTCAGCTGCCGCTCTTGGTTTTGACGAACTCGACCGGTTGCTCCCCGATAGCGTTTCTTTTCGCCGCTTCGATGGTAATCCCTTTCTCGGCCGCATAATCACGTACTTCCTGCGAAATTCTCATCGAACAGAATTTCGGACCGCACATGGAACAGAAATGGGCCACCTTGGCAGAATCTTTCGGCAAGGTTTCGTCATGATAGGAACGTGCCCGGTCCGGATCCAGACCGATATTGAACTGGTCTTCCCAACGGAATTCGAAACGTGCCTTGGACATGGCGTTGTCCCTGATCTGGGCACCCGGATGACCTTTTGCCAGATCGGCCGCATGAGCCGCCAGCTTATAGACGATAATTCCTTCCTTGACGTCGTCCTTGTCCGGCAGACCCAAATGTTCTTTCGGCGTGACATAACACAGCATCGAAGTACCGAACCAGCCGATCATGGCAGCGCCCATGGCCGAAGTGATGTGGTCATATCCCGGTGCAATGTCGGTAACCAATGGCCCAAGGGTATAAAAAGGAGCCTCATGGCATTGTTCCAGTTCCAGATCCATGTTCCTCTTGATCATATGCATCGGAACATGTCCCGGCCCTTCGATCAATACCTGGACGCCATGCTTCCATGCCACTTCCGTCAATTCACCCAGTACTTTCAGTTCGCCCAGCTGTGCCTCGTCGTTGGCATCATAAATCGATCCGGGGCGCAACCCGTCACCCAGCGACACCGCGACATCATACTGGGCCAGAATTTCGCAAATTTCCTCGAAATGGGTATACAGGAAATTTTCCTTGTTATGCGTCATGCACCATTTGGCGATGATGGAACCGCCACGCGAAACGATACCCGTCATCCGTTCTGCTGTCGCCGGGATATGGCGAAGCAGCAATCCGGCATGGATAGTGAAATAATCGACACCCTGTTCCGCCTGTTCGATCAAAGTATCCTTGTAGACTTCCCAGGTCAGGTCTTCGGCAATGCCATCGACTTTTTCCAATGCCTGATACATCGGAACCGTACCGATAGGAACAGGTGAATTACGAACAATCCATTCACGCGTTTCATGGATATGTTCGCCCGTCGAAAGATCCATGACGTTGTCGCCTCCCCAGCGGATCGCCCAGGTCATTTTCTCGACTTCTTCCGCGATACCCGACGTGATGGCCGAATTACCGATATTGGCGTTGATCTTGACCAGGAAATTGCGACCGATGATCATCGGTTCGACTTCGGGGTGATTGATATTGGCAGGAATAATTGCCCGTCCGCGTGCGATTTCATCACGGACGAATTCCGGAGTGATTTCCGATGGAATACTGGCTCCGAATGAATGGCCGGGATGCTGACGCATCATCATTTTCGCCATTTTCTCACCTGTCGGCCCTGCCGCTTTCAGGCTTTCAAGATACTCCTGGCGACGCATATTCTCACGAATGGCCACAAATTCCATTTCCGGTGTGACAATACCCCGCCGGGCATATTCCATCTGGGTAATTCTTGCCCCTTTTTTAGCGCGGCGCGGCTTGCGGGTCAGATTGAAACGCAGTTCGTCCAGACTTTTGTCGTTCAAGCGGGCGCGACCATATTCGGAAGTCGGCCCATCCAGTTCTTCCGTATCGTCACGCTCGGCAATCCAGGCCGCACGAATGGCCGGCAGCCCTGAACGGATATCGATCTTGGCATTCGGATCGGTATAGGGACCGGACGTGTCATAAACGTAAATCGGAGGATTCTTTTCGTTACCGAACAGGATGGATGTATCGGAAAGGGTGATTTCCCTCATCGGAACCTGGATATCCGGACGCGAACCCTGCACATAGACTTTTCGCGAGTTCGGAAATGGCTGGACTGCTGCCTCGTCAACCTTGGCAGTAGCGGACAAGAATTTTGGATTGGCGTTCATATCGATTCCTTAAGCATGTACTTCATTAAACCAGCTCAGGGAATCTCAGGACAAGATTGCGGCCGACCGCATCCATCACTTTTCGCTTCCCTACGCTGGCATTACCCAGATCAGGTTCAGAGGGTGTATCTCGCCCGGCCTTTCGGCCAGAACCCCTAGCATTCTGATGAATTTTACTACACTCGGGCCATTATAACGTCACCTTTCGACTTCGTGCCCTCTATCGTCCATTATAATAGATATTTTATTGAATTAAAGCAAAACTTACATCAGATCATGGAATTAGCCAAGTCCTTCGACCCTGCCGAAATTGAAAAACACTGGCGTGAAGAATGGGAAAAGCGCGGATACTTTCGCGCATCGCTCGACGAATCAAAACCGTCTTTCGCCATCCAGCTTCCTCCTCCGAATGTCACTGGCACTCTCCATATGGGACATGCCTTCAATCAGACCATCATGGACGGTCTTGTGCGCTATCATCGTATGAGAGGATTCAATACGGCCTGGATTCCGGGCACCGACCATGCCGGCATCGCCACCCAGATTGTGGTAGAACGGCAACTTGACGCCCAAAACATCTCCCGGCATGACCTTGGCCGTGAAAAATTTCTGGAAAAAGTCTGGGAATGGAAAGAAAAATCCGGTTCAACCATCACCGGCCAGATGCGTCGTATGGGGACTTCTCCGGATTGGGACCGTGAATACTTCACGATGGACAAAACCCGTTCGAAAACCGTGACCGAAGTTTTTGTCCGTCTCTATGAAGAAGGGCTGATATACCGGGGAAAACGGCTGGTCAACTGGGATCCGGTCCTCGGAACAGCCGTTTCCGACCTGGAAGTCGTCTCGGAAGAAGAAAACGGTTCCATGTGGCATATCCGTTACCCTTTTGCCGACGGTTCCGGTTCGCTTACCGTGGCAACAACCCGTCCGGAAACCATGCTGGGCGACGTTGCCGTTGCCGTCAATCCGGAAGATGAGCGCTATACAGGCATAATCGGCAAAATGATCCGGCTTCCCCTGACCGACCGGCTGATCCCCGTCATTGCCGACGAATATGTCGACAAGGCATTCGGGACCGGTTGTGTCAAGATCACTCCCGCGCACGATTTCAACGACTATGCCGTCGGCGCCCGTCATGGTCTGGAGCCGATCAATATCTTCACGCTTGACGCGAAAATCAATGATAACGCTCCCGAAGCATACCAGGGCATGGACCGTTTCGTGGCCAGGAAGAAAATTGTGGCCGACCTGCAGGAGCAGGGATTGCTCGAATCCATCCAGCCACACAAACTGATGGTTCCGCGAGGCGACAGAACCGGTGTCGTCATCGAACCGATGCTGACGGACCAATGGTTTGTCGCCATGAGCAAGCCGGCTCCGGCTGGCACCTTTTTCCCGGGCAAATCCCTGGCTGAAGTCGCCCTGGAAAAAGTCCGTGATGGTGAAATCCGGTTCATGCCCGAAAACTGGACCAATACCTACAATCAGTGGCTGAACAACATTCAGGACTGGTGCATTTCCAGACAGCTCTGGTGGGGACACCAGATTCCGGCATGGTACGACGAAGAGGGCAATATCTACGTCGCCCGTACCGAAGAAGAAGCGCATGCAAAAGCCGGCGGCAAATCCATCTACCGTGACCCGGATGTACTGGATACCTGGTTTTCCTCGGCACTTGTTCCGTTCTCGACCGTCGGCTGGCCGGAAAACACACCGGAATACCGGATGTTTCTGCCCTCCTCGGTACTGGTCACGGGTTTCGACATCATCTTCTTCTGGGTTGCCAGAATGGTGATGATGACCCTGCATTTCACCGGCAAGGTCCCCTTTAAAACGGTATATGTGCATGGTCTGGTCCGTGACGCCAATGGCCAGAAAATGTCCAAATCCAAAGGCAATACTTTAAACCCGATCGACCTGATCGACGGTATTGACGTCGACTCGCTGGTCAAGCAGCGCACATTCGGTCTGATGAATCCGAAACAGGCAGACTCGATTGCCAAGGCTACCCGCAAGGAATTCGGCAAAGGCATTCCGGCATTCGGGACCGATGCGTTGCGTTTCACCATGGCAAGTTACGCCTCCCTTGGCCGGAATATCAATTTCGATCTGAACCGTTGTGAGGGATACCGCAATTTCTGCAACAAATTGTGGAATGCTACCCGTTTCGTCCTGATGAACACAGAAGGAGAAGATTGTGGTTTCTCCGGAGGAGAAATGACGTTTTCGCTGGCGGACCGCTGGATCGAATCCCAGTTCCAGCGTACCGCTGCCGAAGTGGAAAAAGGCTTTGCCGAATACCGTTTCGACAATATCGCCTCGGCTATTTACCGTTTCATCTGGGATGAGTACTGTGACTGGTACGTTGAAATGGCAAAAGTCCAGATTCAGGATGGCGACGATGCCCAAAAGCGGGCGACACGCCATACCCTTCTGGTTATTCTGGAAAAAGTCCTGCGTCTGGCCCATCCGGTCATTCCGTTTATTACCGAGGAACTCTGGCAAAAAGTTGCCCCGCTTGCAGGAAAAGCCGTAGGTGAACGCAGTACCCTGATGCTTCAGGCATACCCGCTTCCCGACACGTCAAAAACGGATGAACAGGCCGATCGGTGGATGAACGAATGCAAGGCGCTGGTTGACGCCTGCCGCAATCTGAGAGGGGAAATGCAGCTCTCTCCGGCCAAACGGGTTCCTCTTTTCATGGAATCAGCCAAACAGAACGTTTCATGGCTCCAGTCCTTCATTCCGCACCTTAAAGCTCTGGGCAAACTCTCCGAAGTGACTCTTCAGGACATTTTGCCGAAGTCGCCTGCTCCGGTTTCCATTGTCGGAGACATCCGGCTCATGTTGAAAGTCGAAATCGACATCGAAGCGGAACGCGAACGGCTGGGAAAAGAAATTGCCAAACTGGAGGGCGAGATCGCGAAAGTCACAACCAAGCTGTCGAATGAGAATTTCGTGTCGAAAGCGCCTGAAAAAGTCGTTGCCGCTGAACGTGAACGTCTGTCGGGTTTTGTATCGGTACTGGAAAAACTGAAAGACCAGCTGTCGAAGCTGGATACACTCTGATTTCCGGTTTCATGCCGTGAATGCGACCGTCAGTCCGGAAAGAGGCAAACCGGAAACCGCTGTTTGCCAGACTTCTCCGGGCTGTATCGGAAGCGGCTTCGTCCACGTTCCTGTCGCAATAATATCTCCGACCCGCAAAGGCGAAAATTCCGGCATATTGGCCAGCATCTGGTATAGAATCAACAATCCTTGCAGGGGATTGTTGCAAGGGCTGCTGCCAAATCCTGCCGTCCTGATCACATTATTGCAAGCCAGAGACAGACCGGCACACTCCATGACAGCATAAAGGCTCTTCCGGCTGCCTTCGGATACGATTTTCGGTTCGCCAACCAGTAATGCATGGTGTTGCCCGAATCCGGCAATGGTATCGACAAGACTGCGAGTGGTTGCCCGAAAAGGATATTCCGTTATCTCAAGCCCATGTGCCATCCACTCGATGCACGCAGCCAGTTGGCCTATTGTGGCGCCTTCCGGTGGAAGCCGTCCCAACCGAAAGATGATTTCTGTCTCGACAAAAGGGGCTGACGTATGTCTGAGGCTGAAATCTCCCTCACTGTTTTCCATGAAACGAACACCGGAATCAAAAAGCCATGACCAGAACGGCAAACGATTCTTTTTCCCGATCCGATCAGAAGACGTTTCAAGGAAATAGTCGAGTTTCCGCCCGACGATATTCTCTCCCTCGGCTATTCTGATTTCCGCGACTCTGGCGGCAATTTCATAAGCATCACCGATCGTCAGTGGATACCGGGAAGACAACGATGGGATAAATTCTGCTGCCTCACGTGCCTGAATCAGTTGATGCGCATAGCGATTGGCAAGGCCGGTCATCAACATGGCAAACTCTCATAAAATGATTCAAAGACCAGAACCACTTTACGCAAACCCGTTCATGCGCCATTGCGCAATCGCATGGATTGTGTGACTTGAGATTAAACGGAATGCAAATAACCGTGGAGAAAACGGTTACAGAATTCTACCGGCATAGTCACGGGCAAATTGCCATGCTGTTCTTCCGGAACGGGAACCCCGATGCAAAGCCCATTGCAGTGCTTCCTGCGTGGCCGCGGAAATCTGGTCTTCCGTACAACCAAAAGAACGCAACCAATGCGCCATGATAAACAGATATTCATCCTGGCTGTAAGGATAAAACGAAAGCCAGAGACCGAAGCGGTCAGAAAAAGAAATCTTTTCCTCAACGGTTTCACTCGGATGCAAATCCCCGTCTTCATTACGTGAATAGCCGTTGTTGTCTGACATTTTCTCAGGAAGCAAATGTCTCCGGTTCGATGTGGCGTAAATCAGGATATTGTCAGGTTGTGCGGCGACACTGCCGTCAAGGGCCACTTTCAATGCCTTGTAACTGCTATCTCCCTCATCGAACGACAGATCGTCGCAATACAGAATGAAAGACTCCGGACGCGAAGCAATCAGCTCTGAAATTTCATCAAGATCGACCAGATCGTTTTTATCGACTTCGATCAGACGCAACCCCTGATCCGAAAACTCATTCAGACAGGCCTTGACCAACGACGATTTGCCTGTTCCTCTGGCTCCCGTGAGCAACACATTATTTGCCGGTTTCCCTTGCAGAAACTGACGCGTATTCTGTTCCAGAAGCGTTTTCTGCCGTTCGACAAAAAACAGGTCCGGCAACGAAACCGGTGAGATACGGGCGATTGGAACCAGAGCGCCACGACCATTTTTCTTTCGCCAGCGAAAAGCGGCTGTCGGTGAATCCCAGTCAACAGATGTTGCCGTTTGAGACGGCAACAAATTCTCAAGACGCGTCAGTACGGATTCGGCACGTTCCAGAAATTGTTCAAGTGTTGTCATCAGGTACGATAATCGGCATTGATGGAAACATAATCGTGCGACAGGTCGCATGTCCAGACAGTCGAAGAGGCTTTGCCACGTGCCAAGGTGATACGGACAAGAATCTCGCTCTTTTTCATGACACGCTGCCCGTCTTCTTCGCGATAATCAGGATTTCTTCCACCATTTTTGGCAACCCACACATCATCCAGATACAGATTCAGTTTTTCGATATCCAGATCTTCGATACCGGCATAACCGATAGCGGCAAGAATCCGGCCCAGATTCGGATCGGAAGCGAAAAACGCCGTTTTGACCAGTGGCGACTGGGCGACTGAATAGGCAATCTGACGGCACTCGTCTTCGGATTTGCCTTCCTCAACAAGGATCGTGATGAATTTGGAGGCCCCTTCTCCGTCACGAATGATTTTCTGGGCAAGTTCCTGCGCCAGATCCGTTATGACATCCAGCATTTCGCGGTAATGACCGGAATAAATGCCGGAAATACCGATATCGACTTTTCCCATCGCCATCAGAATCAGGGAATCATTGGTCGAGGTATCACCATCAACGGTAATACAGTTGAACGATTTATCGACGGCCGATTTCAGCATGACATCCAGAACATCCTGCGGAATTCTGGCATCGGTTGCAATGAATCCCAGCATTGTCGCCATATTCGGTTTGATCATGCCCGATCCTTTGCACATGCCGGTAACAGTCACCGTTTTTCCATCAATAACCACTGTGCGGGAAGCGGCTTTCGGAATCGTATCCGTCGTCATGATCGCTTCGGCTGCATTTAACCAGTTGTCTTCCTTCAAATCCGCAACGGCTTTAGGCAATCCAGCCAGAATTTTATCGACAGGCAATGGTTCAAGAATAACACCCGTCGAAAAAGGCAAAATCTGACCCGGATCGCAATCCAGCAGTTCCGCCAAAGCGGTACTGGTTTTAACGGCATCCTGATATCCCGCCTCACCGGTTCCGGCATTGGCATTTCCGGTATTGACCATCAGGGCACAGATATTTTTCCCTGCCGCATGCGTTTTTTCCAGATTGGTTTTGCATATCCGAACCGGCGCGGCGCAAAAACGGTTTCTGGTGAAAACACCGGAAACAGTTGCCGAGGGAGCCAGACGCATTACCAGCAAATCTTTCCTGTTTTCTTTCTTGATACTTGCCTTTGCATAACCGAGTTCAAGTCCTGAAACGGGTTTCAGTTCCGATGCAACCGGAACAGACAGATTGACAGCCATCTTTATCTCACTGATTCCAATTAATGATCCACTTGTCGATGCTTTACGTTTCGTTTAATCCAGGCGACCATGACAATGCTTGTATTTTTTGCCACTCCCGCAAGGACATGGTTCATTCCGACCGACTTTTGGCACGGCATTGACCACAGGCTGCTGCCCGATACCGGTCGTCCCGGTTTCATCGATCGTACTCTCTTCCTTTTCGGAAGCCAGTTCATCTTCAGGTTCCGGACGATGATAATTCATATCCGTTATCTGCGACTCGGCCTGTTGCGCCGCAGCCATTTCGACCTCCTCGCGTGTCCTGATTCTGACCAGCACCAATACCCGTGTAACATCGTTTCTGATCATATCCAGCATTTGGCTGAATAACTGGAACGCTTCGCGCTTGTATTCCTGCTTCGGATTTTTCTGGGCATAACCGCGCAAGTGAATGCCCTGACGGAGGTGATCCAGTGCCGCAAGATGCTCGCGCCAGTAAGTATCCATGCTCTGCAACACGACGCTGCGCTCGTACTCGGAAAACGCTTCCTTGCCGACCAGATCAATCTTGGTCTGGTAAAAATCATCGACGGTTTTCAGAATATGCTCAAGCAGATCTTCATCGGTCAGCGTTTTCGATTCCTCAAGCATGGACGCCAGAGGAATATCGAGTTTCCACTGGGTTTGCAACTCTTTTTCAAGTCCTTCAATATCCCATTGCTCTTCAACGGATTCTTCCGGCACATACATCCTGAAAAGATCGGTAAAAGCACCGTGCCGCAACGATGTAATCAGCTCGGTCGGATCTTTCATTTCAAGCAATTCATTACGTTGTTGATAAATGACCTTGCGCTGGTCATTGGCTACATCATCATATTCCAGCAGCTGCTTGCGCATATCGAAATTGCGCCCCTCGACTTTCCGCTGTGCCGATTCAATGGATCGGGTCACGATTCCGGATTCGATCGGCTCGCCTTCAGGCATTTTCAGCCGTTCCATGATAGACCGCATCTTGTCGCCGGCAAAAATCCGCAACAGCGGATCATCCAGAGACAGATAGAATCTCGAGGAACCCGGATCGCCCTGACGTGCGGCACGTCCTCTCAGCTGATTGTCCACCCGGCGTGATTCATGGCGTTCCGTACCGATAATATGCAGGCCTCCCTGTGCCAAAACAAAATCATGCAATGACTGCCATTCGTTACGCAGCTTGTCGATTTGCGCTTTTTTCTGTTCTTCCGGAATGGATTCATCCGCCTCGATGAACTCAATCTGCTTCTCGACATTGCCGCCCAGCACGATATCCGTGCCGCGTCCGGCCATATTGGTTGCGATCGTTATCATTTTCGGCCGTCCCGCCTGCGCAACGATCTCCGCTTCCCGTGCATGCTGTTTGGCATTCAGGACATTATGCGGCAATCCCGCCTTGGTCAGAATGCCTGACAGCAATTCGGAATTTTCGATGGACGTCGTACCGACCAGGACCGGTTGTCCCCGCTCGTAACAATCCTTGATATCGTTTAGCATGGCCAGATATTTCTCATTGGCCGTCTTGTAAACCTGATCCTGACGATCCTGACGCTGATTCGGCTTGTTAGGCGGAATAACCACTGTTTCCAGACCATAAATTTCCTGGAACTCATAGGCTTCCGTATCCGCTGTACCGGTCATGCCCGAGAGTTTCTCGTACATACGGAAATAATTCTGGAAAGTAATCGATGCCAGTGTCTGGTTTTCATTCTGTATCTTGACACCTTCCTTGGCTTCCACAGCCTGATGCAAGCCGTCGGACCAACGCCTGCCTTCCATCAAACGTCCGGTAAACTCATCGACGATGATGACCTGTCCATCCTGAACGACATAATGCTGATCCCGGTGGAACAAAACATTCGCGCGCAACGCGGCATACAAATGATGAACCAGAATGATGTTGGTCGCATCATACAGGGAAGCCCCCTCGGGCAGCAGACCCATGCTGGTCAGTATTTTTTCCGCTTTCTCGTAACCGGCATCCGTAAGATAGACCTGATTGGTTTTTTCATCCTTGGTGTAATCACCGGGAACCTCGATTTTTCCCTTGCCGTCCCGCGTTTCCTCGCCGATCTGCAATGTCAGCATTTTCGGTACGGCATTCATCTTGTAGTAAAGCTCGGTATTGTTCTCCGACTGCCCCGAAATAATCAGCGGCGTTCTGGCCTCATCGATCAGAATCGAATCCACCTCATCGACAATAGCATAAACCAGCCCGCGCTGGACACGATCCGCCACATCGTAAACCATATTGTCGCGCAGATAGTCGAAACCGAATTCGTTATTGGTTCCGTATGTAATGTCAGCGGCATAGGCAGCCTGCTTCTGGCCATGATCCATCGACGCCAAATTGACTCCTGTCGTCAGACCAAGCCAGCCATACAAACGGGACATCCATTCCGCATCACGCTGGGCCAGATAATCGTTAACCGTGACAACATGGACACCTTTTCCGGTCAGGCCATTCAGGTAGGCAGGCAGTGTCGCTACCAGTGTTTTTCCTTCACCGGTTGCCATTTCGGAAATCTTGCCATAATGAAGCGCCATCCCTCCGATCAGCTGGACATCGTACGGCCTCATCCTCAGAACCCGCTTGCTTGCTTCCCGGCAAACGGCAAATGCCTCGGGCAGGATATCATCCAGCGTTTCCCCGCCGGCAAGCCGTTCCTTGAATTCAGGGGTTTTTGCTTTCAGTTCGGCATCCGTCATTTTCTCCAGAGCCGGTTCAAAAGAATTGATTTTGGCTACGGTTTTACCGTATTGCTTCAGCAGCCGGGAATTGCGGCTGCCGAAAAGGCTGGTCAATATAGACATGTTACATTCTTGAAATTAGGCAGCATCATCGACTGCATTTGCATAGACCCTGAACATACCAAGGTCCACCTCGTTAAGACACATTTTAACATGCCCTCTTTCAGGCAATAGAGCAACTTTAATATCTCTTTCCACTTTTAAACAAAGAGATTGCGCAACGGGCATCCTATTTTCAACGACAATGTTGTTTTATTACGGCAATTCACGGGTCTGCAACGGATACCCCGATCAGTTATACTGCCTGAAACAGTGCAGTATGCCATTTAGAAAACAGCCATATTTTCCGTCACCATGAATACCAAGGAAGCTTTCCCGACTGCTCTTGAATATCTCGATTCCCATGAAAAAGTGGCAACTCTCATGCATACGGCAAAACAGCTTATGGAAATCGAGAATGACTGCAATCGCATTCTTCCGGTATGGTTCTCAAACTGCCATATTCTGAAACTGGAAAACGGAACGCTTCTTGTCGGTGTCCCCAACCAGGCCGTTGCGGCGAGAATAAGACAGAAAATCCCGTTTCTCCAAAACAGACTCGGCCTGAAAGGCTGGCCGGTCCACACTGTACGTCTCAAGGTCAGCTTTTTGCAAAACCTTTACAGGGAAAAACCTGTCGGAAAGAAAAATCTGTCACCCAAAGCGTATGAGTCCTTCTCGAAACTGTACGAGCAGTTTGAACAGAACGACACCCACTCACCTCTGACCCGGGCACTGCACCAGCTGATCAGCGGCTATCGGCAAACGGAAAAATGAATTCTGAACGGGATCAGGCAGGGATCCATTCCAGTGTCGATTGCTCGAACAAGGAATTGGGCGCCTCTTCCGATGTGGTGAAAGTAACGACCTCATAGGCATCAGGCTGTGCCAACAAAGCCCTGATCAGCTGATTGTTCAATGCATGTCCGGACTTATGCGCCGTGTAGGAAGCCAGCAACGGATGGCCGATGTTATACAGATCCCCGATGGCATCAAGAATCTTGTGCCGGACAAATTCATCGTCGTAACGCAATGCATAGGCATTCAGAATCCGGTATTCATCCATGACAATGGCGTTTTCAAGCGAACCTCCCCGTGCCAGTCCCATACCGCGCAGTGTTTCGACATCCTTGACGAAACCGAAAGTGCGAGCCCGCGAAACATCCCGGACATAGGAAACCTGACTCAGATCGACCACCGCATGCTGGTGAGTCGCATCAATAGCCGGATGATTGAATTCAATGAAAAAATCCAGTTTGAAGCCATTAAAAGGGTCCAGACGCGCCCATTTCAGGTTGGCTCCTTCTCCCTCACGAATTTCAACCCGTTTTTTGACACGAATGTATTTTTTCGGAACATCCTGTTCTTTCAGACCGGCCTGTTGAAGCAGAAAGACAAAAGAAGATGCCGAACCATCCATAATGGGAATTTCTTCTGCATTCACCTCGACATGCAGATTGTCGATTCCCAGACCGGCACAAGCCGACATCAAATGCTCGATGGTGGAAATCCGCGCACCGTCTTTTACCAGCGTCGAAGCCAGCATCGTCTCTCCGATCGCGTCCGCGCTCACCGGAATCGACACAACAGGATCCAGATCGGTCCGATGGAATACGATACCTGTGTCAGGAACAGCCGGCCGAAGTACAAGCTCCACCTTGTAGCCGGAATGCAATCCGATTCCGACTGCCCGGACAGGGTATTGAATGGTACGTTGTTTGAGCATGATTTACGCTGTTTGTCAGATTCCGAATAATCGTCCTGGAAATTATTTTACCCCGCCGACACAAATTCTGCAGATGCGAAATATGATATCGGGGCCTCTTTTAACATATACGCTTTTATATGGAGACAGGAGAAATTCTTACACTTGTAACAATTTAAATACATTCGGTACAGCCCAAAACACCCCGCCCGGGCTGTACCGAACAAGTCCCCTCAATCGGCCTGGCGACGCAAAAAGGCGGGAATATCGTATGTTTCCATTCCGTTCTTTTCGAGTGCCCTGACCGTATCGCTGGCCGACTCGCGTCCATGACGCCATACGGCAGGTTTTTGCAGTGTTTCAAGATCCTGAGCCGTGGCAGCGGCATCTCCACTGCCTGACATGACAATTTCATTATTGGTACCCGTTCTCAACTGCGGAGTCTGCACCAGCCGAACCGGCTTTTTGTTCTTGCCCAGACCGGTTGCGACAACCGTTACACGGATATCCTCTCCCATGGAATCGTCATAAGCGATTCCCTGTGCGATCGTTGCGTCAGGCGATGCAAAAGCACGGACAGTCGCCATGACTTCCTTGATTTCCTTGCCCTTCAGACCACGACTTGCCGTCACATTGACCAGCACGCCGCGAGCGCCAGACAAATCGATACCGTCAAGCAACGGAGATGCGACAGCCTGCTCGGCCGCGATTCGCGCACGATCCACACCGGAAGCGACGGCTGTTCCCATCATGGCTTTGCCCTGTTCGCCCATGATGGTTTTCACGTCATTGAAATCGACATTGATATGACCCCGGACATTGATGATCTCCGCAATACCAGCCACAGCATTATTCAGGACATCATCGGCATGCTGCAGCCATTCGATCATGCTGTCGTCTTCATATATTTCTTCCAGTTTTTCATTCAGAATAACGATCAGCGAATCGACATGAGCGGACAAGGCTTCCAGTCCCTCTTCGGCGATTTCCATGCATTTCTGGCCTTCGTATGAAAACGGTTTGGATACAACGGCCACAGTCAGGGCACCCAGCGATTTGGCGACTTCTGCGACAATAGGCGCCGCCCCGGTTCCCGTACCGCCTCCCATCCCGGCCGCAATGAAAACCATATGTGCGCCACGCAAGGCATCCTCGATCCTCTCGCGTGACTGTTCAGCCAGCTGGCGACCGATATCAGGACGCATACCGGCCCCCAGACCGGTATCCCCGATCTGGATAATATTATGAGCATCCGAATGGGACAAAGCCTGTGCATCCGTATTGGCCGCAATAAACTCAACACCGGATACTCCCTTGTTGATCATATGCTGGACAGCATTGCCGCCAGCGCCTCCCACGCCCACTACCTTGATGATAGTGCCCAGCGTTGCATTGTCGACCATATCAAATTCCATGTTTAAGCTCCTGTCAAAAATGCTGTTCTCATTTGGCAACTCCCACGCGATGTGACAACTTCCAACTAAAAACCGCTTTCAATTAAACCTTCAATTTCTGTCAAATCAGAAATTTCCCATAAACCATTCTTTCATCCGCTGCAGTATCGCCTTGGTCGATCCCTGCTGTTTCGTAACGACGTTACCTCTCAGATACTGTTTCTTCGCCTCGGCCAGAAGACCATGTGCCGTCGAATACCGCGGGCTTTTGACAACATCTGCCAGTTGCCCGTTATATTGCGGAATACCCAGCCTTACCGGCTTCAGAAAAATCTCTTCGGCCAGTTCGGCAATACCCGGCATCATGGCAGTACCACCTGTCAAAACGACCCCTGAAGACAAGACTTCCTCGTACTCGGACTCCCTCACCACCTGCAATGCCAATGCAAAAAGTTCCTCTACCCGGGGTTCGATAACGGCCGCCAGCATCTGGCGCGACAAGGTACGCGGTCCGCGATCGCCAAGACCGGGCACTTCAATCGTTTCGGACGGATCAACCAACACCTGCTTGGCAATCCCGTAACGGATCTTGATTTCTTCCGCTTCCAGCGTCGGGGTACGCAATGCCATCGCAATATCATTGGTGATCTGGTCACCGGCAATAGGAATAACGGCCGTATGGCGAATCGCACCTTCGGTGAACACGGCAATATCCGTCGTACCGCCACCGATATCGATCAGGACGACACCCAATTCTTTTTCATCCTCTGTCAGTACGGCATCAGCAGAAGCCAGCGGCTGCAGAATCAGATCGGAAACCTCGAGTCCGCACCGGCGTATGCATTTGACAATATTCTGGACGGCCGATACCGCACCGGTAACAATATGAACCTTGACTTCAAGACGTATGCCGCTCATACCGATCGGTTCACGGACATCTTCCTGGTTGTCGACGACAAATTCCTGCGAAACCGTATGCAAAAACTGCTGATCTGTCGGAATATTGACTGCACGGGCTGTTTCAATGACCCGTGCGACATCCGCGGCAGTCACTTCCTTGTCCTTGATGGCCACCATACCGCGTGAATTGAAACTGCGGATATGACTGCCGGCGATACCGGTATAAACGTTTCTTATTTTGCAATCGGCCATCAGTTCCGCTTCTTCGAGCGCGGCCTGAATCGACTCAACAGTTGCTTCAATATTGACGACAACACCTTTTTTCAGTCCCTTCGACTCATGTTGTCCCAGTCCGATCACTTCATGCCGTCCATCCGGCAACACTTCGGCAACGACAGCGACGACTTTGGAAGTCCCGATATCCAGCCCGACAATCAAATTTTTAAGGTCTTTAGTCATAGCGCCACATTATTTCGTTGAGTACTTGATACAGGAAGTTTTCCCTTTAATTTCAAAGCCAGTCCATTCGGATAGCGCATATCGATACTCTCGATACCATCACCCGTCTTTTCCGCCAGCTGGGGATACGCTTCCTTCAAACGGTCCATAAGATCACTGATCGTGTTCCGGTCCTTTTCACGGCCGAATTCGACATTCATGCCATTGTCCAGCCTGACAGACCAGGCATAGCGATTCGAAAGCCTGATTTCTTTCGGGACAAGATGAATCTGTGCAAACCGTTTGCAAAACTCCTTGTAACGGGCCAGCACTTCCCTTTCACTTCCTTCCGGACCGGAAAACTTCAACAGGTCATAATCCTCTTCCGCCTCCGCCATGTTTACGGTAAACAAATCCCCTTTTGTGGACAGCAACTGTCCCCCATTACCCCATATTCCCAAAGGCTGATACTCTTCCAGAGAAACAATCAGCCTGTCGGGCCACTCCCTTCTGACACTGGCTTCCCTGACCCAGGGAACGGCCTCGAATGCGGTCCGGACTTCATTCAGATCCACTGTAAAAAAATTTCCCTTGATATTCGGCAACGCGATGCTCTTGACCGTCATGGCATTGACATGCAGCAACTCCTTGCCGTCGGATGACTGGACCTTGACCGTCTGCAAGGCATAAACCGGTTTCTGGATCAGCCAGCCGATAACCCCCGTCACCACGGCTATAATGAATACAGCCATGCAGGTATTCGATATCGCATTCAGAATCCGGACGTTATGCCACATAGTGCAATCAACTCTCCTTGTGTTTTATGTGATCCAGCGTGGCCGACCGCAGAAGTGTCAGACACAAATCCTCGTAACCCAGACCGGCCTGCCGCGCTGCCAGGGGGACCAGCGAATGACCGGTCATTCCCGGCGATGAATTCAGTTCCAGCAAAAACGGTTCGTTGTCACTGGTACGCAATATCACATCAATTCTTCCCCATCCGCGGCAACCGAGCGCCTCATACCCTTGCAATGCATAACGCTGGATTCTGGTTTCCATTGCCTCATCCAGCCCGCATGGACAAAGATACTGTGTTTTATCACTGAAATATTTATTGTGATAATCGTAATTGGAATCGGGAGCGACAATCCTTATCAGCGGCAATGCCTGCGGTTTGCCATCCTGCTCCAGGATGGCACAGGTCAGTTCCATGCCATCGATAAACTCCTCTGCCAGAACAGAACGGTCGTATTTCGACGCCAGCGCATAGGCATCCGCCATCTGTTCAATCTGTTTCACCTTGGTCAGTCCAAGGGTCGATCCCTCATGAGCCGGCTTGACAATCAGGGGCAAACCGAGTCGGTCAATCACTTCACTGAAATCGGAATCCGCTTTCAGTTCGACATAGCGGGGAGTGGGCAATCCTTCTGCCTGCCACAACCGTTTGGTCATAATCTTGTCCATCGCCATGGCAGAAGCCAATACACCGGAGCCCGTATAGGGAATGCGCATTTCTTCCAGCATCCCCTGCATGCAACCATCCTCTCCATACCGGCCATGCAGTGCAATAAAGACGCGATCGAAGTTTTCCCCTTGCAAACAGGCCGGATCATTCATCCCGGTATCGAAAAGATGGGCATCCACCCCTCTGTTTTTCAGTGCATCGCAAACCGCTCTGCCGGAAATGAGCGATACTTCCCGCTCTGCGGATTTTCCGCCATACAGAACGCCGACTTTTCCAAACGAATCCTTTTTTGTCACTTTATCCATACATTCAACCCAATGCTTTTTCCACAAGCTTGCCGGACACACTGCTGATCGAACCAGCCCCCATCGTCATCACAATATCTCCTTCTTCGATCACATTCGAAATGGCGGCAGGCATCTCCGCGATATCCTCGACAAACACGGGATCCACTTTTCCGGCCACCCGGATTGCCCGTGCCAGCGATCTTCCGTCCGCAGCGACAATCGGCTGTTCACCTGCCGGATAAACCTCTCCCAGAAGCAAAACGTCCGTGCCGGAAAGTACCTTCACGAAATCCTCAAACAAATCACGCGTTCTGGTATAACGATGCGGCTGGAACGCCAGAACGAGCCTTTTGTTCGGATAAGCTCCTCGGGCTGCCGCAATCGTGGCGGCCATTTCGGAAGGATGGTGGCCGTAATCGTCCACCAGTTCCACCTCTACCAGAGTCTCGCCGTTCTTTTTGGGCAACCGGACTTTTCCGAGTCGTGTAAACCGGCGATTGACTCCGGTGAATTTTTCCATGGCTTTTTGCGTCGCGCTGTCATCAATACCCAATTCACGGGCAATGGCAATCACCGCACAGGCATTCTGGACATTATGCATACCCGGCTGGTTCAGACGAATGGCAATGGGAGGATGTCCCTTCTGAAGAGCGGTGAATATCATCATGGTCCCTTCGGCCCGGGCATCTACTGCCCTGACATCGGCATCCTCATGAAACCCGTATGTCGTGACGGGCTTGGAAATAAACGGCCTGATTTCCCGGACATTACTGTCATCGATACAAAGCATGACCCGGCCATAAAACGGCAGGCGCTGGGTAAATTCGATGAACGCCTGTTTCAGGCGTGCAAAATCATGGCCATAAGTATCCATATGGTCGGCATCGATATTGGTGATGACCTCAATGACCGGATTCAGATTCAGAAAGGAAGCATCCGATTCATCCGCTTCCGCAACGATGAAATCTCCCGCACCAAGCCCGGCATTGGCACCTGCGCTGTTCAAGCGCCCGCCAATCACGAAAGTCGGATCAAAACCGCCCTCGGCCAGTACACTGGCGACCAGACTGGTCGTGGTTGTCTTTCCATGAGTTCCGGCAATCGCGATGCCGCGTTTCAACCTCATCAGTTCGGCCAGCATAACGGCCCGTGGAACAATCGGGACATTCTTCTTGCGCGCTGCCAGTACTTCCGGATTATCGTCCTTGATGGCACTTGAAACGACAATGGCATCGGCTTTTTCGATATTTTCCGCCGCATGTCCAAGCATGACACGAGCTCCCAGAGCAGCCAGATGCCGTGTCGAGGAATTGCTGGTCAGATCGGAACCGGTAATTTCATAACCGAGATTGAGCAGCACTTCGGCAATACCACTCATCCCGCTCCCGCCAATTCCGACAAAATGAATTTTCTTGACTTTATGTTTCATACCATCGATCTATCTACTGTTAGCCGTCCTGATCAGGACTTCGGCAATTCTTTCATTGGCATCTTTTTTGCCCAGTGAATGCGCTTTTTTCGCCATTTCAAAACATTTTTCGCGTGTCATGTCTTTCAAAAGCCGGGCCAGATATTCCGGTGTCAGATTCGTCTGTGGCAAATGGATCGCCGCTCCTGCCTTATGCATGAATATGGCGTTATCCTGCTGATGAGACGTACTCGACGCAATAAACGGCACAAGAATGCTGGCCACTCCCGCCGAAGTCAGTTCCGAAACGGTGATCGCACCCGCACGGCAAATCACCAGATCGACATCGGCATACCGTGCCGCCATATCGTCGATGAAATCAACCACTTCGGCATGCACCTGCATTTTGCGATATTGCTGCCTGACTTCGGCGACATGTTGCCGTCCAGTCTGATGAAGCAACACCGGCCGCGTCTCGAACGGCAATGATGCCACCGCTTTCGGCAGGCAATCGTTTAATGCTTTCGCCCCCAGACTTCCGCCGACAATCATGATTTTCAGAACGCCCTGACGTTGTGTATAACGGTATTCCGGCCCCGGCAGATCCCTGATTTCCTGCCTTACCGGATTGCCAGTACAAATCGCCTTCGAAGCCAGATCCCCGAAATCTCCCGGAAAACCGAACAAAACATGTCTGGCTGACGACGCCAGCGTTTTGTTGGACAACAGCAGCCTTGCATCCGCATTGACCAGAACGACCGGAATGCCAAGCATCCTTGCCGCCATTCCCCCCGGAACGGTTACATAGCCCCCCATTCCGACAACCAGATCGGGTTTTCGCCTTCTCATGATGCCAAGGCAGGCCATGAAACCGGTCAGCAAATGGACGCTGCCTTTCAGCATATGCACCAACCCCTTGCCTCTCAAACCGGCAAAATCAATACAGTCTATTTCGATACCGTGGGAAGGAACGATCTTCCCTTCCATCCCATGTTGGGTTCCGAGCCAGGTTATCTCCCAGCCCTTTTGTCGCATGGTTGATGCAATCGCAAGCCCTGGAAAAATATGCCCGCCGGTCCCGGCAGCCATGATCATGAGTTTTTTGGGAGCATTCATATACGTCCTCCTCTCATGATCTTCCTGTTCTCGTAATCGACACGCAACAGGACCGCCAGTGCCATGCAATTGATCACGATTCCCGAACCGCCATAACTCATCAGGGGAAGTGTCAGCCCCTTCGTGGGCAAAAGTCCCAGATTGACCCCCATATTGATAAACGTCTGGACTCCTATCCAGATTCCGATGCCCTGAGCCAGCAGACCGGCGAAAATCCTGTCCATGGCGATAGCCTGCCGCCCGATCTCGAATGCCCGTTTTACTATCCAGTAAAAAATGGCAATAACGGCCATGACACCGACAAACCCCAGCTCTTCTCCGACGACGGCCATCAGAAAGTCGGTATGGGCTTCCGGCAAATAATGCAGTTTTTCTACACTTCCTCCCAATCCGACGCCGAAAATTTCCCCGCGCCCGAAAGCGATAAGGGAATGGGACAACTGATAGCCTTTCCCAAGGGCATTGGCCTCATCCCAGGGATTGAGATAAGCGAAAATACGTTCCCGGCGCCAGGGAGACATAATGATGACCAGACTGAAAATACCGACCAGTGTCGCCGCGATACCACCGAACCAGATACCGTTGAACCCTCCCAGAAAAAGAATGCCCATGGCAATACAGATGATGACACCCAAGGCCCCCAGATCCGGTTCGAGAAGCAAAAGCAGTCCGATCAGACCGAGCGCCGTTGCCATCGGAAAAAATCCCTTGGTCAGCTTGTGCATGAAATTCTGCTTTCTGACGGTGTAATCGGCGGCATACATAACAATGAATAGCTTCATCAGTTCGGACGGTTGCAAATTGAACACCCTGAAAGAAAGCCAGCGCCTTGCACCATTGACTCCCTTCCCGATCCCGGGAATCAGCACCAGCACGAGCAGAAACAGTGTAATGACAAACAGAAGTGGCGCATATTTCTGCCATGTATCGACCCTGACGCGGAAAACCATCAGTCCGGCCACCAGTCCCAGCACAATGAAAATGGCCTGACGGATAAAAAAGTGCTCGTTCCGGTAACTGGCATACTTCGGCGAATCAGGCAGAGCAATGGATGCGGAGTAAACCATGATCAACCCGAGAAACAGCAATGCCAGTACAGCGAATATCAGGTACTGGTCAAACCGCATCATCTTGGCATTTTTGGCGGTGGAAGTCCGTTCCCTTGCGGCCTCCGCTATGCCTCCGAAAAAACGCTTTACCGATTGCAGGTTCATGACGTCGCCCCCCCGCCAGCGGCACCACCAAGCCGACGTACCTGGGTCACAAACACTTCGGAGCGATGAGCATAATTGCGGAACATATCCATGCTGGCACATGCGGGAGAAAGCAGAACCATATCGTTCTGTTTCGCCACTTCCGAAGCGCGGACAACCGCTTCTTCAAGAGAATCGCAATAAATCTGGCGGACTCCCGCCGGCGCAAGTGCGTCATGGATCCGGACGGCATCTTTCCCGATCAGCATGACTGCCTTGACATATTTGCCGACGACAGAAGACAGAGGCGAAAAATCCTGATCCTTGCCAAGCCCTCCGGCAATCAGAATGATTTTTCTTTCTTCATTTCCGGCATTTTCCCCCAATCCCCTGACAGCAGCGACAGTCGCCCCGACATTGGTTCCCTTGCTGTCATCGATATAGGCGACCTCGTTCACTGTCGCGACAAGTTCGACTCTGTGCGGTTCCCCACGATAATCCTTCAGAGCCTGAAGCAGCGGTGCAAACGGCAACCCGATCGCCCTGCACAACGCCAGAGCAGCCAGCGCATTGCCCGCATTGTGCCTTCCGCGAATTTTCAGGGCATCGGCCGGCATCAGATCCCGGATGACGGTTTCAACCGGTACAGGATTCTTTCTGTTTTTCCGGACAATCCCGTCATCGACAGAAGACATGACAGCAAGCCACACTATTCCGCGATCGGAATGCATGCCGAAAGCATCCGGTTCAACCGGTTCATCGGTACCGAAAGTGAGAACCGGCGCTCCCGGTTTCCTCATTTTCATGACAGCGCCATCCTCGCGGTTCAATACCTGAACCGTTTTCCGGCCAAAAATCCTTTCCTTGGCAGCACCATATGCCGCCATACTGCCATGCCAATCCAGATGATCCTGCGTCAGATTCAGTACAGTCGCCGCATCCGGTTCAAGACGATATGTTGCAAACAGCTGGAAACTCGACAATTCGAGAACCCAGACATCGGGCAATTGATCCTTTCTGACCATCTCCAGCAGAACATCAAGTGCAGCGGGACTGATATTGCCGGCCAGACAGACCGTTTTGCCAGCCCGACGACACATATGTCCTGTCAGACTGGTTACCGTCGTTTTTCCATTCGTTCCCGTTACGGCTATGATTTTCGGCCTGTATTGTTTTTCCCTTTCAAGGTCTTTCAGTGCCTGGGCGAACATTTCGATTTCACTCCAGACAGGAATGCCATGTTCATTGGCAAAAGGCAGAATTTCCTTCAACTCAACATCCGGACGCAAACCCGGACTGACCGCAACGATATCGAAAACCGTCAGTCCTTCGGTTGTGAACGGACCGCTCCTGAACCCGACCTGTGGAAGTTCCGCCTGCAATCTTTGCAATCTGTCCGGATTATCACGTGTATCGGCAACACAAACACTCGCCCCGCAATAAGCACCCCAGCGTGCCATCGCCAGACCGGATTCACCCAGTCCCAGTACGAGTATTTTCTTACCTGCCCAGTTCATATCATCTAATCTTCAAAGTCGACAAACCAATCAGGACCAGAATCATGGTGATAATCCAGAAACGGACAACCACCTTGGTCTCCTTCCATCCTTTTTGCTCAAAATGATGATGCAGAGGCGCCATCAGGAAAATGCGGCGACCGACACCATATTTTCTTTTCGTATATTTGAAATACGTCACCTGCAACATGACGGAAACCGTTTCCGCCACGAAAATCCCTCCCATGACAAACAATACGATTTCCTGCCTGACGATGACGGCAATCGTCCCCAGCGCTCCCCCCAGAGCGAGTGCACCGACATCTCCCATGAACATTTGCGCCGGATGGGCGTTGAACCATAAAAAGGCCAGACCTGCTCCTGCCATGGCTCCGCAGAAAACGAGAAGCTCCCCCGTACCGGGAATAAAGGGAATGAACAGATAACGCGAATAGACAGCATGTCCGGTCAGGTAGGCAAATACCCCCAGTGCCGTACCGACCATAATCGTCGGCATGATCGTCAGTCCGTCAAGCCCGTCCGTCAGATTGACCGCATTACTTGTTCCGACAATCACAAAATAGGTCAGTGCGATAAACCCCCAGACACCCAACGGATAGCTGACCGTTTTGAAAAACGGGATAATAAAGTCCGCCTTGGGAGGCAGATCCATACTGAATCCGGATCTGACCCACTCGACAAAAAGATGCCAGACCTCAAAATTGGACTGTCCGGAAACAGCAAAAGCCAGATAGACGGCGGAAGCCAGACCGATGACGGATTGCCAGAAATATTTCTCACGCGAGGACATCCCGTTCGGATCCTTGTGCACCACCTTCCTGTAATCATCAACCCAGCCGATGACGCCAAATCCCATCGTGACAATCAGAACAACCCAGACAAACCGGTTTGAAAGATCGCACCACAACAGCGTTGAAACGGCTATGGCGATCAGAATCAGAAGCCCCCCCATCGTCGGGGTCCCTGACTTGACCAGATGAGTCTGGGGACCGTCCGTCCGTACGGCCTGCCCGACTTTCAGCCGGGTCAGCAAGCGAATAACAGCCGGTCCGGCTGCCAGACCGATAGACAGCGCTGTCAATGTGGCAAAAACCGCCCGGAAGGAGATGTAGCTGAAAACTCTCAAGACTCCCAGATCCTGTTGAAAAAACTGTGCCAGCCAAAGCAGCATATTAACGACCTTCCCTGTTCATTTCATTCATCAATTGTTCCACGACCCTTTCCATTCTCATAAAACGGGACCCTTTAACCAGTACAGTCATTTGCGGTTCAACCAGTTTTCTGAGAGTCCTGCTCATTTCATCCATTTCCGTGAAATGATGCGCATTTCTTCCGTATCCCTGTGAAGCGAACCGTGCCATTTCACCGAATGTGAAAAAATGTCCTATCCGGCGTTTCCTGGCATATTCGCCGACCTCGATATGAAAAAGCTCTCCGTTACTTCCGACTTCTCCCATATCTCCCAGAACAAAAATACTGTCAGAAGACATGTCAGCCAGCACATCGATCGCCGCCCGGACCGAATCCGGATTGGCATTATAAGTATCGTCAATCAGCAATGCACCATTAAATGCGGTCTTTCTTTCAAGCCTGCCATGAACGGGTACGAAATTTTCCAGTCCCGCGACGATGGCTCTCTTGTCTATACCGGCAGCATAACTGCATGCCGCAGCGGCCATGGCATTTCTGACGTTATGACGGCCACTTGTCGACAATGTCATCCCGACCGTGTCACCCGCGAAAGACATGGACACCCGGGTCTTGCCGTTTTCCAACCGATAATCCGCCGTCACATCCGCAGTTCGGCAAAAACCGAACGTGACAATACGCCGATGTACCGCATAATCCGTCCATAAAGAAGAATAGGCATCATCGGCAGGAAAAACGGCGATTCCGCTTTCCGGCAAAGACTGGATAACCGTCCCGTTTTCCCGCGCAACGGCTTCAACACTTTGCATGAATTCCTGATGCTCGCGCTGCGCATTGTTGACAAGACCGATCGTCGGCTGTGCGATTGACGCCAGATAAGCCATTTCCCCGGTATGATTCATGCCCAATTCGATCACGGCAGCCTTGTGCATTTCCTCCAGCCGGAAAATCGTCAGTGGCACACCAATATCGTTATTGAAATTGCCCGATGTCGCCAGATACGCATCGTCACCATAGGCTGCCCGGAAAATGGAAGCGATCATTTCCTTGACTGTCGTCTTGCCGTTACTCCCCGTCACCCCGACAACCGGTATTCTGAATTGCCTGCGCCAGTTCATGGCAATTTCACCCATTGCCAGACGGGTATTTGCGACAACCAGCGCCGGCAATGGATAATTTTCAGGCAATCTTTCCACAAGCACGGCAGAAGCCCCTTTATCGGCGACATCCGCCAGAAACCGGTGTGCATCAAAATTTTCGCCATTCAAGGCAATAAACAGATTGCCCGGCCGTACCTGGCGACTGTCCGTTGAAACACCGGCAAAAGCGGCATCAGAAGTCATTCTGCCGTCCACAACCCAGCGGACCAGCTGAGAAAGAGTCACTTTCATACCGCCACCTTCATATTCGAAACACGCGAAGCCAGTGCCAATGCGACATGATCCGCATCGGCAAACGGCAATTTCACGCCTTTTATTTCCTGATACGTTTCGTGCCCTTTTCCCGCGAGAAAAATCACATCGTTTTTCGATGCCTGCCGTACCGCCTGCAAAATGGCTGTTGCCCTGTCCTCAAACATCTGTGGTTTTCTCCGCATTCCCGAAACGATCTGCCTCATGATCTCTCCCGGCTCTTCACTGCGAGGATTGTCACTGGTAACAATGACGAAATCGGCCCGCTCGGAGACGGCTCCCATTTGGGAACGCTTGCCATGATCCCGATCACCGCCACACCCGAAAACACACCACAATTTTCCGTTCCTGTCATTGGCAACCTGTCTTAACGCCGCCAGTCCCTTTTCCATTGCATCCGGAGTATGTGCGAAATCGATTACGACAAGGGGTGTTTCGCCCCCACCCATCTGTTGCATACGCCCGGGAGGCGGTGACAGCTCACCCAAAGACCGGACCGCTTCATTCCACGACATACCAGCCGCCAGCAAAACACCCAATACACCCAGTATGTTGCTGACATTGAAACGACCGATCAAACGCGTCCTGACCCTTGCCGTACCGACAGGCGATTCCACCCGGAATTCAATGCCGTGTATACGATTTCGAAGGTCGTACGCCCTAAGGACCGGAAAACCGGTATCGGTGACGCTCTCCAGAGTAAATCCGGTCAATGCGACTTTTCCGGCAAGTTCATTGGCCAGCTCGATACCCATCGGATCGTCAAGATTCAACACCGCATATTTCAGCCCCGGCCAGTCGAAAAGCTTCCTTTTCGCAGCCTTGTAGGCGGCCATGTCATGGTGATAGTCAAGATGATCCCGGGTAAAATTCGTAAACAGTGCGATGTCGATCGGAATACCGTTGAGTCGTCCCTGATCGATACCTATGGAAGACGCTTCCATGGCGACGCATTCGACGCCCTGTTTGCGCAATCTGGCCAGATTGCGCTGCAATTGCACCTGATCGGGCGTCGTATATCCCGTTTCTTCAGAAATACCGTTTTTGCCGTTTTCAAAAACCGAAATCCCCAATGTCCCGATAACCGCAGTTTTCTTTCCCGATTTTGACAAAGACTGCCCGATCCATTGGGCCGAGGATGTTTTGCCATTGGTGCCCGTGACGGCAATAACCAGCATGGATTTTGCCGGGGAACCATAATACGCATCGGCAATCGGACCCGCATATGCTTTCAGACCGGATATTCCAAAATGAGGTATTTTCCATTCAGGATTCCAGGAAAAACCTTCGCTTTCATAAATGACAGCAACAGCACCGTTTTCGATGGCATTCGAAATGTAATTCCGGCCATCCGCCGAATCTCCCTCATAGGCAAAAAACACGGCATTACCGGTATCCGGCCCGATTTCACGAGAATCGGAAAACAACTCGCCATCGGGACAAACTGTCCTGAGCCAATGAACAGCCGGCATTATCTGCAAAGGAACATTTCTCATAAGCTCACCTTCGCCATCTTGTCCGCGGCCAACAGTTCATCGACCTGCGCATCCGGAGATATATTCATCGCCCTCAAGGTATCGGCAGCCACGGCAGAAAATACCGGAGCGGCAGCTGACCCGCCATAGTGACCCACAGTGGGCTCATCGATCATGACCGCAATAATGACACGGGGATCGGAAGCAGGAGCGAAACCGACGAACGAACCGACATATTTGCGGACATATCGTCCGTTCTCGATCTTGTATGCCGTACCGGTCTTCCCCGCCACACGATATCCTGCAACCTGCGCCCTGCGTGCCGTCCCCTTTTCTCCGGTCACCATTTCAAGCATATGACGCATCTCCCGGGCCGTTTTTTTCGAAACGATTTGCCGTCCTTCGGGCAATTCATTGCGTTTCAGAAAAGTCAATGGAATCATGTCGCCATCACGCGCGAAAATCATGTAGGAATGCGCCATCTGGAAAAGGGAAACCGAAATGCCATGCCCATAGCTCATCGTCGCCTGTTCGATCGGCCGCCAGGATTTGAAAGGACGAACGCGACCGGCAACGGCTCCCGGAAATCCGAAACGGGGCTGCTGCCCGAATCCGACCGAAGTAAACATTTCCCACATTTCCCGCGGTTGCATTTGCAAGGCGATTTTGGCCGTTCCGATATTGGAAGATTTTTCAATAACCTGAGCGACGGAAATCGTCCCGTTCGAATGGGTATCGCCAATCGTTGCCGTACCAATCGTCATTCGTCCCTGCCCGGTAGGAATCATTGTGGTCGGCTTGACCATCCCCTTTTCAAGAGCCAGTGCCACCGTAAACGGCTTCATGATCGAACCGGGTTCGAATGTATCCGTCATGACACGATTGCGAAGTTGCGCTCCTGTCAGGTGCCTGCGATCATTCGGGTTGAAACTGGGCATGTTCACCATGGCAAGCACTTCTCCGGTATGAGTGTCCAGAACCAAGACACTGCCGGCTTTTGCCTTGTGTTTCTCAATCGCTTCGCTCAAATACTTGTACGCGATATACTGCAACTTGCTGTCGATGGACAGAACAAGATCTTTTCCGTCCATTGGCTCACGTATCGCCCGGATATCTTCGACAATATGGCCGAGGCGATCCTTGATGACACGACGACTGCCCTTTGAACCGGCAAGGACATCCTGCGAAGCAAGCTCAATCCCCTCCTGTCCGATATCCTCCACATTGGTAAAACCCACAACGTGGGCCATCACTTCCCCCTCGGGATAAAACCGTTTGTATTCCTTCCGGGTCTGGATGCCACTGATTCCCAGCTTGACGATTTCATCAGCCACTTCATTGTCAACCTGACGTTTCAGATACACGAAACTTCGATCGGAATCGAGTTTCGCATACAGGGCTTTTTCACTCATTCCCAACAACGAAGCCAGCTTGCCGATTTTCTCTTTCGGCTGTGTCATGACATCTTCTGGAATCGCCCAGATGGCCTTGACCGGCACACTGGAAGCGAGCACATGACCGTTTCTGTCCAGAATTTTCCCGCGTGTAGCCGGCAACTCCAGCGTCCGTGCATACCGGGATTCCCCCTGTTTCTGCAAAAAGTCCGTCGATATCCCCTGCAACCACAAGGCACGGACCAATAACCCGACAAATGCGAGAAACAGCATGAAGAGCACCAGACGCGAACGCAAGGGAGACAAACTGACCTTGAGCTCGGGATTCTCGGAAAAAGACACTCCCTTTGCTGCGGCGACACGCGGATTTTTCAGAAATTTCATTTTACGTATCATGGCAGCGTCATTTTCAGAAACTGTGTATTGGCCGGAGTAACTCGCATCATGTTCAGTTCATTAACCGCTTTTTCCTCTATTCGTGCATGTTTGCTGAGCGTCGATTGTTTCAATTGCAATTGAGACCATTCAATTTCCAGTTGCCGCGTTTGCGTCTGTGCAAATTCCAGTTCAATAAAAAGCTTTCGCGCCCGATACTGGGAATTGACCAGCAAGAGTGCCGATATACCAAGCAAAAGCGCCAGGATAAAAGGCAACCTAATCCGCATTGCAACCTCCCTGACTTGCAAAGACCCGTGTAGCGATACGCAAAATGGCCGAGCGCGCCCTGGCATTACGGCTTATTTCCTCATCAGAAGGTTTCGTTTTCCCCAACAGCTTCATTTCGGGTTGAGGCAATTCACTCGCCCGGATAGGCAAGCGCCGGTCCGGCATCTTCACGGTCGCCTTTCCGGCGAAAAATCTTTTGACGATCCGATCTTCCAGAGAATGAAAACTGATCACAGACATCCTCCCGTTCAGCGCCAGATGACGCCAGCCCTTTTCCAGCCCTATTTCCAGCTCCTCAAGCTCTCGGTTGATGTAAATCCGTATAGCCTGAAATGTGCGTGTTGCCGGATTTTTGCCCTTTTCAAAAGTCTTGACTGCCCTTGCCACGATTTCGGCAAGTTGTTTCGTACTGTCAATGGGCTGTATGGTCCGGCTAGCAACAATCTCCTTTGCAATCTGAAAAGCAAACCGTTCTTCCCCATATTGATGAATAACCTCCGCAATTTTCCTTTCGTTTTCAACTGCCAGCCATTCTTTTGCCGATACCCCGCGAGAAGAATCCATACGCATGTCGAGAGGACCATCCAGCCTGAAACTGAACCCCCGCTTCGCATCTTCCACCTGAGGCGAAGAAATCCCCAAATCCAGCAAAATGCCGTCAATTTTTTTTATTTCTCTCTCTGCAAGTACGCTTTCAAGGCTGGCGAAACTCCCATGAACGATCTCGAACCGTGAATCGGTCATCTTTTCAGCGACACGAACCGCTTCCGGATCCTTGTCAAAAGCGATCAGTCGCCCGTGCTTTCCCAGCTTCTCGAGGATCAACCGACTGTGTCCTCCACGACCGAACGTCCCATCCAGATAAATCCCGTTAACACGTTCTCCCTGTATATCCAGGGCATCCACTGCTTCATTCAGCAATACCGAATCATGAGTCAATTCCGGCACTTCCGTTCACCCCGGCACATCTAAAATGAAAAATCCTGCAAAGCTTCCGGCATACCTGATGCAATGGCCTCCGCTTCGTTTTCCATCAGTTTGGCGGCATCCCATATTTCGAAATGACTCCCCATCCCCAGCAACATGACATCTCTTGTCAACCCCGCCGCCTTCCTCAGCTCGGGTGAAATCAGTATCCTGCCGGCGGAATCCATTTCGACATCCGAGGCACTGCCCAAAAAAATGCGTTGCCAGGCTCGTGCAGACATGGGCCATGCCGCAATCTTTTCGCGATGACTCTCCCATACCGGTCGCGGGAAAAACAGCAGACAACCATGGGGATGACGTATCAGGGTAATTCGCCCTTCGCACTGAAGCATCAACGCATCACGATGCTTGGCAGGAATAACCATCCTTCCCTTTGCATCCAGACTGATTGACGAAGCTCCCTGAAACACGTGAATACCCTTTTTTAGCAACCGGCCGCATTTGCAGGAAATACAAAACATATCCCACAAATAAACACAATTTCACACTTTTACCCACTTTATTAGATGCCCTATATCTGGTCAAGAGATTTTTATTAACAAATCCAGAATTTCTTAATGAAGTCAAAGACTTAGAAATGCAACGCCACCATGCCACCGAAGCAAATCATCAAATAAACCAATCACTTAGAGGGCATACTGCAAGCACAATCTTATGCAAACACATGTATTTATACAAAATCAAATACTTTGCATTTGAGTCTTGCCGCATACAGCCGGCCGGAATACAAACGATCCGGAAAAGACAGAGGGGAAAAGACATCGCAGCGACGGACATCGCTTCTGTCAGGGTGAGGAAAGAAAAAGCAAGCCGATAGGCCGGATTCTGTTACGGTGCACATGCACTATGACAGCCATTCATCTAGGCACCGGATTGCTCCAGCGCTCAAGCTTCCTACCCGCACGCTCCGCGGACCACATCAATGCGTGCCTATTTGGAATTGCACCAGGTGGAGGTTGCCGCGTTTCACCGTAACTTAATACGCTCGTCTCTGTGGCCCTGTTCCTCGTCTTATACCCTTCGGCTTTCGACGGACGGCCGTTAACCGTCACCCTGTCCTGTGGTGTCCGGACCTTCCTCCCGCTCCCGGCTGAAACCGGAAACCGGCGGCTGTCTGGCTTGCTTCTTCAGGTCGAATTTTACAGACAACGGCACAAATGGGATAGCACCCCGGACAATTCAGTTGTAATCGCCCCAGGTAATTATTCTCATGACGAGCGTGTAAATCAGAAAAGCCGTGTCATACCATAGCCTTTTGTACCACGGACGATTCATGAAACTGTCCAGACAAACCGGCACAGCCTCTGATATGGCATGTTCAATCCGTTGTTTCAGCTCTCTTGCAAATATCTCATCTTTCACAACAATATTGGCTTCATGATTCAAGAACAGGCTCAACCCGTCGCAATTGCTTGATCCCACGGTCGCCCATTTGCTGTCTATGACAGCGACTTTTCCATGCAATTGGGTTTTGCGATACTCGTAAACCCTGACGCCGTCTTTCAGCAATTTCGGATAAAAAGACTGGGCAACCGAATCCTGTACCCAGAATTCACCGTTTCCGATCAGCAATATCACTTCAACGCCGCGCGAGGCAGCGGAAGCCAGCGCATTTCTGAAGCGTTTTCCGGGAGCAAAATAAGGTGTTGCGAGAAGAATCTGTTCATATGCTGTTCCCATCGCTTTCAAGTAGACCTTTTGAATAGTCCGCCTGTTCCTAAAATTGTCACGAACAATAAAACCGGCCAGAACGGTTCTGGCATTCTTTATTCTTTTTTCCAAATACAATAAACGATATCTGCCGAGCCGTTCTTTAAGAGACAATTTTCCTGTCTGTGTCCACAGCCGGATCGCTTCCTGGTAAATCACCGTTGCAAGGCTGCCCTCGATCCGCACGGCGAAATCCTGCCTGGGTGAAACCAGCATCCGCTTCCTGTTGTAGTCATACCGCAAGTCATTGAGGATATTGATGCCTCCCACAAAGGCGATTCGCTGATCGACAACACACAATTTCCTGTGCAAACGAACAAACCCCCGTTTGAACCAGCTGTTGAAAACATGATATTGAATACCCGACTCATCGAATTCAGCTGCCAGCAAACGGCATACGCCGGGCCCGGTTCCCAGCCAGTCGATAATGACATGAACGTCAACTTTTCTGGATACAGCCCGTTTCAGTGCATCAATAATCCTTCTGCCGACTTCATCCGGGAAAAAAATATACGTTTCAAGATATATTTCAGAAACGGCATCATCAATCGCCCTGATCAGTTCAGGGAAAAAACCGTCTCCGTTCTGCAATAATTTCAGACGGTTATTGGACGTATAACGGACGACAGCCATCCTTCATTCTGTCCGAAGAGATGCGACAAGCGGTACATGATCCGACAGCGCGGTCCAGGGAGCTCCCTGCATGACGCTTGCAGAGTTGACCATAAATCCCCTGACATAAATCCTGTCCAGACGAAAAAAAGGGAACAGGGCAGGAAATGTTCTCGCCGGCAACGGTTTGGGAACCTTGCCCGTCAGCCCCGGGAAAAAAGGCTTTTTCCTGTCGCCCTGCCCGGACAGTTCATCGAATACTTCCTTGACACGGAGTGTTTTCCTGAGCAGATCGGAAAGATTGTTGTTCCAGTCATTGAAATCCCCCGCGATAATGACAGGCGCATCATCGGGAGCGGAACGCTGGACCGTATCGATCAGGGCATATGTCTGTCTGATCCGGCTGCCATTGAACAATCCGAGATGGATGACATAACAATACACTTTTGTTTCAGGCGTCTGCAACACGCAGTGAAGAATCCCTCTTGATTCAAGTGCATGATCCGAAACATCGGTATTGCATTGGGAGACAATCGGATAAGCACTTAAAAGCGCATTACCATGATGGCCATGATCGTACACGGCATTTTTTCCATAAGCGCAATAAAGCGAATTGCCTGCAAGATAAGCGTGCTGTCCCCGATCCTGCCACAACAGGGCATGGCGGTTGGTCATCAGATCATGACGGCCCTGTACTTCCTGCAAGAAAATCACATCGGCACTCAAAGACCGGATAGATCTTTTCAGTTCCTGGATAACGGGCCGATGATCAATCGATGCCCCTTTGTGAATATTGTAAGTTGCAATACGAAGTTCCATAGCGACCTTATCAATCTGCATATTGACCGGTACGTGGCCCTACTTATATCGTATCGAGTTTCCCGCCGGTCATATCCGTTTCAGTCAAAATAAAAAATCGAATACTATTGAACTGCCAGAAACAATATCGATATTTTACTTTGTAAATTTTGTTCAGGTGCAACTGATCGAATTCTTTCTTTGAGGCTTTTCTCACGATAGCATAACTATCCCGATTTCAAGGATAATACTGCCAGTCCTATTGCAAATTGATTCCATGAGAATTTTGTATTCCGTCATATGGTGGCTTGTCCTGCCTTTCGTTCTGTTTCGCCTTTACTGGAGAGGACGCAGGGAACCCGGTTATAGAGAACACATTCCCGAACGTTTCGGTTTTTTCTCCGCCATTCACCCTGCAGGCCGGCGGATATGGGTACATGCGGTTTCCGTCGGAGAAACCCGTGCCGCGGAACCGCTCATCAGAGCGTTGATGTCCCGCTTTCCCGATTGCGAAATCCTTTTGACCCACATGACCCCGACAGGGCGTGCAACAGGACATGAGCTGTTCCAAAACGAAAAAAAATCCGGCAGATTGGTACAGGTCTATTTGCCATACGACACGAACATGATGATGCGGCGTTTCATCCGCCATTACAGGCCATGCCTTTGCATCCTGCTCGAGACCGAAATCTGGCCGAACCTCATCAGGCAATGCACTTGCCATCAGGTAAAACTTGCTCTTGTCAACGCACGCCTGTCGGAACGATCATTGAAAAAAGGCAAAAAAATCCGGTCCATCATGAACGAAGCCGCACGCGGTTTCTCTGTCGTTGCCGCCCAGACAGAAACCGATGCGGACAGACTCGGGCAATTCGGTGCCGGCAATATCGCTGTCACCGGCAGTGTCAAATTCGATATCGAGCCATCGGCAACCGCTCTTGTAAAAGGAATGAAACTGCGGGAATGCATCGGCAACCGCCCCGTACTCATGTGCGCCAGTACACGCAACGGTGAAGAAGCGCGGATTCTTGACGTACTGGAACAGCTGGACAGGAACGCACTTCTGCTGCTCGTTCCAAGACATCCCCAGCGTTTCGACGACGTGGCCGGCATGATAAGAAACCGCAAAATTCCGATGATCAGACGTTCCACACTGCATGATCTTTCCGCAAACGCTCTATCCCCGGACACGCGTATCCTTTTAGGCGACTCCATGGGAGAAATGTTCATGTACTATGCCGCATGCGACATCGCCTTTATCGGAGGCAGTCTTGAAAAACTCGGGGGGCAGAATCTGATCGAAGCCTGTGCTGTCGGAAAACCTGTTCTGATCGGACCGCATACATTCAATTTCGAGGCGATTACAAAGGATGCCATCGCCGCCCATGCCGCCATCCGGATCACTTCGGCTACGGAATTGATGCAACGGGCCAACGAACTGCTTTCCGATCGGACACTGCATCAGACCATGAGCGACAATGCCCGGCTATTTGCCGAAAAACAACACGGCGCGACAGAACGTACCCTCGAACTGCTGATTCCACTTATCGAAAAATGACGGACCGGCAGGATCCGTCAAATCAGAATATCACTCGCTGACCGGAATTCTGAAAATCAGTGTCGTCCCCGAATCGCCTGTGACAATCCTGAATTCTCCATTCAGCAACCCGATCCGCTCACGAATACCCGCCAGTCCATAAGATTTGATCTTGCGATTACGCACTTTCGGCATGCCGATTCCGTTATCGGCCACACTCAAAACAAGATTTTTTCCGTCCTGTTTCAATCCGATTTCCACCTTGTCCGCTTTTGCATGCTTGACGACATTGGTAAGCGCTTCCTGAAGAACGCGGAACAATACTGTCGCACGTTTGTCATCCAGTTCAAGATCCTCGTCATCCGCCCGAAAAACACACGCGGTTCCGTTTGCTCTTTCAAAATCCCTCGCCTGCCAATCTAGTGAAGCGACCAGTCCCAAATCGAGAACAGCCGGCCTCAGATCATTGATCAGCGTCCGGACACTTTTGACCGTCGCATCGACATGCTCCAGTATTTCATCAATCCGCTGCGAACGTTTATCCGCAAAATCATATTCATCCTGTTTCAAAAGAGAAACCTCTATGCGCAACGCCAGCAGGCGCTGCCCCAGTTCGTCATGGATCTCGCGGGCAATCCGTTTTCGCTCATCCTCGCGTATTTTTTCCTGATGACCGATCAGCTCCCGCAGTTCGCCTTCTTCAGCGGTACTTCCCCCATCTCCCCTGGCCAGACGTTTCATGAATGTTTTCAGATCCTGATGAAATGTTTACGGTAATACCGCAACTCCTCGATAGATTCGATGATATCGGCCAATGCCGTATGCTTTTGCATCTTTTTGAAACCGTCAACCAGTCCGGGTTTCCAGCGTCGGGCCAGTTCTTTCAAGGTGGAAACATCCAGATTGCGATAATGAAAGTATGCTTCCAGTTTCGGCATGGTCTTTGCCATAAACCGGCGATCCTGACAGATCGTGTTGCCGCACATGGGTGATTTGCCCTTCGGAACATAAGGTTCGAGAAATTCAATCAATGCATCCTCCGCCATGGCTTCGGTAATATTGGATGCCCTGACACGATTGATCAGTCCGGATCTTCCATGCGTTCCCCTGTTCCACGCATCCATTCCATTGAGAATCTCATCGGACTGATGAATGGCATAAACGGGACCTTCCGCAAGAATGTTCAGATCCGGATCCGTCACAACCAGAGCCACCTCGATAATCCGGTCGGTCTCAGGATCAAGTCCTGTCATTTCAAGATCGACCCAGATCAGATTCAGTTCATTCGGTTTCGTTTTCCTGCCGCTATTTTGAGATGGTTCTGGTTGCGTTTCCTGAGCTTGTGACATAATTCTTTCCTTATCGACATAATCGCCCATTTTCTCACAAGGATAAAATGTCAGCACTCGCGTTTACGCAACTATTCCTGTTTTTTCTGATCCTGACTCTCATCGTCCGTTTCTGGCTGGCTGTCAGACAATTGCATACGGTAAAAAAATTCAGCGACAACGTTCCCAAACAGTTCGCCGGCCGCATTACGCTTCCGGCACATCAGAAAGCGGCAGCTTACACCATAGCCAAAACACGTTTCAGTCTCGTTTCCCTGACTGTAGATACCGTTGTATTACTCGGCTTTACCCTTTTCGGGGGACTGCAATATCTTGCCGGATTCATCTCTGCTCATATCAGCAACGACATGATTTGCCAGATCGCCCTGATATTCGCCGTCTGTATCATTGCCGGCATGTTTGACTTGCCATTGGATTATTACCGGAAATTTGTCATCGAAGAAAACTTTGGTTTCAACAAGATGACTCCGTCACTTTATCTGGGCGACATGATAAAAAACGCTCTGTTAGGCACCACTATCGGGCTGCCGGTCTTGTGGATTTTGCTGGTCATCATGGAAAAAACCGGAACATGGTGGTGGCTTTACGCCTGGATTCTCTGGAGCGCTTTCCAGTATCTGATGCTTTTCATTTACCCGACATTCATCGCCCCGCTATTCAACAAATTTTCCCCCCTGACCGATGAAAAGCTGCGCAGCCAAATCGAGCAACTCATGCAGCGTGTCGGATTCCGTTCAAAAGGGTTGTACATCATGGACGGCTCAAAACGAAGCTCACATGGGAACGCGTACTTTACCGGATTCGGTTCGGCCAAACGGGTCGTTTTTTTCGACACACTGATCGAGCGTCTTTCTCCCGAAGAAATCGAAGCGGTTCTCGCTCATGAACTGGGCCACTTCCGTCTCAAACATGTCGTTAAACGGATTGTATTTACCAGTGCCGCTTCACTGGTGTTTCTGGCACTGCTCGGTTTCCTCAAAAATGAATCCTGGTTTTATGCCGGACTGGGTATCACCCCGGATCTGGCATCGAATGCCGTCGCCCTGGTCCTTTTCGCATTGACTTTGCCCATATTCACCTTCTTCCTTTCTCCTCTTCTGTCGATGGGTTCCAGGAAACATGAATTCGAGGCGGATGACTTCTCGGCAAGGCATACCGACGCCGGCCATCTGGTCAGCGCACTCGTGAAAATGTATGAAGACAACGCATCGACCCTTACTCCTGATCCGCTTCATTCAGCATTTTATGATTCCCATCCACCCGCCAGTATCCGCATCAACCATCTGCTGAGGCATTCATGAAAAAAAGGAACTGCTGACGGCATGTGTTATTGCCGCACATGGACGCCACTATCTGGCGACAACCGGTGACGGGAAAATGCTTCACTGCGTCACTCGCGGAAAAAAAAGCGATGTGGCTGTAGGAGACAGCATCAATGCCACTCCCACAGCAAAAGGGCAAGCCGTCATCGAATCCATCAACGAGCGCCGCTCTCTCCTTTACCGCTCCGATCAATACAAATCGAAACTGCTTGCAGCCAATATCGACCAGCTGTTTATCGTCGTCGCCACTGAACCGGGATTTTCAGATGATCTCGTTTCCCGTGCTCTGGTTGCCGCGGAAGCGGCAGAAATCGAGGTCCATCTCATTCTCAACAAAATCGATATGACCGACCGGCTTGAAAAGGCAAGAGAGCGTATCGGATTTTACGCCTCGCTGGGCTATCCGGTTCACGAAGTCTCTGCAACAGCACTGCCTGATCAAACCCTCGCCAACCTGATGCCTGCTGTCAGAGACCGGACATCCGTGCTCATCGGCCAGTCCGGCATGGGAAAGTCCTCGCTGATCAATCTGCTTGTACCCGGCGCGGATATTGCCACCCAGGAAATTTCGACCGTTCTGAATTCAGGCAAACACACGACTACCTATACACGAATGTACCGGATCGATGAAGATACCGCTGTCGTCGATTCTCCGGGTTTTCAGGAATTCGGTCTGTATCATTTGACGGAAGGCATGCTTGAACGGGCCTTTCGGGAATTCCGCCCCTATCTGGGACATTGCCGTTTTTACAACTGCCATCATTTGACCGAACCGGGCTGTGCCATTCTGGATGCCGTCGAAAAAGGTCATATCGCCAAGATGCGGCATCAGCTTTACCGGCAACTGGTACATGAATCGGAACAGAAAATATACTGAAAAGCTTCTTTGCCACAAACCTTGTGAAAGTACCCAACCGGTCCGTTTTTTTAAAATTTTTGAAAATCCACTATAATCAAATATTAAACTGTATCAATGGCGTAAATTTATCCGCCCCGGTGGTCTATGACAATCAAACATTATCTCCAATTTTCCGACTTGACTCTGTCCGAGTACGAATACCTGATCGAACGTGCTCGCATCATCAAACAGAAATTCAAGAACTATGAACCGTATCACCCCCTGCAGGACCGGACGCTTGTCATGGTTTTTGAAAAAAGCTCGACAAGAACCCGTCTTTCCTTCGAGGCAGGCATGCACCAACTCGGCGGAACGGCTATCTATCTCAACACCCGTGACAGCCAGCTTGGACGGGGAGAACCGATTGAAGACGCGGCACAGGTCATGTCGCGCATGTCGGACATCATCATGGTCCGCACATTCGGGCATGACATCATCGAACGATTCGCGGCATATTCACGCGTTCCCGTCATCAATGGCCTGACCAACGAACACCATCCCTGTCAGGTATTCGCGGACGTTTTCACTTTCATCGAGCATCGCGGCTCCATCAAGGGAAAAACCGTTACCTGGATCGGGGACGCCAACAACATGCTGTATTCCTGGTTGCAGGCGGCTGAGGTATTCGACTTCCATGTCAATGTATCGACACCGAAAGGATACGATATCGACTATCGTCTGGTTTCTTCCGATCACAGCCATTTCACTCATTTCGACAATCCGGCGGACGCTTGTGAAGGAGCGCATCTGGTGACCACAGACGTATGGACCAGCATGGGTTTTGAAGAAGAAAACGCTGTCCGCAAGAAAGCTTTCGCCAGCTGGAACGTGGATACCGACAAGATGCATCGTGCGGCACCGGATGCATTGTTCATGCACTGTCTCCCCGCTCACCGTGGCGAGGAAGTGACGGCGGAAGTGATTGATGGTCCCCAATCGGTTGTCTGGGATGAAGCGGAAAACCGGTTGCATGTCCAGAAAGCCCTGCTCGAGTATCTCGTCAAGGGAACCGTCTGAACCCGGATTCCCTGTCATATCCGACTGGCAGGGAAAAGAGTCCCGTCCCGATACGGAGGACAGGTTTTTATTTCGCAAGAAACGGCATAAAATGTGCCTGTTGAAATCCGGACGTTCAAGCAAACGTTCCACCCAATCATTCCTTTCAAACTGAAACAAACGAAAGACACTTTATGAGCGACGTAAAAAAAGTTGTTCTCGCCTATTCCGGCGGTCTGGACACCTCGGTGATCCTGAAATGGCTGCAAGATACCTATCAATGTGAAGTCGTCACTTTTACCGCCGATCTCGGGCAGGGAGAAGAACTCGAGCCGGCACGTCAGAAAGCCCTGAAATTCGGCATCAAACCGGAAAACATTTTCATCGATGATCTGCGCGAAGAATTCGTCCGCGACTTCGTGTTCCCGATGTTCCGCGCCAATACCATCTATGAAGGCGAATATCTGCTCGGAACGAGTATCGCCCGTCCGCTGATTGCCAAACGGTTAATCGAAATCGCCCGCCAGACAGGTGCCGACGCCATCGCTCACGGCGCTACCGGAAAAGGAAACGATCAGGTCCGTTTTGAACTGGGCGCTTATGCACTCATGCCGAACATCAAAATCATCGCTCCATGGCGCGAATGGGATCTGCATTCAAGAGAAAAATTGCTCAAGTATGCCGAAGATGCCGGGATCGAAATCGAAATGAAACACAAACAGGGTGGCGCTCCCTATTCCATGGATGCCAATCTGCTTCACATCAGCTATGAAGGCCGACACCTTGAGGATCCGAATGCAGAACCGGAAGCCTCCATGTGGCGCTGGACTGTCAGCCCAGAAGAAGCCCCTGACCAGGCCGAATACCTCGACATCGAATTTGAAAAGGGTGATATCGTTGCCTTGAACGGCAAGCGCATGACACCGGCAACCGTTCTGACCGAACTGAACAGACTGGGCAGCAAACACGGTATCGGACGGCTTGATCTGGTCGAGAATCGTTATGTCGGCATGAAATCCCGTGGCTGTTACGAAACGCCGGGAGGAACGATCATGCTGAAGGCGCATCGTGCCATCGAATCGCTCACACTGGACCGTGAAGTCGCCCATCTTAAAGACGATCTGATGCCACGTTACGCTTCCATGATCTATAACGGTTACTGGTGGGCACCCGAACGCGTTGCACTCCAGCAACTGATTGACCATACACAGGAACATGTCAACGGCACAGTCCGTCTCAAGCTGTACAAAGGCAACGTTATCGTGGTCGGTCGTGATTCCAGATCCGATTCATTGTTCGACACCACCATTGCCACTTTCGAAGACGATGCCGGAGCATACGACCAGAAAGATGCCGGCGGCTTCATCAAACTGAATGCACTTCGTCTGCGTATTGCAGCGAATGCCCGCCAGAAAAAATAAAAACGGCGGCTTCATCACTTTCAGGCGGTTTTGCCGTTCGGGGCAAAACCGCTTTTTTCTGTCGATCGCATGTGTATCAGTCAGCTCCTTGTTCTCACTCCGACTGTTGCATAACCACCGGCTTCTAATCAATAATGTTGGCTGAATTTCAACAAACCGGAACAGACATGATTGGCATTATCGGCGGAAGCGGCATTTACAATATTGAAGGATTGACAGACATTCACTGGAAAACGATCTCTTCACCTTTCGGCACGCCTTCCGATGCACTTCTCTATGGCAAACTGAATGGAGAGGAACTGGTTTTTCTGCCACGCCACGGCCGTGATCACAAACTGTCTCCCGGGGAGATCAATTACCGCGCCAATATCGATGTACTGAAAAGAGCCGGCGTGACCGATATTTTATCCGTCAGCGCGGTCGGTTCCCTGAAAGAGAATCTGAGTCCCGGAACTTTTGTCATTGTTGACCAGTATATCGACCGGACGGTTTCCCGCGAACGCTCTTTTTTCGGCAAGGGATGTGTCGCCCATGTTTCCATGGCACACCCGACCTGCAGACGTCTGTCCCGTCTCATCCATCAGGCTGCGGCCCACGCCGGAATCGGAACCGTATTGGGCGGAACCTATCTGGCCATGGAAGGCCCCCAGTTTTCGACTCTTGCCGAATCAGAAATGTACCGGAGCTGGAATTGCGATGTGATCGGCATGACCAATATTCCGGAAGCGAAACTGGCTCGCGAAGCGGAAATGTGTTATGCCAGCATTGCCATGGTAACCGACTACGATTGCTGGCATCCTGAACACGATCAGGTCACTGTCCAGCAAATCATCCGCATTCTGACAGAAAACGCGCTGAAAGCCCAGAAACTGGTAAAAGAAGTCATTCCGCAAATCCACAACGATTTATCCGGTCAATCCTGCTCTTGCCGGTTCGCACTTGAAAACGCGATCATCACAGCCCCCGATAACCGCGACCCTGATAAAATACGCGAGCTTGATGCCGTTGCCGGACGTATTCTCAAAAAAGGATAAATGATGTCTCTCCCTGAAACGGTTCCTGCAACAGCCCGTATCGAACTGGCGAACCGGATTGTAGAAGCCAGCCGGTTGCTTGTTTCCAGGGGTATGAATCGCGGAGCAAGCGGCAATATCAGTATCCGCAACAAAATGACCCCGTCTGCCATGGACGGATTTCTCATTACGCCCAGCGGAATTGATCCGGCAAAAATGACATCCAATACCATCTGTCAGATGAATATGGCAGGAGAACATGAAAAAAACGTCAAACCCAGTACGGAATGGCGTATCCACCGGGATATCTATCTGGCGCGCCCCGAAATAAATGCCGTCATACACACACATTCGACATTCGCGACAACCCTGGCATGCATGCAACTGGACATACCGCCTTTCCACTACATGATAGCCGTTACAGGCGGCAATACCATTCCCTGCGCACCGTATGCCCTGTTCGGAAGCCAACAGTTGTCGGATACTGTACTTGATACGCTCGGAAACGGTTACGCCTGCCTGATGGCCCATCACGGAATGGTAACGATCGGAAACCATCTGGATCACGCCATGTCCATTGCCATCGAAGTCGAATCGTTGTGTGAACAGTACTGGCGGATTCTCCAGACAGGCCACCTCAAATTACTGTCCGAAGAACAAATGAATGAAGTCCACGAAAAATTCAGGGACTACTTCAAAAAATGAACCCATTTTCTTCTGAATCTTTTTATGTCACTTACTTCTTATATTCGCACCATTCCGGATTATCCCCAAAAAGGGGTCAAATTCCGCGACATCACGACCCTGCTTCATAACCCTGTCGGCCTCAGAACCGCCATCGACCAGTTGGCGGAACGTTACAGAAACATCCCGATCGATCATATCGCCGTTATCGAATCCCGCGGTTTTCTTCTGGGAGCGCCATTAGCCTATCTGATGAATACCGGACTGATACTGATCCGGAAAAAAGGGAAACTCCCGGCAGCGACAATCGGAGAAGACTATGACATGGAATATGGTACAAGCACCATCGAAGTCCATACAGACGCCATTTCACCGGGAAACAGGATACTTTTGATCGACGATCTCATCGCAACAGGCGGAACGGCGGAAGCGGCCGTCAAGCTGATCCGGAAATGCGGAGGGGAAGTTGTTGAATGCGCCTTTCTGGTCAATCTTCCCGAACTGGGTGGAAACGAACGTCTCCGGGAAATCGGATGCCCGACCTTTTCCCTTTGTGCTTTCGATGGAGAATAAAATCATGAATAGAGATGGCCATGTCGAGACACTGCGCTGGAATGGCAGGGAAATTGAAATGATCGACCAGAGGCTGTTGCCGGCACGAAAGGAATACGTTGCCTGTAATTCAGCCAGAAGTGTTGCCGACGCCATCCGGGCTATGGTTGTCAGAGGTGCACCGGCCATCGGCGTTGCGGCAGCCTATGGAATCGCCCTGGAAGCCGTCAGACTTTCCGAAGAAATTCCATCCCGGTTCACAGAAAAGATGAATGATGGTTTTACCGCCCTGGCAGCCAGCAGACCGACTGCCGTCAATCTCTTCTGGGCACTCGACCGGATGAAAAAACGCTGGTCGGAAAACAGCGGCAGACCACTGGCCGATCTGGCGAGCATTCTGCTTCAGGAAGCACACGACATACGGGCAGAAGATATCCGGATCAACCGAAAAATGGGCCAGTACGGCGCAACACTTCTCAAAGACGGTGACAGGGTACTGACCCATTGCAACGCTGGCGCTTTGGCAACAGCTGGCCACGGTACGGCTTTGGGTATCTTTCGTTCAGCGGTCGAATCTGGAAAACGTATTTCCGTTTATGCCGACGAAACCCGTCCGTTCTTGCAGGGCGCCCGTCTGACTGCCTGGGAAATGGTTCAGGAAAACATCCCGGTGACTCTGATAACCGACAACATGTCCGGCTATCTGATGAGCCGGGGAGAAATCGATGCGGTTGTCGTCGGTACCGATCGCGTCGCGGCCAATGGCGACGTTGCCAACAAAATCGGGACATATATGGTGGCCGTTCTGGCAAAACGCCACAACATTCCGTTTTATGTTGCCTGTCCGCTCTCCACCATTGATCTTTCCCTTGCCACCGGAAACGGGATTCCCATCGAGGAACGCCCGGCAGAAGAAGTGAAAGGCTTCAGGAATTGCCACTGGGCTCCGGAAGGCGTCGCCATCAGAAATCCTGCTTTTGATGTCACCCCTGCCGAACTGGTTACAGCCCTGATCACCGAAAAGGGAATTGTGGACAACAAAACACTGACTGACGGAGATCTTGCCGGTTTCGTGAAAAAACACCGATCCTGAATGCCAGTCAGATAAAAACCGGTTCCGGCTCAAGCTGTATCGAAAAACGGTCAAAGACATCTCTTTCTATCGCTTCCGCCAATGCAAGAATATCCTTTCCGGTCGCATTACCGTAATTGACGAGTACAAGCGCCTGTTTCTCGCAAACACCGGCATCCCCAATTCTGCGCCCCTTCCAGCCGCACCGGTCGATCAGCCAGCCGGCGGCAATACGGTAACGGCCATCAGGCTGGCTATAGGCAGGTATCTCCGGATATTCCGATTTCAACCGGAACAACTTTTCTGCCGGAACAGTCGGATTCTTGAAAAAACTGCCGGCATTCCCCAAAACGGCCGGATCGGGAAGTTTCCGTTGCCGGATCTGCATGATTGTCCGACCGATTTCGGCAGGAGACGGATCGGCGATTCCCACACGTTCCAGCTCTTTTTCCACTTCGGCATATCCCTTGTTGGGATGCCAGTTTTTCGGCAAGGCAAACGTGACATCCACGATGACCAGCCTGTTTTTCATGGCATTTTTGAAAATACTGTCGCGATAGCCGAACCGGCAATCGGATCTGCCCAGTTCGACGATTTCCCCGCTTTCAAAATCAAATGCCCTGAGAGAAAAAAAACGATCCTGCACTTCAACACCATAGGCACCGATATTCTGGACAGGAGCAGCTCCCACCGTTCCGGGAATCCATGAAAGATTCTCAAGTCCGCCGAACCCCTTTTCCAGAGTCCATAGAACCAGATCATGCCATTTTTCACCTGCCGCCGCCCGCAAATAGATATATTCGGCATCCTCTTTTTCCAGACAGATCCCTTTTATGCCCATGTGCATGACAAGCCCCTCGAAACGGCCTGTTAGCAGAAGATTGCTGCCGCCGCCGATAACCAGCCGGGGAAGTGTCATGAGACGGGCATCGCCATAAACCCGTACCAGATCATCCACGGCTTTCACTTCCATGTAAGCCAGGGCGGTAACGTCCATTCCGAAAGTATTGAACGGTTTCAGGGAAACATTACGTTTAATGTAATCGGGAAAATTCATGGTCGCCATGCAAGAATATCAATGTCAGGTAGCACAGGGGGTTTTTGTCCGCTACAATTGCAGACTGCAATCTTAATGACTATCGATATGCTCTGTCGAGAAATTTGAAAGAAAGGGGTGATATGCCATCTTTTGACGTAGTATCCGAAGCCAATATGGTCGAGGTCCGCAACGCCGTTGATCAGACGAACAAGGAAATCGGTACCCGTTTCGATTTTCGTGGCAGCGATGCCCGTGTCGAACAGAAAGAATATGAACTGACTGTTTTCGCCGATTCCGAATTCCAGCTGGGTCAGGTCAAGGACGTTCTGACAAACAAAATGGCAAAACGGAAAGTCGACGTCCGTTTTCTGGACGAAGGGAAAATCGAGAAAATCGGCGGTGACAAGGTCAAACAGATCGTCACAGTCAAAAACGGTATCGAAAGCAACAATGCCAAGAAAATCGTCAAACTCGTCAAGGACAACAAACTGAAAGTCCAGGCAAGCATTCAGGGCGATGCCGTCCGGGTGACCGGAGCGAAAAAAGACGACTTGCAGGCGACAATGGCCATGCTCCGCAAGGAAATTTCCGAGATTCCGCTTGAATTCAACAATTTCCGCAACTAGAAAAACGCCGCCTTTTCACAGGCGGCTATTTTTCTTTTTCATTTTTTCAACACATCACGACGTCTCTTCACACAATCGGACAAATCCCGAAGAAGCTTGCTGCTTTCATCCCAGCCAATACAGGCATCCGTGACTGACTGTCCATATACAAGCGGTTTTCCCGGTACGTGATCCTGACGGCCGGAGACCAGATTCGATTCGATCATGACACCGATGATCTTGTCATTGCCACTGGCCACATTCCGGCCGACTTCGGCACACACAGGAACCTGATTTTCCGCTTTCTTGGAACTGTTTCCATGTGAAGCGTCGATCATGATTCTCGGGGCAAGACCGGCTGCCTCGACTGCCTGACAGGCTGCGTCGACACTCGCCGCGTCATAATTGGGTTTGTACCCGCCACGCAAAATGATATGACAATCATGATTGCCCTGGGTTTCGAAAATCGCTGTATGTCCGCCTTTCGTGACCGACAGGAAATGGTGCGGATGCGATGCCGCCTTGATGGCATCAATGGCGATCTTGATATTGCCGTCCGTACCGTTTTTGAATCCGACAGGACACGACAGACCGGATGACAGCTCACGATGAACCTGCGATTCGGTTGTCCGTGCACCGATTGCCCCCCAGCTGATCATGTCCGCGACATATTGAGGGCTGATCATATCCAGATATTCCGTCGCTGCCGGCAAACCGAGATCATTGACGTCTCTCAGGAGCTCGCGAGCGATATGCAATCCTTCGTTGATCCGGTAACTGTGATCCATAAACGGATCATTAATCAACCCTTTCCAGCCGATTGTCGTACGCGGTTTTTCAAAGTAGACCCTCATCACGACAATCAGATCGTCGGCATAACGCTGTTGTTCTTCCGCAAGACGATGGGCATATTCCATCGCCGCCTTCGGATCGTGAATGGAGCAGGGGCCGATAATGACGACCAGCCGATCATCCTGATCGTGCAAAACACGATGGATCGACTCTCTGCAGGTTGAAACCGTTTCGGCTGCCTTTTCAAGGCAGGGAAACTCGCGTATCAAATGAGAAGGGGGTGTAAGTTCTTTCATCGCGAGAATTCTTAAATCATCGGTGGGTTTCATTTTTTTTCCAGTACTGATAAACAAAAAAAACCGCCAAATCTGGCGGTTTTCTGGAATTTCGGTTTATTCTCTTTACTCGAGCGCTTGCCGCTTCTCCACCGCCAACGGGCTGGAATAGCCAAAGTAAAAAAAATAAAAGTAAACGAAATTCAGCATTTTTACAAAACGAATATTTAATTCATAACGTTCGGTTATTGTAAACCAGTTTTTCAGGTCTGACAAAATTTCTTTTATATTCTATACCGTACCGCCAACGGTGACATCTTCAATACGCAATGTCGGCTGGCCAACTCCTACCGGTACACTCTGTCCTTCCTTGCCGCACACGCCTACACCGGAATCCAGTTTCATGTCATTGCCGATCATGGAAACACGTTTCAGAATATCCGGACCGTTACCGATCAGCGTCGCTCCCTTTACCGGATAAGCCAGTTTCCCGTTTTCGATGACATATGCCTCACTGGCGGAAAAAACGAACTTGCCGTTCGTGATATCGACCTGCCCTCCACCGAAATTGGCCGCATACAGCCCTTTCTTGACCGAAGCGATAATTTCCGCCGGATCCTTGTCCCCGGCAAGCATAAACGTATTGGTCATGCGGGGCATCGGCAAATGGGCATATGATTCTCTCCGGGCATTGCCTGTGACAGGCATATTCATCAGACGGGCATTCATCATATCCTGCAAATAGCCCTTCAAAACACCGTTCTCGATCAACACGGTATTTTGTGTCGGATTGCCTTCGTCATCCATATTCAGCGAACCGCGTCGATTGGCAATGGAGCCATCGTCCACGACCGTTATACCATCAGCAGCCACCTTTTCCCCAAGCCTTCCGGAAAACGCGCTGGACCCCTTGCGATTGAAATCACCCTCAAGCCCGTGACCAATCGCCTCGTGCAACAAAACCCCCGGCCAGCCCGAACCGAGAACCACCGTCATCGAACCGGCCGGAGCCGGACGTGCGGAAAGATTGACCAGCGCGGAACGTGTGGCATCATGAACATACTGCCTGACAATCTCATCTGTAAAATAGGCATAGCCGAACCGGCCGCCTCCTCCGCTGGTTCCTATTTCCCTGCGCCCGTTTTCCTCTGCAATGACCGTTACGGACAAACGGATCAGCGGCCGGACATCGGCCGCCAGTGTGCCATCACTTCGTGCGACAAGCACGACATCGAATTCGCCGGCCAACCCCGCCATAACCTGGACAATACGCGGATCTGCTGCCTTGGCCAGTTTTTCCACCTTTTCCAATAGTGCCACCTTTTCTGCCGCACTGATTGTCTGAAGCGGATCTGCCGCGACGTAGAGTGAATGATTGCCCACAGGATTGATGGAAGAAGCAAGTTTGACAGTCCCCTCGCCATGACGTCCGATCGTTCTGGTCGTTTTGGCGGCCTCTTCCAGCGCACTCACCGAAATATCATCCGAATAGGAAAAGGCCGTCTTGTCGCCGGCCACAGCCCTGATGCCGACTCCCTTGTCGATGGAAAAACTGCCTGTCTTGACAATTCCTTCCTCAAGACTCCAGCTTTCGTTTTTCGTGAACTGGAAATACAGATCCGCATAATCGACCTGATGATTGAAAATGATTCCCATTGCCCGAATCAGAGCATTTTCATCCAGCCCGAACGGTTCCAGAAGAATGGATTTTGCGAATCCGAGATTGTCGTTTGTCAAATTAGTCGAAGACATCAATAGGAATCCTTTGAATTCAAATCAGATCATGATGGCAGTGTATTGCCTGCCGAATTGTTACGGTGCACCCAGTCGGACAATAATAAACGCAATCCGGCAACCCGGATTGCGCCAGACCAACATTACCTTGCATCTTCAAAAGGTAACAGATCAAAAAGATAAAATCAAAGTTTGCGATGTTTCAGTGCAGGCAATTTTTCCCTGACGGATGCCAGCCGGTCGAAATCAAGCTCACCGACTATGACGCCTTCTTCTTCCGGCAAAACCGCCTTTATTTCCCCCCAGGGATCAATCAGCATGGTATGTCCCCATGTCCTTCGGCCGGTTCGATGCCGTCCACCTTGTGCGGCCGCCAGAACATAAGCCTGATTTTCAATGGCACGCGCCCTCAGTAATATTTCCCAATGAACTTTGCCGGTCGTATAAGTAAAAGCGGCGGGAACGACAATTAAGGCACATTCACCAAAAGCCCTGTATAACTCCGGGAATCTCAGATCATAACAGACCGACAAGCCGACTTTTCCAAAAGGCGCATCGAAGGTCACAACCTCGTCGCCGCCACAGATGGCAAGCGATTCATCATACGATTCTCTCGCGGTTGAAAACCCGAACAAATGAATTTTGTCATATCGCGCCGCATTCTCACCCTTATCGTTGTAGACAAGGCAACTGTTTTTGACCTTTCCGGGCTCCCGGGACACCAGCGATAGCGTTCCTCCGATCAGCCAGATCCCGTTTTTTCGCGCGGTTTCAGCCATGAAATCCTGGATCGGTCCGTTGCCGTAAACTTCGGCATGTTGCAGTCTTTCCGCATCGCTATGGCCGATACTGGGCCAGTATTCAGGCAACAGCACCAGATCGGCTCCTTTTCCTGCCGCTTCGTCAATCAGGCGTCGTGCCGTTTCGATATTTTCTGTGACTACCGGTGTGGAAACCATCTGAATGGCGGCAACCTTCGTCATTGTCAGTCCTCCCTATACAGTCTGTTTCTTATTTTCCAGTCCCGGCCTTGACTTCCACTATGACAGGGTCGCTCCAGGAACCGGTAACATGATATTCATGCGTAAACTGTTTCATTAACGGCTCTCTCAGGAACATCTGTGCAAGAAACGTACCGATCCCTATCGCCGGGTTGATAAAACCATAAGCAATCGAAGCGGCAGCGGCATTGATTTCCGGAATCACCACCACATGCAGATCCTGTGACTCTTGCCTGATATCCACACTCCCATCCATCATGACCGTCGCGTTGACGCCATTCATTTTCAGGTTTTCCGTCCGCATGATGCCATTGGCAATCCCTGCATTGGCCGTAATCTCATCGAATGCGAATCCTTTTGAAAAAATATCACGAAAATCCAGATTCAGCCGGCGCGGCAACGACTGCAAACTGATCACGCTCAATAATTTCGCCGCCCCCGGATCCGCCTTCAGAAATTGCCCGGTCTCCACCCTGAGAGATAATTTCCCGGATAATGAAGGAATATCCAGCACGAAAGGCAGACCATCCCAGCTGATATCCCCCTTCATTTCTCCCCTGCCCCGTCTGATGATATCCTCATATCCGAACCGCGCAAGCAATTTTCCGGCATCTTTTATATTCAGCACATAACTCAGCCTGGTCTGCTGCCGGTTACCGGCAGTAGTCACCCAGCTGCCGGAGGATTCCAGCACAGCATCCGGATTGGTAATTTTCAGCCGGTTGATTCGCCATTCCCGGCCGTTTTTGAAAGAAACATTGTTGGCAACGATTTCCGTTCTGCCGAGGTGCTTTCCGAAAAGAGTCAAGTCATCCGTCACGATATCCAGCGAAGGAATCCGGTAAATATCCTCTCTTCCCGTCATATCAGACACTTTTTTCATGGACGACTGAAGAATGTTCAAGGATTTCAGACGTGCGACCAGCTTGCCGTCCGCTGTGTTTCCCGCCCCTTCCATCCACTTCAGCCGACCATTGATCTGCTCGGAACGGACATCGATATCCCAAAGCCCTTCCTGATGAGTACCGTTTAATCGCGCATTCGTGAGCCACATGTCCATAGCCACCACTTCATCGGCATCAATGGAAAAATAACGGGGATAAACATATTGTGCCAACCCCCTATCGACCGACGGGGTCGACACGTTTTCTCCCGTTCCGGAATGAAGATTTTTCAATACATCCCGCCACTCGTTGAAATCCAGATTATGAAGACTCAGATCAAGCGAAAGCCCTTCCCTGACTGCGGCCTGCCTGTTGATGCCGATCCCCCCCTGAACGACATGCCATGTCCCGGTTTTCCCTTTCTGGCGCAGATATTTCGCCATCATGTCGTTGCCGTAGGTAATATCGAGTTCATCACGCGAAACACTTCCGTATGATGGCCGATCCTTCAATACGACATTTAACGGAACCGTACTGGCTGCGGGCTTGCCCAACGGAACAGGCATGCCGATTCCCAAACCTTTCAGACTCGATTCCACCCGGATTTCACCTTCACTGACTCTTACCGTATAGGGCGTGCTTCCCGACAAACGCTGCATCAATCCGCCCATTGCCCCTGTGGCATAAGTCCGCTGCAATCCCCTGGCACTCAATATCCCGTCTGCACGAACCAGAAAACGACCATTCGATTGCGTTCCGCCTGACACATTAACGGATTCATGCAAAAAACCGGCCTTTATCTTTTCCAGCTGGAATCCTTTCTCTGAAAAATGCAGCTGTCCCTGCGTACCGGCGATAACCGGCAAATCCTCCAGCAATACGATATCATTGCCATTAAACCGCAATGTTCCGCTGACCGCAGAATCTTCCGGTTTCTCGAGAGGCAACTGCAATGTCAGTGCAAGACTGGCAATTCCCGTCGCAGCCGTTTTTTCCGTCAAATTCCCGATCCAGCCGGCGACCGGTGTCAGGTTGACGAATCCGACAAAATTCTGCAAAGAACCTTCCGCGTTACCCCTGATATCCAGACGTGGATCACCGGAAAGGACATCGGGAATAACGACATCCACATTTCTCAGTTCGACATGGTTGGTCAATGCCTGATCCGCATGAATAGCAAGGCGACTGCCATTCATTTTGAATTCTCCCTGAATTTTTTCGATATCAGGCCAAAGCGGATGTTTTCCATTCGATGACAGCATATTGGGAGTGTAATTCAGTACACCATCGACCAGTTTTGCCCGAACGACAAAAAGACCATCCGCTTTTTCACCGGTAAAAGGAAAATCGGCAAGATTGCCTCTCAGCTGAACGCTTCCCTCGCTGACCTTGCCGCCTTTCAGCGCCCCGCAAAGCCATTCACTCAACGCTTTCGGTGTTCGAAGCGGAACATATTTTTTGACATCGGCAATATTCAGATTCTCGATTTTTGCCGTCGCATCCACAAAGCCATAACGGTTTGCCTGATTTTCAAGATTATTGGTATAGTGCCCCGAGACACGCACACGCATGTCATTTTGCAAAAACGACAAATCCCCGATCTCGACTTTGACAACGTTTCCGCTTGTATATTCCCATTGCAAACGGGCAGACAATTCGTCGAAGCGTTGGGAAGCCGCACCGGAATAAAACGGCAAAACCAGTGTGGGTTGTTCCGACTGCAATTGCATATTTCCTCCATGTTCATTTGCAGACACAGAACCGGTCAGATTTTCAAATCCCGGATACCTCGGCGAAGAAGCCGCCCCGTTTGCCATATTTTGCAAGCGTTCACCATTGTTACTGCCTTTTTCCAACAATGTCAGATGAGTGAAATCACCCTTGATGACATAGGAATGCCTTTTTTCGGGCAATACTTTCCAGTTCAGCAGAAAACCGGACAATTTGCCTGAAAAATCGAACCGGTCAATTTCCTGACGGATAGCCGGATCGATCGGAACATAAGGATAAAATCCCTTCAGTTCACCGATATCCAGTTTCCCGATTTCGATTTTCACTTCATCCGGCATTTCCGTTTTCCCCGGAACATACAGAACAGAAAAACTGGCATCATCCAGTTTTTTGCCACTCGCGGTTCGCACAGACAAATCGCGGACAGCATATGAATAGACCGGTTTCGTAACCTGTCCCTCACCGATCGACTGTCCATTCACTTGCTCGAGCGAAAAACGCCCTGTCACTTTACGCAGGTCAAGCGACGGTACGTCACGGCTCATCTTCAGGCGGATATTCTGCCCATCCACATCGGCGACCAATTCAGTCGGCCGGAACCCGTCCATCGTCATCCATACCCTGGCCGAACCGTACCCGTTATCCAGGCCGAGCGGCAAATCGGTGAATTTTCTCCATTCCGCAATATCGATATCCGGAACATCCATATAAAGTTCACCGGTCCATTTCGACAAATCGGAAACTCTGTCCTCAAATCGCGGATGCGACAGATCCCCTCTGATATCCAGCGATTTCGCCAATCCGGAATCCGGCATGGCAGTCAGACGAAATCTGTGACGCCGCCCCCGGTTGTTCATGACAAAATCAACCTGCTCCAGATTCAACGCCGCATTTTCCCGGAACTCATCTCTCCAGTGCAATTTCCCTTTCCGAATGACGATTCTGTGCTGTTTCAGCACCCAGTCGGCAAAACCGCTTTTTTCCTGCGATTCAGGTTCGACCCGCATCCCCGCAATATAAAAATGTCCCTGTCCATCCCGCATGATCCCGATATCCGGTTTATCTATTTGCAGCAAGGCAAGCCTTACATCCATCAATGGCAAAGACCACCAGGAAACGACCGCCGAGACATTTTCGAGCCTGACGACTTCATTGCCGTCCCTATCGGAAACACGAACATCTTCAAGATCGATTTTGGGCTGCAATCCATACCAGGAAGCCTCGATACGGGAAAAAGTAACCGGACAGCCCAACGACTCACTGGCCACTTTCTCGATCTCCGTCTTGTACGTTCCGATATTGGGCAAAACAAGATAACGGATGCCCAGAAAAACGGTAGCGAAAACAAAATAGGCAATAAAAAAAATGCCGAATACCGCTTTGAGAACGAAACGGTAACGGTAGGCAAAATTGGCAAGCACATCAGCAGAACGCGTCCGGAACGTATTCTGTTTCTCCGATATCTTCTGTTTTTCCTGCTGATCCGGCTGCATCACATATGAGAAAGTAATTAATAAACGTAAAATACCACAGTGTCATGACAATTTTTAAACCGTTGTCCAGAATAACTTTTGTCAATTTCGAACAAAACGACATTTACCCGGTGTTACAAATATGAAACCGTCACTCATTTCGGCAGAACAGGCTTCCCGCTTTTACCGTCACTGGTTAAACGCGGATCGTGAAAAACGCGAATCGGAAATACAGTCCCTGATTCATTCCCCATTGCACAGGCTCGACTTGCCCGCACTTCTCCAGCATGAAATCGGCAACGGCTATTCCTTGCCCAGAGCAATGCGCCGGATAAGGAACCTTCTGATATGCGCCATTATTGAACGCGATCTGTCCGGAAAAGCCGATTTGTCCGAAGTCGTTGAAACCATGACCCTGTTCGCCGAATTCGCCATCCGGACACATCTCGATTCGCTTTATGAAGAACTGACCGAAACACACGGGACTCCTGTCGGAGCCCATTCAGGTAAAAAACAGAAAATGATCGTTCTGGGAATGGGCAAACTGGGAGGCCGGGAGCTGAACGTATCCTCGGATATCGACCTGATTTTCGTCTATCCTGAAAACGGCGAGACGGTCGCCACACGATCGGGACAGAGAACATTGTCGAATCAGGAATTTTTTACCCGTCTGGGCAAACGGTTCATCAAAGCGTTATCGGAAATCGCCGAAGACGGCTTCACTTTCCGGGTCGATATGGCATTGCGTCCCAATGGCGCGTCGGGTCCTCTCGTCGCCAGTATCGGCATGGTTGAACAATATCTGATTGTCCAGGGACGCGAATGGGAACGTTATGCCTGGATCAAGGCACGCGCCATTACAGGCGATCCGGAAGATATCGAGACACTTGGACATATTGTCCGTCCTTTCATTTACCGCCGTTATCTCGATTTCAGCGTCATCGATGCGATTCGCAATCTTCATCAGCAAATTCGCGCCGATGTCGTGCGTCAGGAAAAACTGCATCCCGAACGCAGCAACAACATCAAACTCGGACGGGGCGGAATCCGCGAAATCGAATTCCTTGCACAAATGTTCCAGCTGATTCGCGGTGGCCGGGATCCGGCGCTGCAAGACAGGTCGACCCGCAATACACTGCACATTCTGGCTGAAAAAAGACAGCTTGACGAAAAAACAGCCGAAACCTTGCTCAACTCTTATACTTTCCTGCGCGATCTCGAGCACCGGATACAGTATCTGGATGACGCACAGACCCATTCATTGCCTTCCAATGAAGAGGATCTTCTGCTGGTTGCCAATGCCATGGGAATGCACACCGCTGCCGAACTGCTTGAAACATGGCAAAAACACCGTGAATTCGTCTCCGGACAATTCGATGCCATTTTCAGTGACAAATCAGGTTCCCACGACCAGTCCAAAGCGGTCATCCCCCAACCGCTTCTGGCGAGCCAGACAGAAGAAGAACAGATCCACTTTTTGCAAACGAAATTCGAGACACTCGATTTCCAGGATCCGGAATCCGCCGCACGACGCATGCTGGCTTTCTGGAAAACGAACCGGATCCTGTCTTTATCCGACAATAACCGGGCCAAGCTGATCTCACTGGTCAATTCCCTGCTTCCCGAACTCCGCAATGCGCACGAACCGCTTGTAACATTGGGAAGACTGCTGGATTTCTTCGAATCCATTGCACGTCGCACGGCTTACCTTTCTCTTTTGACAGAATATCCAGCTGCCGCAAAGAGACTGCTGCACATGCTCGATGCCAGCGAATGGGCCGCCCGTTACCTGACAAGACATCCGATCTTGCTGGACGAGCTGCTGGATGCCAGAACCCTGATGGCTCCTCCCGACTGGTCTTTTTTCACATCGGAACTCGACTCGCAACTGGAAAACCAGCGCGGCGATACGGAATTGCTGATGGATACACTCAGAGAAGCCCATCATGCCCAGCTGTTCCGTTTTCTTGCACAGGATCTTGCGGGTGGACTGACCGTTGAACGGTTGGCCGACCACCTGTCCAAACTGGCCGATATCATGGTCGAGGCCACGTTAAGAGAAGTATGGCGTGCCATGCCGAAACGTCACCGCGATACACCACGTTTTGCCGTGATCGCTTACGGCAAACTGGGAGGAAAAGAACTGGGCTATGCGTCCGATCTCGATCTCATTTTCCTGTATGATGACGATCATCCCGACGCTCCCATGTTATATACCCGCCTTGCCCAGCGTTTTATCACCTGGATGACAAGCCCGACATCGGCAGGCATTCTTTTCGACATCGACGTCGCGCTACGCCCGGATGGCGCCAGTGGCCTGATGGTATCCAGTTTCGAGTCGTTCGAGCGATACCAGAACGAATCGGCATGGGCATGGGAACACCAGGCACTGACACGTGCCCGTTTCTGTGCAGGAGATGAAACGATCGGAAACCGGTTCGAAGCCCTGCGCAACCGGATCCTCAGACAACAGCGTCCCCCTGCATGGCTCAAGGAAGAAATTCTGAAAATGCGTCAGCGAATTCATGATGCCCATCCGAATCACTCCGGGCTGTTCGATCTGAAACACGATGCGGGAGGAATGATCGATATTGAATTCATTGTGCAATACCTTGTCCTGGAATATTCACGGCAATATCCCGAACTGACTGAAAACTTCGGCAATATCGCTTTGCTGAAGATGAGTGAAAAACTGGGCCTCGTTCCGAAAGAATCCGGAGAAAAAGTATCGGCCATTTATCGGCTTTTCAGAAAATGGCAACACCAGATCCGTATGCAGGGAGCCGATCAGGCAAAGGTAAAACCTGAACGCGCGACTGAACAGAGCAATGAAGTGAAAAAATTGTGGAAGCAGGTTTTCGGACAACCATCAAACTGACCGTGCAGGCCAATCAACGGCTTGTTTTCAGTGATTTCTACGGTAAAGTACGTCCGTTTCATCCCGTACGTGACGGGAAAGCAATTGCGAAACGGTACTTTTGATGGAAACCTTGTCAAACAGGATACCGGCTACCGCATTCGCGATCGGCATTTCAACCCCGACTCTGGCCGACAGAAGCCGGACCGTTTGCGCACACCGGACTCCCTCGGCGACATGGCCCAGTTCGGCAATAACGGCTTCCAGCGACTTGCCTTTGGCCAGCCCCAGACCGACCCGGCGATTGCGTGACAAATCACCGGTACAGGTCAGGATAAGATCTCCCATACCGGTCAATCCCATAAACGTTTCAAGCCGGCCACCCAGCGCAACCCCAAGACGGGTTATTTCCGCGAGCCCCCGTGTAATCAGCGCAGCCCGAGCATTCATGCCCAGTGCCAGTCCATCGGACATCCCTGTTGCAATCGCGAGAATATTCTTGACAGCCCCCCCGACTTCGACCCCCGTGACATCATCACTGGAATAGATGCGCATGTTGCCGCCATTGATGGCATTGGTTACCCGCTGGCGGAGAGCGGAAGACTTCGAGGCGATCGTCAGTGCACAGGGCAAACCGGCAGCCACTTCCTGTGCAAACGACGGCCCGGACAACACCCCTGTATTCAACCGGTTCGCCGTCACTTCGGAAACGACCTGGCTGGGCATCAATCCCGTATTTTCCTCAAACCCCTTGCACAGCCAGATCAGATTGGCGATTCCGGAATTTCGGAGATTTCCGGCCACTTCCCTCAAACCGGCCACAGACGTGGCGATGATCGCCAACCCATCCTCGCCGGATGCATGGGCAACCGCTTTTTCGAAATCGGCAGTCAGCTGCAAGGGATCCGGCAATACAAAACCGGGCAACCCCACCCTGTTCTGGCGGGTGTTGCCGGCATCTACAATGACACTGTTTTTCCTTCCCCACAAAACAACGGAATGTCGCAAGGCAAGGTTTATCGCAATTGCCGTGCCCCAGGCACCGGCACCAAGAACAGTAATATTCATTGTCTGTACTGGGTAAACGGAAACCGGCCGTCAATGCTGGACAGCCGATGCATCCGTTTGTGTTTCCGTTTTCTGATTCTGTGCTTTCTGTTGCTGGATACGATCCTGATAGTAGGCCTCAAAATTGATTTCGGCCAGATGGGCAGGCGGAAATCCGGCTCTCAATATCATATCCGCGATATTGGCCCGAAGATAAGGATAAATAATCGTCGGACAGGTAATGGCCAGAACCTGATCCATGGCTTCTTTCGGAAATCCGCGTATTTCAAATATTCCGGCCTGCTTGCCTTCGACAAGATAAGCCGTCTTGTCACCGACTTTCGCTGTTACGGTGACTGTCACGGTCGATTCAAAAGTGGTTTCGGCCAGTTGCTCGACACCGACATTGAGGGCCACTTCCAGTTCCGGCATTTTCTTTTCCAGAAAAATGGCGGGAGAATGGGGCTGTTCAAGCGACAGGTCTTTAAGATAAACGGTCTGGATCTGGAAAACAGGCTGTGAAACCTCGGATGACATAATTACTCCGGAAAAATTAGAAAACTTAGGCTGACTGTAAAAGTGGCAACAGTTTGCCCGCTTTGTCCAGTGCGGACAAATCGTCAAAACCGCCCACATGGGTATCACCGATAAAAATCTGCGGTACCGTCCGACGATTGGTTTTTTCCATCATTTCAGCACGCAACGCATCATTGTTATCGATGAGGATCTTCTCGATATCCGTCACGCCACGAGACTTTAAAAGACGTTCAGCCATCATGCAATAGGGACAAACTGCCGTACTGTACATAACCACTCGAGCTGTCATAACCGATATCCTTTCATTTGGTAACAGGCAATCCTTCACTCATCCAGGATGACATGCCGCCTCTCAAAATATTGATCTGGCTGAACCCTTCCTTTTTCAGAATGGAAGCGGCCTTGTCCGATTCCTTTCCCGATTCATCCACAATGATAATAGACTGACCCTTGAATTTTTCCAGCTTCGGGATCCGCTCCTGCAAGCTGGACAGCGGGACATGAACGGCATTCAGAATATGACCTGTCTGGTACTGTTTCTGATCACGTATATCGATAATGGTGGTTTTCCCCTTATTGATGATTTTGGTTGCCTGGGAATTGGTGATTTTCGCCCCTTTCCGAATGTACGGCCATGCCAGTGCGCCGATACAATAAAGAACGGCACCGATAAGAATTATGTTGTCTCTAATAAAATTCACGAGTTTATCCTGCCAGAAGTCAACGATAACAAACCGATACATTATAAAATAGAAAGGCACGAGACATTCGGGTTAACTTATTTTCATTTCAAATATGCATAAAATAGTTTTCATGCGTCACGGTCAATCCATCTGGAATTACGAGAATCGGTTTACGGGCTGGACCGACGTTGATCTGACCGAACGGGGCAAAAGAGAGGCCCGCGCAGCCGGCCGCATATTGAGAGAGGCCGGTTTCGAATTCGATCTGGCCTATACTTCCGTACTGAAAAGAGCGATCCGGACACTCTGGATCGTGCTCGACGAAATGGATGCGATGTGGGTACCTGTTGTCTGCGACTGGAGACTGAATGAACGTCATTACGGCGCCCTCCAGGGGCTGAACAAGGCCGAAACGGCCAGGAAATACGGTGAACATCAGGTTCATATGTTGCGCAGAAGCTACGAAACGGCAGCGGAACCGCTTCTACCCGGCGACCCAAGGACTTCATACAATGAACCCGCATATGCTTTTTTGCCGAAAGAAAAAATCCCCCTGACAGAAAGTCTCAAGGATACCGTTGCACGAGTCAAACCCTTGTGGTTCGATTCCATCGCTCCGGAAATCCGGAAAGGCAAACGCATCCTGATCGCGGCACATGGCAACAGCCTGCGTGCTCTTATCAAGGAACTCGACAACATCAGTGACAAGGATATCGCCCTGTTGAACATACCGACCGGACAGCCTCTGGTGTATGAACTGGACGATGACCTCAAACCGGTCCGGCACTATTATCTTGGTGATCCTGCAAAAATAGCCGAAGCTTTGCAGGAAGTGGCCGCACAAGGTAACGCAAGCTGACTGACGGCATTGGTTAACTTCAGGGCAGAACTGTCTGAATTATGCTCTGCAAAACGCATGAAAAAGGCAATATTTCTTTTTTTTCTGCTGGTTTTCACTTCGGTGACGGCCCATGCTGCGCAGCCACCCCGGAAATCCGGATCATCCGGACAGAAAAGGCAATCGGCAAGAAAAACCGTCCGCCAATCCAACAGTAAAAAAACAGGAAACGCGCAATTTTCTGACAAAACCAGACAGAAACAGAACGCCGAGGCCGAACAGAAAAAGCTTCGGCAACAGCTCACCACACTGAAAAAAGAAATCAGCCAGACGGAAAAGGCCAAAGGCAAAGTCGCCGACGAAATTGCGCAATCCGAAAAAGCCATTACCACAACGGAACATTCACTCTCCGAACTCGGGAAACAGAAATCGATAACCGAGAACAGGTTGACCCGGCTTTCATCAGAACAAAACCAGCTTCTTGCCACAATAGCCCGGCAACAAAACCAGCTTGCGCAAATCATGCAGGAACAATATATCGCCGGTAGCGAAGACCGGATGAAACTGCTTTTTTCCGGCGACAACCCCAACCGGATAAATCGCGAACTGCAATACATGAACTATTTCTCCGCCGCTTACGCTGATCTGATCGACACTCTGCAAAACAATCTGCAGGCAATCAGAACAAAACGGATACAAACGGATCAGGCCAGGCAGGAACTGGAAAAAATCGTAACAAAAACGAACCAGCAAAAAAATCTTCTCGAAAAAGAAAAGGCCCGGCACGCTGTTCTGCTCGCCCAGCTTTCGGAAAAACTGGATTCCCAGAAAAAAAAGGCCGAGAAACTTGCACAGGATGAAAAACGGCTGGGAAATCTTGTCGATCGTTTGAACCGGGCCATCGAAGCGCAAAGGAAAGCGGCGGAAAAAAGAGAAGCCGAACGACGGCTTGCTGCCAAAAACGCAAGAAAACAGACAAAACAATCGAAACAGACCCGCAAGTCGCGTCCCGTTTCGCGTGATGACACCGAAACGGTAACTGAAGCTCCGTACCGGCCGGATACGGCCAGCGCTTTCGGAAGAATGCGCGGAAAGCTGAAAATGCCCGTTGCCGGAACGATAACGGCCCGATATGGAATGAAGCGTGCCGACGGCCCCAGCTGGAAGGGAATTTTCATCAGAACCGCACCAGGTGCGGCTGTACACGCTGTAGCAGGAGGACGTGTCGTTTTCGCCGACTTCCTGCGTGGCTTCGGCAATCTCATTATCGTCGATCATGGCAATCAGTACATGACAATATATGGCAACGCTCAATCACTGGCCAAACGGACAGGCGATAATGTTTCCGCAGGCGATACGATTGCAAGTGCCGGCAACAGCGGTGAGAATACGGAAACCGGGTTATACTTCGAAATACGGCACAATGGACGTGCCTACAATCCTCTGGACTGGATAAGGTGATACATGGGTAACAAATTTCGGAACATTCTTCTGGTGGGACTCGGCATCGTCGTCGGCGTCGTTGCATCCATCCAGTTTTCCGCAATGGCACAGAAACAGACAGCGCCACTGCCACTGGACGAATTGCGCCAGCTCGCCGATGTATTCGGACTCATAAAATCCGATTATGTCGAACCTGTTGAAGACAAGAAATTGCTGACTGAAGCCATATCGGGCATGGTCTCGTCTCTTGATCCCCATTCCGCCTACCTTGACAAGAAAGCCTTTCAGGAACTCAAGGAAGGAACGCAAGGCCGTTTCGGCGGATTGGGCATCGAGGTCGGAATGGAAGACGGTTATGTCAAGGTTATCTCTCCCATTGAAGACACTCCTGCGTATCGTGCCGGCATCAAGCCGGGAGACCTGATCACCAAACTGGACAGTACGTCAGTAAAAGGCCTTTCCCTGGACGAAGCTGTCAAGAAAATGCGCGGTGACCCGAATACAAAAATCACGCTGACGATCGCACGCAAAAATGTGACAAAGCCCATCGTCATCACCCTGGTCAGAGAAGAAATCCAGGTCAAAAGCGTCAAATCCAGAATGGTCGAACCCGGATATGCATGGCTTCGGGTTGCCCAGTTCCAGGAGCCGACTGTGGAAGATCTTGTCAGCCATATCAACCGGATCTATGCAAAAAATCCGAACATCAAAGGCATCGTTCTCGATCTCAGAAACGATCCGGGTGGCATTTTGCCAGGCGCCATCGGTGTCTCTTCAATATTTCTCCCGAAAGACTCGCTGATCGTCTCCACCGACGGCCAGTTGCCCGAATCGAAAGCGACTTTCTACGCCAGACCTGAATACTATGCCGGCAGAACCATCAACGATCCGCTTGCCAAGCTGCCGGCGCAAATCAAAACCGTCCCTATGGTTGTTCTCGTCAATATCGGATCCGCTTCCGCCTCGGAAATTGTCGCCGGTGCCTTGCAGGATTACAAAAGGGCAACGATCATGGGATCGCAAACCTTCGGAAAAGGTTCGGTTCAGACCATCCGTCAGATTTCGGAAGATACTGCCGTCAAACTGACAACGGCACGTTATTACACACCGAACGGCCGCTCCATACAAGCCAAAGGGATTGTGCCGGATCTGCTGGTGGATGAAACCCCCGAAGGCGATGGCATTAACGGATTGCGCGTCAGGGAAGCCGACCTTTCCAAACACTTGACCAACGGCGAGGAAGAAGACAGGCCGGAAGAACGTCTTGATACGGAAGAGGAGATGAAACTGCTTGAAAATGCGAAAAACTACAAGCCGATTGAATATGGCACCAAAAAGGATTTCCAGCTCATGCAGGCGATCAATCATCTGAAAGGCAAGCCTGTCAAACTGTCAAAAACCAAGATGGAAGACAAGAAAACTGAAGCCAAGGATGCCAAAACCGGCAAACAGAAACAGGAAAAAACGCCTGAAAACAGCAAATGATGAATGACGAGCAGAAACAACGCTATTCCCGCCACATACTTCTGCATGAACTCGGTCATGAAGGGCAAGAAAAAATCGCAAGCTCGCATGTACTTGTCATCGGTGCGGGCGGTCTGGGATCGCCTGCATCCTTTTATCTGGCTTCCGGAGGTTTCGGGAAAATCACGCTGGTCGATAATGACCAGGTTGAGCTGACCAACCTCCAGCGCCAGATCCTGCACACCACAGACCGGATTGGAATGAACAAGGCGTTGTCCGGGAAAAAAACGCTTGAGAAAATCAATCCGACCATTGAAATAGCAGCTTTGACCGAACGCATGGATGAAGCCCGGTTGCCGCAACTGGTCAAAACGGCCGACATTGTTCTTGACTGTACCGACAACTTCAGAACGAGACTTTCCATAAACCGTATCTGCATGAGTCTCGGCAAGCCGCTCGTGTCTGGTGCCGTTGTCGCATTCGATGGCCAGATATCGGTATACGACCCCCGCAGAAGCGATTCTCCCTGCTATGCCTGCCTGTTCCCCGAAGATCAGCACTTTGAAGACATCAAGGCGGCACAAGTCGGCGTATTCGCGCCACTGGTCGGCATTATCGGTACCATGCAGGCCGCCGAAGCACTCAAACTGGCAGCCGGAATCGGCCAATCGCTGGCAGGATCGCTCCTGTTGCTGGATTCCCTTACTATGGAATGGACCAAAATCCGGCTCGAGAAAAACCCGGATTGCCCTGTTTGTGCCCGAAAACACACCTGAACCGGCAACGAATCCTTTCCAACCGGATTTTTCGGAAAGACGCGATTTGCAGATCGTGTCGAATAATCCCGTTACGCTCTAAAAACAGCCTGTTTATCTGTGAGCGATTGCCTTTTCGGCTATGACATAACGTTCCTGAATAGACTTTATCTCAAAATTTCATCGACACCTTTCAGAATATACCCTTCAGAAGAAGAATCGTCATACAGAGAAGTGATAAAATATAAAAAATCAATCCGAATCCATTGATAAAAAACGCGCCCCCATCTCGCTACCCCCTGTCTGACAGAACTGAACATATCGCTTTTCAGCCAGTCGGTATCACAGAACATCAGACTGATACCACAATACCCGGCCACATCCTGTTTCAGGCCCCATAAAAAACCAGAGCCCTCTTGCGAGGGCTCTGGCCAACAGCCTGAATGGGGGACCTAATCCCATTCAACAGGAGGGAAGGATAAGGGAAGGCCTGAACCCTCCTTCTGTTGTAAAACGGTCATCAGAATTTGTGGGTGATACCGACCTGAACACCATACGTACCATCTTCGACATCTCCGAACACACGAGCGACTTCTTCATCCTCGTAGTCCGTATATGCGAGATTGCCATAGAGGGAAGTCCGTTTGGACAAGTCGTAGGTATAACCGACAGCATACTTGTAGATGTCCTTGTCGCTGACATTGCCGCCATTCGCTTCGACTTCCATCCACTGGGCGGAAGCGTTCAGACGACCCGGACCCAGTTTCCATTCCAGACCCAGCAACCATTGTTTTTCCTTGAGGGTATCGACACCGGCCCAGTTTTCGGTTGAATTTTTTCCTACCCAATCAAGGAAGTCGGTGCTCTTCCAGCTACGTTCTTTTCCGACTGCCCAGCCATTGTCCTTGGTCTGCTGGTAAACCAGTTCGACCTTGGCGTCGCCGAAGCGGTAAGCGGCACCGAGATTCCAGACGGTAGAATCCTTGGAATCGGCCAGACGGCTCCAGTTACCGACCAAGGCCAGCGGACCATTGTCGTAGCCGAGCATGATGCCGTAACCGTCATTGTCATAGCCATTACCGGCTTCTTTTGCGGTATAAATAGGTGTTCCCTCAGCCGAATCCTTGTCGGTATTTCCCCCCAGAGAATAAGTGGCACCGAAATGGAATCCGCTCCAGTTCGGGCTGTCATAGCGGATGGTGTTATCGATATGCAGCATACGCTGTGTACCGTATATCATGTTGGCAACGCCATATTGATAGAACGGATCGAATTTACGGATGGTTTCCGTCGTCAGTTCGTTGACACGGCCCAGACGAACGGCACCCCACGTATCGCTCTTCAGGCCGACGTTGGCAGCGCCATCCCATGTTCTGTCAGGGTCATCAAGACTTTTCGCCTGACCGGTTGCCGGTTCGAACCAGTTTTCCAGCTGAAAGGTGGCTTTCACACCGCCGCCAAGATCTTCCACACCGCGGAAGCCCAGACGGCTGCTGACGTTTTCGCCCATTTTTACATCCTGACCGGATTTCTTGATGAAACCGGTGTCAACGATACCGTAGATGGTCACATTGGACTGTGCATGAGCCACGCCGGCAGCGGCACCCAAGATTGCCAATGCTATTAGCGTTTTTTTCATTTTATTCTGCCCTTTATATTAAAAAAGTTGAGAATCCCTGCGGGAGTCATTGACAGAATAACGGCCGGTAGGTAGGTAGGTAGGTAGGTAGGTAGGTAGGTAGGTAGGTACCAATCGTGTTTGAACTTTCTTCCCTTTTCAACCTTTTTTGTATCTTAATCGCAACAAAATCGTAATTTTTTTTATTTTTTAATAAAAATACCGCCCATTCAAAAAATATCCATTCACCTGAAATCCCGACCGTTTTTCTCCGTGATCTTTTTTGAAATGAGCGGTTTGATGGCGCAATGAAAATATTCCTGAAACGTTATGTCAATTCATCGCACCATACTTATCCCGATACGCCTTGACTGCTTTCCGGTACCGATTCAGTGCTTCTGTCGTACCGGCCTTTTCCAGATAACCGAGCAAATCGTCCAGATTGGCAATGGAAAGAACGGTAAGGCCATGCGCTTTCTGTACTTCCTGAACGGCTGAGAATTCCGACAATGCATCATCCTTGCCCGAACGTTCCATACGGTCCAGCGCGATCAATACGACGCTGGGAACCGCATCCGACTTCCGGATAATTCCAACAGATTCATTGACCGACGTTCCCGCGGAAATGACATCATCGATAATGACAACACGCCCTTTCAAAGGCGCGCCGACAATGATGCCTCCCTCGCCATGATCTTTGGCTTCCTTGCGATTGTAGGCAAAAGGAACATTTCTTCCTTTTTTCGCCAGTGCCATGGATACCGCCGCAACAAGCGGTATTCCTTTATAAGCCGGACCGAACAGCATGTCGAATCCGACACCGGACTGAAGCAGTGTCTCGGCATAATAATCGGCAAGCTTTCCAAGCGACTGGCCGTCATTGAACAAACCGGCATTGAAAAAATAGGGAGAAGTTCTTCCCGCCTTTGTCACAAATTCGCCAAAACGCAAAACACCGCACTCAACAGCAAAGCGGATAAAATCCTCTCTTAATGCACTCACTTTTGTACCCCGTACCTGAAAAAAACAATGTCGGTATTGTAACTTGCCGCTTCCGTAACGGATAGCTCAAACACATTCCGTCATTTCCAGTATGATTCCGGTTTTCAAGTCAACAAAAAATCACCATGCTCTCGATTACCACAGCCAATCTTAATGGCATCCGTTCCGCGGTCAAAAAGGGATTTCTGGAATGGATCGCCCTGACCGCACCGGACTTTGTCTGCATTCAGGAAATCAAGGCCCAATCCAGCGACATAACACCGTCTGTCGCCAATCCTGACGGACTGACGGGCTACTTTGACTGCGCCCGGAAAAAAGGGTATTCCGGCGTCGGAATATACAGCAGATACAAGCCCGATCAGGTCATACATGGCTTTGGCAGTACGGAATTCGATACTGAAGGCCGTTATTTGCAATGCGACTACAAAAATTTCAGCCTGATTTCCCTTTATGCGCCTTCCGGCTCGTCTTCCCCCGAACGTCAGGCGGCCAAATTCCGCTTTATGGATGAGTTTTTTCCGTATCTGAAAAAACTCAAGGACAGTGGTCGCGAATTTATTATTTGCGGTGACTGGAACATCGCTCACCGTGAAATCGATCTGAAGAACTGGAAAAGCAACCAGAAAAACTCCGGTTTTCTGCCGGAAGAACGTGCATGGCTGTCCCGCATATTTGATGAACTCGGTCTGATCGACGTATACAGAATGCTCCATCCCGACACGACAGGCGAATCATATACATGGTGGAGTAACCGGGGACAGGCCTGGCAGAAAAATGTGGGATGGCGCATCGATTACCAGATCGCCACCCCCGGCATGGCCCGTAAAGCCGTTTCAGCCAGCATCTACAAGGAAACGCGCTTTTCCGATCATGCGCCCCTGACAATCCGATACGACAGGGAACCCTGATCAGTTGATGCCAAGATAATTGGCAATGAAATCGGCATCCTTGTCGCCTCTTCCGGACAGATTGACCAGAATGGTTTTATCCGGTCCCAGTTCCCTGGCAATTTTCATGGCATAGGCGACAGCATGCGAGCTTTCCAGTGCCGGAATGATGCCTTCGATCCGTGACAATGTCAGAAAGGCATCAAGACATTCCTTGTCTGTAATCGCTTCATATTCGACACGGCCGATATCCTTGAGATAACAATGCTGTGGACCGACTCCGGGATAGTCCAGACCGGATGCTATGGAATAGACCGGCAACAACTCCCCTTTTTCATCCTGCAACGTATAACACTTGAAGCCGTGCAGGACTCCTTTTTTCCCAAGGCTTAGTGTTGCGGCATTATCCGGTGTATCGAGTCCCTTGCCAGCCGGCTCGATACCTACCAGTCTGACCGATTCATCCGGCAAAAATTCGGTAAAGATACCGATCGCGTTCGAACCGCCTCCGACACAGGCCGTCACGACATCAGGCAATCTGTTTTCGCGAGCCAGAAACTGCGCGCGCGCTTCTTTTCCGACAATGCTCTGGAAATCGCGCACCATTTTCGGAAAAGGATGAGGACCGACGACCGAACCGATTGCATACAGAAAATTCTTCGGATCTTTCAGGTACTCTTCAAATGCACTGTCGACCGCATCCTTGAGTGTTTTGGTTCCCCTTGTAACGGGAATGAGATGACATCCGAGAATTTTCATCTTGGTCACATTGGGATGCTCTTTTTTGATATCGATTTCCCCCATATGGATTTCACAGGGAATACCGACCAGCGCACAGGCCGTAGCAAGTGCCACACCGTGCTGACCGGCTCCGGTTTCAGCCAGTACTTTCGTTTTTCCCATATACTTGGCGAGCAATGCCTGTCCAAGGCAATGATTGATCTTGTGTGCACCGGTATGATTCAGATCTTCCCGTTTCAGAAAGATACGGGCTCCCCCCTGACGTTCGGACAATCTCTTGGCATAAAAAATGGGGCTCGGACGACCGACAAAATCGGCATACAGTTCCTGCAATTCATCCTGAAATGCTTTCGTTTTGCTGACCTCATCATAAGCCGCGGCAATTTCATCCATCACCGCTTTCAGTTCCGGCGGCACGATTTGTCCGCCATATTCACCGAAATAGCCATCTTTATCCGGCATTTCCAAAAACTGCTGAGCCATACCTTCTCCCATTCATGCACATCCGTCCGGCCTGAACGTTATATGACAGGCAGGACATCAATCATTTGTCAAAGCTTGCATTCCGGAACCGGAACACAAGCGGATTCTTTCAAAGACGAAAATTTTACACTCAACCGGGAATTTTTTTCGATGTTCCTGAACTTATTCCCGCTTTTGCCGCCAGGGCGCTACTTTCGGCAATAACAACATACCCGGCAACGCCAGTACAAAACATAAGTTGAAAAACATGAACCAGCCTGTCATATCGACGATGTAACCGGCCGACGCGTTAATGAACGTTCTCGGCACAGCGGCCAGACTGGTAAACAGGGCGAACTGGGTAGCGGTATAACGTTCATCCGTTGTCCGGGCGATATAGGCCACAAACGCGGCAGTTCCCAATCCGACGCCAAATGCTTCGAAACCGATCACAAAGGCAAGAAGCATCGGATTGGCACCATTTATGGCAAGCCAGGAGAATCCGAGTATGGCCAGCGCCTGTACGGCACCAAAAACCCAGAGTGCCCGGTTGATTCCCAGACCGATAATCCATATTCCCCCCAGCAATCCACCGATCAGGCTCGCCCAAAAGCCGGTCGTTTTCGCGATGATTCCGATCTGGGTCATGGAAAAACCGAGATCAAGATAAAATTTGGTGGCAAGCGCAGTTGCCAGGCTATCGCCCAGCTTGTAAAGAAATATGAACGTCAATATCAACAGAGCGCTTTTCCAGCCGGCACGTCCGATAAATTCGGTAAATGGCAAAACCACCGCTTCCTTGATCGTTTTCGGCGGTGCACCATGAATATCCGGCTCACGAATGACCAGTGTACAAACCAGACCCGGCAACATGAATGCGGCGGTAATCCAGAACACTGTCGGCCAGCTCATCATATCAGCCAGTATAAGCGACAATGCTCCCGGTACCATTCCCGAAACCCGATAGGCATTGACGTGGATGGCGCTTCCCAATCCCTGTTCTTCATCCGGCAGCAGCTCCCGACGATAGGCATCGATGACAATATCCTGACTGGAAGAAAGAAAAGCGATAAATGCCGTCAGCAAACCGACCAGAACGAGCTGCCGGCCCGGATCAAGCGCTCCCAGCAATCCGATCGAAACAAACAAACCGGCCTGGGTTAACGCCATCCATCCGCGACGGCGTCCCAGAAAGCGAAAGGAATAACGATCCATGAGCGGTGCCCAGAGAAATTTCCAGGTATAGGGAAACATCACCAGCGCAAAAAGACCAAGTGCCTGAACATCAAGTCCTGATTTGGCCAGCCAGGCCTGCAAAAGGGTAAGAAGAATAAATAACGGCAACCCGGAAGAAAAACCGAGAAACACGCAAATCAGCAGGCGCGGATCGAATACGGCGTGCCATTTTTTCGGGAATGCCATTACGAATAAGCCGCTATTTTTTTCTGTAACCTGAAGATGGCAAGACTTCCCCGCCAGTTCGGTACGAGCTTGACCGGTTTTCCGTCATGCAATGCGACACAATCGATCACCTTCAATCCGACCTGCTCAGCCAGATTCTCGAAATCCCGTATAGTGGCACACCGAAGATTCGGTGTGTCATACCACTCGTAAGGCAACTCGGCGGAAACCGGCATATGCCCGTTCAACAGGGCAAGACGGTGTGGCCAATAGGCAAAATTCGGAAACGAGACAATCGCTTCATTTCCGACACGGACGATTTCCCGCAACAGTTCTTCCACGTTTTTCATCATTTGCAAGGCAGACAGGCACAGAACCGAATCGAACGTATCGTTCCTGAAAAAAGAAAGCCCTTTTTCCAGATCATGCTGGATAACACTGACACCGCGGAGGATACATCCGGGTATCTTCAGATCGTCGATTTCGATACCATAACCGGTACACTTTTTCGTCAGCTGCAGATATTCCAGCATGGCACCGTCACCACAGCCAAGATCCAGCACATGGGCGCCGCTTTCGACCCAGTTTGAAATAAACGCCAGATCGGCCCGCAATTTTTTCAGTTTCGGCACATTCATGATCCGTCATCCTTTCCGGTTTCCTGCCAGATACGTTCATAATACGCCCGAACGACCTCATGATAACGTTCATCATTCAGCAAAAAGGCATCGTGGCCATGAGGCGCATCAATTTCGGCATAAGTGACCTGCCGTTCATTACTGATCAGGGAACGGACTATTGCGCGACTGCATTCCGGCGAAAACCGCCAGTCCGTTGTGAACGAAACCAGCAAATATTGGGCTTGGGTTCCGGCAAACGCCTTGTCCAGATCACCGCCATGTTTGGCCGCCGGATCGAAATAATCCAGTGCCCGTGTAATCAGCAAATAGGTATTGGCATCAAAGTAGGCAGAAAACTTCTCCCCCTGATAATGCAGATAGGATTCGATTTCAAATTCGACGCCATAACCGAATTGGTATTCACCGGATCGCAATTCACGGCCGAATTTTTCCGACATGTCGTCATTGGACAAGTAGGTAATATGCCCGATCATGCGTGCAACACGCAAACCGCTTTTCGGAACGACACCATACGCGTAGAAGTCCCCTCCGTGAAAATCGGGATCCGACAATATCGCCTGCCGGGCGACATCGTTGAATGCGATATTCTGTGCCGACAACCGGGCAGTTGAAGCAATCACGACAGCATGACGCACCCGGTCAGGATACTGCATGCTCCATGCCAACGCCTGCATTCCTCCGAGAGAACCGCCCATAACGGCGGCAAATCTCTCGATACCCAAGGCATCGGCCAGACGTGCCTGCGCATTGACCCAGTCTTCCACCGTCAATACCGGAAAATCCGCTCCGTACGGTTTTCCGGTCTGCGGATTGATATCCATCGGACCGGTTGAACCGAAACACGACCCCAAATTGTTGACACCTATCACAAAAAAGCGGTCGGTATCCACAGCTTTTCCCGGACCGACCATATTGTCCCACCACCCGGTATTTTTCGGATCATTCGCATACACTCCTGCAACATGATGGGACGCATTCAAGGCATGGCAGATCAATACGGCATTGGAACGATCTGCGTTCAATTCGCCATATGTTTCATAAACCAGTGTGTAATTGGCAATACTGGCACCACTTTGCAGAATCAGTGGTTCGGCAAAATGCATCGACAACGGTGAAACGATTCCAACTGATGTCATGAATATTCTGTTCCAGAGAAACGGTCACTTGCAATAACCGGCTCTTTACGTATCAACAATAAAAAAAGCCCGAAAGCATCGGCTAATCGGGCTTTTCATTCACACTCGCTTTAGCCGTATTTATTCAGGAAACCCTCTGCGCCCGCAAGCTGTCTTGTTCAAATCGGCGCAATATCGCTAGCATAGCGAAATCACCGGATATCGTCAAACCCGATAATCCGCTATTTTGCAATTTGCGCCTCGCCAATAATCAGGTTCCCCCAGCAGTCATATCATCAAGCTGCAAATCGTGCACGGCCTTTTCAATGGCTTCCTCTTCCACCAGTGCCAGAATATTCTCGACTTTCGGTTTCAGGATTTTCAGATCGCTTGACAGAACTTCCTGCTTGACATTCAGAAGCTGGGCGGGATGCATCGAAAACTCACGCAATCCCATTCCCAGCAGAAGTCTTGTCAAATGGGGATCGCCCGCCACCTCACCGCAGACAGAAACAGGGATGCCTGCCTTGTCCGCCGCCCAGATCGTCATCGACAACATCGACAAAATGGCAGGATGCAACGGGTTGTACAGATAAGCTACTTCCGGATCGACCCGATCTATCGCCAAAGTATACTGTATCAAATCATTCGTTCCGATAGAAATGAAATCGAGCCGGGAAGTAAACATCGGCAAGCCCAGTATGGCAGCCGGCACTTCCACCATGGCACCGACCTTGATATTCTCGTCGAACTTTCGGTTGGCTTCCCGTAACTGTGTCTTGGCCTGCTCGATAAGCGCCAATGTCTGGTCAATCTCGAATGCATGAACCAGCATGGGAACCAGCAATTTGACGGGACCGAAAGCCGATGCCCTCAATATGGCCCGCAACTGTACCAGAAACAGTTCCGGCTCGGCCAGACAATAACGGATCGCACGCCTGCCAAGTGCCGGATTCAGTGTACTGGATTCCGGTGTGCCGATCGGTTTGTCAGCACCGATATCCAGTGTCCTGATCGTGACAGGCCGGCCTTTCATCAAAGTCACCGCTTTCTTGTAGGCTTCGAACTGTTCTTCTTCGCCGGGTATCCGGCTGACGTTTCCGCTTCGCCCCATAAACAGAAATTCAGACCTGAACAACCCGATGCCGATCGCACCATTTTCCAGTGCTGCCGTGCAGTCATCCGGAAATTCGATATTGGCCAGCAGTGCGACAGGCGTTCCGTCGATCGTTATAGCGGGAGTCCTTTTCAGTTTGGTCAGTTTTTTCCTCGCTTTTGTCTGGGCAGCCTGTCGGGCACGATACTGCTCCAGAACCAGAGGCGTCGGGTTGACGATAACGATACCGGCATCGGCATCGACAATCAGCCAGTCATCCTGCCTGATCAGCGACAAAGCCCCGGCAAGACCGAAAACGGCTGGCGTATCAATACTTCGGGCCACAATAGCCGCATGCGAGTTCCTTCCACCTATTTCAGACACGAAACCGCAGAACGTATCATCACGGAACTGGAGCATATCGGCAGGCGAAATGTCATAAGCGACGACAATCATATCGACGCGTTCGCTGTCGGATTCCGGGGATACCGGATGATAATCGGTCGGCGTACCGGTCAGAACTTTCATGATCCGTTCGGAAACCTGCTGGATATCCGCCTTGCGCTCCCTCAAATAGGGATCTTCTATATGATCGAACTTGGCCGAAAGCTCCTCAATCTGGGTCAGAAGCGCCCATTCCGCATTGTAGCGGCGGGTCCGGATGATATTGAAAGGTTCTTTCGAAATCATCGAATCCGCAAGAATCATGGCATGCACATCCAGAAAAGCGCCCAGCTCTACCGGAGCATCGACAGGCAAATTCGACCAGATGGTTTCCAGCTCCTTCTGGACCGTACTCAGTGCCTGCTGCAAACGTTCCACTTCGGCTTCCACTTTTTCCTGCGGAACCAGATAATGCTTGGTATCCATCGCAGCATGAGCGATCAGATGAGCGCGGCCGATTGATATGCCACGCGAGACAGAAATTCCGAAAAGTGCAAAAGATGCCATAATCGTGTCGGCCTATACTATTCCGCTTCACCAAACCGGTTGTTGATCAGCCTGGTCAACGCCTTCATGCATTCGGCTTCATCTTCCCCATCTGTCTCCAGAAGAATCTTCGATCCTTTTCCGGCCGCCAGCATCATGACTCCCATGATTGATTTGGCGTTGATTCTCTGATTGTTCCGAGTCATCCAGACTTCACATGAGAACTTCGATGCCAATTGCGTCAATTTGGCCGAAGCACGGGCATGCAACCCCAGTTTATTGATAATTTCCAGTTCCGTTTGTACCATGTTCTACCAGATATCGAGATTAAAACGTCAAACAACAGGAAGCTCTGTCTGGAAACAAATCCGGTTTGTCCGTTTTGAAAAACATTTCCTTTCCAGTCAATTTTTTCAGCAGGGATCAATACGGACTGCGCCATTTTTGCCGCCGGAAAGAGCCTTTTCGATCACCGTCTCCAAGTCGCTTTTCCGATAGGTGATCGCTCTTAGCAACATGGGCAAACTGACCCCTGCAATTACCTGTACCTTGTGCTCCGTACTGAGCTGGTGACAACAGTTGGAAGGCGTACCTCCCAAAACATCCGTCAAAACCAGCACACCGGAACCATCATCAAGCCGGCCGATAGCATCCATGGCCATCCTGCTGATATCGCATATATCCTGATCCGCCTTGACGTTAATTGCTTCAATACGCTCCTGCTCACCTTCAAACAGGTGCATTGCGGTAGTCATGAACGCCTCCGCCAATGGTTCATGCATGAGAAGTAATATGCCTACCATATAATCTTGACAATAAAAAAAGATGGGCTAAAAAACACGGCCAGACAACAGGCCTTTTAAGGCATTGTAATGAATTAAACCGATCGGTCAAACCGTTTTTTCCAGTTCATCCATAAACAGACCGGCCACATTGAAGCCGGTCTGTTGCGCGATTTCACGAAAACAGGTCGGACTGGTCACATTCACTTCCGTCAACCAGTTGCCGATAATATCCAGTCCAACAAGGAAAAGTCCCCTGTCTGCAAGTACCGGCGCTAAAGTCTCTGCAATTTGCCTGTCTCTCTCCGACAAAAGTTGTGCCCTGCCCGTACCGCCAGCCGCGAGATTTCCCCTGACTTCCCCCTTTTGGGGAATACGGGCCAAAGCAAATGGCACAACCTGACCGTTTATCAGCAAAACCCTTTTGTCACCCTCGACAATATCCGGAATGTATCGCTGGGCCATCACCGCTTTGCGACCGCTCGCGGTCAATATCTCAATCGCGGCCCCCAGATTGAGGCCGTCTTCCCCGATCCTGAAAACACCGTCTCCCCCCATGGCATTCAAGGGCTTTAATATGATGTCACGATACTCCGCATGAAAAGAACGCAACTGCTCCTGATCCGCCGTCACAAGAGTTGGCACCATGAATTCGGGAAACTGTGCGATCGTCAGTTTCTCATTATGGCTGCGAAGTGCATCGGGACGATTGAAAATTCTGGCTCCCTTTCTTTCCGACAATTCGAGAAGATACGTGGAATTAAGATATTCGACATCAAATGGAGGATCTTTCCTGACAATCACCGCATCAAAGGTTTCCAGTCCCCGATCTTCTGTTTCCCGGACGTCAAACCACCTGTGATCTTCCGTACCCGTCAATTCGATACCATTGACACGAGCATGCACGTTCTGCCCGTTCAAAACCAGATCATGCTGACAGAAAGCATAAATCCGGTGCCCTCTTTCCCCCGCTTCCTTCATCAGCGCAAATGTCGAATCCTTTTTGATGACGAACTTCTCAAGCGGATCCGCATAAAAAGCCAGTTCCATATCCTGCCTTTCGCTCACGATTGCATGTCGGGATCGGTTTTTTCCAGTTCGACCGAAGCCGCCAGCAATGCCAGACGTGCAATCACCCCATACATGTAAAACCGGTTAGGCGCCGTCGTCCCCGGTTCCGCACTTCTGTCCGGTAACGTATGCTGCTGTGCGAAGGCCAACGGAACGAAATGCGCACCTGGCGCATTCAGATTTTCATTGATATCGCGCTTTTCATTAACCCGGTAAAAACCACCGACCACATACCGGTCAATCATGTAAACGACCGGTTCGGCGACAGCGTCATCCACTCTTTCGAAAGAATGAACGCCTTCCTGAATAATGACATCACGAACGGGAAGACCTTCCTTGACGACCGACATCTTGTTGCGCTGCTTGCGATTCAGTTCCCTGACTTCGCTTGCATCCGTAACGGTCATGATACCCATACCGTATGTTCCTGCATCCGCTTTCACAATGACAAACGGCTTTTCCTTGATACCATATTCCTTGTACTTCCTTCGGATTTTGATCAGTACGGAATGGACACTCGCCGCAAGACACTCCTCACCCTCATGCTCGCCGAAATTGACATGACTGCATTTTGAAAAGTACGGATTGATCAGCCAGGGATCGATTCCCAGCATCTTGGAGAACCGTTTGGCGACATCGTCATATGCAGCGAAATGATTGCTTTTGCGACGGACAGTCCAGCCTGCATGCAAAGGAGGGAAAAGACTCTGTTCATAAACATTTTTGAGAATTTCGGGAGTCCCGGAACTCAAGTCGTTGTTCAAAAGAATCGTACACGGATTGAAATCCCCCACACCGACGCGGCGTCCGTTATTGATTCTCGCCAAAGGTTCCAGCATCAGCGTCGTTCCGTCCGGCAGAGTAAACGGAGTCGGTACCTTGATATCTTCCGATAAGGAACCCAGCCGGACATTAAGGCCTGTCTGACGCAAAATCCGGATCAGTCTTGCAATATTTTGCAAGTAATAGATATTCCGCGTATGACTTTCCGGAATCAGAAGCAGATTTTTGGCATCCGGACAGTATTTTTCAATGGCGGCCATGGTGGCCTGTACAGCCAGCGGCAGCATTTCAACAGACAGGTTGTTAAACCCGCCAGGAAAAAGATTGGTATCGACTGGCGCCAGCTTGAAACCGGCATTCCTCAAGTCGACTGAACAGTAGAATGGAGGAGTATGATCCTGCCATTCCAGCCTGAACCATCTTTCAATGGAGGGTGTCGAGTCGATAATGGTTTTTTCCAGTTCATGCAAAGGTCCGTTCAGTGCGGTAACTAAATGGGGAATCATAAAAATCCTTCAGCGTACTTCAGTAACATGGAAGATTATTCTGGACTTCGAACACAATCTTCCTTTTCCCAATACAAGACATCGCCTTATTTTACAGGAGTAGCAAATGGACATGTTATCGGACGCCGCGCCACTCCTGTCATATCATTTGTCCGGGCTGTGCCCGCTTCAAGGAACATATACTACCTGCTAATGAAAATTATTGCTTCAGTGGCCCGTTTTCAGCATCCATCAAAAGACGAAACACATCATGACCGACTATTTCCCAATCGCCCTTTTTCTGCCATGAATTTTTTCAAAAATATCTTCCATCAGCTTTTTTAACCGCCGTTTTCTTGCGCTATATCTTTTTTACCGGATCCGGAACAGAAAAATGCGTCGTCAAAATGGACTTATTCTGTCAAAATCAATTAATATTGGCTCATATTTCCCAGGAAAACAAGCAGCTTTCCCACCTATCAAGAGGAGACGTAATGAGCAAGAAAATACTGGACGAACTGCAAGCCAAACTGGGACAAATCATGGCAAGCTCGCCGGCAAAGGATATCGAGCGAAACATCCGTGCAACCCTGACTCAGGCTATCTCCAAACTGGATGTTGTCACAACAGAGGAATATGAAATCCAGAAACTGATCATTGCGCAGATGCAACACAAGATTCTTTCACTGGAAACACGACTGGCAGAACTTGAGCAGCAATCACGGCATTCAAAAACATCGCTACCAGAATCTGAAACCGGAAAATGAATCTCGCGATTTTAAAAAGCCGTGCTCTTTCAGGCATGAAAGCCCCGGAAGTGACTGTGGAAGTCCATCTGGCAAACGGTCTGCCGTCTTTCACTATCGTCGGTTTGCCGGAAACAGAGGTCAAGGAAGCCAAAGATCGCGTCAGGGCAGCCTTGCAAAACATCCGGTTCGAATTTCCGGCAAGGCGAATAACGGTCAACCTCGCTCCGGCCGATCTTCCAAAAGAATCGGGCCGATTTGATTTGCCGATCGCCCTGGGAATCCTGGCAGCATCCGGACAAATCCGTCAGGACCAGCTGGACCGCTATGAATTTGCCGGAGAGCTATCGTTATCCGGAGAACTCCGTGCCATTCGCGGAGCACTGGCAATGGCCTATGCGATAAGCCAGAACCCAAAGGCATCCGAGAAAGCTTTCATTCTTCCGTCTGCCAACGCTGATGAAGCAGCCTTTGTACAAAATCTGAAAATTCTTCCGGCCAATACCCTGCTTGAAGTCTGCGCTCATCTGAACACGGCTTCCGGTATGCCGGGTCTGGTTCCCTATGTCGCCCGACATGACAAACAGCGTCCCGAATACCCCGATTTCAGCGAGGTCAAGGGACAATTCAAAGTAAAAAGGGCGCTCGAAATCGCCGCAGCCGGCAATCACAGCGTCCTGATGAGCGGACCTCCAGGGACCGGCAAAACCATGCTGGCATCACGTTTTGCAGGAATATTGCCTCCCATGACGGACAAGGAAGCCATTGAATCGGCCGCCATTCAGTCCCTGAGTGGCCAGTTCAATCCGTCCCGATGGAAAACGCGACCTTTTCGTTCCCCTCACCATACTGCTTCCGCCATCGCCCTGATCGGAGGCGGGAGTACACCCCGTCCAGGCGAAGTCTCTCTGGCACATCATGGCGTTCTTTTCCTGGATGAATTGCCCGAATTCGATCGCCATGTTCTGGAAGTACTCCGTGAACCGCTTGAATCCGGACACATCGTCATCTCGCGGGCTGCCAGACAGGCTGATTTTCCTGCCCGATTCCAGCTCATTGCCGCAATGAATCCCTGTCCTTGCGGTTATTACGGTCATCCCTCCGGGAAATGTCACTGCTCTCCTGACTCTATTGCCCGTTACCAGCGGAAAATATCCGGGCCTCTTCTGGATCGGATCGACATTCAGGTATCTGTCAATGCCTTGAGACAGGAAGAATTGTCCAGATTCGCCGAAACAGGCGAATCTTCCGAAGCAATCGCTTCCCGGGTCAGGAAAGCTTACGACATTCAGCTGAAAAGACAGGGTAAACCGAACAACCAGCTTACTGCCCGGGAAATAGATGACTTTTGTCTTCTTGACGAGTCCGGTGAACGTTTGCTTAAGGAGGCGATGGCCAGACTGATGTGGTCGGCACGCGCTTACCATCGTATTCTGAAAATTTCAAGAACGATTGCCGATCTGGCCCGAACGGAAACGATCAGGCCTGAACATGTGGCAGAAGCAATTCAGTACAGAAGGGCTCTGAAAGAAAATTGAAAAAATTGATCTTCATTTGGCAACCCTCATTCAGGAGAAAAACATGCTAGTCATATTCAAATCCCCGGCCGGAGCCGATATCATGATGTTCAAAGAAAACGCCAAACAGATTCTCGATCTTCTCGGAAAAGACGTCCACAAGGGGATCATCACCTCGGATGAAACGGGTACGGCCATTGCAACACTTGAAAAAGAAATAGAACGCAAAAAACAGATCGAGGCTGAAGAAAAAGCAAAAAGAGAAAAACGGGAAAAAGAAGAACGCGAAAGAAAAGAAAAGGAAGGAAACGGGAATCCCGGCGAAAAAAACAAAAAAACATTCCCTCAAACGGAGCCTCCTGTCAGTTTTTCCGCACGTGCCTATCCGTTTCTTCAGTTGCTGAAAGCCGCCAACAAAAAGAAAAAGGACATTTACTGGGGAATTTGATGACAGCAATACAACAAATCAGGTTAAACTGCCAGCATTGAATCATTATTTTCAATGTGCGTTCCGCACCGATTCAATCAGCAGAATAACGGATCGGTTTTATATCAATGACAATAGGCTAGGGAATGATTTCAAAAGGTTTAAAGAAATACAGGCTGTTTTTTCTCTGTCTGATGATGGCACCTGTCTTTTCGACACTGACAGGCTGCGCACGTCCCAACGATGAGGACATGGTCGACATGCTTTCCAAGGCTTACCAGTGCAAATGGATCAAAGTCGACTCCTATGAAAAAACCGATTCGCTACCGGGAATCTGGTCATATATTGCCCAGTATGATTTCAAACTCCGCTTTCGCGAAGGAGAAGCGGGTGCCTACAAATTCATGAAAGGCATGTACAACACCGTTCCCGGAGAAACCGATTGGCAAAAAGTCCTGCAAAATCCGAACGCCCGGGCATACATCCGCGACAATTGTTCCCCTCCGGCCCAGAAAATCATGGAACAGATCGCTATCCGTTCCTACATGCAATTACACGACAAAAAGATGTCGACTGTCCGGATACCGGTTTCTGTCAGTCTCTCAGGCTGGGCAGAAACTTCATCCGGAAGAGGTGGCTGGAATATGGACATGCGTCGCGACAAGGTAAAAACCGACTTCGAATGGACCAATCCCATTCCGAGAAAAGATTTGACGGCAAAAATCGTCGCAAAACCGCAAAAACAGTGACACTTTCCAAGGCTGGTCTTCATAACCGCCCGCTTTTATCGATCTCCAGCATAAAAGCGGGCGGCGTAATGTTATGACCCAGGATCAGGACCTTGAACACTTCTCCCATTTCAGCAGGTGATAAAAGCTTCTGGACAGCCTGTGACTGCAACAAAAACTGTGCGTCATCTCTCTTTTCGGAAAAATCCTGCACCAGGCCGATCAGTCCCGAACCGATCAGAAAATTCGCCTGGGTGGTATAACAGAGCACATCCAGTCCTTCTTCTGCAGCCGCTCTTGCAAGGGAAGTAAAATCGAGATGAGCCGTTATATCCTGCAAGCCGGGAAGAAAAAACGGATCGGTATGCGCACGATGCCGGTAATGGCACATCAATGTACCGGCTGTTCTTTCCGGATGATAGTACTCATGTCCGGGAAATCCGTAATCCACGAAAATGGCAGCACCGGCTTTCCCGATTGCCAGCCTGTTCGCCAATGACCGGATGAATGCACACGCCTGTGTATGAATCTCGGTGACATATCCTTCCGGCAAAAGGCCGGAATCCGGAATCTGGAACGCTATCGAATCAGCCAATGCAGAACTGGCAGGACGCTCATCGAAAACGAAACGCCCTTCCCTGTAACCGACTCCCAGTTCATACCATCCTGTTTTCCGTCTGACAACCAGTTGTACAGGCATGGCATCCAGTACCTCATTGGCGATCAGGACACCTTCAAAACATTCGGGCAAGCTATCCAGCCAGCCGATCTGACGGTATTTTCCGAGCATCGCCTGCTGCCGTTGTCTCAATTCCGGTGACACTTCAAGTATTTCATAACAGTCACAGGTAACACCTGAGGACGAAAAACGATCGAGAACATCACGAGCAAGACGTCCAGTACCGGCTCCCAGCTCAAGTATTTTCGGTTCCGTTTGTCTCATCAGGGGAATCACGGCATCGGCCAGCGTATGACCATACAGGGGACTCATCTCTGGCGCTGTGACGAAATCCCCGCTTTCGCCCAGATTGGCAGAACCACCGCTGTAATAACCCAGTCCCGGTTCATACAGGACACAAGCCATATAATCGGCAAACGATATCCAGCCATTTTGCGATTCAATACGGTCTGTCACCCGTTTTTTCAATGCATCCGAGAAAACAAGCGCTTCCGCCGGTGGTAAAGGAAATTCCATCATTGCACAGGTTCCGTGAAAATTGTCATCAGTCTAATGCCAAACGGTGAAAAAACGGCATTTTTCCGATTCGATGATTCATTACTTTTCTCAAAGATGAATGCTTCGCGTACAATTTCGTTTTCAGGCAAAAAACGGAATATCCTGTATGGCAAATCATGGAATCGCATTGGTAACCGGCGCAGCCAGACGTATTGGTCGCGTTATTGCCCTGTCTCTTGCCAGACATGGCTGGGATGTTGCGGTCCATTACCGTTTTTCCGAAAGCGAGGCAATGGCGACAGCTGAAGATATCCGAAAACTGGGCCGCCGTTCTGTTGCGCTGCATTGCGATTTGACAGACGAAGAAGCGGTAAACCGGTTACTGCAACGGGTCGAGGATTCATTGGGAAGACCTTCCTGTCTCGTCAATAATGCTTCTGTTTTCGAACACGACAGTGTGACAGATTTTTCTGCGCACTCGCTGGATTTCCATATGCGTACCAATCTGACTGCTCCGGTTCTGCTGTCACGGGCACTTCACACCATGACACCTGAAGGATCGCAATCCGTCGTTGTCAATTTGCTTGACCAGAAACTGGACAATCTCAATCCCAGTTTCCTGTCCTACACATTATCGAAAGCGGCCCTGAATACGGCGACAACACTGTTGGCACAGGAACTGGCGCCCAAACTCCGGGTTGTCGGCATCGCCCCCGGCATCACACTCGTATCGGGAGAACAAACCGAACAGGACTTCCAGATTGCCCACAAAAACACTCCTTTAGGTCGCTCCAGCACACCTGAAGACATCGCTTCGGCGGTTTGCTTTATTCTTGACTCTCCGGCAATTACCGGTACAACCATTATGGTTGATGGTGGCCAGCATCTCATTCCCCTTTCCCAGGATGTCATGTTTATTGCCAAGATGAGTGCCCAAAACAATTCTTGATCCCATGCATACACTTCTTCATCCCAAACTGAAAAACTGCCGTCGGCTTTTCCTTCGCAATTACGAAGTTCCTGTCAAAATCGGCGTTCACGATTTCGAAAAAAAACGCGCACAGCGTCTGTTGATCAACGTTGATCTGTACATTCCTCTGGCATTGTCGACGCCGGTCAACGACCAGCTTGCCGAAGTCGTGGACTATTCATTCATCCGGGATACCCTGTTTGAAAGAACGTCAAAGGGGCATATCAATCTTCAGGAAACATTATGTGATGACGTCGCCAAAATGCTGTTGGCCCACCCGCATGTACAGGCTGTCCGCGTTTCCTCGGAAAAACCCGATGTTTATGAAGACTGCGACAGCATTGGCGTTGAGGTTTTCCGTTTTCGGGATGAAAACTGATTCCAGTACGGATTATGGCAACCCGCAGGCAGTTTTTCAAAACCGGTTTTGAAAACAACAAACTGGCAAAACGTCTTTACCGTCAGGTCGGCAAGGCGATTGGCGACTTCAATCTGATCGAAGACGGGGACAAAGTCATGGTATGCCTGTCGGGAGGCAAGGACAGTTTTGCCATGCTTGATATCCTTTTGGGTCTTCAGGCGCGCGCGCCCGTTCATTTCGATATTATCGCCGTCAATCTTGACCAGAATCTGCCCGGATTTCCGAAAGACATTCTGCCTGTTTACCTGAAAGAAAAAAACATTCCTTTCCACATCGAAACACAGGATACCTACAGCATCATCCGACGCCTGATACCGGAGAACAAACCGGTCTGTTCGCTTTGTTCCCGTTTGCGCCGGGGAATTCTCTATCGGGTTGCCGGTGAATTGGGAGCAACCAAAATCGCACTGGGACACCATCGGGACGACATACTGGAAACATTTTTCCTGAATCTGTTTTTCGGTGCAAAAATCAAGAGCATGCCTCCCAAATTGAAAACCAACGATGGCAAACACATTGTGATCCGCCCTCTTGCCTACGTCAAAGAAACCGATATCGAGCACTTTGCCGAAATCCGGCAATATCCGGTTTTCCCCAAAAACCTGTGCGGAGCCAAAGAAAATCAGCAACGCCGGCAAATCAAAACGCTGATCCGTGAGTGGGAAAAAAGATATCCGGGCAGAATCGAAAACATCTTTTCGTCGCTTTCCACCGTCGTCCCTTCACACCTGATGGACAAATGTCTTTATGACTTCGACAGTCTGACATCCGACGAAAATGATACAGACCGTTTTCTACCGGAAACGACGGACCTTATTGAGTAAGGCGGTCGTCGATCTGTCATATTCGAAGTCAATTGCCATCACCCTGCCGCCGTAAGCAAGTACTTCCTTTCCCTCAGGGATGGCCGTCATGTCATAGTCTCCGCCCTTGACATAAATATCCGGACGGCATTCCCGCACAATCGCCTGTGCCGTATCTTCATCAAACGGGACGACCGCACTGACCGATTCCAGCGCCGCCAAAACGGCCATCCTGTCCTCACAGGAATTGATCGGGCGATCATCCCCCTTGCCGAGTCGTTTGACCGATTCATCCGTATTGACGGCGACAACAAGTGAAGCACCGAGCGCACGTGCCTGTGCGAGATAAGTAACATGCCCCCGGTGAAGAATATCAAAAACACCATTAGTAAAAACCACCGGTTTCGGCAAATCCGAAATCTTCGAACATATCGCCTTGCGGCTACATATTTTTTTATAAAAAGAAACCATTTGAAAATTCAGAAACCCTTAGTTAATTCCAACTATGCAACAAGAATGAACTAAAATCGTCGATGAACAAAAAAAGCATGCATCTGTCTCAAGATAACAAGCCGGCGAGATTCGTTTTTTGTTTCTATTTGTATCAATCATCGACATGGCGGAAACATCTGTTCATATTCGTTTATATCACAAGCCGATAGAAAGTCCGAAATGAAGAATATACGTTACTTTATGGCATGGCTGGTCCTGCTCGCTCTTTCCCCGTCAATATTCGCCAGCCAGAACACCCGCGCCCCGAATACAGATATCCCTCCTTCCGCAGAACTCACCTATACCGTAAAAGCCGAATATAACGGGCTCAGTCTGGGCGGAAACTCATTTATTCAATGGAAAGCGGACAAGCAGAAATATTCGCTTCAAAATGAAGCCAGAATATCGTTTTTCGGCAAAATCCTTGACGCCGACAGCAACGGTCGAATCACTGCCGAGGGACTCGTTCCGGAAAAATACGTCGAAAAACGGCTTCGGAAAGAGCAAACCACCACCCTGTTCAACTACACCGACCATACCGTCACTTTCCGTGAAAACAGGAAAGCCTCCCTCCGGGAAATAGCCCAGGACCGGGCCAGCATTGTCTGGCAACTGGCTTTTATTGCCAGAGCCGATCCCGAACGATTGGTTCCCGGTTCCACACTGACATTCCAGGTCGCCGGTCGCAGTAAAATCGAACCCTGGACATTCCATGTCGTCAACACGGGCGACATTTCCACTCCAATGGGAAAAACAAAAGCGATCCAGTTTTCAAGAAACGGCAAAAAAGGCCAGAAGATGAATGTCTGGCTGGCACCGGATCACAACTGGTATCCTGTCCAGATTCTTTTCGATGAACCGGGCGGTCTTCAACTTTTGCAAACCATAAAGAAGATCACACCTCTTTGAAAAGAGAGCGACCTCAGTCGAATTTCCAGTCATACAACAAATCGACAGCCGTAATCGTTCCCGTTTGCCCGACAAGCGACAGGCGCCTTGAGATAATATAACGCAACTTGATCAGATTGGTCGCGCCTGTCAGTCCCTGCTCATACGTCAGATAAAGACGTGACGAAATCCGCTTGGTCAATGACAGGACCGTTTCGTCCAACTGGGATGAAGATGAAATACCGATGTCATCCAGACCGATTGTACTGGCCAGTCTTGTCGGCAAACCGCCAGACTGCTCCGTACTCAAAATGGCCGCCGCTGCCGTGGCGATGAGAGCACGTTGCTGATCATCCCCGTTTTCACCGCCGCTATACCCCAGAACCAGCCAGGACAGCTTTTCCGTATCGGACACTTCCGGTGTCGATACAAGCTGAACTTTCGGCGACTGTGCCGTCCCCTTGACGGAAACCCCGACCTCCGTCACATCCTCCGTAGGAGGGAATTCCCGCACGGCAAGAATATCGATTGTCGGATTTTCTACTGGTCCGCTGAATGTCACCTGTCCCTTCTTGATAGTCAGTTTCTGTCCAAATGCCGTATAGGATCCATCCTCTGTATTGACTGTTCCGAACACACGCAACCGGTTGTCCTGACCGGAAACAGCCTGTATCTGGCCGGCAAGTCTGGTATCCACCCCCTTCCCTTTCAGATAAAATTCGTTGCCGAGACCGACTTTCAGGTCAAATCTCAACGGAACCGGATTATCGGTTTTCTTTTCAGGACGTCCCAAAACAACAACATCCTTGCTGTATGTGACATTTCGGCTATCCGTCAGAATGATCATCGCCCGGTTGACATGCCACTCTCCGGTCAACTGCACCCTGTTCTCATCCAGAGAGAAATCCCCCTTCCCGGTAATGGCAAGCTGTCTGTCCACATTGGATAAAATCAACAATTTGTCCGTCTGGAAATGCAGATTGCTCAGTAACTCTCCATTTTTCAGCTGAACTCCCCCACCGATCTGCAACCGGCCCTCCGGCCCATAAATAATCCCTTTGACAATCTGCATACGGTTGCCATCAAGCTCGGCGGATATCTCACCACGAGACAGATCGACTCCCATACTCAACCAGCTGACCGACAGATTTTTTCCTTCAACATTGCCTGACAGCCGGGGATTGCCCAATGTGCCGTTCCCGTTGACCTGAAGTGACAGGGAACCGCCCAGCTCCATATCCGGCTGACCGGTCAACGGTCCTATCCATGCAACAGAAGGGACATCGGCATGAACGGACAATTCAAAGGGACTCTCCTTCGAGATACGCCAGCTCCCGTTATGCAAAACGAATTTCGTCATGGCCCGGGCCTGCACCGTTCCCGCTTTCGCACTTTCAATCCGGGCATCGAGACTGGCGGTATTCCGGGAAAAGGTGGCTTGCACGTCAAATGTATTCAATCCCAGTTTGATACGATTGTCCCCCAGCAAGGTGATATCGCCCTGTTCCCTGTAAAGATGAACCTTTCCATCCAGACTTCGCCCCGCCACCAGTGACCAGTCCACTCCGAAAGTCAGTGTTGTACGTACCGTATTTCCGGAATCGGGCGAAACGGCAAGCAGATAAGCCAGTGGAACACCGCGCGCATTGCCGGACGTTTCCAGCAAATGACCCTTTTTAACCAGTTTTTCAACCGTCAATTGCCCATCCGGCAACTTGAGCGTCATATTCCGGAGAGATATTTCATGACTGCCGATTCGTACCGGAACAGATGAACTCAATTCAAAAGGCTGCTTTCCCTGATTTTCCAGTATGTCCAGCCGTCCTTCCCATATCTCCTTCGATGTCAGGCCACCTGTCGCCTGCGCAACCAGATCAAACAAGTCATTTTTTGCCGTTATACGTATGTCATGAGAACGCAATGTTCCATCGATACCAGCCTGAATCGTATTCCACGTGCCCGAACCGACGGTCACATCATCAAGCCGTGCATTAATGGCAATCCTGTTTCCCAATTCCGTCCCGAAACGCAGTCGTGCCTGCAGCTTTCCTGCGCCATACTGGCCCAATACCAGAAAATCCGTCCCTTCCAGATCCATCGCAACATGCATTGAATCCAGAGAACCGTTCAATTCTCCTTCACCCGACAACGCCCCCTTATATCCTTTTCCAAAAGACTCCAGATCAGGCGCCTTCAGTTTCCAGGCCAGCCGGTCCCCCGGTTTTCCCAGATTGCCGGATACGCTCATGGAATTGGCTCCCAGCGTCAACAGGATATTCACGTCATTTATCTCTTTGTTTCCGATATGGAATTGCCCTTTGCCGGCCAGTGCCTGATTGAACAAGCGACTCGGCAAAAACGAATACCGTACCAGAATATCCTGCCGGGGTTTCAGTGAACCGGAAATATCGAGCCTGAAATTCAGATCGGACTCGGCGAATTGGCCGAAAGAAGCGAAATTGAACCGGTTGACTTCACCGGCCAATTTAAAGGCCTGACCTTCGTCCAGGTTCATGTGCCCGGTCATTCTGAGTTCACTCCGGTCTGCCTTGACCAGCAATTCTTCCAGATCAAGCTCATTTTCTTTTTTAAGCAAACGGGCATTCAGGCGAATATGGTTCTCTCCCAGTTCAATCCTGAAATCCTGATTTTTCTCCCATTGAAGAAAGCGGATCTTTCCTGAAATCCGTGTTTGTCGAATCCTCGAACTGATCTCCTGCAAATCAAATCGTGACGTTTCGAGTGCAAGCACGACCTTTTCAGATACAAACTGGCCGTTCCCGGTAAATTGCCCGGCTTTCCCGAAATCCAGCAAAATATCATTCAACAAAATGTTATCGACATCCCCCTCGATCTTTCCTTTCAGAAACCGGACAGGTACTTCATTCCGATCGAATGGTCCCGGTTTACTGTTTTTGACCGCGACCTGTCCCTTCAACGACCGGTTCTTATCGGCACGAACATCAATCCGCGCATCAAAATCCGCGACTGGCCAGGTCGATTCGATCCTTGAAGGATCAAGCCCTTTTATATCCAGCTGAACCGCTTCGAACGGAAAAGAAGCGAACGGTGTCACAATGGCTTCAACCTGACCTTTTGCATCATATCCGTCAAGATTGCCCGTCACATTCAAACGGTTCAGATCTCCGGACAACATCACGCTTGCATTTGCCCTGGCCAATTCATTCTCCAACCGGATCGTGCCGTCAACGCGGTAAGGGCGCGCCGTGCCCAGACTCATATTGATTCCGGTATTGCCCAAAGGGCTGTCAAATCCAAGATCCTTTACGCGCCATGCGGCCGCATCAGAGACAAGTGAGAAATTCACATTCTGCAATGAGATTCCCACCCCGGATTGGGTAACCGAAACCGAATCGAAATGTACATCCGAAACCTGAATGGAAACCGGGGGCGCCAGAGATTGCGGCAAAACAAATGGTTCTTCGGAAGACTGTTTCAAATCGACACTGATGCTGTCGGCCGAAATCAGCGAGACGTCCAGCCGACCCTGCAAAAGCCGCCAGGGATTCCACTCAAACATCAGGTGATCAACCCGGATATCTCTTTCTGCACTGCCCAGAGTAATTTTTTCGATTTCAAGCGAACCAAGCAGCGTTCCGGAAACGCCTTCGATTTCAATATCACCATCTCCCGCCTGTACGACCTTCTGGACAACCCACTGCAACGCCCATTCCTGACCTGCCAGCCAGATCAATCCCCCCAGCAGGAAAAAAGGTACGAATAACAGTATCAGCAAGCGCCGTCGCATCAGAAAGTAAATCCCAATGAAAAATGTAATCGGAAACTACCCGTTCTTTCACCATATGCCAGATCGACACCAATCGGCCCGGCAGGACTGCGCCAGCGGCCGCCTATACCATAGCCTATAGCGGGATCAAGCTCCTTGATCGTATCGCCGGCATTACCGGCATCGACAAAAAAGGCGACGCCCCAGTTTTTGATGAAATAGTACTGATACTCGATACTGGCCACAGCCAGATAACGCCCCCCTACGATCGCGTCACCTTCCTTGACCCCCAGACTCTGATACGAATAACCACGAACAGACTGGTCTCCCCCTGTCCGGAAAAGAACAGTTGACGGAACACCCTCTTTGCCGTCAGAGACAACCGCTCCGAGTTCCCCTCTCAAAATAAGATCGCCCTTCTCACCTATCGGCTGGAAGCGAATACCTTTAAGATACCCTCTCACAAACGACTTGTCCGTCAATACCGGTTCAACCGCCGCTCCCACCTGAGCTTCAAGAGCATACCCTTTCGTCGGTGCGAGACGATTGTTCAGATGTCGCGTTATGATTCCGAATGTCACCGGCAACGCCTGACTCTGCTGCCCGTCGGCCCCGTCAATCCGGTTATGTTCATTCAGATATTCGACGCTCACATATTTTTCCAGGCGGGGTGTTCCCCACGCTCTTCTGAAATTGGCGCCGGCAACACGGGTATCTTCTCCCTCGATCTCGGAACGGTCGTACATTACGCCAAAACTGTCTCTTGTACCATCCGGTCGTTGAGGAAGATAAACATCCGCCTTTGCGGTTCTCTGCCTGGATTGCAAAACGACAGAACTCTTCAATTTATAATCCCTGCCGAGAAAGTGGAGATTGTCATACGTCAGGCTGATACGTTCACCCATATCCGTGCTGTAACCGATACCGACTGCAGCATGTTTTTTCTTGTTTTCAACGACAGTCACCGTAATGGGAACCTCCTCAAGACCAGACTCCAGATCGGCGGTCACTTCAACCGAACTGAAATACCCCGAATCCTGAATCCGGGACTGCCAGTTCAGAAGCGCATTCTCACGAAAAGTCGATCCGACCTTGACCGGACGCTGACCCATAATGACATCTTCTCCATACCGGTGTAATCCCACGATTCTGATGGGACCGAATTTCACAGGATTTCCACTGTTGACGATGACTTTGAGTGTCACCTCATCCGTCTCGGGATTAACAATCGCCCGGGTATCCTCAAGTTCGGCACGGGGATAGCGCACCCGGGTAACCTGTTTCAGGAGGGCGATTTTGGCCGCTTCCCAGTCAGCCATCCTGAAAACCGATCCCACAGGCAACTGCCAGTTTTCTTTCAGCTGTTCGATGCTGGGCTTCAGTGAACTTTTCTGTGTCGTGATCGCCCCCTTAAACTCGATATCGACGACCGCGACCTTTACAGGTTTTCCGGGATCGACATGGATCAAAATACGGCGACCGCCATTTTCAAGTTTCTGCATTTCCGTCTTGATGACAGGAGAATAATAACCTTCAGTTTCGACCAGTTGTCGTATTTCATCCGGAGTATTACGATACAACCTTCTGAGCTGCGCACCATCAATTTGCTCATTTCCACGCCACCGGATCAGATCAAGATTCTGTTCCAGCAACGTCTTGATCATTTTCGGCGCATCGATATCGACATCATACGACACTGGTTTTGCGTAAAGCACCGACGAACAGAACAGGAGGAAAAACAATATCAGGATCTTGCAACAGAAATGCCAATGAAAAGCCATTTTCGAAATCGCTTTGTCATTTTTGAAAACTTCCATTACATTGATCATATCTGAGATAGCCGGATCCAGCTGTTTTTCAATAACGATTACGTCACTTGATTCTGCGAGACTACCACGCAATACTGCTCAAGTCGTTTAATATATTTCAAGAGACAAGAAAAAGCCGGACATTTTATAGTATTCGGAAAAATACGGGGCTTTATCTCCCGGCCTGCAGCCTTTCAGGCCGTTTATTGATACTTTCCGATTCCAAACAAACACCTATTTAGCCATGTCAGAAAAAAAAGCTCTCGTTCTTTTCAGTGGAGGACAGGACTCTACCACCTGCCTTGCCTGGGCACTATCCCGTTACGATCTGGTCGAAACGATCGGATTCAGTTATGGCCAGCGGCATGGAATCGAACTTGCCGGCAGACCGGTCATTCTCGAGAAAATACGACGGCTTTCTGAAGACTGGAAACGGAAACTGGGTGAAGACCACCTATGCGACCTGTCGCTGATCAGTAACATATCCGATACCGCCATGACTTCGGATATGGAAATCCGTATGACGGAAAACGGATTGCCGAATACATTCGTACCCGGACGAAATCTGATGTTTTTAACCGTAGCGGCCATGATTGCCTACCGTCGCAGTCTGAACATTCTTGTCGGCGGGATGTGCGAAACCGATTTTTCCGGATATCCCGATTGTCGTGACGATGCCATCAAGGCCCTTCAGGTCGCTTTGAACATCGGTATGGACACCCGCATCAACCTGGTCACCCCCCTGATGTGGAAAAACAAGAAAGAAACCTGGCAACTGGCATATGATCTGGGAGGACAGACACTCGTCGAACTCATCGTCAAAGATACCCATACCTGTTATGTCGGCGAACACGACCGGTTACATGCATGGGGATACGGATGCGGAAAATGTCCGGCCTGCCAGTTGAGAAAACGTGGATTTGAACAATATCGGTCCGAAAAAGAAAAAAACGGATGATTCCATCATAATGAAAAAAACGCACGCCTTTGAACGCGTGCGTTTTTTTCAGATTAAAGCCGCATCAACAGACCGAGCTGTCAGGATTTGCCATCCGCCCAGTTCCAGTCCCGGATCTCAGGCATGTCTTCACCATATTTGTAGACATACGCTTTATGCTCCAGCAAGCGGTTACGCAAATACTGTTTGGTATAAGCCGCCTTCGCCCCCAGACTCGGCAGCCGATCGATGACATCACCGGCCAGATGATAACGATCCAGGTCATTCATCACAACCATATCAAATGGCGTGGTCGTCGTCCCTTCTTCCTTGTAACCGCGAACATGGAAGTTCTTGTGATTCGTGCGACGATAAGTCAACCGGTGAATCAGCCAGGGATAACCATGATAGGCAAAAATAACCGGCTTGTCCTTGGTAAACAGGACATCGAATTCCCGGTCCGACAGACCATTCGGATGTTCACTGGGTTGCTGCAAAGTCATCAGATTGACCACATTGATCACCCGGATTTTCAATTCAGGAATATGTTCCCTTAAAATCTTGACTGCCGCCAGCGTTTCAAGCGTCGGGACATCTCCGCAACATACCATGACGACATCAGGTTCCGCTCCCTTGTCATTACTTGCCCACTCCCAGATGCCAATACCCGCCGTACAATGCCTGATCGCTTCATCCATGTTCAGATACTGCAATGCCGGCTGTTTGCCTGCCACAATGACATTGATACGGTGCCGGCTGCGCAGGCAATGATCGGTAACGGATAGCAGACAATTTGCATCAGGTGGAAGATAGACACGGGTGATATCGGCCTTTTTGTTCATGACCAGATCGATAAATCCGGGATTCTGATGACTGAGACCATTATGGTCCTGACGCCAGACATGGGATGTCAGCAGATAATTCAGTGATGCGATCGGACGGCGCCACGGAATATGACGGCAGACTTCCAGCCATTTCGCATGCTGGTTGAACATGGAATCGACGACGTGGATAAAAGCCTCATAACAGGGGAAAAAACCGTGTCTTCCCGTCAGCAGATAGCCTTCCAGCCAGCCTTCTGACTGGTGTTCGGACAACATTTCCAAAACCCGGCCGGTATGGGAAACCTTGTCGTCTGTCGGCTTGATCTCATCCATGAAAGTCCGCTCGGTCACTTCGAAAACGGCGTTCCACCGGTTGGAAGATGTTTCATCCGGACTGAATACACGGAAATTTCTGGCCTCCTCATTCAAGACGAAAACATCACGGATCATGTTGCCCTGAACGCGCGTGCTTTCGGCCACGACGACCCCGGGCGAAGGGACATCCACCGCATACTTGCGGAAATCGGGCATACGCAATTCACGAAGCAGGATACCGCCATTGGCATGTGGATTGGCTCCCATTCTCCTGTCGCCTTTCGGTGCCAGTTCTGCCAGTTCGGGTTTCAGTTTTCCGCGCTCATCAAACAATTCATGAGGTTTGTAACTCAACAGCCAGTCATTCAGGATTTTCAGGTGAGCCGGATTGGTCTTCACTTCATTCACCGGAACCTGATGGGCACGGAATGTTCCTTCGACCTGCTGGCCATCGACAACCCCCGGCCCTGTCCAGCCCTTCGGGCTGCGTAACACGATCATCGGCCACTTCGGGCGCATCGAATATCCGTTTGTCCGTGCATCGGACTGTATCTGTTTGATCCGGGCAATCACAATATCCAGTGTCGCCGCCATTTTCTGATGCATGACCATCGGATCCGAACCTTCCACATAGTAAGGTTCATAACCATATCCCCGCATCAGTTCATCCAGTTCTTTTGGCGGTATCCGTCCCAGTACCGTCGGACCAGCGATTTTCGCATCATTCAGATGAAGAATCGGCAAAACGGCACCATCATAAACCGGATTGATGAATTTATTGGAATGCCAGCCTGTTGCCAGCGGTCCCGTTTCCGCCTCACCGTCACCGACGACACAGGTCACGATCAGATCGGGATTGTCGAATGCGGCACCGAACGCGTGAGAAAGGGCATATCCAAGCTCTCCGCCTTCATGTATCGAACCGGGCGTTTCCGCTGCGGTATGACTCGGAATACCTCCCGGAAAGGAAAACTGGGTAAACAGTTTCTTCATCCCTTCCTCGTCTTCGGAGATATTCGGATAGAATTCGCTATAGGTGCCTTCCAGATATGTGTTGGCAACCAGAGCAGGGCCACCATGACCGGGCCCTGTCACAAAAATCATGTCCAGATCGTATTTTTTGATGACACGGTTCATATGGACATAAATAAAATTCAGACCCGGCGTCGTTCCCCAGTGCCCCAAAAGCCGGGGTTTGATATCATCGGGACTCAAAGGCTCCTTCAGCAAGGGATTGTTATACAGATAGATTTGTCCAACCGACAAATAATTTGCCGCATTGAAATAGGCATTAATTTTCTGCAAAATGTCCGGAGAGAGTGGTTCTGCGTTCTGATCAAGCTTTTCCGCATTCATACCCATATTCATTTCCTTTCTATTCTTTCGTATTCGGCTCGCCGAATACGGCAGAATCCGAATTTACATGTTTCAGGCAATGGTGAGTGAACGACAACCGTATTGAAATAAGAATGCTCTGACGACGGAGTAGCGACGGCAAAACTTTATTCCATCAGGAAACGGCCGCCTTTGCCCAGCAAAAGCGGCCTCAACAACAATATAACAGGAATTACACTGATTTAGGCACTTTGCCAGCGCCATTTTTCAAAAAACTGCGATCCGTCAATTTTCATGGGAAAAGACATTATTTTTTTGATTTTACCGGTCTTTTCCAGTCATTTATCGTCGTTTGCCGAACACGCGATACCGTCAGTGAACCAGCCGGAGCGTCCTTTGTCAAAGTCGTTCCGGCTCCGATCGTTGCACCGCTTCCCACCCTGACCGGTGCGACCAGCTCGCAATTGGTGCCGATAAAGGCATCGTCCCCGATAACCGTCCTGTGCTTGTTGGCACCGTCATAATTGCAGGTGATTGCCCCCGCACCGATATTGACCCGGCTTCCGACGGTCGAGTCTCCGACATAGGCAAGATGGTTCGCCTTGCTCTGCGCCGCAATATGGCTGTTCTTGACCTCGACAAAATTGCCGATATGCACTTCCTCTCCCAACTCGGCTCCCGGCCGCAGGCGTGCATAAGGTCCGATCAGCGACCCCGGACCGATTTTCGCGCCATCCAGATGACAAAAAGGACGGATTTCGGCATTTTCCCCAATAAGGCAATTACGAACAACGCAATTGGGACCGACCGTCACTCCGTCGGCCAGCGTCACTTCCCCTTCAAAAACACAATTGACATCGATAAAAACATCACGGCCGCATTGCAGGGAACCACGGACGTCGATTCGGTCCGGATCAGCCAGGCTGACTCCATCGTCCAGTAAACGGGAAGCGATATTTTTCTGATAAACCCGTTCCAGTTTTGCCAGTTGTTTTTTGCTGTTGACCCCCATGGTTTCAGAGATGTCATCCGGCTGTGATGAAACAATGTCGATATTTTCGGAAACGGCCCTGGAAACGATATCCGTGAGGTAATACTCTCCCTGCACATTATCATTGGTCAGAGAAGATAACCATCGTTTCAGCAAAGCTGTCGGCACGACCATCATACCGGTATTGATTTCCTTTACGGCCAGTTCTTCCTCACGACCATCCTTTTGTTCGACAATCCGTCTGATTCTCCCATCCACACGAATAATGCGTCCGTAACCTGTTGGATCCGGCATTTCAACGGTCAAAATACCCAGTCTTTCATTTCCTGCAACCGAAACCAGACGCCTGAGTGATTCGATGCCGATCAAGGGGACATCACCATAAAGTATGAGTGTCGGAACCGATTCATCCAGCTCCGGGACGGCCTGCATAACAGCATGTCCGGTCCCCAGCTGGGGTTCCTGTTTCACAAATATGAGATCCGGACCGGTTATCTGCCGTAATACCTGTTCGCCACCATGACCGTAAACAATCACCAGCTTTTCGGGCATCAACGCCCTTGCCGTTGCAATAACATGTTCAAGCATAGATTTGCCTGCAAGCAAATGCAACACTTTAGGTAACGAGGAATGCATGCGTTTGCCCATGCCGGCAGCCAGAATAACAATATTCATTGAAATGCTTCCCAAAAAAATTAATGACCGGTAATGTTTGCCATCGCAATCACTCCGTTTCTTCAAACCGGCCTTCCTGCCGGTTTTTCCGGACACGATCCCATTCGAAAACCCGGCCATTCATAGAAATATAGACTCCACAAGACAACAATCCGGCAGCTGCCACGGCAAAACCGAAATTGAAAAACGCATCGGAATCATCGAACTCATAAGGTATCATCGCCCCTGTCAGAACAATTGTTTTCCCGAGCGCCGCATGACCCAGCACCTTTGCCGTTTCCGGCATCGTATCTGTTCCATGAACAATAACGATTTTTTGCGATGCGCAATCTGAACAGGCCTGAAGTACTTTCAGACGGTCGGAATGCTGCATGTCCAGCGAATCCAGCATACAGACCGTTTCGAATGTACAGGGAACCGACACGCGGGCACGCTTCAAAAGTTGTGGAACATGGCTGTCTCCGAAAACCAGCTGGCCGCTGATTTCATCATAGTGTTTCTCGAAAGTTCCGCCTGTGGCAATAATATGGAGCGACATTCCGTTTCACCTTTAAAAACAGCAGAAATAATCCCGCACGACAGGATCAGTATGATAGCGTTTGTTCCACCCGGGCGGACAGGGCAGCGACGGACCGTCATAAGGAGGCAACCCCTGCCTGACAGGATAAACCGGCAAAACATCTGAAAACGAGCCATCCGGATTCAGACGTTTTTCAAGACTGTACATATACCCCGGAAGCAGCGCCGTGCACACCCGCCTGAACCATAAAGTATGTTCTTCATCTTCTCCCAGTGCCTGTGCCAGTCCTTCCGGATCGAATCTCGACAGTGCATCGATCAATTCATCCGTTGTCGCTCCGGGCAAATCGCCCCATCCCATGACCGGATTGAAGATATAATCCGCACCGGAACCATACCAGCCCTCGCGCCAGGGACGCTGGAACCAGTTTCTGCAGCCTGTGAAAAGATGCCACCGCCAGTGGAGACCCGATTCTTTCGGCCACGAGTGGAGATATAAACGCTGGTAGCCGGCACTGTGCAATTTCCGGACCATATCCATCAACCGTGCATGTGGCATACGGTCGGGTGCAGCCAGCCTGAAAAGAATCGGCTCGCCATCGGCATGCTGGACCTCGTCCGAAGACAGATTCAGGTCCAGACAACGCTGCTCGTCGCCAAAACGTGCAGAAACCCAGCCGGTCAACAGATTGACGGCTGTCAATACGCCATAACCGCGAAAACGGTGAAAAATAACAGTTCCAGGAGCAATTGGTTTCATTTGATCATTATAAATCGGAAAACCTTCCGGGCCGATAAACGGCTTCATTCATTCCCGATTTCAGCATAAGACTGAATCATCTCCCGACGGCTTTCCGGCGTTTCAAGACTTATCCGGCCGATCGCGCCATGACGATAATCCTGCAAAAGAGTATGGGCGCCCTTTTCCACATCCAGCTCCCCCCCTGATTTTGAATCCCCGTTTTCTGGCGATCATTTCCATCAACCCGATTCCATCGAGTCCATCGACCGGAATCTTGTATCGCAAAGCCAACAGCTCCGGATATCTTGCCAACAGAACATCGCCGAGAAAAGCGGCGACTTCCTCCTCGATCAGGGCGTTTACCCCGACAGCATGACTGGCCGCAAGCATATAACCGTCACTCGGATAAACGATTTTAGGCCATAACATCCCCGGTGTATCGGTCAATACCATATTCTTGTTCAGATAAAGCCGCTGCTGGCTTTTCGTTACAGCAGGCTCATCTCCGACAGCAGCAACACGGCGTTTTAACAGCATATTCATCAGCGTGGATTTTCCGACATTGGGTATTCCCATAATCATCACCCTGACCGGTTTTCCAGGACCGGTACGATGCGGGACCAGTTTCTGGCAAAGTTGCGGAATCCTGGCCACCTCCGCAGGATTTTTACATGAAAGGGCAACGGCATCCACACCGGATTGACGATTGAAATAATCCAGCCATTCTTTTGTCACCTCGGGATCAGCCAAATCGTCTTTATTCATTATTTTCAGACAGGGCCGCTGACGATGAAGCCGCAATTCCTCCACCATCGGATTGCTGCTGGCGGCAGGAAGCCGCGCATCCAGAACCTCAACGACAAGATCGGTCATTTCCATCGTTTCTGCCGCTTTTTTCCGTGCGGCATTCATATGACCCGGAAACCACTGGATAGCCATCATTGTTCCTCAGCTCTGTCCAGCCAGCGTTTTCACGTGAGCCACGACACTGCCTGCAAGCGCTTTCAGATTGTATCCTCCCTCTGAAAAACTGACGATCCGTCCCTGGCAATACTGATCGGCAACATCCATTACCTGCCGGGTAATCCATGCGTAATCCTCTTCGACCAGATTCATGTCTCCCAGCTGGTCATCACGATGGGCATCAAAACCGGCTGAAATAAAAATCATCTCCGGTTTATGCCGGTGAAGTGCCGGTAACCATTTCTCTGTTACAACCCGGCGAATGACATCACCTCCGGTACCTGGAGGAACCGGAACATTGACCATGTTTGCCCGTTCCTTTTCATTTCCGCAGAACGGATAGAGATACTGCTGGTAATAACTGACCATCAGAACACTGGGCTCATAGGAAAAAATGTCTTCCGTACCGTTGCCGTGGTGCACATCAATATCGACAATCGCCACCCGCTCGAGTTTTCTCACCTTGACCGCATGCATGGCGGCAATGGCCAGACTGTTGAACACACAAAATCCCATCGCCTCGCCTATCGTGGAGTGGTGTCCGATCGGTCTCTCAATACAGAACGCATTCCGGATTTCTCCGGACAAAACCGCATCCGTTGCGGCCAGAGCAGCTCCAGTGGTTCTCAGGGCGGCCTTCCAGCTATAGTGATTCAGCGGCGTTTCATCCAGAGGATAATAATCTCCCGGTTCGGGAATATTGTCTTTTGCCTTGTTAATCATATCCTGAGTATGAACACGCCGGATATCCCGTTCGGTGGATTCCGGCGAGAGACGGTATTCCAGAATACGGTCCAGTCCACTTTCCCGGAAAGCATTCATCATGGTTTTCATACGTGCCGGCGACTCGGGATGATGCGCTCCCATTTCATGCAACTGGCAAATCGGGTGAAAATAAATAGCAGTAGTCATAATAATTGCTTGGTCGAAATCGGTTGAATCGCACGAAATCACGGCAACTGCCGGCAAACCGGCCGGACAGGCAGATCTGAATGCGTTTTGAAAAGATAATACGGCATTCCCGCTTACTTTGCGATCTTTGTCTGAATCGTCTGCGTTATCCTTTCGCAAATCCCGGCCATTCATCCCCATGCCATATCATGCAACTGTCCGACACAGGAAATCTGACAGAAACCGTTCTCATGTAATTTTATCCGGTCAGAAACCGTCGTTTTGTATCCGGAAAGGACAATGACACGATTCTTTCAGCCATTTCCATCGTGGAATATCGCCCGCTGGTTCAAATGGACTTGGGGCGATTCATGATTTGCCATACGCCCTTTTGAGAAATATAGCCGGGTCGGGTTAATCGGTTGTTATACTCTGACCAGCCTTCCCGAGAAAAATTTCCTCACAACCGAAATCGATGCCGACAATATACCGCCTAATCCATGCAGGAATCATTTCATTCTTTCTTTCCCTGTTTCTGTCCTGCAGCATTGCACATTCAATCGAAGACTATGATCAGAAAGCCTTTTTCGCCTGTCCGTCATCCCAATCTGATACGGACATGACAGAAAAAACCGGACCAATCCGATTCTTTCCGGAAATCCTCTGCGGATTTCATCCATGAGCTATCGGAAAAGCATCACTTCGACAAAAACGAACTGGTCTGCCTTTTCGATCAGATTGAACCCAATCCGACAACGATCAGGCTGGTGACACCTGCAAGTACACAAAAACCCAAAAACTGGCAGGCATACCGGCAAAGAATGATCGAACCGACAAGAATATCAGCCGGTCTCCGGTTCTGGAACCAGTATGAAACATATCTAGACTGGGCCGAGAAAAAATTCGGCGTGCCGCCCCATATCATTGTCGGCATTCTCGGCATTGAATCTGTATATGGAAACCATACCGGCAATTTCAGGACAATCGATACGCTTGCCACACTGGCGTTCGATTATCCTGAGACGGCCAATCAGTCTGTCCGGAAAGCGTTTTTTCGTGGGGAACTGGAAAATCTTCTTCTGCTGTCCAGAGAAAACGGTACGAATCCAATGAATTTCTACGGTTCATATGCCGGAGCCATAGGATACCCTCAATTCATGCCCGGCAGTATAAGACGATATGCTCTTGATTTCGATGGTGACGGCAAGATCGATCTTGAAAATTCCGCGATTGATGCCATAGGCAGTATCGCCAATTTCCTCCTTCAACATGGATGGAATGAAAAACAGCCTATTGTCTTTCCTGTCCGCAAAACACCTGACTGCACCATGAATGAAACCCTGCTCAATCAGGGACTTGAAGCCAGATTCACACCGGCCCAACTGAAAAAGGAATGTATTGTCCCTGATACAAACATTCCTGATGGAATTCTTTACGGGTTAATTGATTTGCCTAATGGTTTTGCCGACACGGAATACTGGATCGGCTCTGACAACTTTTTTGCCATCACCCACTATAACCGAAGTTATTTCTATGCCATGTCCGTTATCCTTCTGGGAGAGGAGATTCTCCGGAAAAAAGACACTGACAGGTAGTTTGTAAAAAACGAATTTTTTATAACTGTTTTCTCATTTAGAGCTTGTTTCAACTTATGTATAATTGTTAACATATCCAGGTTACTTCATATTTCAACCTGATACGCAATACGCTTGTATATTTGCATATGTCGAAATATCAAATGAGTCTGGATAAATCAGGACCAGGGAAATATCGTCAGCAGACACTCTGTCACCATACGTAACTCTTTCGGTATATCCTTCAACCATTCACGTCTAAAATAATCTCAACCGATTATTTTCAGGTAACATGTTTTTGACAAACAAAGACAAGTGAATTTTTATAAACAGGATCTTTGAAAATGACGAACAAACCCAAAAGCCCGGAAACTCCAATTGAGGAAGACCGACTTGAAGATCGCGTATATGACCCGAACCGTCTTCTCGATACATTAATCCAGCATCTGAATCTGAAGAATGACGCCGCCTTGTCCCGTGCACTGGAAGTCGCCCCTCCCGTCATCAGCAAAATAAGACACCATCGACTGCCTGTTGGCGCTTCCCTGTTGATCCGCATGCATGAAGTCAGCGATTTGAGTATCAAGGAACTGAGACGTCTTATGGGTGATCGCCGATCGAAATTCCGTATCAGCGACAAGCAGTTCAAACCCAAAAGAAAGGACGATATGGAAAACAGCTGAACTTGCCGTTCAGAAATTTATTACATCCATTCAAGGCCCGAAACCGCAAGATTTCGGGCCTTGAATCATTTCACAGAAACAATCAGTTTTCTTCCAGCCAGGAATCGATCGCTTTTCGCAAGAGTGCTTCCCCCTGTTCAATATGTTCATCCGAAACCACAAGAGCAGGCACATAACGAATCACATCGTAACCGGCCAAAAGCAGCAGCAACCCTTGCTTTTCAGCCGCAGAAGTGATTTCCTTGGCACAGCCCTGGTACTTGTCGGACATAACCAGTCCCAGCATCAGCCCCTTTCCTCTCACGCCGGAAAAGACATCAGGATAATCGGCAGCCACTCTCTCAAGGGAAAATTTCAGTTTTTCACCGGCCTCAACAACACGTTGCAAAAATTCCGGTCTGTTGATCGTTTCAAACACCTTGCAGGCAACCGCGGCTGCCAGCGGGTTTCCTCCATAAGTCGTACCATGGGAACCGACCGAAAAAGACCGGGCTATTTCGGAAGTCGTTAACATGGCTGCAATCGGAAAACCGTTTCCCAACGCTTTCGCAGATGTCATGATGTCCGGCACGACACCATATCCCATATAGGCAAACAATGTTCCGGTTCTGCCCATTCCGCACTGTATTTCGTCAAAAACCAGAAGGGCATTTTTTTCATTGCACAACTGGCGCAAGGATCTCAGGTAGTCCGGATCAGCCGGCAATATCCCGCCTTCACCTTGAACCGGCTCAACAACAACAGCACAGACATCATCATCGATGGCCGCTCTCGCCGCTTCGATATCATTGAATGGAATATGGTCGATTCTCGGAGGCAAGGGCTCGAATCCTTCCGTATATTTTGACTGGCCACCGACAGTCACGGTAAACAGCGTACGCCCATGAAATGAGTGATAGCAGGAAACGATCCTGTTCTTTTTTTCACCGAAATGGTCATGAGCCCATTTACGCGCCAGTTTGAAAGCGGCTTCATTGGCTTCCCCCCCGAATTGCAGAAAAACACTTTTTCGGCAAACGTTGCATCGGTAAGAGCCCTGGCAAGTTTCAGAACGGGTTCATTCGTGAAATAATTGCTGACATGCCACAGTTTTTTCGCCTGTTCCACAAGCGCATCGACAATTTCCGGCGGCGTGTGTCCCAAACCGGAAACAGCGATTCCTCCGGTCAGATCAAGATAATGCTTGCCATTCTGATCCCATAAATCAAGTCCCGATCCGCGAACGGGAACGAACGAAGCCGGTGCAAATACCGGTACCATCACATCATCGAAAGTCTGGCGTGTCACCGGTTCATCGTTTTTCCCAATATCTGCAGACATATTCATTCCCCTATATTTCACTCATAAACACAAACAGGCTGTTTTTACGCATTTTATACCCAAACCGGTCCGATTCATTTCAAAGTGATTTCCATATACCAAAGACCGGTCAAAACACAGGAAAAGAATTTTATACTTTCCGGCTTCGTCATCAAACCGTTTAAAACGGTATTGCCCGGCATATACATCGGAACACCTCTTCAGGACACGCTTCCTGCATAACATGAGAAGGTAACACTTTTATTTTTTCGCGACAGCAAGGATAATGCATGAGAAAAACGATCAACAGTTATAAAACCTGTTTTTAATGTACTCACAATGAATACTGATTCTTCTCCTATTGCAGCCATCGCTACCGCACCAGGACGCGGTGGTGTCGGGATCATCCGCATTTCCGGCAAGAACCTTGAACCGTTCATTTCGGAATTCTTCAAAGCCGCTACAACGGAACTGCCGTTAAAACCCCGTTACGCCTATTTCCTTCCGTTTCTGGATGAAAACAGCAACATTATTGACGAGGGAATTGCCCTGTATTTCAAGGGGCCGAATTCATTTACAGGAGAAGACGTGCTGGAACTCCAGGGACATGGAGGACCGGTTGTTTTGCAAATGCTTCTGAAACGCTGCCTTCAGGCCGGCAAAAACATCGATCTTCGAATAGCGGAACCAGGCGAATTCACCCGCCGCGCTTTCTTGAACGACAGAATCGACCTTGCCCAGGCTGAAGCCATTGCCGATCTGATTGACGCCACGACGGAAGAGGCCGTCCGTTCCGCGTCACGTTCACTCTCCGGCGCATTTTCGCGAGAAATTCACGAACTGGTTTCATCCATCATCCAGGTCAGAATGCTGGTCGAATCATCCCTTGACTTCCCTGAAGAAGACATCGATTTCCTGCAAAAAGAAAATGTGAAAGAAAAAATCACATCCATACGCAAGGCACTCAAAGGCATCATTGCCCAGGCTACGCAAGGTGCGCTGCTGCGGGAAGGTATACACGTTGTCCTGGCGGGACAGACCAATGTCGGCAAATCCTCGTTACTCAACGTCCTGACCGGTTCCGATATTGCCATTGTCACCCCGATTGCCGGAACGACACGTGACAAGATCACGGAAACCATCCAACTCGAAGGAATTCCTGTCACCCTGATCGATACAGCCGGAATTCGCACCAATACAGCGGAAGATGAAGTCGAACGCATCGGGATAGAACGTACCTGGAATGAAATCGGAAAAGCCGATGTTATCCTGCATTTGCTCGATGCCAGCCTCGGTCCCACACGTTCCGACGAGAAAATAGCCGCGGATTTTCCTGAAAATATCCCGGTCATTCAAATCTGGAACAAAATCGATATTTCCGGCCACCGTCCGTCAGTCGATAACATGTTTGGCATAACCCAGATTTATCTGTCTACCCAGACGGGCCAGGGCATTGACCTGCTCAAAACGGAATTGCTCAAAATAGCGGGATGGGTTCAGACAGGTGAATCCACTTATCTTGCGCGTGAAAGGCATATGAATGCCATGAAAACGGCAGACAAACATCTTGCCATCGCAACAGAACATGCACAATCCGGATCACCGTCACTGGATCTTATGGCGGAAGAACTGAGACTTGCCCAAGATGCGTTGAACAGCATAACCGGAGAATTTACATCTGATGACTTGCTGGGTCTGATATTTTCCCGTTTCTGTATTGGAAAATAGTCTTTTATCTTCCAACCATCGTGAAATCAGTATGAAAAGATTTCACGATGGAATTCCCGACAGCCTTCACTGATTCTTTTCCCGGGCACAATATTGATAATATGCTCCTTTCAGGCAGTTTCCTTTAAAATAGCAGATTCCAAAGGAATTCCGTTATGTCTATTTCTTCCACACAAGAGATTATTGACGAGCTGCGCGCCGGCCGCATGGTCATTCTGGTTGATGACGAAGACCGTGAAAACGAAGGCGATCTCATGATCGCTGCCGATTTTGTTACACCGGAAACCATCAACTTCATGACCAAATATGCCCGTGGACTTGTTTGTCTGACCTTGACGAAAGAACGTTGCGACCAGCTCGGTCTTTCCCCCATGGCCCGTGAAAACCGAAGTTCTTTCAATACAGCTTTCACAACATCGATTGAAGCAGCGGAAGGCGTCACAACAGGTATTTCCGCTTTCGACAGGGCACGAACCATTCAGGTTGCCGTTGCAAAAAACGCAAAGCCGGATGATATCGTCCAGCCTGGCCATATTTTCCCGATCACCGCCAAACAGGGAGGAGTACTAAGACGGGCGGGCCATACCGAAGCAGGCTGTGATCTGGCGGCACTCGCCGGTTTGACACCGGCATCGGTCATTTGCGAAATCATGAATGACGACGGTTCGATGGCCAGACTTCCCGAATTGCTTGAATTTGCCGGAAAACACCAGATCAAAATCGGAACGATAGCGGATTTGATCAGCTACAGAAACCGGCATGAAAGTATTGTGGAACGAATCGCGGAAAATACGATAAACACGTTGGCTGGCCCTTTTCATGCTATCGTCTACCGTGACAAACCGAGTCAGTCGGTTCATCTTGCCCTGGTAAAAGGCGCAATTACGCCCGACAAAATCACCTTGGTCAGAGTTCACCAACCGGTATCGCTCGTCGATTTCCTCGAAACAGAATCGACATTCCATTCCTGGCGACTTGCCGATGCCATGAAAAAAATACAGGCAAGTGACAGGGGCATCGTTGTCTTGCTCAATTGTGGTGAACAATCCGGAGAATTTCTTGCCAGATTCGATACAATCGGCAAAAAACAGACAAATGAAACCCTGTCGGCGACAAGTCAAACCTTGCGGAACTATGGCATCGGTGCGCAAATCCTGTGTGACATTGGAGTAGGAAAAATGCAACTACTTGCCAATCCCAGGAAAATGCCTTCCATGACCGGTTTCAATCTGGATATTGTCGGTTATCTGGAAAATCAGGATCTTTAATTATTTATATCGGGAGAACGGTTATGAGCGTCAATACTTTCGAAGTGGATTTGCAGGGACAGGATCTGAGGATCGGTATTGTCCAGTCGCGTTTTAATGAAGAAATCTGCCGAGGCCTGTTGAATGCCTGCCTCGGTGAACTGAAAAGACTTGGTGTCGCCAATGAAGATATTCTGGTAGCGACGGTGCCTGGCGCACTGGAAATACCAGTTGCCCTGCAAAAAATGGCGGAATCCCAGCAATTCGACGCTCTGGTTGCCGTTGGCGCTGTCATCAAGGGAGAAACCTACCACTTCGAACTGGTCTCCAATGAATCTGCCGCAGGCATATCCCGGGTCGCTCTCGATTTCGACATGCCCATCGCCAATGCCGTACTGACCACCTACACGGATGAGCAGGCCGAGGCACGAATGATCGAAAAAGGAACCGAAGCTGCCCGTGTAGCCGTTGAAATGGCCAATCTGGTTCTTGCAATAGATGAACTGGAGCCTGCTGCCGAAAATGAATAAACAAGACCTACCAGAATCACTTCCTGCATTTGAAATCTATGAAAACAAAATCTGTACATGCAAATCCATCCAAAAACCGTTCTCCCCGACACCGTTCAAGAGAATTTGCGTTACAGGGACTTTATGAATGGTTGCTCAACAAGGATGATGCACCGGCCATTATCGAGCACATTCGCCAGGCACATGGGTTCGACAAGGCAGATACGGAACATTTTGTCACACTTGTTTCAGGCACCATTCATCAAGCGGAAACCCTGCGTTCCGAAATCATGCCACACATCGATCGTTCGCTGGATGAATTGTCACCGGTCGAACACGCCATTCTGCTTATCGGTGCCTATGAACTGGGCAACCATATCGAAATACCTTACCGGGTCGTTATCAATGAAGCTGTCGAACTGACCAAATCGTTTGGCGGAATAGACGGTCATAAATTCGTCAATGGCGTACTTGACAAAATAGCGGCAAAATTACGTCCCGAAGAAGTGGAAGCGGATCGCAAAAAATAGTCCATAAAAAAACGGTACCGTCTGATTGCGGTACCGTTTTCTTTATACCCCGGCAAGTTCCCTATCCAGGACAGGAACAGGTCGTTCCTGTCTTTCGTGAAGCCTGAGACGCTTCCAGATTTCCTTGGTAGCGGCAGCTCTGTTGAGACTGTAAAAATGCAATCCCGGAGCCCCCCTTCCAGCAACTGCTCGCATAATTCGGTAACGACATCAAGACCGAACGCACGGATAGAAGCCAGATCATTTCCGTAACTTTCCAGTCGAAGACGTATCCAGCGAGGAATTTCCGCGCCACACATGTCGGAAAAACGCGCCAACTGGGTATAGTTGGTTATCGGCATGATTCCGGCTATCACAGGGATGGAAACACCCGCTGCCTGAACATTCTCCATAAACCGGAAATAGGCCGATGCATTGTAAAAATACTGGGTAACCGCGACATCCGCCCCCGCTTCCACTTTCCTGACAAAATTATTGATATCGTCATTCATGGATTTTGCCTGCGGATGCATTTCGGGATAGGCGGCAACATCGATCCGGAACCAGTCCCCCGTTTCGGCACGGATGAATTCAACCAGTTCATTGGCATAATGGAATTCTCCCAGAACGCCATATGAACTTGGCAAATCACCACGCAAGGCAACGATATGCCTGATTCCGCATGACCGGTATTCATTCAATCGTTCACGGACCTTTTCTCTGGTCGATCCGATACAGGTAATATGCGGAGCCGCCTCATATCCTTCGTTTTGTATTTCCAGAGCGATATTATGAGTTCCCTGTTGTGTCGAACCACCGGCACCGAATGTAATCGAAAAATACTTGGGTGACAATTCAGCCAGCTGTGCACGTGTCTTACGCAATTCACTGATTGCCTCCGGTGTTTTAGGCGGAAACACTTCAATACTGAAACTTTTCTGTGATGGCATTTAATTCCTGAGTAGCAAAGTGGACAAGGCCCACGAGATAATACTGTATAACAATGCCCCGCCAACCGCAGCCCAGAAACCCGTGACATAGAAACCATCCACCATTTTGGAAACCAGCCAGAACAACAGGCCATTGATCACCAAGATGAAAATCCCTAATGTTACAAGAGTCACCGGCAATGTCAGCAAAACCAGTACAGGCCTGATCAATGCATTGACAAGGCCCAATACCAGCGCTGCAATCAACGCCGTCCAGAAGCCCGAAATTCTGATTGACGTCATCAGATACGGCAAGGCGAGCAAAGCAACCGTGTTAATCAGCCAGACGATTAAAATACGCATGATTTTCTCCACTGGAACCGGACATACCGGATCGAATTTCAACAGACGTCGACAACACCGACATCATAACGAAAATTCATCTGGCTGCAGTGATACAGAATGAATCCTGTATCTTCCCCTGATATACATCAATACCGGTAGTGATCGGGTTTATAGGGGCCTTCCTTCTTGACTCCGATATAATCAGCCTGTTCATCTGTCAGTTCTGTCAACTGGACATTGAGCTTCTTCAACTGAAGGCGGGCGACTTTTTCATCCAGATGTTTCGGCAAGGTATACACGCCAAGAGGATAAGCACTCGTATTAGTGAACAACTCAATCTGTGCGATGGTCTGATTGGCAAAAGAAGAACTCATGACATACGACGGATGTCCGGTGGCACATCCCAGATTGACCAGCCGTCCTTCTGCCAGCAAGATGATCCTGTTACCGTTCGGCAGAATAATATGATCGACCTGCGGCTTGATATTTTCCCATGCATATTGCTTCATTGAAGCGACATCGATTTCATTGTCAAAATGACCGATATTGCACACGATCGCCTGATCTTTCATCTTGATCATGTGATCGTGTGTAATGACATGGTAATTGCCGGTACAGGTCACGAAAATGTCGGCCTGTTCCGCCGCAAATTCCATGGTAACGACACGATACCCTTCCATGGCGGCCTGAAGAGCGCAAATAGGATCGATCTCAGTTACCCATACCTGAGCAGACAAAGCCCGCAAAGCCTGTGCACATCCCTTGCCGACATCACCATAACCGCAGACAACCGCAATTTTGCCGGCAATCATGACATCGGTAGCGCGCTTGATACCGTCCACCAGAGATTCACGACATCCGTACAGGTTATCGAATTTTGATTTGGTCACGGAATCGTTCACGTTGATAGCCGGAAATTTCAGCTTTCCTTCCTGATGCATCTGGTACAACCGATGTACACCGGTAGTCGTTTCTTCGGTCACGCCCTTGATTTCCCTGATACGTTTCGAATACCAGCTGGAATCTTCTTTCAAATGGCGTTTGATGGCATTGAAAAGACAAACTTCCTCTTCCGAAGAAGGATTGTCGAGAACCGACATATCCTGTTCCGCGCGGTTACCGAGATGCAACAATAAAGTAGCGTCTCCACCATCGTCCAGAATCATATTCGAATAACCACCATCGGGCCATTCGAAAATACGGTGAGTGAATTCCCAGTAATCATCCAGTGACTCGCCCTTGAAAGCGAATACCGGTGTACCATTGGCCGCAATTGCCGCAGCGGCATGATCCTGGGTCGAATAAATATTGCACGAAGCCCAGCGCACCTGGGCGCCTAGTGCTTCCAGTGTCTGGATCAGAACAGCCGTCTGGATTGTCATATGGAGGGAACCACTGATTCGTGCCCCCTTCAACGGCTTGCTGGCGGAATATTCCTCACGAATCGCCATCAGCCCCGGCATCTCGGTTTCGGCAATTCTGATTTCCTTGTTGCCCCATGCGGTCAGAGCGGGGTCGGCAATACAAAAATCCTGTTCTTGCTTGGATACAGCGTTCATCACGCTCTCCTTTCCTGAAATTGATAGAAAAAAGTAACGTGAGCGCCGTTTTGATAAAAATCCGAGCCTGGCAAAAACGGAGTTCCCTCTACAGGATGAATCCGTCCATTTTGTTGCAACGCTCCTCGGACATCCGGCAATATTACATGAAATCCGGAAAATTGTTAAATTTCCCGAGGAAATGAAAAAGTCTCTTGAAGCAGCTTATCTGCACTTGCCTTTTACTCGCCAAATTTCATCCCGATTTCCAGTTTCCATCTCTTCACGCATTCTTTTGCAGTCATTTTCTTTTTCGATTCCGTCCTGACAGCGAAAATACGAATTTCCCCTCCCGGGACGCCGACAAAAAAACTTTCTTCATCTATGGACGTTATGGTTCCGATCTTTCCCCTGACATCCTGAAAAGAACAATGAAGATTTTTCCGGCATTCCATAATGACCAGTTTTTCATCCTGAAACCGGATCCATGCCCCGGGATTTGGATTACATCCCCGAATCAGGTTATAGACCTGATTGACATGATTATTCCAGCTGATACGGGCTTCCCGTTCTTTCAGCCAGCTTTCATAGCTTCCCTGCAAGATATCCTGAGGTTTCTCCACATAATTGCCGGAAACAACCCTGTCCGCGGCCTCAAGCATCGCCTGCACACCCACTGGAAACAAACAATCGTAATACAACGACCCTGCCGTATCATCCGGTTGAATCGGCACCGCTTTCTGGAGAATGACAGGCCCCTCATCCATAATATCAGTTGGCCTGAATACAGTAACGCCCGTTTCCCGCTCTCCGCAGACAATCGCCCAATTGATGGCACTTGGACCACGATATTTCGGCAATAAAGACGGATGGAACTGGATCGTCCCGCATTTCGGAATCCGTACAAATTCCTGGGGCACAAACTGAACGACATAAGCCATTATGGCAATATCGGCATTCGACTCTCTCAAAGCCGTCAGTGCTTCTTCCGAGGCAAGATTTTCAAATTGAAACAGCCGGAGATTTTTCTCCAGAACAGCCGTTTTCAGAGTATCCGGACGCGAATTTTTTTCCGGTGCCATGAAAACACCGGCAACGACATCTCCCCGGGCATGAAATGCCTCAAGGACAGCCTTGCCAAAATCCCTCTGACCAACAATGACAACACGCATGGAAAAACCCCGGCCTAAAAAAAAGATGGGTGGACAAAGCCACCCATCCTGCAAAAGTTAATGAATCACTTCATTAAAACAATTGACTCACCATTATTTTTTCTTCTTCGGTGGTACGTCGAAAGCTCCGCCCGCTTTCAGTTCCGCAATCTTCTCTGCCGAGAATCCGCAAACTTCTTTCAGGATTTCTTCCGTGTGTTCACCCAGCATCGGTGCCGGCAGAATCTTGTCTACGTTACCCATCGACAGTTTGATCGGCATACCAACGGTGTAGTAGTCTCCTTGCGGATGGCCTTCTACCTTGACGATCATTTCACGGTGTGCAACGTGTGGGTCTGTCATGATTTCTTCTGTGGACAGAACCGGTCCGCACGGGATGTTCTTTTCGTTGCAGAATGCGGTGAATTCACGTTTGGTGTAGTTCTTCGCAAAGTCTGCGATCATTTTCCACAGTTCGTTCTGGTTTTTACGACGTTCTGCCAGGGTCGCAAAGCGTTCGTCTGTTACCAGTGCTTCGTCTCCAATGGCTCTTGCCACTACCGGCCAGTTGGCTTCCTGGACAATGAAGTAGACGTAGTCGTTGGTTCCGAAAGGTTTACATGGGATACAGTTACCCAGCTGGCCACCACCGGAGTCGTTACCTGCACGAGGTACGGCGGTCAGTCCCAGGGTCGGACGGCTGTATTCCGGCAATGCGGCTTTGCCTCCCATCAGACGACCCTGGTCACGGAATTTGACGCGGCACAGGTTCATGACGGATTCCTGCATGGCTGCTTCGACTTCCTGTCCGATTCCACCGTTGTGGGTTCTGTGGTACAGGGCTGCGCAGATACCGATGGCCAGGTGCAGACCGGTACCGGTGTCACCAATCTGGGCACCTGTGATGGTCGGCGGATTTTCCGGGAAACCGGTTGTGGACATGGAACCACCCATTGCCTGGGCGATCGGTTCGTAGGCCTTGTAGTCGCTGTATGGTCCGGAGGAACCGAAGCCTTTGATGGTAGCGTAGATGATGGCCGGGTTGATTTCATGGATCTTTTCCCAGGTGTAGCCGAATCTTGCCAGCACGCCAGGTCCAAAGTTTTCCATGATGACGTCGCATTTTCTCAGCAGTTCTTCGAAAATTTCGCAGCCTGCCTTGCTCTTCATGTTCGCAATGATCGAACGCTTGTTGCTGTTCAACATGGTGAAGTACAAGCTGTCCTTGTTCGGATCGTGACGCAGCTGTTTACGTGTGATGTCGCCCGTCGGATTTTCGAACTTGATGACGTCCGCTCCCATCCATGCCAACAGCTGGGACGAGGTCGGCCCCGCCTGTACGTGGGTCATGTCCAGAATTCTTACTCCGGATAATGCTTTGCTACCCATATTTCTCTTCCTCCAATGTTATTGGTTGATTGTGCGCTGTAAACTACAACTTTCCTGTAGAAGCCGATTCCTGTTACGGCCAGCTCTCACAGGATGAAAACCAAATGACTATAATATTTGGCGGAAAAACGATACTTCCCTAACATTCTTCAATTTTCCGTCAAATATTTAAGCTGACATCTATCATAGCTTCTCAACTCCTGATATATTCTTGACCACAGTCAAGTTTCCAAATTCAAACTAGAACTTCTTGACTTTCGTCAATTATTTTCGAGTGTTTTAGTCACGTTACGTCAAAACTGAAGCAGAAAATTCATGGCCTTAATAGCAAATCATCCTGAGAAAAATATTATTCGTGTGCAGCTTTCTCAAAATTGCATATTGAAGGAATTGTCCCAAAATGAATTGGCAGAACTGGAACCACATCTTGATATTTCAGACCATTCCAAAGGAGACTGCCTGACCCATCAGGGAGACAGCGACCTGGAGGTCATTTTTGTACTGGATGGTATCCTGAAAAGATCTGTCGCCAACCAGCATGCCAAGGAAATGATTTTGCGCTTTACCAGCGAAAGATATATGGAAGCGACTTATGCTTCATGGAAGTTCAACAAAGCTGCACCATTCAGCGTTATAACGGTCACAAAAGCGCGAATTGCACGGATCGCCATGCCGCAATGGGTTGCCTTTATTGAAACACATCCCGTTCTCAAACAGCGTTTCGAAATGGAAGTCATGCGCATTATGAGCAGTATCATGTCACATACCATTTCCCTGCATTTGCTGGACGCTCCCGGTCGGGTTCATCGTTTCCTGCGCAAACACCCCGATCTGTTTGACCGGATGCCGAAAAAAGAACTGGCATCCTATCTCAATCTTTCACCGGAAACCCTGAGCAGACTCAAAAATCAGGGAAAAATCTGATCTCTTTTATTGGCCATTTCCCCGTTCCAGTCACAATAAAAAGCGGCAACACTTTTAGTGTTGCCGCTTTTTATATTACAGAAAATCCGCTACAGGGCCGGCAATGATACCGGCCCTGTCAGGATTACTTGGCAGCAGCGGCTGCGGCAGCTTCCTGTGCTTCGATTTCCTTGTTGTTGTTTTCGATGAAACGGCGACGCCACGGTTTCAGGACAAACAATGCCAGGCAGGAGCAGATTGCTGCGATACATGCCGACAGAACGAAGGTACGGTTCCAGTTACCGCCTTTGGCCAAACCGGCTGCCAGCGGAACAATAAGGGAAGAAGTTCCTTTCGCGGTATACAGCGTACCGGCATTACCTGCTGCATTGGCACTACCAAACGTATCGGCACACATGGACGGGAACAGCGAGAAGATTTCACCCCAGCATGCGAACGTCATACCTGCGAAGAACATGAAGCCGAGTGGCTGACGGCCCCAGAAGACCAGACCCAGCAAGGCAGCTGCTTCACCCATGAACACAACGAACATAATGTTTTCACGGCCGAAACGGTCGGACAGATAACCCATGATAGGACGGGATGCACCGTTACAGATGTTGTCGATGGACATGGCCATGGTCAGCAGCGGCAGGGTGACACCCAGGCAGGTGACCGGAATCTTGTCCAGACCGTAGTCGCGGGAAACCGGACCGAACGAAGCTGTCGCCATGATACCGCCGGAGGCAACACCCACGAAGCAGACGTAGATCAGCCAGAACAAGGGTTCTCTGACGATTTGTGCCGGATTATAGTTTTTCTTGGAAGAAATAACACGTGGAACTGCTTTCGTTCCGGGTGGCAGTTTGGCACGTGGCATGAACAGTGCACAGCAGGTAATGATGATACCCTGAACAATACCGAAGACGAAGAACGCCTGTTCATAGCCAGAGGTATTGATCATGTTGGCGACCGGAATAACGGTAATAGCAGCACCGCCACCGAAACCGGCTGCCGTCGCACCCGCTGCCAGACCCCGTTTGTCCGGGAACCATTTCAGCGAGTTACCGGAACAGGTACCGTACACGGCACCGGCGCCGGCACCGGTCAGGATCTGGGCGAAATACAGAACACCCAGGCTGGAAGCCTTGGAACAGATAATCCAGCCGATGGTAACCAGAATAGCACCGAAAATAATGACCGGACGCGGGCCGAACTTGTCAACGCCCCATCCTTCCAGAGGAACCAGCCAGGTTTCGAAAAACAGGAAGATGGTGAACGACAGCTGAATGGCTGTACGGGCCCAGTGGTATTTATCTTCAATCGGAGCAACGAACAGCGTCCAGCCGTACTGGCAGTTCGCCACCGTTGCCATACAGATGATACCCAGAGCGAGCTGAACCCACCGATTAGGGTACTTTTCTTGTGTAGCCATAGATCTACTCTCCTTTAATGATTACTACAAACATGGTCACTGCGGATGTTATTCCCCGCTTGTTTTTAGACTATGCACTCTTACCAATAGCAGCGAAGAAATTAGATATTCCATAAGTTCTTCGCCTGATTGCTTGACTATTGTGCGAGAACAATTTTTTGCTGACCATGACCTCGGTCAAGATTAGATTTTTTATCCATACTTTACGACAACGATAAAACGGATAAAACCGGCTTCAATTGTATTGTTATAATTACCTGAAAATATTCAGTTTCTTCTATTTCTTCCTTTTCAGGAGTCTTTTCAGGACTGCTGTTCTGGAAAAAGTCCTTTTATGAATCCCCTCAGAAATGATTCCGGATTCGTCAAAAGCACTGACCGCAAATATCAGTTCCTTTTCGTCAACACGACTCAATACGGCCTGAATCTCTACCGTTGATCCAACAGGTACCATTGCACTGTGGCGCAATTCAATGTAATTCCCGACTGACTGCCAGTCAGTCGGCAAAACGTCATCCACAATTTCCTGCGCAACCGCTTCCATCCATGCGACCAAGGCAGGTGTAGCCAGAACGTCACTTCTGCCGCTTCCCAAATAACGGGCTGTCTGTTCTTCAGACACAATAAAATTTCTTTTTTTTGATATTCCTTCCGGAAAAAGAAAATTTTCCATGTTTTTTCCCGCACAATTTGTAAAAAGTCTGTTACCAGCAGTAAATTTCCGGCTTGTATAAAAAAACAGGGCCTCCCGGCCCTGCTCCATAAAAACGGATATTTATTTCTGCGGACCTATTTCAGCAATTCGCAACAAATTCGTCGTTCCAGGTTGTCCAAAGGGCATACCGGCAGCAATAGCCAGCTGCTCACCTGGTTGCGCAAACCCTTCCGAATAGGCTGTCCTGCACGCTGCATCGACCATTTCATCAACGTCTTTCACATCATGATCGATAACAGTCGAATGAACGCCCCATGCCAAGGCAAGCCTTCTTGCTGTATACAAATGTGGGGTAATACTCAAAATCGGCGCAAGCGGTCTTTCACGGGCTGCACGCAAACTGGTATTGCCAGAATCCGTATAAGTCACATTGACTACCGCACCGATCATTTCGGAAACCGTTTTCAGTGCAGAGCAAATGGCATCACTCTTTGACGGCAATGAAACATCGTGTTGCACATTGATCATTTTCGGGTAAAACGGATCACTTTCCACTTCATTGATGATACGGTCCATAATCGAGACAGCCTGTACCGGATAGGCACCACTTGCGGATTCAGCGGAAAGCATGACGGCATCGGCGCCATCATACACGGCACTGGCGACATCCGAAGCCTCGGCCCTTGTTGGAGTCGGCGAAGCGATCATGGACTCCAGCATTTGGGTTGCCACAATGCTCGGCTTTCCATAATGACGGCAGGCACGCAATATTCTTCTTTGGGCACCTGGAACTTTTTCCGGAGGAAGTTCCACGCCCAGATCGCCACGCGCGACCATCACCGAATCCGATGCCATCACAATTTCATCAAGATGATCCAGCGCAGCCGGCTTCTCCAGTTTCGTCATTAAACCGGCACGACCGGCGATCAGACGACGTGCTTCCACCAAATCTTCCGGTCGCTGTACAAAAGACAATGCTACCCAGTCCACACCAAGTGACAAGGCGAACTCCAGATCCCTGCGATCTTTCTCGGTCAAAATCGGAATAGGCAGAACGACATCAGGAACATTGACCCCCTTGCGGTCTGATAAAGGTCCACCCGTTACAATCCGGGTACGTATTTCATCAGGCGTGCTTTCAACAACTTTCATCTTGAGCTTGCCATCATCCAGTGAAATCGAATGTCCGACATCCATGACGCCGAACAATTCCGGATGAGGCAGATTAACCCGTTTTCCATCTCCGTCAGCGGTATTGCGGTCGAAAACAAACTCCGCACCTGTTTCCAACTGTACTTTTCCATTGGCAAATTTGCCGATACGCAATTTGGGTCCCTGAAGATCCGCAAGAATCGCAATGGGCCGCCCAACGAGACGTTCAACCTCGCGCACCGCTTCATGTCGGGCACGATGGTCGTCCTGTGTTCCATGACTGAAATTGAAACGGAAAACATCCACCCCTGCTTCAAAAAGAGAGAGAATCATCTCTTTTGTCGAACTTGCCGGTCCCAGCGTTGCTACAATCTTTGCCTTACGTTGACGTCGCATAATATTCTTTCGTTCTTTTTCAAATAATTAATATCGCACGAAAATCATTGACATTCGTTCTTGACGGTCCCGTCACGATCAGGTCATTTAATGCACTGAAGAAACCATATCCGTCATTATTGTCAAGCATCTTGCGAGGCCGGATTCCCTGCGATTCGGCACGCGAGATGGAACCCGGGGCATACAGCGCTCCCGCGTTGTCTTCCGAACCATCAATACCATCGGTATCACAGGCAATGGCATAAATTCCGGGCTGGTCATTGAGCGCAATCGCCAAACTCAGCAGAAATTCCGCGTTTCGTCCTCCACGACCATCCCCTTTTACCGTAACCGTCGTTTCACCGCCGGAAATAATGACGCACGGTTTCTGAAATGGCTGCCCGCGTTGAACAACCTGTCTCGCTATTGCCGCATGCATCAAGGCAATATCTCTGGCCTCACCTTCAATACAGTCAGACAGAATATAAGGCGTAACACCGTTTTCACGGGCAGTATTGGCTGCGGCCTCCAGCGCATCTTGCGCCGTCGCAATGATATGGCTTTCATTACGGACGAAACGTGAATCACCCGGTTTGGGTGTCTCTCCTTCGCCAGATTCAAGATGCTCCCGTACATTTTCCGGTACATCAATCTGGTATTTCTTCAGAATAGCCAAGGCATCTTCACAGGTAGTCGGATCAGGCAATGTCGGACCGCTAGCTATAATTCCCGGATCATCGCCCGGAATATCGGAAATCATCAGAGTAACCACTTTTGCCGGAGCACAAGCCAATGCCAGACGTCCTCCCTTGATATCGGACAAATGCTTTCTGACACAATTCATCTCGGAAATACTGGCGCCGCTTCTCAACAATTTCCGATTGATCTGCTGTTTCTGCTCAAGGCTGATATTTTTGGAAGGCAATGCCAGCAGTGCAGATCCACCACCTGAAATCAGACATATAACCATATCCTTTTCCGTCAGTCCCTGAACCATTTTCAGCATGCGTTCTGCCGCATCTCGCCCCGCGGCATCCGGTACGGGATGAGATGCCTCGACCACTTCGATATGCTTGCACGGCAAACCATGTTCATAACGAGTCACGACCAATCCGGTAAGATCGCCTTGCCAGTGATCCTCAACAGCCTTCGCCATGGCGGCGGCTCCCTTTCCTGCGCCAATAACAATGGTTCTTCCTCCTGGCACGGGTTTTGGCAAATACTGAGGCAAGCTTTTTGCTGCACTTACAGCCGAAATGGCACTGGAATAGAGATCCAGCAAAAACTGTCTGGGATTATCGATAGACATCATTACAATCAATCCTGAATAAAAAAACCATCAAACCGGATAAACGCGAAAAAACCCGCATAAAAGCGAATTCATTCCGCCTCCTTTTTGATGGCCTCAAGTCAAATTATTCCGGTGAAAGCCAAGGCTTTCACCGGATAAAATTATCGAAAAGTCAGTCTTACGCCTTGGCAATTTCGTGGGCTGACATGATTTCCACTGCACGGCACAAAGCGGAATGGTCCATTGCGGAAAGGCCATTTGCTGCACAAGCATTCATCAATTCCTGAGCGGTCGCTGTATTCGGCAGGGAAATACCCAGCGACTTCGCGCCCTGCAATGCCAGATTCAGGTCTTTCTGGTGCAGATTGATTCTGAAACCCGGATTGAAAGTACGCTTGATCATGCGTTCGCCATGAACTTCCAGAATACGGGACGACGCGAAACCACCCATCAATGCCTGGCGAACCTTGGCAGGATCAGCACCAGCCTTGGAAGCAAACAGAAGTGCCTCGGCAACAGCCTGAATATTCAGCGCGACGATAATCTGATTGGCGACCTTGGTAGTCTGCCCGTCGCCATTGCCACCGACCAGCGTAATATTCTGGCCCATCAGTTCAAACAGAGGTTTGACCTTGTTGAAAGTTTCTTCCTTGCCGCCAACCATGATGGTCAGAGAACCGGCCTTGGCGCCGACTTCGCCACCGGATACCGGAGCGTCCAGATATTCACAGCCCAGATCATTGATCTTTTTGGCAAATTCCTTGGTTGCGATAGGAGAAATCGAGCTCATGTCAACGACAATCTTTCCGGCACTCAATCCCTGGGCGACACCATTCTCACCGAACAGAACCGCTTCGACATCCGGTGTATCCGGTACCATGATGAAAACGATATCAGACTGTTTGGCGACTTCTGCACCATTGGCGCAAGCTACAGCGCCACCATCCAGCAATACGGCAGGCGGTGCCTTTTTATCATTGACAAACAGCTTGTTTCCACCTTTCTGCTGCAGGTTGACGGCCATCGGCACGCCCATGATACCCAAACCAATAAAACCAATATTTGCCATTATTTTCTCCAGTTACCTTGTTTACGTTATATCCGATTACTTGACGTTATATTCTTTCAGCCAGCCGAGACCTTCAACCGTCGTGGTTTTCGGTCTGTATTCACAGCCGATCCAACCGTCATACCCGATATCATCAATGAATTTGAACAGGAAGTGGTAATTGATTTCACCCGTACCCGGTTCATTGCGATTCGGCAAGTCCGCCAGCTGCATATGCTTGATCAGCGGCAGGTTTGCCTTGATGGTATTGGCCAGCTCACCTTCCATCCGCTGCATGTGATAGATATCGTACTGGATGAACAGATTGTCGGAACCCGTTTCACGGATGATATCTACAGCCTGTTGCGTATGATTCAGATACGCGTTTTTCATATCGATCGTATTGACAGGCTCCGTAACCAGACGAATACCTTCCGCTTTCAGTTTTTTCAGCGGCAAACTTCAGATTGGAAACGAACGTGGCACGCAGTTTGTCTTCTGAAACACCTGGCAGAACAGGACCAGACAGACAGTTCACCTGCTTGCAGCCCAATTTCTTGGCGGCATCAATCGCCTTGCCGACACCTTCCTGAAATTCGCTGACACGTTCAGGATGACAGGCAATGCCACGTTCACCAGCGGCCCAATTACCGGCTGGCAAATTGAACAATACCTGCGTCAGATTGTTTTTCTGCAATTTTTCGGCAATCGCATCCAGATCGTAATCATACGGAAACAGGTATTCAACACCGGTAAAACCTGCTTTGGCAGCAGCATCAAAACGATCCATGAAAGGCACTTCATTAAACAACATGGACAGATTGGCAGCCATTTTTGGCATTGTTTTTCTCCTTTTTCTTATTCGTTAACGTCAAGGGCACCGCCAAATTCATTGATCTGGTCAAGGTTTCCGCCCATCGGAATATTGGTCACTCTTTCCAGAATAGCTTCCACTACAACCGGAACCTGGAACTCTTTCATCAGCTCACGAGCTTTCTTGAACGCCGGAATCAGCTCATCAGGCTTGTGTACACGAATGGCTTTGCACCCAAGGCCTTCCGCAACCTTGACAAAATCAATACCGTAACCGTTCACTTCCGGTGAATTGATATTCTCAAAAGAAAGCTGGACGCAATAATCCAGATTATTGAATCCCAGCTGCCCCTGACGGATCAGTCCCAGATAGGAATTGTTGACGACGATGTGGATATACGGCAACTTGAAGTGAGCACCCACTGCCAGCTCTTCAATCATGAACTGGAAATCGAAGTCACCGGACAGGGCAACGATATCAGCATCCGGCAATGCTGCGCGAACACCAAGTGCCGCAGGAATCGTCCATCCCAAAGGACCCGCCTGCCCACAGTTGATCCAGCCACGTGGCTGCTGGACTTTAAGATGCTGTGCAGCACCGATCTGAGAAAGACCGATCGCCGTCACATAATGAACATCCTTGCCAAAGAAATTGTTCATTTCCTGATAAACACGCTGCGGTTTCATCGGGACATCGTCATAGTCGGTACGACGCAGCATGGTCCGTTTGCGCTTTAAGCATTCAGCTGCCCATGCGGAACGATCCTTGAGCTTGCCTGCTGCCTTCCACTCCTTGGCCAGTTCAACAAGCTGTTCCAGCGCTTCTTTTGCATCCGAAACAATACCGTAATCCGGACAGAAAACCTTGCCCAGCTGGGTCGGTTCAATATCGATATGAACAAACTTGCGTCCCTTGGTGTAGGTTTCCAGACCACCGGTATGACGGTTTGCCCAACGGTTACCAATACCCATAATGAAATCGGAAGCCAGGAAAGAAGCATTGCCGTAACGGTGATGTGTCTGTATACCGACCATACCGGCATTGAGATCGTGCTCATCCGGAATCGAACCCCAGCCCATCAGCGTCGGAACAACCGGCACACCCAGGATTTCAGCCAATTCGACCAGCAATGGGGAAGCATCCGCCAGAATAACACCGCCGCCCGCAATAATCAGCGGTTTTTCGGCATCATTCAACATGCCCAGAGCTTTTTCAATCTGTGCACGGGTTGCTCGTGGCTTGGAGACTTCCAGAGGAGCATATGTATCCGGATCGAATTCGATTTCACCCATCTGGACGTCCAGCGGAAGATCAATCAGGCAAGGGCCCTGGCGGCCGGTACGCATCAGATAAAATGCTTTCTGCAAAGTCCACGGAACCAGTGCCGGTTCACGAACCGTTACGGCCATTTTGGCAACCGGTGCAGCGATTTTTTCGATATCAACAGCCTGGAAATCTTCCTTGAAGAGCTTTGCACGAGGAGCCTGCCCGGTAATAGCCAGAATCGGAGTGGAATCGGCAATGGCGGAATAAAGCCCGGTAATCATATCGGTTGCCGCCGGACCGGAAGTACAGATGCCGACACCGATATTGCCCTGTTTGGCACGTGTATAACCTTCAGCCATATGGGCGATGCCCTCGCCGTGACGTGCCAGAATATGCTTCATGGTGCCATGCTTTTTCAGTGCCGCATAAAGCGGATTGATACCGGCACCGGGGATACCGAACAATTGGGTAACACCTTCTTTTTCCAATACATAGACAGCCGCTTCGGCTGCGGTCATTTTTGCCATGAAGCACCTCCAGGTTGAAACAATTCAAATTTTAATAATTGCAATTAAATCGCATTATATAGATGATTTTTTTGTTTGATAAGATAATAAAAAATCGTTTGATTCGATACTTTTTGTAAGGAATCGCATTAATGGACAAAATCAAACAAATTGAAGCATTCGTTAATGCCGCAGAAAAAGGGAGTCTGGCCAAAGCTTCGCTTGTGCTAGGAATCACTCCTGTTATGCTGGGGCGGCGTATCGATGCGCTGGAACGACGTCTTGGCATTAAACTCATGCATCGCACTACTCGTCATCTTACACTAACTGAGCGAGGTACGGTATTCCTTGATCACTGCAGAAAAATTCTGGATGAACTGGAACAGGCCGAACAAATGATCGGAGAAGGTCTCAACAAAGCAACAGGTCACCTTATCGTATCGGCACCAGCCGCCTTTGGCAGAAAGCACGTCGCCCCTCATGCACCCGCGTTCCTTGCCGCCAACCCTGATGTAAAAATCTCGTTCAATCTGAGCGATCAGGTCGTCGACCTTGTCCGGGAAGGTTATGACCTCAGTATCCGTATCGGGGGATCCATCGACCCCAGTCTTGTCGCTGTAAAACTTTGTTCCAATCACCGCGTTGTATGCGCCTCTCCCGATTATTTAAGAAAACACGGAATACCCAGAACACTTAAAGACCTTGGCCAACACAACTGTCTGACTTTCAATTTGCAAGGGGGCCAACAACGCGGATGGCATTTCAGGGAAAACAACAAGACCGTCATTGTCCGCACTTCAGGCAATCTTGACTGCAACGATGGCGAACTGCTCCATCGATGGTGTCTGGAAGGATTCGGTCTGGCCTGGCGTTCTACCTGGGAAATACAATCTGAACTGGCTTCGGGCAAACTGGTGACCGTTCTGGATGATTACGCCCTCCCCAACTACGACATCATGGCTGTATATCCGCAACAGCTTTATCTACCATTGAAAACCCGTCTTTTTATCGACCAGCTGAAGACCATTTACGCCGAACCCGATTACTGGACAAAACCTTACTGATCATGGCAATCAGAATGACAGCGGGAATCTGTTGCTGTTTTTATTCAGATGACAAACCGGTTTCCGGAAATGAAATACTGATCTTTCCTTAATGACAAAAGCCCCGCGGGTTTCCCACGGGGCTTTTGTCATTCTAAAACATTCCGATTACCGATTCCCTGTCAAACGGACACCAGTCTCACACACGATATCGCTCATCTCAGGATGGATCAGAAATCTTGGTACCACAATTCGGGCAGAACCGCGATTGTTCATCCGTAATCGGATAGGCACACTTCGGACACAATTTCGGCACCGGAGAAAGTTCGACAATAAGCTCGCCTTCAAGAACCGGTACCATACGGTGATCCTTCTTGAAATCGGCCGTCTTGACCACTCTCTTGACAATTCCGTTCACCGGAGACAGAACCGATCTTTCCTGCTTCATGATGGAAACATTGAAAAGCTCCTGTCCCTGCTTGACGATATCGCCTTCCTTGACATGAACGATCCAGAGATCAGCCTTGCGCGGGCTGGCGACATGATAAGGATTGCCGCTTTCGGCAATAACAGATTCGCCACCACCACCTGCCGCAGTGACAGGTGCGTCAATCTGGACATCGCTCGTCAGAATTTCGGAATCCAGGACATATCTTACTGTCGCGACCCCGCTCTCGTTGACCGGATCAATACTCAGAAGAAGCATCTGGTGCGGCTTGCCACTTGACGTATTAAAATTAAGGGTCTGCCCCGGTTTGATCCCTTCAAACCACACATCCAGCGGCAAATGATTCGGATTGCCGAATTTTTTCTGGAATTCAATGGTTTTGATCGCATCCGCCGGATGATTCAGATACATGACGAATTCCTCATCCGTCGGATCACGCTTCAGAAGTTTCGCCAATTCAGCCCTTTCGGCATCCATATCGACAGGCGGCAGGTTTTCCAGTGGAGAAACTTCCGTACGGGAAGCAATTGCACTTTCCCATTCCGCACCAAAAGCGCTCTGGTACACCCAATCGGCCGGGAATCCAAGCGGAAGCCGCCCGAACCGTCCAAGCAGAAGCTTCTGGAATGCCTCATTGCAGTCGCGGTAAATATCCAGCCGTTTCTGTCTGATATCTTCCGGCAGATCTTCTTCCTTCACTTCCGTCACGGTTTTGAGTACGGACAGCAACTGCTGCACCTCAGGCATGCCGCCACGTTTATAGGCCCCGGTGACCGCAAGGAAAGCGGTATTCCACGTCGTTTGCGACCCTGGCGTCACATCGTGGTAACGCACGATCTGGCGGGTATATGCCAGAAAATCGAGCATATAAGGAAGCAACTGGATGTAACCCTGCTTGACCGCACCTTCCTGGGAAGAAGAAGTCGCCCCGCCCGGCATGGCATAACGGATAACATCGTGATCGACACCCTGGAAATAAGGCGAACAGTAACGGTCGAAATACGGCATGAACTGCTTGCAGACAAAATTTGCATCCCGCAAGGCTTCACGATTCAGGCTGATATCCAGACCGAGCTCCTCTTCCAGATAGGCCGCCAGCGAACCGATATCTCCCTGGCCGTAACTGCGAACCGAAGCACCCAGTCCGGCATCAATAATCTGGCAACCGGCTTCAGCTGCCGCAGCGCAAGCCGGCAGGAAAAGTCCGTCAGTAACATGCCGGTGGTAATGCAGAACCAGTTCCGGCCACCGTTTTCTGAGCGCCGTAACCAACTCGCGCATGAATTTCGGTGGGCAGACACCTGCCATGTCCTTCAGGCCCAGAATGAATTCACGGATAACCGCTTTTTCCGGCAAGCCCGAAACCTTGGACATCATGGCGATAATGGATTCCGTGACCTTGAGGTAATGGTCGATATCAAACCCCTTGGCATAGGAAAGCGACAGGGCAGGTTCGAAAACCTTGTCCTTGCGATCCATGACAACTTCCGTAATCGGAAGCATATTGGCCGGTTCATTCAGGAAATCGAAGCACCGAACCACGTCATAATGATCGCAGATCATCTCGCCCGTCAGGCGCATGAGGTTTCTTGGCTGCGGACTGTAACCGAGCACATTGGTCGAACGGATCAGCAACTGTTTCAGGGTTTTCGGTGCGAAAGTGTTCCACTCACGCGCTTCCCTGAACGGATAAGTCATGTTGGCAAGCATGGCCACATGGAAATGAGCGCCCCCGCCATTTTCAATGGAAAACAGACCGAGATTATCCAGATAAGGTCCGACCAGCCTGTCTTCAGCCAGACGCATGCGATTACCGTTGTTCGACTGGGTCATGTCGCGTGTTGTGGTATCCGTAAAATGGATCTTTCCGCTGTCACGTACATAATCAAGCAGTGCACGACGGTCGCCACGAGGATACGGCGAAGGCTTACGCTTGGCCTGAGGAGTAATTTCCGGCAATATCGCCTTGAAACTGCCCAGTGACGGAGTGTTGCGATTACGGTATGTTCCCAATGAAACATACGGATTGTATCCGCGGGCAGAAATTTCCGCCACCAGCTTCGCCAGTCGCTCATTTTCCGGAGCCAGATCCGTGTAATTGAGCAATTCCGGATGATCGTGGATATACGTCGTCGTAATATTCCCGTTACGGAAATTCTCATCATTGATGATTGTCTGCATGAACGGAATCGTCGTCTTGAGTCCTCCGATCACATATTCGGACAAGGCACGTTCCATAATGCCCATCGTCTTCTGCCAATCATGCGAATAGGTAATCAGCAAGGCACCCGCCGAATCATAATTGGACGGAAATTCATAACCGGCCGAGAGATTCGAATCCAGACGGACACCAGGCCCCCCCGTGGAAACATAACGGGTAATCAATCCTGAATTGGGAGTAAAACCATCCTGCGGATCTTCGAGATTGACGCGAACCTGCATCGAGGTGAAAATCGGGCGTGTATTTTCTTCATTGAAGCGCAATTCCGAACCGAATGCGATGGCGATCTGTTCTTCGACAAGATCGATCCCGTAACGGCTCTCGGTGATACCATGCTCAACCTGCAAACGGGTATTGACCTCGATCATGTAAGGCGTTGAATCCTCGGTAACAAGAAACTCAACCGTGGCAACCGAGTGATATCCTACTGCCGATACCATTCGCCGGGCATAATCTTTCAGTCGTTCACGCAACTCCGGAGTCAGCCCTTTCCAGGGAGACGGTGTGATTTCAATAAGTTTCTGATTGTTGCGCTGTACCGTACAATCGCGTTCATCAAACGCGAAAACATTGCCCCAACGGTCAGCGATAACCTGGATTTCGATATGGTGAACATTTGGCAGATACTTCTCGACAAACAGACGGGGATTGCCAAAAGAAGCCTGTGCCATGGCAGAAGCCTTCGAAAACGCATCTTCCAGCTCCTCCTGATTGGTCACCCGGAAAATGCCGCGACCACCGCCACCGCCTTCAGCTTTCAGCATGATCGGCAAGCCGATTTCCTCGATAATGGCCCGGGCCTGTTCAACCGTCACCGAATCATCCGAACCCGGGACAACAGGAACCCCTACCTGACGGGCAATGATACGAGCCTGAACCTTGTTGCCCAGCTTGTACATGGCATCGGCAGAGGCACCGATAAATGTAATACCCGCTTCTTCTGCCAGTTTCGGAAAAAGCATGTCTTCACTGGCGAAACCCCATCCCGGATGCATCGCCACGACATCACGCTGCTTGGCCAGTTCGATGATCCGTTCAAGATTGAGATAAGCACGAGGATCAGAACCCAAAAGGATCAACTCCTGAGCGGAGGCAGCAGCCGGCTGGGTCTTGTCAATATCGGTCACCGTCATTGCCGAAACAGCCTCAAACCGTTCACTAATCGACCGGCAAATACGACGTGCCGGGATACCGCGGTTCACGACCAGGATGACTTTGCCACGCAGAGACTCCCGGACTTCCTCAAAGGTTCTTTTTTTCAAATTCATTTCTTTTCTCTGCACACTCACTGATTCAATCTGTTATCAAAAATCTACCGCTAACCCCAACCATACGGGATTGAACTATAAAAATGGATGGCAAAACTACCTTTAACCGGAAGCGGTGACGACTGTTTATCTTTCCCAAGCCAATCAGGCTAGCTTCAAAAGCCAAAAAATTCACAAAAACAAATTATATGCTAGGGTGGTATTTTTTACGCAAACATTCTCGAATTGCAAACATTTTCAAATAACGTCCGGATTTTTACACGACAGTCCCTGACGCTATATGAACTGCCTTACATGTGGCAAAACGGCATTCAGGAACTGAATGCGGACATTACAGACGACAGACGATACGTCCTTCTGAACCGGGACTTTATGACTATCCCGTCAAACCTTCCTCAGAGTACCCCTCATATGGTTCGCAATACCCTCCGGAGTCGCCAGCATCAGGCCGCCATGCTCATCTATCCCGGCCAAAACACCACGAATGGATATTCCGTCAACATCGAGACAGACCGCCTCATGCAGCCATAAAAGACGGGAAAGAGCTTCTGTACGCCACGAACCCGCAAACTTGCGAAGATCAAGCGTTTTCAACCGGTCAACCAGATTTTCCACAATGGTTTCAGGAGTGAGATTCGCCGCCGCCTGAGGATTGATATTGTACAGGCAAGTAGCCGGAAGTGCCGCATCCTGACGAAGAACACCGGAATCAGGACAAGACATGACATTAATACCAAAACCGGCAATCAGCTTATCGCCCTTTTGCTCAAGAAGGATACCGGCCACCTTGCCGCCATCAACAACAAGATCATTCGTCCACTTGATTTTTGTATCGAACCCGAAATCGGAAAGTGTCGCAGCGATACAACACGACAATGCCAAAGCGGCTTCCATATTGTCAAACGGCGCAACAGAAGGAAGCCGGACTGCTGCATAAACATTGCCCCTCGGACTGATCCAGGATCGTCCATACTGCCCCCGACCGGCAGTTTGTTCATAAGAAAGAACCGCATCAAAAACAGATAATCCGGAATCAGCCACCATTTTCCAGGCACAATCCAGTACGGAGCCGGTACTTTCAAGCACAGTCAGCATATTATTTCGTCTCATCAATTCACTATCCGGGACAGACTATCATTTCATGTTCGCACGGACAAAAAACTTTCCGGTTTTTCCCGATACCCTGCCGGGTTTCGGACCGGAAAAAAATACCAGTGATTCCGACATACTGCCGGAAAACAATCTCGTATCCGTTAAAAAAGCGGCCCTGACAGCCGCTTTCCTGAACTGAATCCGTACTGAAGATTACAAACTGTCGCCAAAATCTTCCCTGAATTTGGCAAGCAGTTTCTGCGGCCAGTCCGTTGTCGGAGCAAGGCGTCCGACAAAGAAACGCAATACCTTGGGTTCTTCAGTAAATTTCAGACCACCGATCAATTCACGGTTTTTCCACAGCCATTCAATACGATCTTCCGCATATTTGACTTGCGACAGCGTGAAAACCCTTCTCGGGAAAGCCAGACGCAACAATTCGACCTCGGATGGGACATCATTGCCCTGTTCATCACGATCCATCGAAATCGTGCCCCGTTCCATACCGCGAACCCCGGAAACGATATAAAGTGCGGCAGCCAGTGCGCCAGCAGGATAATCGAAAGACGTCAGATGCGGCAAAAACCCTCTTGCATCCAGATGGGCACCCAGCCCGCCAGCCGGCGTAATGACCGGAATACCCTTGGCATCCAGACTGTCCACCAGATATTTGATGAACTCAGGAGAATGGCGGATAACATTCCAGTCCGTGGCTTCCCGCAAGCCGACCGCCATGGATTCTATTTCCCGAACGGAAATACCGCCATAAGTAAGAAAACCTTCAAAGAGAGGAATCAGATCCCGCATTCTGAGATAAAGATCGCGATTCCTTGTAGCAATACCGCCTCCACGCGAACAACTGATCTTGCGAGCCGAAAAATAAATGATATCGGCCAGATCGCAAAGTGTGCGCAGGATTTCCGCAGGAGACTTGTCCATGAATTCCTGTTCACGCATCTTGATGAAATACATGTTTTCGCAAACCAGACTGATATCCAGAACGATCAGGATACCGTTTTCATCCGCGACCTTCCGTACAGCACGCATGTTCTCAACGGAAAACGGCTGACCACCGATCAGGTTGGTTCCCGCTTCCATACGGATATAGGGGATCTTGTCCTTGCCAACCGTCTTGATCAGATCTTTCAGTTTGCCGATATCCATATTGCCCTTGAAAGGCTTGTCGGACCGGATTTCAAGCGCATCATTCGTAAACAGCTCCACAACCTTCCCACCGGCCAGTTCGACATGTGCCTTGGTCGTCGTAAAGTGGAAATTCATGGGAACGATATCGCCCTTTTTGATGAAGGCCTGTGAAATAATATGCTCAGCAGCACGTCCCTGATGGGCCGGAAGGAAGTATTCCGTTCCCAATACTTCCTCGACGGCTTCCTGCAAACGGTTGAACGATTCGGACCCCGCGTAGGCATCATCGGCAATCATCATCGAGGCGATCTGCCGGTCAGACATGGCATTGGTGCCGCTATCCGTCAGCATGTCCATAAAGACATCGCGATTTTGCAACAGGAAAGTATTGTAACCGGCGTCTTCTATTGCTTTCAAACGCTTTTCGATCGGCAAAAGATTGAGTTTCTGAACAACCCTCACTTTATGCATTTCAATAGGGACATATTCCCCGCTGGTCATCTTGATAGTTTCGTTGGACATAAAAAATCTCTGTCAGTGTACTTGAAATAAACAAACTTCCCGTCTGCCGAAAGCCGAACAACGGGAAGCCCCCTCTGGAATTCGTGCCGGTTTTACGCATTGATAAAATGCCAAACCTTTGGATTTTATTCCATTTTGGTTATGAAAACTCAATTGAACATAAGAAAAAATTTTTTCACCGGAAAATCAGACGAGTAAAAGAGATTATCATCTTTGACTGCCCCCTCACTCCGGCATAAACGGCAAGCACCCTATCTACAGGATATTCCGTCCGGAAAAACCTGACCGTTCACCTGTTAATCCGGCCGTCAAAAAAGAGCCGTTGTCAGCTTTACGCAAAACCACAGCGAATCAGCTTTCTGCCGGACAACTAGGTACAGCAAAAGCCGGATACAAGCGAATGCGCCACGGCAGACAAACAACCGAGGCTGCAAACGTCCCGGAAACCACCTGACAAACAAAATGGAAATGTGAAGAAAACTGGTCGGGGTGAGAGGATTCGAACCTCCGGCCTCTACGTCCCGAACGTAGCGCTCTACCAGGCTAAGCTACACCCCGAATTGAAAACGGGAAAGACTAATAATTTCTTTCCACTGAAAAGGATGACAATTCTAGCAGAGATTTTTTATATTGACCACTGTTCAAAACGGATAAAGCCTGTGCCGCGTCCCTAGCGGCCTGTTGCGCCTTGCTGTGCGTATATGCCAGTGCGCCGGCTGACCGGACAGCATGCAAAACGCCTTCGAAACAGCTTCCGTCGTTATCCTCGATACTTTTCCGGACAGATATCTTCTGCTCTGTACTGCCGTTTTTCATCAGATAAATAAGAGGCAAAGTCATTTTGCCTTCTTTCAGATCGTTTCCGGCATTTTTTCCCATAACACCCTTGTCACCGGCATAATCGAGCATGTCATCAACCAACTGGAAAGCCATTCCAAGTGCCCGGCCAAACCGGGCTGCCGCGTCAATTTCGCTCTCGGCCGCACCGGCGACAAGAGCACCGATTACAGAGGATGCCTCAAACAATTTCGCTGTTTTGGCGTAAATAACCTTGAAGTATCCTTCCTCGTCAATATCGGTATTGCGTATATTCATCAGCTGAAGCACCTCTCCTTCCGCAATAAGATTGGTGGCATCCGCCAGAACATCCAGAATACGCATATTGCCTGCGGAAACCATCATCTGGAAAGCACGGGTATAAAGAAAATCGCCAACAAGAACCGAAGATGCATTGCCGAACAGCGCATTTGCACTGGGAATGCCCCGCCTCAATTCGGATTCATCCACCACATCATCATGCAACAACGTGGCGGTATGAATGAATTCAATCGTAGCCGCAAGAATCTGGTGCAAAGTCCCCTGATAGCCCAGTGCTTTTGCCATTAACAGAACAAGAACCGGACGAATACGTTTGCCTCCCGCATTGATGATATAGTCCGCAATGCGCCCGATAAGCGCAACATCCGAATGCATCTGTTGACGGATAATCCGGTTGACAGCTTCCAGATCGGGCAAAATCGGCGTCAGAAAAGCGTTATCCGGGCCGTTGTTCTTGTAATCGTTCAATGTTGATGTTCCGTAATGACAGGCAATGGCAGCGATTATACGATGAGAGCGCCATTCAGGCGAATACCTGCCGGAACCGAAGCGGCAAGGAATCCGGCAAGCGAACGGAACTCACTCCTGCCTTTTATCCCCCTCATCAGGCTTGAATGGCGTAACCAGAACCTTGTCAACGCGATTTTTATCCATGTCCATGACCTCAAAACGCCAGCCACCGACATCGAAACGATCGGCAGCGGCCGGTATTCTGCCAAGCATGTACATCATAAAACCACCCACTGTATGAAACCGGTTCGAATCTTCCCCGGGCAAATCATGCCGGATACCCAACTCCGACGTCAGCCTTTCCAGACTGACTTCCCCGTCCACGAGCCATGAACCGTCCTCACGGCGGATAAGATCATCTTCCTCCTGGATTTCAGGGACAGAATAATCTCCGACAATCGCTGCCAATACATCGTTTAGCGTCACGATTCCCTGGACATCGCCATATTCATCCACAATCAGTGCCAGTGAATTTTTCGAATGACGAAAATTCTCCATCAACTGAATCGTACTGATCGTTTCCGGGACAAACAGGGGTTTTTGCAGCACGGATTCGATATCTTCCAGTGTAACGGGTGTTCCGCTTATGGTCTTTCCCAACAGATCGCCGCGTCGCAATATACCCAGTATATGTGAAAGGCCATCACGACAGACAATCAGTCTTGTATGTCCCGACGCTGCAATCCGGTTCCTCAATATATCAAGAGAATCCTCAAGATCAAGTATCGCCAGATCGTGTTTCGGCGTCATGATTTCAACCACAGGCTGCTGATCGAGCCTCAAGACATTGGAAACAATTTCCTGTTCCCCCTTGTGAAAAACACCCGCCTGAGTACCCTGTCCCATCAAGGCCCTGATTTCGTTGTCGCTGATCGGCGGTTCATTGTTCTTTTTGACCCCCAGCAAACCCAGCAACCACTCACTTGACTTCGATAACAGCCACACCAGCGGCAACGCAATGGCGGCAAGTGCACTCAAAGGCCGCGACGTCAGCGATGCAAGACGTTCAGGAGCCAGCAAGGCCAGACTTTTCGGAACAAGCTCACCGATAACGACCGTAAAATACGTCAGGCAAACGACGGTTACCGCCAATGCAATTCCCTTCGACCAAGGATGCAGATAAGGTACCTTTCCCAACCATGCGGCAAAAGGAGCTGAAATCGCCTTCTCACCGACAGCGCCGCTCAAGATACCGATAGAGGTGATACCAACCTGAATAGTCGACAGAAAACGGGCGGGAAACCGATAAAGTTCAAGCGCCTTTCTGGCACCGGAACTTCCTTCATCCGACAGGCTTTGCAACCTCACCTTTCTGGAAGAAACCAGTGCGATTTCCGACATGGCAAAAATGCCATTTAACAGGGTAAGCAAAACCAGCAACAGCAGATCTGTCAGGAACGCACTCATATTTCAACCCGTTTTCATCAACAGATCATATAGTAACGGAAATATCAGGGATCCAAAAATTCGGTGCCATCGCCAATTTGAAACGAATTGACAGAAAACAGGTCCGCCCGTCAAAGACGGCAGGTCACAGAAGGAAGAAACCGTTCGAACGAAGCGATGATTTCCTTCGAAACAGGACGCTTGCGACGATGTACCTCATCCCGGCACGATTGAAGAACCAGATGATCCGCCCCCATTTCCACCAGTTGCCGGGCCATTTTTTCCGCCCTTTCGACATTGAAGAAGTCAGGATCAAGCGTGCAACGCAATTCATGCGCCTTTCCAAAGGCCAGAACGAAACCCAACGAGTCACGTACGCGTTCACCGTTTCCTCCTCCCGTAATGACATCATACTCGTCAAACGGTGCCTTGATATCCAGCCCGACCCATTCAACAGACGGCAGGATTTTCCGGAGTCTTTCCGGATAAACGCCGGACGTATGCAGCGCGACTTCAAAACCATCCCGGTGAAGCTGTTCAACAGCTTCAGGCAACTGCCTCTGCAGCAAAGGCTCGCCACCGCTGAACACAACCCCCTCCAGAAGGCCACGTCTCGTCTCCAGCCAGCGCAACACCTCTTCCCAGGGATATTTCCCGTTTTCACCGGCAGGTAACAAATGCCGGTTATGGCAATACTGGCAACGCCACGGACATCCCTGACAGAAAATGACTGCGGCAAGCCTGCCGGGAAAATCTATCGTCGTAAACGGCGTGATTCCCCCGACCTGCAGAACAATATTACTTACCGCAGCCACAAATCCTGTCCAGATCAGGAATAGCGGATTCAACAAAATGAACGCGGTCATGGTGTTCACTTTGCTTTCCGGGATTGAATTCCGAAACCGGCCGGTGGTATCCCATCACACGGGTCCAGACTTCGCAACGCTGTCTTTTTTCCTGTGGCAATTGTGATTTATCCATTGTTTTTTCCTTTCAAAATTGTTCAGTGTGTCTGTTTTTCCATCTGTACCATCAGTTCTTCATCACAAATCGGACAGAACTCATGTTCGCCCGCCAGATAACCGTGTTTCGGGCAAATGGAGAACGTCGGTGTCACCGTCAGATAAGGCAGCCTGAAATGGGTCAGTGCCGTCTTGACCAGTTTGCGGCAGGCGTCAGGCGATGAAATCTGCTCCTGCATGTAAAGATGCAACACGGTTCCCCCCGTATAGCGGATCTGCAAATCATCCTGACAGCGCAAGGCTTCAAAAGGATCGTCCGTATAACCGACCGGCAACTGGGACGAATTCGTGTAATACGGATGTTCCGGCGTACCGGCCTGAATAATATCCGGATAACGTTTCCTGTCTTCCCGTGCAAAACGGTACGTCGTCCCCTCTGCCGGAGTCGCTTCCAGATTGTAGAGACTGCCCGTTTCTTCCTGATAACTCTTCATCCGTTCACGCAGATGATCCAGCAGACGAAGTGCGAAATTGTGGCCGAACTCCGTTGTAATATCATCCTTGTCATTGGTGAAATTACGAATCATTTCATTGATGCCGTTAACACCGATCGTCGAAAAATGATTGCGCAATTTGCCCAGATAACGACGTGTATAGGGGAACAGTCCATCATCCATCAAACGCTGAACCACCTTGCGCTTGATTTCCAGACTGTCTTTCGCCATATCGGCCAGATGATCCAGACGGGCGAACAGCCCCTTTTCATCCCCCTTGAACAAATAGCCGAGACGGGCGCAATTGATGGTGACGACCCCGATCGAACCGGTCTGTTCCGCCGATCCGAAAAGGCCGTTTCCCCGTTTCAGCAGCTCACGCAAATCCAGCTGCAGACGGCAACACATGGAACGCACCATGTTCGGGGAAAGATCCGAATTGAGAAAATTCTGGAAATAGGGCAAACCATATTTGGCCGTCATGGCAAAAAGCCGTTCCGCATTTTCCGATTCCCATGGGAAATCGGCAGTAATGTTATAGGTCGGAATAGGGAACGTGAACACCCGGCCACGCCGGTCACCTGCCGTCATCACTTCGATATAGGCACGGTTTAACATATCCATTTCCTTCTGCAATTCACCATAAGTGAACGGCATTTCCACTCCGCCGATAACCGGAACCTGTTCACGCAAATCTTCGGGACAAACCCAGTCGAAAGTCAGATTGGTAAACGGAGTCTGCGTTCCCCACCTGGACGGTACATTCAGGTTATAGATGAATTCCTGCATGTGCTGCTTGACATCGTCATAAGACAATCCGTCGTTTCTGACAAACGGCGCCAGATAGGTGTCAAACGAACTGAATGCCTGTGCTCCCGCCCATTCGTTTTGCAACGTACCCAGAAAATTGACCATCTGGCCCAGCGCCGTCGAAAAATGTCTAGGTGGATCGGCTTCCGGTTTTCCCGGAACACCGTTGAATCCTTCATACAACAACTGTCTCAACGACCAGCCGGCACAATATCCGCACAACATGTCCAGATCATGGATATGGTAATCGGCATCACGATGAGCCTGTCCGATTTCCGGAGGATAAACATGGCTCAGCCAGTAATTGGCCGTCACCTTGCCCGAAACGTTCAGAATCAGGCCACCGAGCGAATACCCCTGATTGGCATTGGCCTGAACACGCCAGTCCGCACGATCGACATACTCCTCAACAGAAGAGGCGACATCGACCAGTGTTCTCTTGTCCTGTCTCAGGCGGTGGCGCTGGTCACGATAAGTGGCATAGGCACGAAACGTTTTCGTATGATTGGCATCAACCAGCATCTGTTCCACAACATCCTGAACCTGTTCCACCGTCGGAGGCGCACCGACAAAACGGTGACGCAAGACCTTCAACGTTCTCTGTGTCAGAAGTTGCGCTTCATCTTCGCCGAAATCTCCCGTCGCTCTTCCCGCCTTGGTCAAAGCGACAGTAATCCTTTTTGCGTCAAACGGCACTTCGGCTCCGTCACGCTTGATGATCCGCTGCGGCAATGGAGGCAATACGGAAGGCGCCGGCTGAACCGCCTCCCGCTCAATTACGACACTTTCTTCCGCTTTCATTCAATACCTTTGTCTTTCGGCAGGGGCGAAAAGAAAACAAACCGGCGAAATCCTTTCCGATCGCCAAACCGGAAAAGAATGGAACACGTTTTCCAACAAATGGTTTTTTTCCTTCAGACACCCCACCCTGTTTCGGGGAAAATATTGCAATGGCAGGTATTCTGGCTTGCGGATTCTGGCAACACATCTTCCTTTCCGGTCATCCGGCAATTGGCAGACAATTACTACCGCATACAGTTGCTGGGGCAGCTTTGGAATAGTCAAGTGAACTTCACCAAATTCCCTTTTCATCCTGCTACAGGAACCATTACCCGGTCAGTATAACGTAACTTAAAAGTTCGTGCAGTCCGTTTCATCAACATCGGGAAACACCCCAATCCAGACCGGCATACATGACCATAACCATTATTTTAGTACGCTCTCACAAATGCAGACACGACGGAAATCAAACGGCAAAACCATCAATCATTTACAAAAAACAAAATAAAATCATGAATTTCCGGCACACAGACATTTTATCGGTTAATATGGGAGAAAGCCGGACCGGTATATGTGCCGACCTTCTCCGGGCAAAAACACCAGAGGAAACCATGACTTTCCCGACCTCGATCATCATCAGTACCCATAACTCGCATGAATGGCTGCAGAAAGTCCTTTGGGGCTACGAAAACCAGAACTACAAGCGTTTCCAGCTCATCATCGCCGACGATGGTTCCGATAACCGGACCCGTGAAATGATCCAAGATTACCGGAAGATTTCCCGCATGGACATCATCCACCTCTGGCATGAAAGAAACGGTTGCCAGAAAAGCCACATGCTGAACAAGGCGATCATGCATGCCCGTGGCGACTATCTCATTTTTACGGAAGACAACTGCATTCCCCGATTCGATTTCGTCAAAACACACGTACATTCGGCACGACCGCATCATTTCCTTTCCGGGGGACACAGCAAACTGCCCATGTGCTGCAGCCTGCAAATCGGTGAAGAAGAAATCCTTTCCGACGAAGCCTTCAATATCATGTGGTTGCAATCCCACGGCTATCCGACATACGCGAAAAAACTCCGTTTGATCGCCCGCTGGCCATTCGACAAGCTGCTGAATCTCATCCCGACGGAAAACAGGTGGAACGGTCACAATGCTTCCGGATGGAAAAACGACATCATCGGCGTCAATGGTTTCGACGAAAGAATCCGGGGCGGAGGAGAAGACCTCGAACTGGGTGACAGACTGAAACATGCCGGAATAAAAGCCAGACGCATACGCTATTCAGCCGTATGCGTCCACCTGTCACATGAATCCGGGTTCAATGACGGTCTTGTTTCAGACATAACCCGTGAAATACAGAACCAGACCCGGCAAAACAACAGCCGCTACACGGAATACGGGATCAACCAATCGAAACAGAACGCCAATTCCCTGTAACCGGAACTATTCAAACCAGATCGTCCAGCACACGCCTGCGGAACCTGACTCCCAGTTTGTCGGCAATTGCCTGACAGGCGGCGATATCGACTCCCGGCAACCCGTCAACAGCCGTTACCGTCACGTCCGCCCCCGCCTTTTTGGCACTTTTCACAAATTCAAGTACCGCCCGATACGCACCGGGATTCTTGGGACGACAATGGCGATTATAGGTTTCCTCATCCTGTGCATTTAAGGAAACAGAAATCGTCGGTATCAACGCCGCTATTTCGGGAGCCACATCCCTGCCATTCATCATGCTACCGAGCCCATTGGTATTCAACCGCAATTTCGCGCCCTTTTCGCGCAAGCGTCTTGCCACTTCCAGCATATCGTCCAGACGAGTCGTCGATTCCCCCATACCGCAAAAAACGATTTCATGGTAATCGGCAGGATTTCCCGCCGCTTCGACCAGTTCATCCACTGTCGGATGATGGTGAAGCCGCATATCATATTCCTTGACAGACCAGGCACCATTGAATTTCGGGCAGAAAGCGCACCGCAGGACACCACACCGGTTAGTGAGATTCAAATACCGGCTGCCATGCAAGGTATAGCCGACTGTATCTTCATAATTCTCCGAATCAGACATATCCCCCCGCTTTCATTTCATGAACCAGCTGACCACCAGCATGGCGATCCCCACATTGACGGCGATATTCAGCTTCGGTGCGACCTTCCCCTCCGAACGCAGATAATTCACCAGCGCCCACGACAGCCACAGCAACAGCTCGCCCGCCCCCCGGAATATATCGACACGGGTTTGCGCCAGATAAATCCGGTAACCGCCCTGTATGGCCAGACACATGCAGAAAGTGGCCAGCACAAGACGGACACTTCTTTTATTGACAAATTGCCAGAAGGCATCCATTTGCCATCTCCCTTCATGCGTCTTGCGATTATACACAGGCACTATTGTACGCCAGGTCACGGATACCGTCGCGCACCGGACAAACAGCCCGCCTTATTCCACGGTGACCGACTTGGCCAGATTGCGTGGCTTGTCAACATCCGTCCCCCTGACCAAAGCAGTATGATAGGCAAGCAATTGTAACGGAATAACGTGCAATATCGGTGACAACAGGCCGTAATTTTCCGGCATACGGATCACATGAATCCCTTCTTCCGATACAATTTTCGTATCCGAATCGGCAAAAACATAGAGCTGCCCTCCCCGTGCACGAACTTCCTGCATATTCGATTTCAGTTTTTCAAGCAGATCGTCATTCGGCGCGATCGTGACAACCGGCATTTTGTCCGTCACCAGCGCAAGAGGACCGTGCTTCAGCTCACCGGCCGGGTAAGCCTCGGCATGAATATAGGAAATTTCCTTCAGCTTGAGCGCCCCTTCCAGCGCAATCGGATAATGAATGCCTCTTCCGAGAAACAGCGCATCATCATGTCGTGAAAACTCTTCCGCCCAAGCAATAATCTGCGGTTCCAGCGCCAGAACGGCAGACACCGCCACAGGCAAATGACGGAGCAACTTCATATGCTCCGCTTCCTGTTCCGGCGCCAGCCTTCCCCGGACTTTCGCAATCGCAAGCGTCAACAGGAAAAGCGCCGTCAACTGTGTGGTGAACGCCTTCGTCGACGCCACACCGATTTCCACCCCCGCCCTCGTAATATAAGCCAGCTCACACTCCCTGACCATCACACTGGTCGCGACATTGCAGATCGTCAGCGAATGTGCCATCCCCAGTTCACGGGCATGACGCAAGGCAGCCAGGGTATCCGCCGTTTCCCCGCTCTGACTGATGGTCACCACCAGTTTGTTCTCCGACGGGACACTGTCCCGATAACGGTATTCACTGGCGATTTCCACCTCGACAGGAATCTTCGCGATCGATTCCAGCCAGTACTTGGCCGTCAACCCGGCATAATAACTGGTTCCGCACGCCAGAATCAGAACCGAATCCGCCTTGTGCAAAACAGCGGACGCCTGTGCACCGAACAGATCCGGCGTAATGCTTTCCAGACCTTGCAATGTATCCGAAATAGCCCGCGGCTGTTCGAAAATCTCTTTCTGCATGAAATGCCGGTATGGTCCCAGTTCCGCGACACCGGAATAGACATCGACGACCTTGACTTCCCGCAATGCCGGTTTTCCCCCGGCATCGACAATATGGAAATCATTCAGATGAATATCGACGACATCGCCTTCCTCCAGATAAACGATCCGGTTCGTGGTGCCGGCCAGCGCTAGCGCATCGGACGCCAGAAAATTTTCATGGTCGCCAATACCGACCACCAGCGGCGATCCCTGCCGGGCACCGACCATCCGCTGCGGTTCGTCACGGCAAATGACCGCAATGGCAAACGCACCCCGCAAGCGGACAATGGCTGCCTGCACCGCTTCCAGCAGATCCCCTTGATAGAAGCTGTCGATCAGATGTGCGATGACCTCCGTGTCGGTCTGGCTGGAAAAAACATACCCCTTCATTTTCAGCGCTTCGCGCAGCTCGGCATGATTTTCGATAATACCGTTATGCACCAGCGCAATCCGCTTGCCGGAAAAATGGGGATGGGCATTGTCCGTGGTTGGCGCGCCATGTGTCGCCCAGCGGGTATGCGCAATACCGAGAAATCCAGAAAGATGATGTCCGTTGACCTGTTTTTCCAGTTCGGCCACCCGTGATGTACTGCGCGAGCGCTCCAGATGCCCTTCCGTGCACAGTGCAATCCCGCATGAATCATAGCCCCGGTATTCCAGTCTCTTCAATCCTTCCAGCATGACAGGAACCACGTTCCGCTTCGCTACCGCGCCGACAATCCCACACATATCAAAAACCTCATCCGGTAAACACATCCGGTTTTCCCGCTTCCGCCAGACAGCACATGGCAGGAAAACACCATACAAAAAGATCCAGTCAGGAACATAGCCTATCACAAGTCGCCGTCAACAACCTGTAACCGTTTGTAAAAACAGACAATCCTGCCAGCCAGTACCCTATATCCGGTTCACACATAAAAAAAAAGCACCCCGCAAAAGGGGTGCTTTCCCGTTCATGCATTTCTGCAAAACCGGCTTGCACCGGCCTTGCGTCAACAATCAGAACTTGTGGGTGATACCAACCTGAACACCGTAGGTACCATCGTCAGCATCGCCATAGACAGCTGCGACTTCCTTGTCGTCGTAGTCAGTGTAGGCAACATTACCGTAGATGGCGGTACGTTTGGACAGGTCATAGGTATAACCGATGGCATACTTGTAGATGTCCTTGTCGCTGACATGCTGACCACCGCTGGCTTCGACTTCCATCCACTGGGCCGAGGCATTCAGACGACCCGGACCCAGTTTCCATTCCAGACCCAGCAACCATTGTTTTTCTTTCAGCTCGTCAACGCCCATGTATTCATTAACAACACGACCGTTGTTCCAGCTTCTAACTGTCTGCCAGTCAGCCTGTTCACCGTTAGCCCAGCCTTTGTCCTTGGTCTGCTGGTAAACCAGTTCGACCTTGGCAGGACCAAAACGGTATGCAGCGCCCAAATTCCAGACGGACGAATCCTTGGAATCGGCCAGACGGCTCCAGTTACCGACCAAAGCCAACGGGCCATTGTCGTAACCGAGCATGATGCCATAACCGTCGTTGTCAGCACCAGCTCTCTTGACACCGCTTTCGAATGAATCCATGGAATCGCTATCGGTATTGCCACCCAGCGAGTAGCTGGCACCGAAGTGGAATCCGCTCCAGTTCGGGCTGTCGTAACGGATGGTGTTGTCGATACGCGGGGAACGCTGGTTGCCTTCCAACATGGCACCGACACCATATTGATAGAACGGATCGAACTTACGGATGGTTTCCGTCGTCAGTTCGTTGACACGGCCCAGACGGACAGCACCCCAGCTGTCGCCCTTCAGACCGACGTTGGCAGCACCGTCGAATTCACGATCTTTCCCTTTATAGGTTGAACCTTTCTGGGTACCGTTGTTCAGGTCGAACCGGTGTTCCAGTTCGAAGGTTGCCTTCATGCCGGAACCGAGGTCTTCAACACCACGGAAGCCCAGACGGTTGTTGACGTTTTCGCCCATTTCTACATCCTGGCCGGATTTCTTGATGAAACCGGTGTCAACGATACCGTAGATGGTAACGTTGGATTGAGCGTGTGCAACGCCAGCAGCGGCGCCCAGCACAGCCAATGCGATAAGAGTCTTTTTCATTTTGCCTTCCCTTTTAAATAGGTCTTTTAAAATCCGGAACAGCTGTTCAGGTCATTCAGACTATTCGGATGAGTGAAAGATACCTTTTGATCGGGATCAATGTCATTGATTTGTCATTTATTTCGGAAAATTCTTCAAAAAGTGTCTCGAAAAAGCAAAAAACGTTGTATTTTCATCATACAAAAACCGCCATTTCCCTTCTCTCGGTTTTGACGGCAAAGATGAACAATGTTCGTCAACTCTCTGTGCAATAACTCTTTTTCCGGTTCGGTACCCAACTGTATCGGTTCTTTCCCCCAACAATCCGGCCAGTCCCTTCCCGCAACCCGGCATGACATGAAACAAAAAAAGGCCATCCTGTGGATGGCCTTGGGCAAAAAGAACAAAATCAGAACTTGTGCGTAATACCGATCTGCACACCCGTCACACTGTCCCGATTGTAACTGGCCGGATCACCGTTGTTGTTCAGGCCTTCACCACGGTAAAATCCGGCGATCTGGTCGTCATCATAATCGGAATAAGCCACAATGCCATATATGGACGTCCGCTTGGACAAGTCATAGGTATACCCCAGGGCATACTTCTTCACGTCCTTGTGACCGCTGTCGTTATTGCTCCATTCGACATCCTTGACTCTTCCGTAATTGAAGGAAGCATTCAGGCGGCCCGGTCCCATCAGCCATTCCAGACCGAGCAGCCAGGTCTGCTGTTTGGAGCGAATGGAAATCTCACCTTCTTTCCAGCCCTTGTCGCGGGTCTGTTCATAAGCCAGCGAGATCCTTGCCGGACCGAATGCATAGGCACCGCCGAGATTCCAGACGTAGGATTTGTTGGAATCCGCCAGACGGCTCCAGTTACCCAGCAACGTCAGTGGGCCATTGTCATAACCCAGCATAACGGCATATCCGTCATTATCCGCACCGGCGTATTTGACGTTGGCAGGAGTTGCATCAGGCTGCGGCTGTCCCGGATCACGGTTCGGATCGTAGGCGACACCGGTTACATGCTTCATGTTTTCACCCAGCGAATAGCTGGCGCCGAACTTGAAGCCCATCCAGTCCGGACTGTCGTAACGGATAGTGTTGTCAATACGGGCAGAACGCTGGGTGCTCAACAACATGGAACCGACACCATACTGATAGAAAGGATCCAGGGTACGCAGCGTTTCGGTGGTCAGTTCATTGACACGACCGAGACGGATGGCCCCCCAGTTATCGCCTTTCAATCCCACATTGGCGGCACCGTCCCAGTCTTTCCCTTCCTGGGCCAGCGTTCCGTCATTCAGATTGAACCGTCTTTCCAGTTCGAAAGTGGCTTTCTGGCCGGAACCCAGATCTTCCGTACCGCGAAAACCGATCCGGTTATCGATATTGGAACCCATCCGGGTATCGGAACCGTTTTCCTTGATGAAGCCGGTATCGACCACCCCGTAAATGACGACATTGGACTGGGCATTCGCCACGCCGGCAGCGGCACCCATAATGGCTAATGCAATGAGAGTTTTTTTCATTTGTTTTCCCTTCAAAGAGACCTGTTAAAAATCCGTCGAAGCCTTTTCCTCGGACATCCGGATAAACACAAAGTAAATAACTCTCATCAATCGACTTTTTACAAAAATCGACTTCCGTGCACTTTCATTCAATAATTGACACAAAAATTCATCTCCTGTTGTATTTTTGTTACACAAAAGTTGCTTCCGGTTAAAAAAACGTTATTGAATCCGCTTTTAAAACGCACAATATCGCTAACTGATCACTTGATCATTCCGGAATACAAAACAACCGGATGACGGAACGGCGGTACTTTTCCGGACCGGAACGTACTGTTCTTTGCTGAAAAAACTGAACTCTCTATTTGTCAAATGGCCAGCCGGGAAGAATTGCAGCTATTGCGTGAAGCACGGGCAGGAAATGCCCAATCCCAATGCGAGCTGGGCAAGCTGTATCTTTTCGGCAGCAAAAGCCTGCCGCAAAGCCTGGCGACAGCCTTGCACTGGCTAAGCCGTGCCGCTCTCCAGGAAAATACGAGTGCAAAACTGCTGATCGGCAATCACATACCGTACGAAATGGCAAAAGCCTACCCCGACAGACATGCTATCGAAAACTGGTACCGGGAGGCTCTGGAACACGGAAACGATCAGGCTGGTCTGATACTGGCAAAGCTGATCCTGTCTTCCGGGACAACAGTCGATGAAAAAAAACGTTCGGAAGCGATCGGCATTCTTGAAACAATTGTTGACCATGATATTCCCGAAGCACAATGGCTACTGGCAGAATTGGTCAAAAACTCACCGCACCCCACCCCTGCGAAAAACAATGCCCTCAAATGGACGGCACGCGCTGCCGATGCCGGAGTACTGGAAGCGCAAATCGCCCTGATAGAACATGCCTGGGACAATGCCGATTACGATACATTCCTTCAACTCGCCGTACCTGTTGCCCATTCCCTGATACAGATCCGGCAAGAACAGGAAAATTCCGCGCCAAACGAGCGGTCCACACAACTTCTGTTACGCTGCGGCCAGCTTCTGCTCAAAAAAGGGAAAAACCATGTCGAGGAAATACAACCCATGTGGGAAATGGCTGCCCGCCACAAAAATGCGGAAGCGGCATTTCTGCTGGGGTTGTGGCATGCCCGAATGGATGAATACGGCAACCGGACCTCTGATGGCGCCAGCTCGACCAGTTTCAAAAAAGCGATCCGCTGGCTGACACAGGCAGGAGAACAGGGACTTGCGAAAGCGTGGTACGCGTTGTCGCTGATTTACCAGAAAGCGGAATTTTCACAGCGGAATATGGCAGATGCCCAGCGTTATCTCGAAATCGCCGCCAATCTGGGGCACCCCAGGGCGCAATATGAACGCGGTCTGCACGCATGGAGAAACCGGCGCGAAGACGAATCCAACGACATTCTGGCGGTTTACTGGCTCCAGAAAGCCGTCAGCAACGGCGAAACGGAAGCGGCACAGGTATTGAACAGGATCGCCATCCGGGCCAAACCGGCATCGTGGGCCCAGACCGCCCTGCAATTTCTGACGCGTGAATCCGTCAGCAGCCATCCTTTTCTGGCGGCACGTATCGAACTGGCTGCCGTATTCGGCCTGTCCCGTCCGGAAGCGCTTCTTCTGGATATCCATTCAGCCGACAAGGGCCATTGTCTGCTCGTCGATATCCGGGAACACTATCGGCGCAGCAAACGCAAACTGATACTGATTCAGACCGGCAGGGAACGTCAGACCTTGTCCCGGATCGGTCGTCTTTTCGAAAAAGTGGACTGTGGTCCAAACGGACCGGAAGGAAATTACCGACAACGTCAGTACCGGCTCAAAACGCTATTGCCTGCCCCCGTTCCGGAACATCCGGAAGATACCGTTTCCTGAAGATTTCCCGTTTCACCGGCCTGAATCAGGCGATATTTTTCCGGCGGTCAACATCCGCTCGACGTATCGGGCAATCAGGTCGATTTCCAGATTGACTTCCGAACCTTCCGCCAGATTCCGAAGCGTCGTGACTTCAACAGTATGCGGAATCAGGTTGATCGAAAAAAGGCATCCCGTTTCCGTATCCTGAACCTTGTTGACAGTCAGCGATACACCATCAACCGCGACGGAGCCTTTATAAGCCAGAAATTTCCCGAGAACGGCAGGAGCTTCCACGACCAGCTCCCACGATTCGGCAACAGGAGCGAACCGGCGTACGGTACCGACACCATCCACATGACCGGAAACAAGATGCCCCCCCAGCATATCGCCCAGTGCCAGCGCTTTTTCGAGATTGACTTCATGCACTTTGTCCAGACCGGTGGTTCTGTCCAGACTTTCACGCGACACATCAACCTTGAAACGGTTATCCGTTCTTTCGACGACCGTCATGCATGCGCCATTAATCGCGACAGAGTCGCCGACCCTGATTTTCTCCATCGGCAAATCGCCTGCATCGATTTCAAGGCGGACTCCGGCATTTTTATCCTGTCCTTGCGGAGTAACCGATCTGATTTTCCCGACAGCTTCGACAATTCCTGTAAACATACTCCCTCAATCCGTCAATCTGGCCAAAATCCTCAAATCATGACCAATCGGTACAATTTCATGAAAATCAAACGCGATCCTGTCGGCCAGTCTGTCGATCTGATTCAGGCTAAGCATGTTTTTGCCACTGCCGAGAAAACACGGTGCCAGATAAATCAGCATTTCATCGACATATCCTGCCTGAATCAGGGCGCCATTCAAAGTCGCCCCCGCCTCGACATGAATTTCGTTGATCTCCTTTTCTGCCAGCGTTTTCATCATTTCCGCCAAGTCCACTCTTCCCGTATCGTTAATGGCAGAAAAAACCTGAACCCCTCTTTCCTGCATGGCATCGATTTTGGTCGGGGATGCATTGGCCGAAAAGATCCAGGTCACACCATCCTGAATAATCCGGGCGTCCAGCGGCGTTTTCAGCTGACTGTCGACAACAATACGCAGCGGTTGCCTGACGACTTCCGGCAAACGGACATTCAGTTTCGGATCATCCTTGATAACCGTTCCGATACCGGTCATCACCGCATCGGCCCTCATCCGCCAGCGATGGCCGTCTTCCCGTGCCGCTTCCGACGTAATCCACTGGCTTTCTCCGTTGGACAATGCCGTTTTGCCATCCAGACTGGCCGCCACTTTCATCCTGACCCAAGGTCTTCCCCGTTCAATACGGGAAAGAAAACCCCTGTTCATTTCCCGTGCTTCGGCGGCCAGTACACCACAGACAACATGAACTCCGGCCAACCGGAGTTTTTCAAGCCCTTTTCCGGCAACCAGACCATTCGGATCTTCCATGGCCACAACAACCTGCGAAACGCCGGCCCTGATCAGGGCATCCACACAGGGTGGTGTCCGTCCGAAATGGGCACAGGGCTCCAGCGTGACATATACCGTCGCTCCCTGACAACTCTCCCCCCGGCCGGCGGCATCATTCAGCGCTTCGATCTCGGCATGATTTCCTCCTACCGGCTGAGTAAACCCTTCACCGACAATCTGTCCGTTCTTAACGATGACACAACCGACTTTCGGATTCGGCGAAGTCAAAACCGAACAGTTTTTGGCCAGTTCCAGTGCGCGTTTCATGAAAAACTCGTGACCCGTCAGGGATGACCGGCTGGCAACATCGTTTAATTCGCTCATGCTTTCTATCTGCGGAAATTGGTCTCAAAAGCTCAAACAGCATTTTAACCGATAAAAAAAGCCACCTGTAAAACAGGTGGCTCCAATCCTCGCAAAAGAAAATCCTAGCGCTGGTAAACCGGGAATGCCGTGGTCAGTTTCCTGACTTCCGCACGAACCCGTTCAAGGGTAGCCGGATCTTCCGGATTTTCGATCACATCCGCCAGCAAATTGCCGACCATTGCGGATTCCGCTTCCTTGAAACCACGCGTCGTCATAGCCGGACTGCCCAGACGGATGCCGGATGTCACAAACGGAGTCTGCGGATCGTTGGGAATCGCATTCTTGTTGCAGGTAATATGACCGCTGTTCAAAATCGTCTCTGCCTGACGCCCAGTGATATTCTTACTTTGCAAATCAACCAGCATGACATGGGATTCCGTGCGTCCGGAAATGATACGGAAGCCACGGTCGATCAGCGTTTCCGACAAGACAGCGGCATTTTTGATGACCTGTTCCTGATATGTCTTGAATTCCGACTGCAACGCTTCCTTGAACGCGACGGCTTTCGCCGCAATAACATGCATCAGCGGGCCGCCCTGCAACCCCGGAAATACGGCAGAATTGATTTTGCGTTCGAATTCCTGTTTCATCAGAATGAAACCGCCTCTCGGTCCGCGCAGCGATTTATGCGTCGTGGAGGTCACGAAATCAGCGTAAGGCACCGGGCTGGGATAGACACCTGCCGCGATCAGACCGGCATAATGGGCCATGTCCACCATGAAATAGGCACCGACATCCTTGGCCACCTTGGCAAAACGTTCAAAATCGATACGCAGGGAATAGGCCGAGGCACCGGCAATAATCAGTTTCGGCTTGTGTTCATGAGCCAGCTGTTCCATTTTGTCGTAGTCGATTTCCTCTTTTTCATTCAGACCATAGGAAACGACATTGAACCACTTGCCCGACATGTTCAGTGCCATGCCATGAGTCAGATGCCCTCCTTCTGCCAGCGACATTCCCATAATGGTATCGCCCGGCTGCAACATGGCCAGGAAAATCGCCTGATTGGCCTGGGAACCGGAATTGGGCTGGACATTGGCTGCTTGTGCACCGTACAGTTTCTTGACACGATCCAGTGCCAGCTGTTCGGCGATATCGACATATTCACAACCGCCATAATAACGTTTGCCGGGATATCCTTCCGCATATTTGTTCGTCAGTTGAGAACCCTGTGCCTGCATGACGGCCGGCGAACAATAGTTTTCGGAAGCGATCAGTTCGATATGATCTTCCTGACGGGTATTCTCACGCAAAATAGCGTCCCACAGCTCCGGATCGACCTGAGCGAGGGTCTGGTCTTTAGCAAACATGTCCTACTCCAATGATAGAAAGTGCACTTCTCGGCAATATCGGAAAATGGTTCTGAAAAATTCAGCGCCCCAGATAAACTTCCCTGCAAGACTTTTTACAGAGAAGCCATAAACAAACCGGTAAAAATAGGAAGGGATTTTACAAGAACCGCCTTCTTTCGGCAAGGTAACCGGACATGACGATTCCTTTAACTTCTTGATTTTATAAACTGTTCAAAGTGGCCTACTCCAGAAAGCCAGCGTATAATCCGGCAAACCGTTCCAAATACTCATCAACAATCAGGAAAAATCATGCCAACAATCAACATACAACTTTTTGAAGGCCGTACGGTAGAACAAAAACGGGAACTGGCCAAAGCCATCACGGAAGCGACCTGCAAAACACTGAAATGCGACCCGGGCGCCGTCGATATCATCATGCACGACATCAAAAAAGAAAACTGGGCCACAGCCGGAAAACTGTGGTGCGACTGATCCATTACAGGCAGACCATGAAAGGGTTACCGGCCATAACGAACGGTAACCCGCTTCCCGAATACCGTTTTGCGGCCATCCAGGCGGAAAGCGACGCTCGCTGTACCGGCATACCACGCAGCACGACAGAAATCGTTTCATCCACCAAGGACAAACTGTGTTCCCGAACTTGTAATCACGGCAAACCTCCATTCGTCGCGCCCATCCGGCCACGAAACGAACTGATCTTGTGCATGCCGGCAATGCAAAATCACCTGACCTGCTCCGGTTCTCCTTCCATGACAAACCGATATGAGCGTTTTGCACTCGGTCAGAAAAAATCCGGCTTCCAAATAAAACCGTGAAATATCATCCCCGACAAAGATCTGATACATTGAACCTTTGACGGATAACCCCCTCCAACTCCAAAAACAAAAAAACGGGATGGATACGAGACTCCTTCTCTTTTTGTTACAAAGTCCTACACAACCTGTTTTTTCGTCATAATTGGCGGATAATGAAGGCGATTTCTGTCCTGGAGGACATCACTTTTTCATGCATATGGACAAGGGACTTATCATGAAACGCTTTATAACCGTTCTGCTTTCTGTTTGCGTGCTGAGTCTTGCATCAGAAAGCGCCCTGGCCGACCGGAGACCTCCACCACACCGGCCACCACCTCCGCCACGCCATCGTCATTCGCGAACATCGGTAGGTATCACGTTCGGCGCGCCCTTATGGACTTATCCGGCTTATTCGCCCTATTATCCCTATTACTATCCGTACGGACCATACTATCCCTATCCTTCGCAAACGGTCGTCATCCAGTCGACTCCGACACAATATATCGAGAAAAACGAAGGGGATAGCGCGGAATATTACTGGTACTACTGTCCAGACCCGAAAGGATATTATCCCTACGTTCCGAAATGCAACGCCGCCTGGCAAAAAGTCATCCCTTTCCCGCAAGAAACGCAGTAACCGTTCCCCTGATATAGCCTATGCAACCTGATGGAGCAAAATATGTCTTTCAACGCCAAACACGCCCTGCTTTTATTGCCTCTTGCATTGGTTGCCTGTTCATCAATGCCCTCCGGACCGAACGTCATGGTCCTGCCTGGCAGTGGAAAAACGCTGGAACAATTCCAGGCCGACGATTTCTTCTGTCGCCAGTACGCTTCCATGCAGATCGGGACCAATGCCAATGAAGTGTCCGTAAACAGCGGCGTCAAAACCGCCGCTTTGGGAACGGCGCTGGGCGCCGCTTCAGGCGCCATGATCGACGGTGGACATGGCGCCGCTGTCGGTGCCGGTGTCGGACTGTTGCTTGGCGGCGTTACCGGTGCAAGTGCCGGAAGTGCCACAGGTTACGAAGCCCAGATTCGCTACGACAACGCCTACCAGCAATGCATGTATGCAAAAGGAAACAGTATTCCTGTCACAACCAATTATTCCCAAACCGGAAATACCGCGAACTCGCCCAAACAGGATAATTACGGTCCACCGCCCAATACCCAATCCCCTCCTCCGGCAAAATACGTGATTCCCGGCAGGAAATAGGTTATTTTCAGGACGATTCCGGATGGAATCGTCCTGTATCAAGCGCTCATTCCTGATTCAGCCTGGCATCAACGGATATGTCCGCATCAAGCAATCTAGAAACAGGACACCCTTCCTTCGCCTGTTTCACCGCTGTTTCAAACGTACTTGAGTCGCAACCCGGAATACGTGCGGAAACATCAAGATGAATTCCGGTAATGGAGAAACCTTTATCCGTCTTTTCCATTGTCAATGTCGCCATTGTCCGTATTTCATCAGGAATCACTCCTGCCGCACCAAGCCGCCCTGACAGATCCATCGTAAAACAGCCGGCATGAGCGGCAGCGATCAACTCTTCCGGATTGGTTCCGCCACCTTCCTTGAAACGCGCTGTAAACGAATAGGGTGTTTCAGACAAGGTTTTGCTTTCTGTCGAAAGCGATCCCTTTCCGTCTTTCAATCCTCCCGACCAGACAGCCGTACCTGTACGATTCATATTACCTCCCGATATCTCGACAAATCTCTTCCAACTGCCTACGCAAAAAATCCCATCCCAAACGATCATACGCAAAACAGCATGATTGCCATTGATCTTCGGCAGCGAGCGGTTATTTATTCCACTAATACCTGTCTGCGTGTACATGTGCCGAAAAACTATTGTTATACTAGCTGCAAATGTCACCAATTCCTTTAACCTCTATTACAGCCACTTATGTCCAATCAAAATTCCGATAACGAAAAAGAAAACGCTGCTGCCATGCTCAGCGCACTTGACGATTTTCTGAACCACAAGGAAACATCGCCCAAGCTGTCCAACCAGCAACTTGACGCATTGGAACATTACCTAGATTCACATGCCTCTGAAAATGCCATGCACATGGAAGTACTGGACGGTTTTCTATGCGCTCTCATCACCAGTCCGGTCCCTGTCAGTGCAAAAGAATATCTTCCTGTTATTTTCGGTGGCAAAATGCCGGAATTCAAAAACCAGGAAGAATCCGACCAGATCATGGGAGCACTCGCCCAGCATTGGGAACACATCGATTCCGTCCTGAAACGCAACGATGAATATTATCCATTCCTGTATGCCGACCCCGATGGCAAATGCGGCGCGAACGAATGGGCATATGGATTCATACTGGGAATGGACATGCGCCGCGACAGCTGGAAAGAAATGGTTGAAGCCGGCAAACAGGAAGGCTTGTTGACTCCCATACTGACCCTCTATTCAGAATATATTCCCGAAATATCCGGATGCCAGCAAATTCCTGCCGACGAACGGGAAGAACTGGTTACAAAAATGATTTCCAATCTTCCCCGAATCTATGAACATTTCGAAGAAGAACGGGAAAAAAACAAAAGTTCGTCATCTCTGCACTGAAAAAACTAAAGGACAGCTTATGCTGTCCTTTTTTCCAGAATCCTGTCTTGCTCAACAGATATCATTTACCTTCCCTTCGGGAATTTTGCCATCCAGTGCCTGAAAAATACTCCGGGTGCAATAACGTTCAATTTCTATCCTGACATCATCTACGGCCGACCCCAGATGTGGGGTGAAAAATGTTTGCGCCGTATTCTCCAGCAATGCCTTCGGGATCGAACGGGGACGGTCCGGACGAATCCAGTCTTCCATTTCAAAAACATCGGCCGCATACCCTGCAAGATGCCGCTTTTCAAGAGATTCGACAACGGCCATTTCATCAACAACCGAGCCACGGCAGGCATTGACCAGATAACTGCCTTTCTTCATCCTTGCCAATGCATTTCTGTCAAACAAATGAAACGTCCGGTCCGTCAACGGCAGCAAAGGGATAACGATATCGCTTGAATCCAGCAATCCTGAAAAGGTCACTTTCGTAAGCCCAAGCTGTTCTTCTTCATCAGGCGGCAGTGAAATTTCATCAGAATAAACCAGATTCATGCCAAACCCTTTCAAGCGTTCAGCAACAGCTCTGCCCACAAGCCCCAAACCGACAATACCGGCTGTCCGCCCGTACAATCCGAGCCCATAAAGTTCCGGGCGCCACCCGGCAAATTGTCCACTCCGTATATGCCTGTCACCCTCAAGCATATTCCTTGTGATACCCAGAACCAGGCCTACTGTCAGTTCTGCTGTAGGAATCGTCAAGAGATCCGGTGCGATAGTCAGCCATACACCATGACGGGTACAAGCATCCACATCAAAATTGTCGAATCCTTTCAGGGCCGCAGCGATAATTTTCAATCTGGGACAGGCCTTCAGAAAGGCCTCGTCAATACAGTCCGGCATGAAAGCCATCAAGGCATCGGCATCTTTCGCCCTTTCCAGCAATACCTCTCTCGGAAGTGTTTTCCGGCCCGGATTGGCGACGACTTCAGCCTTTTCCCGCAGCAATTCGATAATTTCCGGGTGAACCCAATGAGTCAATACAACTTTAGGCTTATTCATTTTCCACCTCGATCCCTATTGTGTTTTCCTGCGCAACCACGAACCGAATACATCAACAAAAGTGACCATCAACAAAATGACGATCAGAATGGCCGATACTTCCTGATATTGCATGATCCGCAAGGAACCGATCAGTTCGAACCCGATGCCTCCGGCTCCGACCATTCCCATGACAGTCGAAGCGCGAAAATTATATTCCCAACGATAAATGGCCGTATCAGCCATTTGCGGAAATACCTGCGGAACAATGCCATGAAAAATGACTTGCAAAGGGCTGCAACCGGCGGCTCTTGCCGCTTCAACTGGTGCCGGATCAACATGTTCGATCGCTTCCGCAAAAAACTTGGCAACCATACCGACCGAATGGAAAGCCAGTGCAAGAACTCCGGGCAACGCTCCGAATCCGACCGCAGCGACAAAGACAATACCCATAATCAGTTCCGGAATGGAACGCAGACCATTTAAAAAACCGCGGCATAGATGGAAGACCAATGGATGCGGACTGGTATTTCTGGCCGCCAATATCGCCAGAGGCAACGATAACACGACTGCTATCGCTGTTCCGGCGACACTCATCGCCAACGTATCGACAAGTGGTCCGCCCCAATCCTTCAACCGGGAAAAATCGGGCGGAAACATTTCGGAAACCAGACTGGCCAGACTCGGCGCTCCATCGGCAAGCCTTTCCACATCGAACAGGCCGGCATAATAACAACACCCTGCAACGACAATAGCAAGAATCGCAAAAGTCACCAGAAAGCGGTTCCATGCATGTCGACAGGCATTCAGAAAAGGAGAAAATTCAGCGGAAACAGACATATCACCCCCTGATCAATCAGAACTTTGACAAATCCAGTTTCAGCAAACTGCCCAGATTACGGACAACATCGTAATCCTTGTCCGTTACGGCACCGAACCCTTCTGCCTTGAATGGTTTCAATATAGCCGGATCATTTATTTCCATAAAGGCACTTTTGATCTTCTGTTTCAGCTGCGGATCCAAATCCGAACGCATGGTCCAGGGATATTGCGGAAAGGGTTCCGATTCAGCAATGACTTTGACTTTCTCCGGTTTGATCATGCCACGCGAAACCAAGGTCTCGAATATGGGTTTGCTCAAACCGCCGGCCTGTGCATGACCGTTCTGAACCGACATGGCAACTGCGTCATGCGCTCCGACAAAATGTTCCCTGTAATTCTGTCCGGCATACAGTTTTTTCTCCGCCAGCATCGATTTCGGAATCAGATGACTGGAAGTGGACGCCTTGTCACCGAAAGCCACATCTTTTCCTGCAATATCCTCAATCCTGTCTATTCCGGCAGAAGTATTGGCGATCACTACCGCCTGATAGGTCGTTTTTCCTTTTTGCCTGATCGCGGCAAAAGGTTCGATTTCGCTTTTCTGTTTGGCGAGAACATAGGAAAGCGGACCGAAATAAGCCAGATCCAGGCGACCATGACGCATGGCTTCAATCATGGACGAGTAATCAGTGGTAACGATCAGTTGAACTTTCCTGTCCAGTTTCTTTTCGAGATATTCCTGGAGTGGACGGTTTTTCTTGATAATCGTTGCAGCATTTTCGTCCGGTAACAGAGCCACTTTCAATGTGGATGGATCCGGATTGACCGCATTCGCCATAACAGTAACCAATGAAAAAAACACGGCACAACATGCTGATATGAATTTCTTCACAATGACTCCTTAACTCGCTAATGGAAGGGAAAAATTCGGCAACGGGTCCGCCATTGACGCTTCTGTGCCGGAACGTCTGTTCCTGTAAAGCTCTTCAATTCCGGCTTCGGTCAACGTTTCGGGAACACCGTCAAAAACGACGCGACCTCCAGCCAGACCGATAATCCGGTCTGCATATTTCCTTGCCAGATCAACCTGATGCAGACTGACAACCGCGGAGATACCGTCTTCACGACAAATAGAATGCAGCAACTCCAGCACTTCATCCGCTGTTGCAGGATCAAGACTTGCAACCGGTTCATCTGCAAGAATGGTTTTGGGTTGTTGCGCAAGCACTCTGGCAATACCGACCCGCTGTTGCTGGCCGCCACTCAACTGGTTTACCCGACACAGTGCCTTGTCAAGCAACCCTACCCGTTTCAGGCTTTGCAGCCCCAATTTCTGCTCTGCCTCCGATAGCGGGAACAGAGAACGCAAAACAGAGTGATACCCGAACCTTCCCATCAAAACATTCTGAAGCGCCGATTGCCTTTCGATCAATTGATGCTGCTGGAAAATCATCCCTGTTTCACGACGAAGTTTCTGCAGTGCTTTTCTGTTCCAGTTTCCATCGAAACCGGAAACACGCACCCGACCGCTAATTCGGGAATGCATCAGGTTAAGGCATCTTAGAAAAGTGGATTTTCCCGCACCGGATGAACCGAGCAGAACGGTAAACTGTCCTTCATGGATTCCGAGAGAAACCGGATGCAAGGCAACCGTATCTTCATATCTGACACTGACATTTTCCAATTGAATCATGACATGGATGCTCCTTGGTTGAGTCCATATTCAAACGGACTATTGAACAGCGCCATGTTAGAAAAACAATGTGTCAATCCTGTGACGGATTTCCTATCTTCCTCCCCCCCAAAAAAAACGGCTGATGCATTTGCATCAGCCGTTTTGAGAAACTCTTTCAAATCAGGAAAATACAAAATAAAGCGCCATACATTCAGTGAAAGCCAAACCGCACAGCCACATGACCAGCTGCTTCCAGTAGTTCTCTCTCCAGAACGGATTGCCTGTTTTTTTGTCTTTATACCCATAAAAAAAACGTACACCACTCCCCAAAACAAGCAACGTGATCAAAGCCATATTCGTTGGCGCGAAAGCCTCCAGTTTCTGCTGCGTCTCCATGCTGAAAGGCTGGCTATTCAGGTACCAGGCATAGGAAAGTCCGACAACCAGAAAAATGATATTCAAAATAGCCAAACGCGAGAAAGATATATATTTTTTAAGCGATTCCATTCGCGACGACCCGGAACGCCTGACCGGACCAGGATTGCTTTTTTCCGCTCCTTCATGATTGTTTCTCGTCCGCCGCAGTTCCCTGCATCCGGGACAATACCGTGCACGAGGATTGCCCACAAAGGACTTTCCACAATCCAGACAAACTTTTTTTTGCGCCAGCTTAGTCATACAACTCTCGTCAATTGAACCGTTAAACCGTTAATTCTCTCCAGGAACTGAACCGCACAGAAGATAGCACCGGTCAAAATATGAATTATACTTTGAAATATATTGCATAACCGGCAAAAAGAATCCATCAGGCAATACCAGTGATCGGGCAGGACTTTTCCATCTGCCGAAACGACTTATCCGCAAAAAAGCATCCCGGCAAAAGATACACTATCCGATTCTCCCGTAAAAAAGGATACAGACAACAGAAACACGGTTAACCACTCCGGCAAACTACTTTCATTTACCACAAACGACTGAAAAAATTTCCGACAGCGACCCACCATGAATCTCTCTTTCTCACCCGTCGGCATTATCCACAGTGAGCACTACAACGCTATTGAAACACCTGCTCAACCTGTTTTCGCACAAGACTGCTACGGAACCGTTGAGGTCTTTCCTGAATTCACCGAAGGATTAAAAGACATAGAAGGCTTTTCCCATCTTTATCTGATCTACCACCTGCACAATGCAGGCAAACCGAAACTGATCGTCAAATCATTCCTGCAAGACATGGAACATGGTATTTTTGCAACACGTACACCACTGCGTCCCAATGCAATCGGCCTGAGCATTGTTGAATTGCTGAAAGTCGAAAACAACATTCTGCATATTCGTGGCGTCGACATACTGGACAAAACCCCGGTTCTGGATATCAAACCCTATGCCGCCCGTTTCGACCATGTTTATGCCACCCGAAACGGCTGGCTGGATGATGTGGACGAAAAAACAGCCTTTATCCGGGGTAGACGGCAATATAAACCATCACGGCAACACTAATGCAAATATCCGGATACATCGGTCACGATATCGAAAAATGCGTTCCGGACGGCCACATGTTTTTTTCGTATCACGCCCGACAAAAGGAAATTCCGGCTCGCACCCCTCTTCCCTGTCATCGATCCGCTTCCCGATTCATATGAGCCATTCACAAAAATCCGGCATGAAGCCAACCCAAAAGGATTTCTGGGAAGACAGTCCGAATATTGCTTCCGTTCCTTCCCCCCATGATCCGGTACACAGCGAAACACCCGGAACGGAGAACTTCACGATCCGACACGATCATCTGGTCGTACTGCCCGACAGGGAACATTTCTTTCAGGAACGGCTTGTCGCCCTTTCACATTCAGCATTCAGGAACAGTTTCAGGCTGAAACAAAAGGAATTGCAGTATATTCAGGACAAGGGCCTTGAAACCGTAGTCCGACATGCACAGGATTTTGTCCGGACCCGTCTGGCACCGGCAAAAATACCCAACGATGGCAAACAGACTCCCATGCGCGGCCACCCCGTATTTATCGCACAACACGCAACAGGCACCTGTTGCCGGAACTGCCTACGAAAATGGCACGGAATAACGCCCAACACGGCATTATCACGACAACAACAGGATTACGTCGTCACCATGATCATGGTATGGATACAGAAACAACTGAATCGCTGAAAAACTTCGAACCAGGCCTTTTTTCAAAAGACCAACGAGGACGTTACAGGGCGACAAAAACAAAAAAAGCCGCGTAAACTGTTGAATTTACGCGGCTTAAAAGACATCTTGGGATGGCTTTGGATTATTCTCTGGTGCTGATGAGAGGAGTCGAACCTCCGACCTACTGATTACGAATCAGTTGCTCTACCAACTGAGCTACATCAGCGAAACGTGAATTGTAACAAAAAAATCACGAACTTGTCGTTTTTCATTATATAAGATTGCTTTTTCTTGCGCACACGAGAAATATCTGAAGGCAATGATAGCCAAGACTGCCCGCTTGTCCTATCCTTTGCAAAAATTATCCTAGGAACTTTTTCATGAACAGTCTGTTTTCACATTTCATACAACGTTTCATACCGGTAGTGTTTTTGTTGTTCGGGCAGATTGTATTCGCATCGTCTTCTCCCGAAACCACGATCCAGCAGCGATTCAGGGAATATCTTGGCGTGGATGTCAAGAAAGAAACCATTGTCAAAACACCCTACTCAGGATTGTATGAAGTCCAGATCGGAAACAATCTCGTCTATACGGACAAACAGGCGCAATATTTGTTTGTCGGAAGAATCATGGACCTTCAAACCAAAAAAGACTATACGGACGAGAAACTCCGGAAAATTACCATCGTCGATTTCTCTGACCTTCCAAAAGACCTGGCCATACAGATCGTCAAAGGAAACGGAAAAGGGAAAATAGCTGTTTTTTCCGATCCGAACTGCCGCTATTGCAAACAACTTGAATACAATCTGCGCAATGTCGATGATGTAACAATTTATCTGTATCCATACAACATCCTTTCCGAAAAGTCGGTAGAAATTTCCAGAAATGTCTGGTGTTCCGGCAACCCGGCACAGACATGGAAAAACTGGATGATCAACGACAAAATGCCGGAAAAGGCAAAGAACGATTGTACATTCCCGGATAAAAAAATTCGTGAACTCGGCCAGAAACTGAATATCAAAGGAACTCCGACGATTTTCTTTACTGACGGGACGCGGGTTCCGGGCGCTGCCGATGCCGACGAAATCAACAGAAAACTGAAGTCCTTGCCCTGAAATCATCCATTCCATCCGCTCCTGACAGGACCGGATGGAATTTCCGCCATTTCATTTCCCAAGCCCGACAGACAATCCGGACGATAACAAACAGATCAAGGCAATGACAACCATGAAAAAGCTCGGAAAAAACCATTTTTTCCGAGCTTTCGAATACGGATTCCAACATGCCAAACCCCAAACAGACGATTGATTCTTCGCCGCACCGGCAATCCCCCTCTCCAAACTGAATCATGAAAGCGGCATACCGAATCGCGGGGCCCATTCGATTCCAGTATAATTTTCATCTTCACACCTGTTTTTTACCATAATACAAATTCGGCAAAGGTTTTTCTTCTTGTGCCAGCTATCTGTTATCCAAATGGAAAATAATTCAACTGAAAACCTTCTTCGCGAAATCATGTCGCACCGTATTCTCATTCTGGACGGTGCCATGGGCACCATGATCCAGCGCTACGGCTTGACTGAAGAGGACTACAGAGGTGGCCCAAACGGACGATTTATCAATTTCGCTCCACCTGCCTCGGCAGGAGACAGGGAACTGTTCGTCAAGGGTAATAATGAACTGCTGTCACTGACCCAGCCGCACATCATCTCTGCCATACACGAACAATACCTGAAAGCGGGAGCTGATGTCATTGAAACCAACACATTCGGCGCAACGACAATCGCCCAGGAAGATTACCATATGGCACATCTCGTCTACGAGATGAATGTCCAGTCCGCCCGGATTGCGAGAAAAATATGCGATAAATATTCCACACCAGAACACCCCCGTTTTGTGGCGGGCTCGATAGGCCCGACACCGCGTACGGCATCGATTTCACCTGATGTCAATGATCCGGGGGCCCGCAATATTACCTTTGACCAGCTTGTCGAAGCCTATTCGGAACAGATCCGCGGACTGGTTGAAGGAGGTGTTGATTTACTGCTGGTCGAAACCGTATTTGACACGTTAAACTGCAAGGCGGCACTTTTTGCGATTGATTCATTTTTCGAAACGACAGGCAAGAAATTGCCGCTCATGATTTCCGGAACGGTAACGGATGCGTCAGGCCGGATTCTTTCAGGACAGACGGTGACGGCCTTCTGGCATTCCATCCGGCATGCCAGACCACTTACCGTGGGTCTGAACTGCGCACTCGGTGCCGCGCTGATGAGGCCCTATGTCGAAGAACTCTCCCGGATAGCAGATACCTACATCTGTATTTATCCGAACGCGGGACTTCCCAATCCGATGAGTGAAACCGGATTCGATGAACTTCCGGAAGATACATCGGCCTTTCTGAAAGAATTTGCCGAAAGCGGTTTCATCAATGTCGTCGGCGGATGTTGCGGTACCACCCCCGATCATATCCGGGCTATAGCGAAGGCAGTCGCACCGTTGCCCCCCAGAAAGATACCGGTCGTTTCGCCCGCCATGCGTTTATCGGGCCTTGAGCCTTTCACAATAGACGACTCTTCCCTTTTCGTGAATGTCGGCGAACGGACCAACGTAACCGGCTCGAAAGCATTTGCCCGCATGATTCTGAACGAAGAATACGACAAGGCATTGGCTGTCGCGCGCCAGCAAGTTGAAAACGGCGCACAGGTTATCGACATCAACATGGATGAAGCCATGCTTGATTCCGTCAGTGCCATGCGCCGTTTTCTGAATCTCATCGCATCCGAACCGGAAATCGCACGGGTTCCGGTTATGCTCGACTCCTCAAAATGGGAAGTGATCGAAACCGGTCTGAAATGTCTTCAGGGAAAATCCATCGTCAATTCGATTTCCCTGAAAGCCGGAGAAGCCGAATTTCTGCGTCAGGCAAAACTCTGCCGGCGATACGGCGCGGCTGTAATCGTCATGGCTTTCGACGAAGCCGGTCAGGCCGATACCTACGAACGCAAGATTTCGATTTGCAAACGGGCATACGACTTGCTGGTCAATACCATCGGTTTTCCTGCCGAAGATATTATTTTCGATCCCAATATATTCGCTGTTGCCACCGGTATCGACGAACATAACAATTATGCAGTCGATTTCATTGAGGCGACACGATGGATCAAGGCAAATCTGCCTCATGCGAAAATAAGCGGCGGCGTTTCCAATGTCAGTTTCAGCCTGCGCGGAAACAATCCCGCACGTGAAGCAATTCATACCGTTTTCCTTTACCATGCCATTGCGGCCGGGATGACAATGGGTATCGTCAATGCCGGCATGATCGGCGTGTACGATGAAATTCCTGAAGCCTTGCGTGAACGGGTCGAAGATGTGGTACTCAACCGGCGACCGGATGCCACGGAACGCCTGATCGAAGTCGCCAACGAATTCCAGGCCGGAGCCAAAAAAGAAAACGACAACCTCCAGTGGCGCACAGAATCTGTCGCCAAACGTCTGACTTATGCCTTCGTCCACGGACTGACCGATTTCATTACCGAAGATACCGGCGAGGCACTTCAGGAAATTCTCAAAAAAGGTGGTCAACCCATCGAAGTGATCGAAGGACCGCTTATGGATGGCATGAATGCCGTTGGCGATCTTTTCGGGCAAGGCAAGATGTTCCTGCCTCAGGTCGTCAAATCGGCACGCGTCATGAAACAGGCTGTCGCTTATCTGGTTCCCTATATCGAGGAACAGAAACGGCAGAGTGGGAGCACCCAATCGAAAGGCAAAATCGTGATCGCCACCGTGAAAGGCGATGTCCACGATATCGGAAAAAACATCGTGGCTGTCGTTCTTCAGTGCAACAACTTCGACGTGATCAATATGGGTGTCATGGTTCCCTGCGAGGAGATTCTTGCCAAGGCCAAGGAAGTCAACGCCGATGCCATCGGGTTGTCCGGCCTGATCACCCCCTCGCTGGAAGAAATGATGCATGTCGCCAGTGAAATGCAGCGTGACGAGTATTTCCGTTCACGCAAAATCCCGCTTTTTGTCGGCGGAGCGACAACAAGCAAAACGCATACCGCCATCAAGATCGCCCCGAATTACGAAGGACCGGTCGTTCAGGTTCCCGATGCTTCCCGTACCGTTACCGTCATCCAGGCCCTGTTGTCCGACAGCATGCGCGAAAAATACATCAAAACGCTGGCAGACGACTATGAACATATCCGCGAACTGCATGCGCAAAAGAAACCGAAGAAACTGTTGTCCCTCAAAGAAGCTCGCACCAACAAGGCCAGACTCTCCTTTGAAGGCGATGGTGCTCCCAGAAAACCGGTTTATCTCGGCCAGCGGTTTCTCAGAAATATCGATCTTGCCGTCTTGTCGGATTATATCGACTGGTCACCCTTTTTCCGCGTCTGGGATTTGGCAGGTTCCTATCCGGACATACTTGGCGATGCCGTCCAAGGTGAAACAGCCAGAAGAGTTTTTGACGACGGCAAAAAAATGCTGGATAAACTGATCCGGGGAAAATGGCTGACAGCCAATGCCACCATTGCGCTGATGCCAGCCAACAGTGTCAATGACGACGACATCGAGATTTACACCGATGAAACCCGTTCGAAAGTTGCATTCACCTATTATGGCCTCAGACAACAGATGGAAAGACCGGTTATCGACGGTATAGCCCGCCCCAATCAGTGTCTTGCCGATTTCATCGCCCCGAAATCTTCCGGCATCAGGGACTACATCGGACTGTTCGGCGTGACAGCCGGGGTCGGTATCGAAAAACAACTCGAAAAATTCGAGGCGGTACAAAACGATTACGATGCCATCATGCTCAAGGCTTTGGCAGACCGACTCGTGGAAGCGCTGGCGGAATACCTGCATCAACTGGTCCGAAGGGATTTATGGGGTTATTCTCCGGATGAACATTTGACAAACGTACAATTAATGAAAGAACAATACCGGGGCATACGACCGGCTCCCGGCTATCCGTCCTGTCCTGAACATACCGTCAAAAGCGATCTGTTCAGCATCCTGAAATGCGAAGAAATCGGTATGAGTCTGACGGAATCCTATGCCATGTTACCGACTGCTTCCATTACCGGATTCTATTTTGCCCATCCTGAAGCCCATTACTTCACACTCGGCAAGATCGGAAAGGATCAGGTAACGGATATGGCGAAAAGACGTCGCGTTTCCGAAGAACAAATCGAGCAATGGCTGGCACCTGTTCTCTAAACAAACCTATTTGAAACAGCAAATCGACGATATGACACAGGCTATTCATTATTCCATCGAAACCCTGGATCTGAACGCACATCTGTTCCGTGTAACCGTCACCGTCACCGATCCGGATGAGAAGGGACAATTGTTCAGACTGCCTGCATGGATACCGGGCAGTTACATGATCAGGGAATTTGCCCGGAACATCGTGCAGATTCACGCTGTTTGCAAAGATCTGCCGGTCAGTTTGTCCAAACTCGACAAGCACACCTGGCAGGCAACCCCTTGCCCGGGAGCACTCACCGTAACCTATGACGTCTATGCCTGGGACCTTTCAGTCAGATCCGCCCATCTCGACCAGACCCATGCTTTCTTCAACGGATCAAGCGTTTTCCTTCAAGCTATCGGTCACGAAACTGTCCCGCATATTGTGGATATCAGAAAACCGGCGGATCCGGCGGCAAAATCATGGCGTGTCGCCACTGCACTGCCTGAATACGAAGCAAAACGTTATGGCTTCGGAACTTACAGAGCGGAAAATTATGATGAACTGATCGATTCCCCTGTTGAAATGGGAAACTTCATTCTCGGCCGGTTTGAAGCATTCGGCATACCGCATGAAATCGCCATTACCGGACGAGTCCCGAATATCGATCTGGAAAGAATCGAAAATGACCTCAGAAAAATTTGCGAAACCGAAATAGCTCTTTTCGAACCGGAAATCCGAAAAGCGCCTGTCACACGATACATATTTCTGATCATGGTCGTCAAAAACGGTTATGGCGGTCTGGAACACAGATCCTCGACAGCCCTGCTTTGTTCGAGATCATCCCTGCCGGCCAAAAACAGCCATGCCACCGCCCCACAGAAAATCAATGAGGACTATCTGCAATTTCTCGGACTTTGCAGTCATGAATATTTTCACACATGGAACGTCAAACGAATCAAACCGGCGGTTTTCGCTCCCTATGATCTGCAACAGGAAACATACACCCGGCTTTTGTGGCTCTTTGAGGGATTCACCAGTTATTACGATGACCTGACCATTGCCCGGAGCGGCATCATAGATGCAAGTACTTACTTGCAGCAAATTGCCAATACTATCAACAATGTCATGCGTGGACGTGGACATCTCAAACAAAGTGTTGCCGAAGCCAGTTTCGATGCATGGATCAAATATTATCGGCAGGATGAAAACTCCCCGAATGCACTGGTCAGCTATTACACGAAAGGTTCCCTTGTTGCCCTGGCACTTGACTTGACCATCCGGTTGGAAACGAACCATTCCAAATCACTCGATGATGTCATGCGTGCACTATGGCAGCGATACGGCCGCGATTTTTACCGGGGTAAAAATCGCGGAATCACTGACTCTGAAGCGGAAACACTCATACAGGAAATCAGTGGACTGAATCTTCGCGAATTTTTCCAGAAATATATTTATGGCACCGAAACACCGCCACTAAAAGACCTGCTCGCCTCATTCGGTGTTTCCATGAACGATATGAGCAACAACACAAAACCGGGACTGGACATACGGGTCAAGCGTTCAGGAAGCGATTGCCTTGTCACCCATGTTTACGAGGGAGGAACGGCTCATCGGGCAGGTATTTCGGCAGGCGATGTTCTGCTGGCTATCGACGGCCTGAGAGTCTCGGCGGAAAATCCGGTCGCCAACCTTGAAAAGCAGCTTGCACGCTATTCAACCGGCGAGACCGTCAGTATTCACGTTTTCCGCCGGGATGAACTGATGAAATTCGATACCGTCCTGGTCGGCGAACACGCTCCGAAGTATACTCTGACCTTATCCAAGGAAGAAACTGCTTCAATGAAAGACGCCCGCCGGCACTGGTTGCAATCGCGGAAAACCTGACAAAATTCTACCGCTATCACCGAATGCGATGGCGAAGAAATCAGGCAAAAAGTTTTGCCAGTTCTTCGCCCGGTTCTTTTGCACGCATGAAAGCCTCTCCAACCAGAAAGGCGTTTACACCGGCTTCTCTCATCCTGAGAACATCATCTCTTTGCAAAATCCCTGATTCTGTAACAACCAGCTTGTCTTTTGGCAAACCCGGCAACAAATTGATTGTATTCTGGATAGACGTTCTGAATGTTTTCAAGTCACGATTATTGATTCCGAGAAGAGCTGTTTCAAGTTGCAATGCGCGCTCCAGCTCTTCCGCATTATGAACTTCAACCAGAACATTCATACCCAGACCGGATGCACATGCCTCAAGCTCCGCCATCTGACTGTCTTCCAGCGCGGCAACGATCAGCAGAATACAGTCGGCGCCCCATGCTGCAGCTTCGTAAACCTGATAAGGATCAATCATGAAATCTTTCCTCAACACCGGCAAGGTACAAGCTCTTTTCGCCTCGATCAAATAGCCCGGATCCCCTTTGAAAAACTCTTTATCAGTAAGTACTGACAAACAGGCTGCGCCATATTTTTCATAGCTTGCCGCAATTTCCGCGGGATAAAACAACTCCCGTATAATACCTTTGGAAGGGGATGCCTTTTTTACCTCGGCAATAACCGCAGATACCCCTTCTGCCAATTTTGCCCGAAGCGCACCTTCAAAATGGCGCCGATTGTTCCTGATCCCGATATCGCCTTCCACCTGCGCCTGCAAGGCGGCAAATGACTGTTTCCGTCTGGCATCCTCGATTTCGGTTTTCTTGACGGAAAGAATCCTGTGCAGAATATCCGACATAACAACGTGCTCCTAATTCCGGTTAACGGATTGTGTAAATCCGACAAACTGATCCAGTTTCATCCGGGCAGCACCCGACTCAATCGCGGCTCTTGCCTGAGCCAGACCATCGGCAATTGACCTGGCTTTACCGGCAGCATACAATGCCGCACCGGCATTCAGGGCAATGATATCTGCCGCCGGGGTCGGTCTGTTGTTCAGCGTATCCAGAACGATCCGCCTGGATTCTTCGGCATTGGCCACCTGAAAATTCCTGCTGGCATACATCCTGATACCGAAATCTTCGGGATGAATGTCATATTCACGGACTTTTCCGTCCGACAGTTCACCGACAAGCGTACTGGCCCCCAAGGAAATTTCATCCAGATTGTCCCTTCCCCAGACAACCAGAGCCCGTTTCAACCCCATTTTCTGCAAAACACGAACCTGAATGCCGACAAGATCGGGATGAAAGACTCCCATCATGATATTGTCGGCATAAGCAGGATTCGTCAAAGGCCCGAGGATATTGAAAATCGTCCTCACTCCCAGTTCCTCACGTACGGCCTTTGCATGTTTCATGGCTGCATGATGATTGGGGGCATACATGAAACCGATACCGACCTCTTCAATAGATCGGGCGATCTGTTCGGGAGAAAGATCGATATTGACATTCAGCGCTTCCAGCAGATCAGCACTCCCCGAAGACGATGACACACTGCGGCTTCCATGTTTTGCCACCTGTGCACCACAGGCTGCGGCAACAAACATGGATGCCGTCGAAATATTGAAAGTATGAGCACCATCCCCCCCTGTTCCGACAATATCGAGAAGATTTTCTGGGTGCCTTACCTTCACTTTCAGGGAAAATTCCCTCATCACCTGTGCTGCTGCAGCAATTTCACCAACCGTTTCCTTTTTGACACGGAGTCCGATCGTCAGTGCCGCTATCATGAGTGGTGACATCTCTCCGCTCATGATACTGCGGAACAGCGACAGCATTTCATCATGAAAAATTTCACGATGTTCAATACATCTTAAAAGTGCTTCCTGTGGCTTGATCGATGTCATGACTGCCTCCCGATGAAATTACTGAGCAATGAATGACCTTCTTCGGAAAGAATGGACTCCGGATGGAACTGCACTCCTTCAATGGCGTATTGTTTATGACGGACTCCCATGATTTCTCCATCTTCCGTCCAGGCCGTTATTTCCAGACATTCCGGCAGGCTTTCCCTCTCAATTGCCAGTGAATGATACCGGGTTACGGTAAACGGATTGGGTAATCCCCGGAAAACACCTTTGTCATTGTGAAAAACAGGAGAAGTTTTGCCATGCATGACCTGCTTGGCCCGAACGATTTTTCCACCGAATGCCGCACCGATGGACTGATGGCCAAGACAAACACCGAAAATAGGCTTTTTGCCGGCGAAATATCTCAATACTTCCAGAGAAATACCCGCCTCATAGGGTGTCTTTGGCCCCGGAGAAATACAGATATGATCCGGATTCAGCTTTTCGATCTGATCCAGAGATATCTCGTCGTTGCGGTAAGTCTCGACATCGGTTCCCAGTTCACCGAAATACTGAACCAGGTTATAGGTAAAGGAATCGTAATTGTCTATCATCAGCAACATGACATCACCCTTGCAATATTTTTTGGGAAACACAATTGATCCGTGCTTTATCCGGTTATGGCTCGATATTCAGAACCAGTCGGAATCAGAAGAAAGGCGCGCACGAAAAGCGCATAGGAAGTTATCAGGCTCTTGGCTTGCGCCAACGCCAGTGCTGGGTGAGAAGAATAACTGCTGAATGAAGAACTGTTTTGCACATAATGCAAATTATTGCCTAAGCATTCCAACTTATCAAGACTATCAAGACAAATTTCCTTTTGCCATCGAAACTCATTTTACCCCGATCGTTCCGTCATCCTCACTGTCCTCATCCTCAACAGCGAAAACCTTGTATTTTTCTTCCGCCCATGCGCCCAAATCGATCTGTTTGCAACGCTCGGAACAAAACGGACGATACCGGTTAGATTCCTTCCATTCCACTTCTTTGCCACATACGGGGCATTTAACGATCGTAACCATGTCTCAGCATAAGGTCAATTCACAAGGTATATCTTCCTCAAACGGTTTAGGTTTCATCGTGCCATCCTGCTTTGTGAACCGGATCCAGAGCATATATTTGTTCGCGGAAGCTTCGGGAATAGCGCCACTTCTGGAATCAATCCGCAAACGCAACATCTGGTGTACCTTTCCCTGCAGCATTTGCTGATAACTTCCGGAATGGGCGATTATTTTAAACTGAATGCCTGACGCACGCAGCAACCTCAAAACCAACCCGACAGCGTTGATCAGCGATTGCATGGGCGAGAACCACTCGGCAATATCCCTGGCCCGTTCATCAGGAGAACGATGTTGCCATGCATAATAAGACGGCAAATCGAATTCACAAGCTCCTCCCGGAATAATGGTTCTTCCCCGGACACTCATCAGCCATTCGTTTTCCCGAATACTCTGCCCGGTTTTGCCATGTGTGTTCACCAGAGCCGTACTGACATTATCGATTTCGCGCAATACATCGTCGAGTACAGTTCTCTGAATATTCGGATGTGACTGAAATCCGGACAATATTTGTTTCTGGCGTTCCAGTTCCTGCAAGAGATCTGACTTGAGATCGGAACGGCTTGCGACCTCCAGCATTTCAAAAACAGTTGTCAGGGCGACATGATGTTGCAGGGCATGGCCCTGATGCAGAAAGAAGGAGTATCTTTCATGCAAATCTTCAAGCCGCAACAAAGTACGGATACGTTCGTTGAAAGGGTATTCGTAAATTATCAATGTGAGGCCTCTTTCAATGTCGATGTCTCATCTTCTCACGATTCTGAAGGAACCGTACGAAAAAAACAAACCGTACGAACTCATGAAGCGGAATTTTCCGCCAGTTTTTTATAGGCAGCATGCAAATATTCCACTTTTCGCGCTACCTCATCAATACCACGATCATTTTCAATGACATCATCGGCCATCGACAAACGTTTTTCCCGGGATGCCTGCGTTGCCATAATGGTCCTGACCTGTTCTGCCGACATATTGTTACGCCTTATGACTCTCGAAACCTGCAACTCTTCCGGACAATCGACAACAAGCACTCTTGTTCCCATACCGTGCCATATCGGCAATTCGACCAGCAACGGATTGACAAAAATGACATAGTCCCCTTTTGCTTCCTGTGCCTGGCGTAACGAAACGTCCCTGATCAATGGATGAAGGATCGCTTCCAGCTTCAAACGTTCCCTGGCATCCGAGAAAACATGTTCCCTCATCATGGCACGATCCATCGCTCCGTCCGGTCGAATGAATTGCGAACCGAACTCCTTGCGGATTGGCCCAATCCCTTCCCCGCCAGGAGCAGTCAGATTTCTGGCGACTTCATCTGCATCCACAACGGATGCGCCCAGATCGGCAAACATGTTCGCCACCAGTGTTTTGCCACTTCCGATCCCTCCAGTCAGACCAATCGAAAAATTTTTATAATTCATTTTAGGAGAATTTTTCACGAAAAATTTAAGAAAAATCATTCAGAGTCAGCGTCAGCCACCTGCCATACAATAGAATCGGCGATACAGCAATTACAGGATAAAGAGCGAACAGAAAATACCACGTTTACGCTAACGACATTTGATTGTCATTTTAATGCACCCGACCTGAATTTCCATCAGGAAGGACTCATTATCATGGCAATTAACGGGAGCATCCCCCCTGATCATACCGACGCGGGATTAAAAAACGCCGTCCATCAAACCGCCTTTCCAACGATCCCTTTTCCAACGGCATCAGTTTTTCAAAAACCGAAACCCCATTTGCGGCAATTCCGGTATACAGTTCCAATCGATAATGACTGCCACAAAACGTGATTTTCTCACCGGAGTTCCCACAACAACCCTGTCAGGAAAGAATGAAGTTGATCTGTTCCTGCATACCTCCAGTCGGATTTTCCTTGAATTGTGTTTTCACAAAACGGAACAGTTTGCCGATAATATAACTCATCATCAAATTACTTTTGACTGTGACCCATTCTTCTTTGGTTTGTCCTTGGACAACCGCAAGACGCAAACACTGTCTGAGAGTCAGTTCAACCCGATCAAAAAACTGGTTCATACGCAATTGCAGGCGGCCATCTTCATTGACCAGCGCATCGCCGATCATCACCCGTGTCATACCCGGATTACGTGCTGCGAAATTGAGCAGCAGCATGGAAACAGACTGTGTCTGCAGCAATCCGTTTTCTTCCTTTTCGTTAATCTGGTTAATCACGCCAAATACGCTCGATTCGATAAATTCGATCAAACCTTCGAACATCTGGGCCTTGCTGGCAAAATGCCGGTACAGGGCCGCTTCGGATATGGAAAGACGCCGTGCCAGAGCTGCCGTCGTTATTTTTTCTCCACGTGGTTCTTCAAGCATCTGTGCCAGTGCCTGTAATATTTGCAGTTTTCTTTCTCCGGATCTGGTTGTACCCATAATTGACGACAAAATGAAAAATTAACAAAAACGTTCCAAATAATGCGGTAATCGGCGAACAGAGGTCATTTTCAGATCTATGAATGCCGGCCTGCCAGCCTGTCTCTTTCCTGACGGGTATGGATAGGAATGTTGGGAAAAACGACCCCTGTCGAGATATCGTGTCACCAGAACAGTCTTCATACCCATTGCCTTGGCTTTTTTCAGAATATGGATATTATCTTCCACAAGCACACAATCTTCCGGTCGTACTTTAAGCATCGCCAACAATTTGCGAAAAAATTTTCCGGATGGCTTGGGTTCGAATTTTCCGAAAACACGCATGGATTCTATGGCAATATGTTTTTCGAAAAATTGATGGACCCCCAACAGCTTCAATATGTCTGCCGAATAACGATAAGCCGAATTTGTCAAAAGAACTTTTCTGCCCGGCAGCTTTCTGAACAATACAGGAAGACCTCTTTCCGCACTGAGCAATGACTTCAGATCATAAAAGCGATGGGCAGCTTCCAGAAAATCCCTAGCTCTCTGATCCAGAACCTTGCTGATACCCAGCAGAGTCGCACCGAATCGTTTCCAGTATTCGATCCTCAACTGATTGGCCGCTTCAGTCGACAGACGAACATCACCATTTTTTTTCATATATACGGAGAGAAAGGCATTCATATTCGCACTGATCTCCGGAAATATGGCAAGCGAGGCATTATGCAAAGTATTGTCGAGATCGAACAACCAGATCATCACCCATTCCATCAAAAAAGTTTCTGACACAAAAAAGCCCATGCATGCACACGGGCTTTTTTCGGGAGCGGTCTGAAATTAGACCGCTTTTTTGGTTGGTGTATTCCCGTACCGTTTGTTAATCCAGTACTGCTGGGCAATTGACAACAAATTGTTGACGACCCAGTACAGAACCAGACCCGCCGGAAAGAAAAAGAATGTGATCGAAAACACGATCGGCAGAAACATCATCAGTTTGGCCTGCAACGGGTCTGGTGGAGGCGGACTCATTTTCTGGGTCAGGAACATGGATCCGGCCATCACGATCGGCAAAATGAAAAACGGATCAGGTGCCGCCAGATTATGAATCCAGCCAAGCCACGGTGCATTTCTGATTTCTACACTGGCAAGCAATACCCAATACAGTGAGATGAATACCGGAATCTGGACAACGACCGGCAGACATCCTCCCAGAGGATTGATTTTTTCAGCCTTGTAAAGTGCCATCAATTCCTGGTTCATGCGCTGCTTGTCATCCTTGTAACGCTCACGCAATTGCTGGATTCTTGGCGTAAACTGCTTCATCCTTGCCATGCTTTTGTAACTGGCCGCAGACAACGGCAGGAAAAGAAGCTTGATCAGACAAGTCAGAATGATGATCGTCCATCCCCAGTTACCCACTTCATTGTGAATATGGGTCATCAGCCAGAAAATCGGTTTGGCGATAATCGTCAGCCAGCCATAATCCTTGACCAGTTCCAGACCGGGTGCAGTCTGCTCCAGAATAGCCGATTCCTGGGGTCCGACATACAATCTTGATTCATTATCGGCAGAAGCATTCGGACCAAGAGTACCCAGCGGAATAACCGTTCCGATTGTATAAAGATCCTCTCCGACTTTCTTGGTATAGTTTTCGCGATCAATCTTGTCTTCCGGAATGAAAGCGGAAACGAAGTAATGCTGCACCATCGCAATCCATCCGTTATCGGTTTTGGTCACGTGGCTGGCACCTTTGGCTTCACCAATATCGTCAAACTTCAGTTTCTGGAATTTGTCGTCCTGTGAATAAACGGCAGGTCCGGTAAATGTACTGATAAACCGGGACTGACCTTCCGGCCTGCTGCTGTCTCTCAACAACTGGAGATACAGGGAAGCATCAATCGGCTCATTAGTCAGATTCGTCACTTTCTGATTGACATCGACCACATAGCTTCCCCGTTTGAATGTATAGGTTTTTGTCAGACGAACACCATTTTGCTCGGCATCCATGACCAGCTTGATTTCATCCATGCCATCAGCGAGGGAACGCTCCCCGGGCCGAATCGTGAAACGGGTTGCATGATTCGGATACGCTCCACCTGTCAGACCAGTCTGTGCGAGATACACATGCGGCGGTTCCGATTTGAAAAGAACCATGTCCTTTTCTGTATCAACCGTATCCGGATACTTGAACAACTGCAAATACTGGAAAACACCGCCATCGGAAGACACTTTCGCCTTGAGAACATCCGTTGTTATCGTAACCAGTTCAGGCTGTTTTTCATGCACAACTTTCCGGGCTTCAGCCGCCGCAGCGACAGGCGGCGTTCCCTTTTCAACCGGTACAGCCGCCGTCTCCACAGGTACCTCAGGCAAATTTGCATTGGGATCGGTTTTTTTGGCTTCATGCCGGAATATCAGAGATGAACCACCACGATACACCTGCCAGTTATCCCAAAGCATAAACAGCGATATTGCTAGAATCAGCAATAGCGTAGTACGTTTTTTGGTGTCCATAATTTACTTTTCAAATATTTTTGCCGTCATTTCCGAACGACACACCACAATTACAACCGGACTTTTTTTCAGGTACAGGATCATAACCCCCCGGATGGAACGGATGACATTTGCATAACCGCATAAGTGTCAGAACAATTCCCCTGAAACAGCCGTGCACGGAAATCGCTTTCAATGCATATTGCGAACAAGTCGGGTAAAAACGACAATTTTGCCCCAGATACGGGCTGATACACAACTGATATCCCCGAATTAAAATGATAAGCAGCCATTTCAAGGGAGATTTCACCATAGTCGGTTTTTCTGATTTGTTTTCCGTGAAGCGATCAAACGGTACACCTCCTCACGAAGAATACGTTTCAGTCGGGAACTGGTCGCCGGTCCTTTGCGGGCATTCACAGCAGACGTCATACGGATAATACAATCGAATGCCGGCATTTGCATACAACGGAATACTTCCCTGCATACTCTTTTGACCGTATTACGTGTAACGGCCCGTGGTGCAAACCGCTTGGCGACAACGATGCCGAGCCGGGCATGTGTCAGTTTGTTCAAACGTGCAAATAGGACAAAATGTTCTGTCCGTGCACATGGACGCATACGAAAAACGGATGAAAAATCATCCGTTTTGACGATACGCCGATCGGAAGAGAATTTTCCGTTCACACAATCAGCTTGATGAATACCAGCCTAGACAGCCAGACGTTTACGGCCTTTTGCACGACGTGCATTCAGAACTGCCCGGCCGTTTTTGGTTGCCATGCGGGCACGAAAACCGTGGGTGCGTTTACGACGCACGACTGAGGGTTGATAAGTACGTTTCATGATGGTCTCGCTAATCAGCAAAAAAAATTCAGAATATGATGCAATCTGCCCTGATCAATCAGTTACCGGCAATCGGTTGCATTAATCAAAACAAAACATCAAGTTATGCGCAAGGAACCAATGATTAGACCGTAGTTTCACCCTTTCTGTCAATATGAATCTGTACTGATATGCGGAAATCGGTCAAAAAACAGACGTCGCCTGTGGATAACTCGGCTGATTCAAGGTAAAATAGCTATTTATGGAAACAGGTACCGGTCTTCACCCTGCTACTTCGGATTGCCTCTCATCGGATATCAAAAATCGCTTTTCACCTGCAAACAGCGATTGCAGGGTTTATCGTTGAAATATGAAAAATTTTTGGCAAAACTGCTTGTCGCGACTGGAACTGGAATTGACTCCCCAGCAATTCAGTGCGTGGATAAAGCCTCTTGTCCCGCTGGATTACAATGACAGCATACTCCGTATCGCCGCTCCCAATCGTTTCAAGCTGGATTGGGTCAAAACCCAGTACGCGGACAGAATCACCGCACTGGCTTCCCAGTTTCTTGACGCATCGGTAGAAGTACAGTTCATATTAAACCCTCAACCACGGACTTCTTCTCCGGCCAGAACCGTTTCGCCTGTCTCCGGAATGGATTCATCGTCATCCGAAAACAGTCCGGTCGAAATCAATCACAAGGTTGCGGCTATGGAAACACCTGTCCGCGAACAAAGCCGAATCAATGCCGAAATGACTTTCGACAGTTTTGTGACAGGCAAAGCCAACCAGCTTGCCCGGGCTGCGGCCATTCAGGTAGCCAACAATCCGGGCGTTTCCTACAATCCGCTTTACCTGTTCGGCGGCGTCGGCCTTGGAAAAACCCACCTGATTCATGCCATCGGCAACCAAGTCCTGCAGGACATTCCATCCGCCCGTATCCGTTATATCCATGCCGAGCAATACGTCCGTGACGTCGTTACGGCCTACCAGCGAAAAGGTTTCGATGACTTCAAGCGCTATTATCATTCACTGGATATGCTTCTCATCGACGATATCCAGTTTTTCTCCGGTAAAAGCCGGACACAGGAAGAATTTTTCTATGCTTTCGAGGCACTGATCGCGGCAAGAAAACAGATTATCATTACCAGCGATACCTACCCGAAAGAAATATCGGGAATGGATGACAGGCTGACTTCCCGTTTCGATTCAGGACTTACCGTCGCTATCGAACCGCCTGAACTTGAAATGCGCGTCGCCATTCTGATCAAGAAAGCCGGACAGGAAGGTATTCAACTGTCCGATGACGTTGCCTTTTTCGTTGCAAAACATTTGCGTTCCAATGTCCGTGAACTCGAGGGCGCCCTGCGAAAAATACTTGCCTTTTCACGCTTTCACGGACGGGATATCACGATCGAACTCACGAAAGAAGCCCTTAAAGACCTGTTGTCCGTACAAAACCGGCAAATTTCCGTTGAAAATATCCAGAAAACTGTCGCTGATTTTTTCCGGATCAAGGTAGCTGACATGTATTCCAAAAGACGCCCGGCCAATATCGCACGGCCCCGGCAGATAGCCATGTACCTGACCAAAGAGCTGACCCAGAAAAGTCTTCCCGAAATTGGAGAATTGTTCGGGGGACGCGACCATACAACCGTTTTGCATGCTGTCCGGAAAATTGCCCAGGACCGTTTGAAGAATCCTGAATGCAATCATGAACTGCATGTGCTTGAGCAAACTTTGAAAGGTTGACAGTATTACAGTCGAATTATCGAAAAACAAAGTAATTATTTTTCAAGGAAAAGAATATGCAACTGGTAAAAACCGGCAGAGACAATCTTCTTCGCCCTTTGCAAACTGTCAGCGGCATCGTGGAACGCAGACATACCTTGCCGATCCTGGCCAATATTCTGATACGTAAGGAAGGCAATGCCGTTTCATTTCTTTCTACCGATACAGAAATCCAGATTGTTACCCATGCCGAAATCGGTACGACGGAAGAAGATGCAACCACCACCGTTGCCGCCCGCAAGCTTCTCGATATCCTGCGGGCGCTCCCTGATTCGTCCGATATCGTGATTTCCTTAAACGACAAGCGGCTTGTCGTGTCTGCCGGAAAATCCCGTTTTTCGTTGCAAACCCTGCCAGCTGATGATTTTCCTACCGTTTCCCAGCCACTTGAATATGAAACATCAGTAACGCTTACCCAGAAATCGCTGAAAAATCTCTTCAGTATGGTGTATTTCGCCATGGCACAGCAGGATATCCGTTATTATCTGAACGGCCTGCTGCTGCAGGTTGACGGCAAAACCATCAAGGCCGTTGCGACCGATGGGCACCGTCTGGCTTTCTGCCAGATGGAAACCGATCAGGAATTTCCCAAAAATGATGTCATCATTCCGCGAAAAACCATTCTTGAATTGCAACGCCTGCTTGAAGATTCCGAAGATCCCGTCAGGATCGATTTTTCCGGTGCACAGGTCCGCTTTGTATTCGGTGATGTCGAACTGATCTCGAAACTCGTTGAAGGCAAATTCCCGGATTATACCCGAGTCATTCCGAAAGGATACAAGAACAAATTCGTCATTTCACGGGAACTGCTGCAAAGGGCCCTGCAACGTGCCGCCATCATGACAAGCGATAAATTCAAGGGAATCCGCTGCATTCTGGCTGCCGGCAGTCTCAAGATCAGTTCGACCAATGCAGACCAGGAAGAAGCGATCGAGGAAATCGAGCTCGATTATGCGGGCGACAACATCGACATCGGTTTCAATGTCACATACCTGCTTGATGTTCTCGGAAACCTGAAAAATGATGAAACCAGTATCGAACTGGGCGATGCCAATTCATCTGCGCTCATCTCCATACCGGATAATACCGATTTCAAATACGTCGTTATGCCGATGCGTATTTGACAACGCAACAACCTGCTACGAATGATTCATACAAATCATTGCTTTATCCTCTTCGCGCTGTTTTACCAGACGGCGCGACTGTCGGCGTTTTAAGGAAAACAGTTCCATGTCGCAAAACACACAAAACGAAGTTCAGCAAAACGAAAATGCCTATGGCGAATCTTCCATTCAGATTCTGGAAGGACTTGAGGCTGTAAGAAAGCGTCCGGGCATGTACATCGGCGATACGTCAGATGGCACGGGACTTCATCATCTTGTTTTCGAAGTACTGGACAATTCGATTGATGAAGCTCTTGCAGGATACTGCACGGAAATTCACGTCACACTGCATTCGGACAATTCTGTCTCCGTCGTTGACAATGGCCGCGGCGTTCCGACCGGAATCAAATTCGACGACAAGAATACACCGAAAAGAAGCGCTGCCGAAATCGTTATGACGGAATTGCATGCCGGAGGAAAATTCGACCAGAATTCGTACAAGGTTTCCGGCGGATTGCACGGTGTCGGTGTTTCCTGTGTCAATGCCCTGTCCACGACTCTGAAACTGACTATCTGGCGTGACGGAAAAGAACACCGCATGGATTTCAACCACGGTCTTCCCCAAAATTCCACCATCGAAATCATCAATGGCGTTGAATGTACCCCCATCAAAGTGGTCGGCGAATCCGACAGACAGGGAACGCGTGTCCAGTTCTGGCCGGATGCAACCATTTTTTCGACAATTGAATTCCAGTACGACGTTCTCGCAAGAAGAATCCGCGAGTTGTCTTTCCTAAACAATGGTGTCCGAATTCGTCTGACCGACGAGCGTACCGGCAAAGAGGAAATTTTTGCCTATGAAGGAGGGACCCGCGGTTTTGTGGAATATATCAACCGTGGAAAAAGTGTGCTTCACCCTACCATTTTCCAAGCAACAGGAGAACGGATCTCGGAACTCAATACTCCCATTTACGTGGACATTTCCATGCAATGGAACGATTCATACAATGAACAGGTTCTTTGTTTTACCAATAATATTCCACAGCGGGATGGCGGAACCCATCTGACCGGTTTGCGTGCTGCGATGACGCGCGTCATCAACCGGTATATCGAAGAAAACGAACTGGCCAAAAAAGCCAAAGTCGACGTAACAGGCGACGACATGCGCGAAGGTTTGACCTGCGTATTATCGGTCAAGGTGCCTGAACCGAAATTCAGTTCCCAGACCAAGGACAAACTTGTTTCTTCCGAGGTGAGAGGTCCTGTCGAAGAAATTATCACCAAAACGTTGACGGATTTTCTCCAGGAAAAACCGAATGACGCCAAGATCATTTGTTCCAAAATTGTTGAAGCGGCGCGTGCTCGTGAAGCGGCACGCAAAGCCCGTGAACTGACCCGCAGAAAAGGAGTTCTGGACGGTTTGGGTCTTTCAGCCAAACTGGCGGACTGTCAGGAAAAAGATCCTGCACTGTCAGAACTTTATCTGGTTGAAGGGGATTCGGCAGGAGGATCCGCCAAACAAGGCAGAGATCGCCGTTTTCAGGCCATTCTCCCTCTGCGTGGCAAGGTATTGAATGTCGAGAAATCACGCTATGAGAAAATGCTTTCTTCAGAGCAAATCACGACACTTATCGCAACGCTTGGAACAAGTATCGGACCGGACGAATTCAATATCGATAAATTGCGTTACCACAGAATTATCATCATGACAGATGCCGATGTGGACGGCGCCCACATACGCACACTTCTTCTGACTCTTTTTTACAGGCAAATGCCACAGCTTGTCGAACGGGGTTACGTCTATATCGCACAACCTCCCCTGTATAAAATCAAGAATGGCAAGGACGAACGTTACTTGAAAGACGATCTGGAAGAAGCCAATCACATGATGTCGATTGCCCTGCAAGGCGCTTCCCTGATTCCGAAAAAAGGTATGAAACCCATCAGCGGCGAACAGCTGAAAACCATGGCAGACCAACATACCGTTGCCTACAACATCATCCAGCGTCTTTCCCGGCTGATTGATATGGATATCCTTTCAGCGATCATGAACGGAGCCAGATTGCGGCTGAATACAATGGAAGATGCAGACAAATCGGCTGCCGAACTGAATTCCGCAATAAACGATCCATCCGTTAGCGTTGAAGTCAACAAGGACTCCAATGGGGTTCCTTCCCTGATTGTCCGCAAAACCCTTTATGGAAATACGCACGTTACTGTACTGGATGCGGACTTTGTCTATGGAAATGATTACCATATACTCGAAAAAACAGCCGCATCGTTTTTGAGTCTGATCGGAACGGGTGCTGTTATTCGCCGTGGCGAAGGCGACAAACTGAAACAGCAGACCGTGAAAAACTTTCATGAAGCCATGCAATGGCTGAGATCGGAAGCTGAACGGGGAATTTCCAAACAGCGTTACAAGGGACTTGGAGAAATGAATCCAGACCAGCTCTGGGAAACAACGATGGACCCAAGCATGCGGCGACTGCTGAAAGTGAAGATCGAAGACGCCATTGCTGCCGACCAGATATTCACGACCCTGATGGGCGATAATGTCGAACCCAGAAGAGCGTTTATTGAAAATCATGCCCTGTTGGCAGGCAACATCGATGTCTGAAACTTTCTCGTTTCTTCCGGGCTGTCTTGCCTTGGCAAGGCAGCCTTTTCGATGACATAAAACAGGACCGTGACCAACCGGATTCCTATCAAAACTGCCCGATTCAATTTGATTTCACGCAGAAAAACGTGACCGGACTGGCGTAATTCGGAAAACTGAAATGTCAAAGCATTTCAATTGTCCTCCCATAAACCAGTTCGATGATGCAAAATGAAACGGAAAAGATCCATTCGCCAGTTCTGTCTGAAGAATGGAATTTTCGCAATCGAATCCGGCTTTTTCTTCAGCTGGCGATAACTATCGCGAGTGTACTTCTGTGTTATCTGATGACATTGCCTTTTCTGGCATCCCTGTCATGGGCACTTGCACTTGCCGTTCTGTTCATGCCATTACACCAAAAAATTTGCAGAAAAATCAGAAAACCTACATTCTCTGCCATTGTCACTTCAGCTATTGCCATTATCATCCTTGTCATACCGGTTTTGCTGATCACTATTCGTGTAGTACTGGAAATAGACCGGGGATCCACCCTTATCATGAACAAAGTCGAATCGGGAGAATGGCAACACAATCTCGAGAAATTTCCTTATATCGGAAAAGCCCTGTTATGGGCGGAAGACCAGCTCGATATTCCTTCCATTATAGACAACCTGACATCATTTCTTACCACTCAGGTAACCTCTTTTTTGAAATCTTCCTTCATACAGATTGTCGTTATTGTTCTGACTTTCTATCTTTTGTTCTTTTTTTTAAGAGACCGAAACCAGATATTGAGAGCCATACGGCGGTTCTCTCCGTTATGTGGCCATGAGACGAATGGCTTGTTCAAAATTATCGGCACCACCATCCGGGCAACCGTTTTCGGAACCATTGCTGTTGCAGCTGTACAAGGCTTTCTGGCCGGATTCATGTTCTGGATACTTGATTTGCCCGCTCCACTGTTATGGGGAACCATCATGACCATTTTATCCGTTATTCCTTTATTAGGCGCCTACATTATCTGGCTGCCAGCCTCGATTTACCTTGCGCTTGACGGTAACCTCATTTATGCAGTCATACTGGCCTGTTGGGGAATGTTTGTTGTAGGAACCATTGACAATATTCTGTACCCCATACTGATCAGCCGGAAACTCCGTTTGCATACAATTGTTGCATTCATCTCACTTGCCGGCGGTATTTTTGTTTTCGGAGCATCAGGTATCGTTCTTGGTCCGATCACCCTGACAGCAAGTGCCTACTTGATGCATATCTGACGAACAAAAACCATCTGCAACAAACGACGGTAACAAATCCTCTCTATCGTTCTCCATACCTCCCCTATGAAAGGAAAAACGGCAACTTTAATACCGGAAAGCTGTCTAACATAAAACCGATAAAGGAGTGCTGAACATGCGAGTCGATATTTTCAAACGAAAAGAAAGTGACGGATTTTTTTCCTATCTGCTCGTTCCGGAAGGTAAAAACCTGCCTGGTGAAGTGACAAATACTGACTGGGCAATCGAAACCCGCGGAATCGACATCGACCCTGACAAAGAAAAACTTGAAATATATTCCATACCTTGCCCCGGAAAACAAATCCGCAATAAAGGATATGCTATCAGTAATGCATCATTTGTCTGAAATCCGCCAGTTATCGTTTTTTGTTCCCGGATCAAATCATCTTTGAAAAACATCAATCTTGAAGACTCGAACCTGGATTTCAATAACTACTTTCATTTCCAAAACCGACCTTGAACAGCTCAAAACATCCAAAGGAATTACCATATGCAAACAAGTTGGGTAGTCGTCACAGACAGTACAAGAGCACGAATATTCGAAAAAAAGGGAGCGACCCAGCCCCTTAACGAGTTTGAAGATCTGTATCATCCTTCAGCTTACCAGAGCCAGAATGAACTTGAACATCATACCCGTGGCCGCTTTCATCATCCCGGTACATTTCACAGTCATACCGATGATCCATCAGTAAGTCCCCTCGCACATCAGAACGATCTGTTTGCCAAATCAATAGCCCTCTATCTTGACAAAGGCAGAAAAGATGCCAAGTATCACCGGTTGTATCTGATTTCATCACCTCATTTTCTCGGAATCCTGAGAAACAAACTGGGAAAAGAAGTAAATCGCCTGATCGAAAACGAATGGTCCCAGGAATTGTCCGACATGTCTGCGGAAGAAGTTGAGAAATTCCTGCGTGAAAAAACAGTCTGGCACTGACGATTTTTCTTTTGAAAAAAGGCGTATTTCTCAAAATACGCCTTTTTTCAGCAAGTGAATCAATAACTGTTTTTCTGTTTCTGGGCCTCATACGACCAGACACATTTGGCCTGATTCATGTCATTGATATCGAAAATCAATGTCGTTCCTGCCGGACAATCACGATCAGTGAATTCGGCCGTTACTTTGCTTGCAGGGACTTCCTCTACAATCAGTGAAGAAGAATTGACCACCGTGACACTATCCGGCGGATTGACAGCCGTACCGATGGAATACACCTGCGCGGAAGCGGCTCCTGATATTCCCAATGCCGCCATCAGAATAACCAAATGCAGTTTTTTCATAAAAGATACCCCGCTAAATGAAGATTGTTCAGTTTTCCTGCCATGATTGATTTACCTTTATAAGACGAGGAAAGACCTTACGAGTTTCATCACGGTTTATCTTTTTTGACAGCATACGTGCGATTGGTCAAGCGGATAGATCTGTAAACCGCAAACCGCTTCCGCTCAAACAGGTTCTGTCCGTTTTATCAACCAGTCTCTCGCATAATCCGCAACCAGTGGCAGCAAGTTCTCGCGTACTTTTTCATGATAGCGATTCAGCCAGGAAATTTCTTCTTGTGTCAGCAACGATTTATCGATACACCGGGTATCGATCGGACATTGAGTCAATGTCTCGAACCGGAGAAATTTGCCGGCTTCTTCATCATCAGCTACCTGGTTGACCACCAGATTTTCCAGTCGGATTCCCCATTTCCCTTCACGGTAAAGGCCGGGTTCAATGGAAGTCACCATACCCTCTTCCATGGCAGTCTGGGATTCAGGGTTCGCATGATACGAAATTCCCTGAGGTCCCTCATGGACGTTCAGGAAATAACCGACTCCATGTCCGGTTCCATGGCCATAATCGAGTCCGAAAGACCACAAAGGCTTGCGGGCAATACTGTCAAGCATAGGTGCCGGAATAGAACGCGGAAAACGGCTCTCTGACAGGGCGATCAACCCTTTCAGAACAACAGTAAAATCCCTTTTTTGTTCCTGACTCGGGAAACCGACAGGAATAACCCTTGTCATATCTGTCGTACCGCTCAGATACTGGCCCCCTGTATCGATCAATAACAGGCCATCTCCGTCAATAAAAGAAAATGCCTCTTCAGTTGCCTGATAATGAGGCAAAGCCGCATTGGCATTAAAACCAGCAATTGTTCCAAAACTGGGAGAAACATAATGAGTGCGGACAGATCTGAGTGCTTCTATTTTTTCTGAAATTGTCAATTCAGATATCCGGTCATTGTTTCCAATGCCTGACTGTGCGTCGAACCATGCCTGGAATTCACAAAATGCCGCACCGTCTTCCAGCATGGTCTTGCGGATATGTTCTATTTCTTTTGGTGATTTTCTTGACTTGAAAAGCACAGTCGGATTGATACTTTCGATTTTCCTGACGCCCGCTCCAACAACTTCGGTCATCGCATAAGCCGTTCTGCGCGGATCATACAACAAGGATGCACCGGAAGGCAGCTGGCGCAAACAATCGGCAGCGGTTTCATAAGGCTTGATATGAACTCCATCTTCTTCAAGTATCCTTACCAGATCGGCCGGTATTTTCTCCCAGTCAACCATCAAAAAAACGGTTTTGTGACCAATCAGCAAATACGAAACAAACACCGGATTGAATTCAATATCGGAACCTCTCAAATTAAGTGTCCATGCAATATCGTCCAGTGTCGAAACAAAATACCAGTCTGCTCGTCGGATTTTCATTTCCGAACGAACCTGGTCAATTTTCTCCAGTCTGGACAAACCGACAAATTCGGATTTGTGTTCAAAAACAGGTTTCAAGGGTATCTGTGGCCTGTCTTTCCAGACCAGTGAAACCGGATCAGTATCCGTTTTGAAAACAAATTTTTTTGTTTCCAGTGCATTTTTAAGCAAACGTCCCTGATTCAGGGAAATCAGATAACCATCAATACCGACAACACTTCCTTCGGGAAAATTTCCGGTTATCCATTCGACATAAGGTATATTACTGCCTCCTTCCACTTTGCACATATCGATTCCGGTACCTTCCAGTTGTCTGGCTGCCTGAGACCAATACCGGCTATCGACCCAAAGCGATGCCCGATCGTGACCAACGACAAGTGTGCCCGCTGAACCGGTAAATCCTGAAAACCATTCCCTGCTACGCCAGTGATCCGGCAAATATTCCGACAAATGCGGGTCTGAAGTGGGAATAATCAGAATGTCAACTGATTGACATTGCATTGCCGTCCGAAGCGCAAACAGGCGCCCGCAGATCATATCATTCTGTCTGAAACTGTCTTTCATGTCGTTCTTTCGATAAGTGAAGCCACGAATTTGTATTTTAGCGAATGCATGACACAGTACAACCGGATGGAAACGGAAAGGCATTTTCAATTGTCAAAATCATGAGTTCTGTCATATAGTCACACTAATCCCTTCAAAATCAAGAAATCGGAAATAACATGCCAGAATCGATAAATGAAAAAGCACGTGAAATTCTGAAAAATTCCGAGCAAATTTATTCTCCTGAACAGGTTCAGAAAACCATAGTGGAACTGGCATCGGAATTGAATCGTGATTTCGGATCGCCAGATCAGACACCGCCACTCGTCATGAGTGTCATGGGAGGTGCTGCCATTTTTACCGGACAACTGCTTCCCCATCTGACATTTCCGCTGGAATTCGATTTCATACATGTTTCACGTTACGGTAACGACGAGCATGGCGGAGAATTTATCTGGAAAGTCATTCCACGACAAAACGTCATCAATCGGATTGTCATTGTACTGGACGACATTCTGGATGAAGGACAAACCCTGTTGCACGTCCGTGAAAAACTGCTGGATATGGGAGCTGCCAGAGTTGTTCTGGTAGCATTTGCCGAGAAAAATACCGGAGCGACAAAACCTGTCAAAGCCGATTACATCGGACTCACAGTACCCGGCCAGTTTGTGATCGGCTTTGGCATGGATATCGAAGGATTCTGGAGAAATCTTCCGGATATACGGGTATTAAAGAAAATATAACTTGTTGTTTTAAAATGTTTTTCAAAAAAATCAGGAAACTGGCCTGATTTTTTGAATAAGACCGTCCAGTACATCCAAATCGGAAAAATCGATAATCAGTTGTCCTTTTCCTTTTGAACCCAACCTGAAACTGACCTTGGTCGCAAGCAAATCTGAAAGTTCTTCCTCGAGCTGGACAAGATCAGCCGATTTTTCCCTTGCGATTTTTTTGGCAGTATTTCTATCGTTCAATTCCTGCGCAACGAGCCGCTCTGCTTCCCGTACAGACATTCGTTTTGCCACTATCTGGGTAGCCAGAGCAATCTGGGTCGCACCATCGACGGCCAATAATGCCCTTGCATGTCCCATATCGATATCACCGGCTACAAGCATGGTCTGGACTGGTCTGGTCAGGTTCAACAGACGCAACAGGTTGGTTACAGCACTCCTGGAGCGTCCTACAGCCGAAGCTGCCTGTTCATGAGTAAAATTGAAGTCTGTTATCAACCGATGAATACCTTGTGCTTCTTCGAGTGGATTGAGATCCTCTCGTTGCATGTTTTCGATCAGAGCCATAGCGGCGGCAGTCCGATCATCAACATTTTTCACGATAACAGGCATTTCCTGAAGGCCAGCTATCCGGGCAGCCCGAAAACGGCGTTCTCCTGCAATGATTTCATAAACTTTCTGACCATCCCCGTCATCAGTCGGTCGTACCAGAATCGGTTGCATGACACCCTGTTCCCGGATAGATTGGGCCAGTTCATTCAAAGCACCCTCATCCATGCGCGTTCTCGGCTGATATTTTCCCGCTTTCAACCGGAATATCGGCAAAGTGGAAACCGGTGATTCGGCAGAGAAATCGGGAGTGGATCCCAACAACACTTCCAGCCCGCGTCCCAAACCCTTTTTCTTTCTTGCAGTCATTTCGCTCATTTTGCCTGTATGCGCTTTTATATGATTAATACCGGCCCTTCAGCCATTCCAGCATTTCTTTCGAAAAATTCAGGTATGCCTGGGCTCCTCTGGATGAGGGATCGAAATCGATTCCCGGCAACCCATAAGAAGGTGCTTCAGCCAACCTGACATTTCTCGGAATTACGGTTTTGAAAACCTTGTCTCCGAAATGTCTTTCCAGCTGGTCAGAAACATGCTGTGACAGCGTTGCCCTCTTATCGAACATGACTCGCAAAAGGCCTATAATTTTCAGATTCCTGTTCAGATTGGCATGAACATGCTTGATGGTATTGACCAGATCGGACAACCCCTCGAGTGCGTAATATTCACATTGCATGGGGATGATCACTCCATCCGCGGAACTGAAAGCATTCAGTGTCAAAAGAGACAAGGCGGGTGGACAATCGATAAGAATGAAATCATACTGATCCCTGACGGAATCCAGTGCTTCCTTCAGGCGCTTTTCACGACGATCAATATCAACCATCTCTACTTCAGCCCCTGACAATTCGCGGTTGGCGGGAAGAACTTCATAATGTCCGGTTGAAGCTTTCTGTACGATATCTTTTATATCGGACAACCCCAACAATACTTCATATACGGATGCATCCAGTTCCGACTTCTGGATGCCGCTTCCCATTGTTGCATTTCCCTGGGGATCCAGATCGACAAGAAGAACTTTCCGGTCCAGTCTTGCAAGACCTGCAGCCAAATTGACAGTCGTAGTCGTTTTGCCGACTCCTCCCTTCTGATTGGCAATGCAAAATACGATGGCCATAAAATATCTTATTTATGAACAGATCAAGTTTATCAATCAACGGTAGTTCCGGCACTTTCAATTATTATCAAATGCCTTTGCGCGTCCAGTTGGGGGACTTTCAACGGTTGAATCCGGCTGACTTTCCAGCCCGAATCTAGATTACCTATTTCATCAAATGGAATCAATCCCTTCATGGCATAAAATTTCCCGTTCTCTTTCAACAAGTGACAAGCGAGACCCACAAAATCAGACAAACTTGAAAATGCTCTGGAAATAATTGCATCAAATTTATCTTCCACTGACAATTTCTCAACTCTGCCCGAATAAACAGTCACGTTATCCAATCCGAATTCAATCCTGACCTGATTGATGAACGCTGTTTTCTTCTGTACGACATCAATCATGGATACTCTCTTGTCCGGATAAACCGTCGCAAGAACCAATCCTGGCAGACCGGCACCGGATCCCACATCAAGAATATTCTCACAGGTCGAAAGACAGGCAGCAACTGAAAGCGAATCCAGCAAATGATACGTCAGCATGGAATAAATATCCCTGATCGCTGTCAGGTTATATGTTGAATTCCATTTTCCCAACAGAAACAGAAAATCAACCAGTTTGCCAAGCTGTATGTCATCCAGCAGAATACCCAGTTCCTTTATTCCGGATTTCAGGCGAAATTCGACTTCGGCCCGCTCCACTGTTATGATATTTTTTCTCGACATGATTCACTCGTGAGTCTCGGCAAAATCAACCAGTCCCTGCTTTTTCAGATAAATAAGCAACAATGAAATAGCTGCCGGCGTTACTCCGGAAATTCTGGAAGCCTGTCCCAACGTTTCCGGTTTCTGCTTGTCCAGTTTCTGACGAACTTCAATGGATAATGCATTCACTTCTGAATAATCCATATTCGCGGGCAATCTCAAATTTTCGTAATATTGCTGTCTTCTCACTTCACGGGTCTGCCTTTCAATATAGCCGGCATACTTGATCTGTATTTCAACCTGTTCCCTGACCTGCTTGTCCAGTTCTTTTTCCGTCCTCCAGTTGCCACCTGAAACTGAAGTCAGACTGGCCAGACTATCATAACTGACATCCGGTCGTTTCAGTAAATCGGCAAGACAGTATTCCCTTTCTATTTCCTTGCCAATAACCCTTTCAGCTTCCTTCACAGACAACATCGAAGGATGAATCCATGTGGATTTCATGCGTTCTATTTCCCGGGCGATATTTTCCCTCTTTTCTTCAAATGCGATCCACTGTTCCTCACTGACACACCCCATCTTGTAACCTGTTTCAGTCAATCGCATATCCGCGTTATCCTCACGCAAACTCAACCGATACTCCGCCCTGCTGGTAAACATCCGATAAGGTTCATTGACTCCCTGCGTAACCAGATCATCCACCATCACACCCAGATATGCCTCACTCCGTTTCGGAATCCATGCTGCTTCACCGGATACATAACGGGCAGCATTAATACCTGCCAGCAACCCCTGTGCGGCAGCCTCCTCATAACCTGTCGTACCGTTTATTTGGCCAGCAAAGAAAAGTCCCTCTATCTGACGGGTTTCCAGCGAAGACTTCAGACAACGAGGATCGAAAAAATCATACTCAATGGCATAGCCGGGCCTCAGAATATGAGCATTTTCAAGTCCAGGAATAGATTGAACCAATTTGATTTGAATATCAAAGGGCAAACTGGTGGAAATGCCGTTTGGATAATATTCATGGGTTTTCAAGCCTTCCGGTTCAAGAAATATCTGATGGGAATTCCTGTCCGAGAAACGATGAATCTTGTCCTCTATAGATGGGCAATAACGTGGACCGATCCCTTCAATTATTCCGGTAAACAATGGACTTCTGTCCAGACCCGACCGGATGATATCGTGCGTTTCAATATTGGTATTGGTAATCCAGCACGGTAATTGTTCAGGATGCATGGAAGCATTCCCTCTCAATGAAAAAACCGGAATCGGGTCGAAATCACCCAACTGTTTTTTCATCACAGAAAAATCGATCGTCCTGCCATCTATCCTTGGCGGAGTACCTGTTTTCAAGCGTCCTTGTGGCAAATCGAGTTCTTTAAGACAATCCGACAAGGCAATAGCAGGAACATCTCCGGAACGTCCCCCGGAATACGAATTCAAGCCGACAAATATTTTCCCATCAAGGAATGTTCCAGCAGTCAACACAACAGCGGATGAACGGAATTCAACTCCTCCCTGAGTCCTGACACCCGCTATACGTCCCTGTTCTATAACTAGCTCATCTACCTGCTGTTGAAAAAGAGACAAATTTTCCTGATTTTCCAACTGAAACCGAATGGCCTGTCTGTACAACACCCTGTCGATCTGGGCACGCGTTGCTCTAACTGCAGGTCCTTTGGATGAATTCAATACCCTGAATTGTATACCGGCACAATCAGCAGCCAAAGCCATTACTCCACCCAACGCATCAATTTCCCTGACAAGATGACTTTTTCCTATACCTCCTATAGAAGGATTACAAGACAACTGTCCAAGAGTTTCAAAATTATGCGTTATCAGTAACGTTTTTTTACCCATTCTTGCAGCAACCAGAGCTGCTTCGGTACCGGCGTGGCCACCACCGACAACAATAACATCAAAGTGAATTGAATAAAGCATCATTCAAGATCAGTCAAAAAATACTCAACCAACATATGTTTCACGTGAAACATGCCAGAAAAAACAGGAAGGAAGGTATTTTAGTGCGTTTCCATAAAAAAAGTATTTTGAAACAACTATTTATTTCAAATATTCCAAAACACAACAAAAAATCATTAAAATATGTGGATAAATTTGTTGATAAGTTGTGGGTCAGGTGGGTACAACATACTTTATCCAAAAGCCCAAAAAAATATACAAAATATATACTCGACTTATCCCAAAAGTTAATTTTTTATAATATATTGATTTTAAATAAATTATAATACTTATTCACAAACCTGTTCTTGCTTATTATTCCTATGTATATATCTGAATAATTAAGTAAAAAAACAGCTTGTCATCACTCGGCAGGCATTTCCGATCTGACAGTTACATCTGCTAGAATGACGTACCTGCCTACAATTTATCTTTTACATTGAAGAAAACAGAAGAAATGAATTCTCAAGACCAAAAAAAAGAGCTTCTGAAGAAAAATGCTCTGGCTTTCCACCGTTTTCCGATTCCTGGAAAAATCAGCGTCGAACCAACCAAACAGGTCAGAGACCAGAATGAACTGGCCTTGGCATACACACCGGGTGTAGCCTGTGCATGTCAGGAAATACATGCCAATCCGGAAGATGCCTATACCTACACAACAAAAGGAAATCTGGTAGCTGTCATATCCAACGGAACAGCTGTTCTCGGACTGGGAAATATCGGAGCGCAAGCTTCCAAACCTGTCATGGAAGGCAAAGGCGTTCTGTTCAAGAAATTTGCAGGCATCAACGTTTTTGACCTCGAAATCAACGAACTGGATCCGGACAAACTTTGCGACATCATTGCTTCCCTCGAACCGACATTCGGCGGTATCAATCTGGAAGACATCCGTGCACCCGAATGCTTCTATATTGAAAGAAAACTTCGCGAAAGAATGAACATCCCTGTTTTCCATGATGATCAGCATGGAACGGCCGTCATTGTCGGGGCAGCGATCCTGAATGCCTTGAAAGTTGTCGGCAAGGATATCAAGGATTGCAAGATGGTTGTGTCGGGTGCCGGTGCAGGTGCACTGGGTTGTCTGGAATTGCTGGTTGATCTGGGATTCCCGCTCAAAAATATCTGGGTTACCGATATCAAGGGAGTTGTCTACAAGGGCCGCAAGGAACTGATGGATCCGGACAAGGAAATATATGCACAGGACACTTCTGCACGTACCTTGATGGATGTTATTCCCGATGCAGATATTTTCCTGGGACTTTCCGCCGGAAATATCCTGAAACCGGAAATGGTTCTGAAAATGGCAAAAAATCCGATTATTTTTGCCATGGCCAATCCAATCCCTGAAATCCTGCCGGAAGTTGCGCATGCGACACGTGATGACGCTATTGTCGGTACAGGTCGCTCTGATTACCCGAATCAGGTCAATAATTCCATGTGTTTCCCGTATTTGTTCAGAGGTGCTCTGGATTGCCGGGCTAAAACGATCAATCGTGAAATGGAACTGGCAGCAGTTCGTGCCATTGCCAGCTTGGCTGAAATGGAATGTCCTCCTGAAATTGAGGCAATGTACGGTAAAAAATACACTTTCGGTCGTGATTACCTGTTGCCATTCCAGTTCGATCCTCGCCTGTTATGGACTGTTGCTCCTGCCGTTGCTCAGGCTGCAATGGATTCGGGAGTCGCACAGGCACCGATTACCGACATGGAAGCTTATCGCCAAAAACTCAAGGATTCCATGAAGTAATGGCAATGGCCTGATGAAAAAAAAACCGTGCATGAGTGCACGGTTTTTTTGTCTGGTTGTTTTTACTTCAGTTTCCAGTCCAGAAATTCACCTGCCATAAGAGGAACTACCCGATCTTTTCCGAAAGGCAGTTCTTCAGGAATTTGCCATTTTTCCTTTACCAGAGTTATTTTGTTTCTGTTGACTGGCAAATTGTAGAATTTGGGGCCGTTGATACTGGTGAACCATTCCAGTTTGTCCAGTTGTCCAGCTTCTTGGAAAGCTTTTACATAGAGTTCGATGGCGTGGGATGCCGTATAACAGCCCGCGCATCCGCATGAACTTTCCTTGGTATTCCTTGCATGGGGTGCTGAATCAGTGCCTGCGAAAAAACGCGCATTTTTACAGGTAACGGCTTTGATCAATGCCTGTCTGTTTTCTTCCCGTTTCAGAATGGGTAAACAGTAATAGTGTGGGCGAATACCGCCTGCAAACAGGCTGTTCCGGTTGAATAGCAAATGATGTGGTGTGACAGTTGCACCAATATAGCCGTCGGCTTCCGTCACATACTCGGCGGCTGCCTTAGTGGTGATATGTTCGAAAACAATTTTGAGATCCGGAAGTTTTTTTCGAAGAGGTATTAGCACCTTGTCGATAAAAACAGCTTCCCTGTCGAATATATCGATCTCCGGATCGGTTACTTCTCCATGCATCAGGAGCGGGATTCCCTGTTTTTGCATTTCTTCCAGTGTCTTGATACAGTTATCCAGGGATGTGACTCCGGCATCGGAATTGGTCGTCGCACCTGCAGGATAAAGTTTCACACCGTGGACAATTCCACTTTCCCTGGCATGCCTTATTTCTTCCGGTTGCGTATTGTCGGTAAGATATAGTGTCATGAGCGGTTCGAATTCCGCTCCTTTGGGAAGAGCATTGAGTATTCGCTGGCGATAGTTGATAGCGTCTTTTGTCGTTACAACGGGAGGACGCAGATTGGGCATGATAATAGCCCGCCCGAATTGTTTTGCGGCTTGGGGTACGGTTGAATCGAGGACATCTCCATCTCTGAGATGAAGATGCCAATCATCCGGTTGAATGATCGACAGTGATTGGGAATCTGATTGCGGCATAATAAAAGTCTCGCTTTCTGAAAATTCCATTTTATTTTATTTAGCGTTTTTATTCAGATTTTTTGCAGGACATGAAAATGACGGATCGTATATCAGATGTTGTGACCAGGGCCGGTGATACAGGAGAAACAGGCCTTGCTGATGGAAGCCGCATCTCGAAAGGCAGCTCGAGGATCAATGTCATTGGTGACATTGATGAATTGAATTCGGTTATCGGTGTGGTGATGTCCGAAACGGTTTTCAAAGACATTTATACCGACTTGATCCCGATTCAGAATGAATTATTCAGTGTGGGAGCTGAGCTGGCCGGGGCGGCACCTGAAAGTTTTTTTCTCGATGAAAAACATGTCGAGCGTATTGAAAGACGCATTCGGTCTGTGAATGACGGATTGTCTCCATTGAAAGAATTCATATTGCCTGGCGGATCCAGATGTGCCGCTCTGCTGCATCTGGCGAGAAGTGTGTGTCGGCGTGCGGAACGAAGTGTCGTGGTTCTTTCCGGAGAAGATAAAATATCACCGGTATTGATAAAGTATCTTAACCGTTTGTCTGATTTTCTCTTCGTTTATGCACGGTTGGCCAATCAATTGGCCAACCGTCCTGATATTTACTGGGAAAAGTAGGTATTATTTGGATCGTTTATCGAATTCAATACAGGCATACGCAGAATGATTATGGATTGATTCGAAATTTTCCGCTTCAAGAGCGTATGATAGAATCCTTTCATCCCTGTTCAGCATACAGGCGACATCGCGTACGAGATCTTCAACAAATTTCGGATTGTCGTAAGCATGTTCCGTGACATATTTTTCGTCCGGGCGTTTCAGCAGGCCGAATAATTCACAAGAAGCCTGTGCCTCGATGCGGGTTATCAATTCTTCTACAGGAAGGTCATTCTTCAAAAGGGCCTTGACGGTAATATGGGATCTCTGGTTATGAGCACCATAAGCCGAGATTTCCTTGGAACACGGACAAAGGCTTGTGACCGGAACAAGTACTTTCAGAGTCGTTTCGATGACGCCTTCTTTCATTTCACCGATAAAGCCGACTTCGTAATCCATCAGACTTTTAACTCCTGAAACGGGGGCGGCTTTCGTCATGAAAAATGGGAACGAAAGTTCGATACATCCGGATTCTGCATCCAGAAGTTTCAGCATGTCACGGATCAGTTGGTTGAAAACTTCAGTATTGAGCGGTTCGGAATCGGAACCTGTAAATTCTTCAAGAAGAGCGATGAAACGGGACATATGAGTGCCTTTTTTCTGATCCGGCAAACGTACGTACATGTTCCATGTGCCAACGGATGACTGTATTCCGTTTTTGGTCTGTATTCTTAAAGGATGACGGACTCCCTTGACACCTACCTTCTGTATGGCTATATGTCTGGTATCCAAGGTGCTTTGAACGTCCGGAATGGAAAGGGTATCAGAATTCATTTTCGTAGCCGATGGACTGATTGTTGTATGGGTGTTTGAGCAGTCATCCCAGTTGTAATCAAAAGAATGGGTGTCTCTGAAATTCATTGTCTAACCTTAAAAAGCACAATACAGGAAATTACCGGATGCTGCAGGTATCGGCAGACTTTCCGAAGCGTTCCTGGATTGACGTAATAATGCCATTTTTATCGAGTTTGTGCATGGCGAGTAACTGGCTGACATCGCCATGATCTATGAATTTGTCCGGCAGGCCAAGCAAAAGAACCGGGTTTGCCATTTTTTCTTCTGCCAGTGCTTCCATAACGGCAGATCCGGCGCCTCCTGAAACCGTTCCTTCCTCGACAGTGACCAGTGCGTGATGCGTTTGTGCCATTTCGAGAATGAGATTTTTGTCAATGGGTTTGACGAAACGCATATTGACGACTGTTGCATTTATCGATTCTCCGGCAGCAAGGCTGGGGGCAACCATCGTACCAAAAGCCAGGATAGCGATGTTTTTTCCGTTTCTGAGAACTTTTCCTTTCCCGATTGGCAAAGAATCGAATGTTTTTTCGACAGGTGCTCCGATACCGGCTCCACGGGGATAACGTACAGCGGCGGGTCCCTTGTAAAGAAAAGCGGTTGTCAGCATCTGGCGTGACTCGTTTTCATTACTTGGTGCCATGATAACCATATTCGGAATACATCTCAAATATGCCATATCATAGTTTCCGGCATGAGTGGCGCCGTCGGCACCGACCAGACCCGAGCGGTCCAGCGCGAATGTCACATCAAGATTTTGCAAGGCCACATCGTGAATGAGCTGGTCGTAAGCTCTTTGCAGAAAGGTCGAATAGATTGCGACGATCGGTTTGAATCCTTCACAGGCCAGTCCGGCGGCAAATGTAACGGCATGTTGCTCTGCAATACCCACATCGAAAAAACGATCCGGATAATCTTTTGCAAATTGAACCATTCCCGATCCTTCGCGCATGGCCGGGGTGATTCCGATCAGTTTGCTGTCGGTCGCGGCCATATCGCACAGCCAGTTACCGAAGATATCGGCATAAGTCGGTTTCAAGCCGGTCGGTGGTTTTATCCCTTCTTCCGGACTGAACTTTCCGAGACCGTGGTACAGGACAGGATCCGCTTCAGCCAGTTTGTAGCCATGTCCTTTTTTGGTAACGATATGAAGGAATTGGGGGCCTGTACGCTGTTTCAGGTTTTTCAAAGTCGAAACCAGCAATTCCACATCATGACCATCAATGGGTCCTACATAGTTGAATCCGAATTCCTCGAAAAGAGTTGCCGGCGCGATCAGTCCTTTTGCATGTTCTTCGAACCGCCTGGCAATTTCGAGTATGGGGCCACGCAGAACGGTTTTTCCAACATTTTTTGCCGTAGCATAAAACTTGCCGGACATTAACCGGGCAAAATAACGGTTCAGAGCACCGACCGGTGGCGAGATGGACATATCATTGTCGTTCAGAATGACGAGCAGTTTGATGTCATCATATATTCCGACATTGTTCATGGCCTCGAATGCCATTCCTCCCGTAATGGCCCCGTCGCCGATTACTGCAATCGATGTATAGTTTTCGTTTTTCAGCTTCGCGGCCAGAGCCATGCCAAGTGCTGCGGAGATGGATGTCGACGAATGGGCCGTTCCGAAAGAGTCATATTCACTTTCCTCTCTTTTCGGAAAGCCTGACATGCCATCCAATTGGCGCAATGTTTTCATCCGGTCTCTTCTGCCGGTCAGTATCTTGTGCGCATAACTCTGGTGACCGACATCCCAGATCAGCCGGTCGACCGGCGTATCGAATACATAATGCAAAGCGATAGCCAATTCCACAGTGCCCAGATTGGACGAAAGATGACCACCCGTTTTCGAGACGGACTGGACAATATAATCGCGCAATTCGGCAGCTAGTTCTTCAAGAACGGAACACGGCAGCTTTTTAAGATCTGCCGGGCTGTTTATGGTATTCAGCAATTTCATTATTTTTTCCGGTATACAACCAGGTCGGCAAGTTCTCTCAAATAATCCGCTTTTTTACCAAATGGTTCCAATACATCATGAGCTTGGCGACGTAGCTGTTCGGCCAGTTTTTTCGAGTTTTCAATACCCAGCAATGAAACGTACGTCGGCTTGTGATTCATGAGATCTTTTCCGGGAGTTTTTCCCAGCATTTCCGGATCGGCTGTCACATCCAGAATATCGTCAACGACCTGAAATGCGAGACCGGCTGCCTTTGCGTATTCTTCCAGTGCCCGGTTTTCTTCGGGAGACGGTATTTTTGCAGACAGTGCTCCAAGCATGACTGATGCTTTGAGAAGCGCTCCTGTCTTTAAGCGATGCATCTGTTCAAGCTGTCCGATGGTAAGCTGTTTGCCGATGCTGTCCAGATCGATCGCCTGCCCTCCGCACATTCCCAGAGATCCGGCTGCCCCAGAGAGAATCTGATACCGTTTTACAGCCAGCACTGCATCATCGTTCACGTTTGACAAAACGACAAAAGCCTGTGCCTGAAGAGCGTCTCCGGCAAGCAAGGCCATTGCTTCGCCGAACTGGACATGAACAGTTGGTTTACCCCTTCTCAGGACATCGTTGTCCATACACGGCATGTCATCGTGAATCAGGGAATAGGCATGAATCATCTCGACAGCCGAAGCAACCTGTGCCATAACGGATGTCTTGGCACCGAACAGTGTTCCTGTCGCAAATACCAGTAACGGGCGAATTCTTTTGCCTCCATCCAGAACGGCATAACGCATGGCTTCGTGTAATCGTTGCGGAGTCCGGTTTTCTGAAGGCAGCAGTTCGGAAAGTTTTTTTTCGACACAGGATTGTACCGAACGCATCCAGATGTCAAATGATTCAGTCATGGTCAACTCCGTTCTGGTCTTCGGGAGAAAAAGGTTTCAGCAGTTCTCCATCCAGTATCTGCACCTGTCTTTCAACTTTATCCAGTTGTGCTGTACAGAATCTGATCAGCTCAACTCCCCTTTTGTATGCATCGATAGACGATTCCAGTGAAAGTTCGCCTGCTTCCAGTTTAGTTACCAGTTGACCCAGTTCGGCAAGAGCTTGTTCGAAGGAAAGAGGTTTTTTATCGTAATCATCATTAGACATAAGGAACAAACATCCGCAGGTTTATTATGAAGAAGGTGTAAAATTCAATGAAAATAAGACTTTATTATTTTTTGATCCAAGTCCGACATTATACGCCATGAGCAGTTGGGACATGTTTTTCGATGGGCAGGATTCCGGACTCTTTTCTGGCGCATCATTTGGAGTGGACTTTTCGGATTTTGTTGTTGATATCATTGCTGCTGTTGCCGGATTCCCGGTTTTTTGGACAGGTTTTTAAATGCAATCTCTCTGGATGCTTTTCGCGACATTTCTTTTTTCCTTGATGGGAGTTTGCGTAAAACTGGTATCCGAAGACTATTCGACACCTGAAATCGTTATGTACAGAAGTCTGATCGGTGCAATTTTTCTCGGTTGCATGGTCGGTGTCAGAGGAGGTTCATTCAAGACAGCTTATCCTTTCCAGCATTTGTGGCGAGGTGTCGTCGGCGCCACTGCTTTTGGCTTATGGTTTTTTTCGTTCAGGGGACTGCCGCTTGCGACCGCCATGACGTTAAATTACATGTCGCCTATCTGGATTGCCGGCATCTTGTTCGGCATCGGTCTGTATCACGGGAAGGTCCGGTTTGAGTGGAAACTGGTTTGTGCCATTGTTGCCAGCTTTGCGGGTGTCATTCTGTTATTGCAGCCGACGATCAATGCGAATCAGTGGCAGTCCGGAATGATCGCTCTCGTATCCGGTGTACTGGCTGCCTTGGCTTATCTTCAGGTAAGGCATCTGGGCGATCTCGGTGAACCGGAATATCGTGTTGTCTTTTATTTTTGTATGATCGGGACAATGGGGGGCGCTATTATTTCAGTGGTATGTGCACACCTGCCGGGAAGTGACGGAATTGCATTTCACAGCCACAGCATCAAAGGTATTGTGTTGCTGACATTGATAGGGATTTTTGCGGCAGTCGGTCAAATGGCCATGACGCGTGCCTATCATTTGGGAAAAACGCTGGTTACCGCGAATCTGCAATATTCAGGTATTGTTTTTTCCAGCATATGGGGAATTCTGGTATGGGAAGATTTCCTTGGATGGGTGGGTTGGCTGGGTATCGTTGTCATTTTGGGCAGTGGTATTTCGACGACTTTTTTCGATGTCCGTCGCAAAATGGCTTCTACTCTGGAAGCTTACGAAAAAGCCAGAAAAACGTTGTCGCAAAAAACAGGATGAAAACAGATCAGTGTGCTTCATCCCAGTTTTTCCCGAATCCGACTTCCGCAATCAACGGTACTTTTAATCGGGCAACACTTCCCATCAGTTCCGGCAATTTTTTTCTGACAATATCCAGTTCCTTATCAGGAACTTCCAGAACCAGCTCATCATGAACCTGCATGATCAGTTTCGATTCAAGCTGTTCGTTTTCCAGCCAGTTTTCCACTTCGATCATCGATAGTTTGATGATGTCTGCCGCCGTTCCCTGCATAGGAGCATTGATAGCCGCCCGTTCTGCTGCCTGACGACGGGGGCCGTTTGGTGAATTGATTTCAGGAAGCCAGAGTCTTCTGCCGAAAACGGTTTCAACATATCCCTGTTCTCTGGCCATTGTGCGGATGTTGTCCATATATTGTGCGACACCCGGATAGCGCTGAAAATAACGGTCGATGTAATTTTTTGCATCGGTTCGGCTGATTCCCAGATTGGATGCAACGCCGAAAGCGCTCATGCCATAGATCAGGCCGAAATTGATGACTTTGGCGTAACGTCTCTGTTCCGGATTGACTTCCAAAGGAGTGATGTCGAACAGTTCCGATGCTGTTGCACGATGGACATCCTGTCCGTCGTGAAAAGCCTTGAGCAGGCTTGAATCTTCCGACAGATGAGCCATGATTCTCAGTTCGATCTGGGAATAATCGGCTGAGACAATATAACTTCCCGCCGGGGCGATGAAAGCTTCCCTGATTCTTCTTCCCTCTTCTGTTTTTACCGGAATGTTCTGGAGATTGGGATCGCTGGATGCCAGACGTCCGGTGACGGCAACTGCTTGCGCATAGTTGGTATGAACTCTTCCTGTTTCGGCATTGATCATTCTGGGCAGCTTGTCTGTATAAGTCGATTTCAGTTTCGACATGCCACGATAATCCAGAATAATTTTTGGCAAGGGATAATCAAGCGACAGTTTTTCAAGAACTTCTTCACTGGTGGAAGGCGCACCGGACGGTGTCTTTTTGATCATTGGAAGTCCCAGTTTGTCAAAAAGAATTTCAGCCAGCTGTTTCGGTGAATTCAGGTTGAATGCCTGTTCTGCGGCCCGATATGCGCTTTTTTCCAGTTCGTCCATTTTGGTTCCGAGTTCCGAAGATTGTCCTAAAAGACGTTCTGGATCAATAAGGACACCATTACGCTCCATTTTTTGCAAGACAACGAGAGTCGGTATTTCGATTTTTTCGTAAATGAAACGTAATCCCTCGTTTTTTTCGATTTGTGGCCACATTTTTTTGTGGAGCTGTAGTGTAACGTCAGCATCCTCCGCCGCATATTCTGTTGCGCAATCCAGTTCAATCTGATCGAAACCGATTTGTGAAGCGCCTTTGCCACAAATTTCTTCATAGCTGATCGGTTTATGTTCGAGTAACCGCTCAGACAGGCTGTCCATATCATGACGCCTGTGCGATTCCAGTACATAGGATTCAAGCAAAGTATCATGCTCGATCCCCTGGAGGTGAATGTCGTAATTGGCGAAAATATGACAGTCATATTTCAGATTCTGGCCAACTTTCTTTTTGCAGGGATTTTCAAGCCAGTTTTTCAGTTTTCCCAGAACATAATCAACGGGCAATTGTTCGACAGGTTCAATCGTACGGTGGGCGAGCGGAATATAGGCCGCAAGACCTGGTTCGACGGAAAGGGAAATTCCGACCAATCTGGCTTTCATGGAATCCAGGGAAGTCGTTTCCGTGTCCAACGAAGTCAGTTCGGCCCGATCGATTTTACGAAGCCAGTTATCAAGCTGTTTTTCGGTCAGTACCGTTTCATATTTTTGTTTTCCGACAAATTCACCTTGCTGGAAAGCAGGTTCATTGAATAATCCAAACTGGTTCTTGTCGTCGTTTTTTTCCTGGGAAGTAGCGTTCAGTTCCCTTAACCAGCTTTTGAATCCATAACGTTCATAGGCTTTTCTCAAACCGGCAATATCTTCGGGTTTTTTGACGAGCGTTTCATTGATTGACTTGAATTGACCGCTCAAATCGCAATCTGTCCGGATGGTTATCAGTTTTCTTGCCTGGGGAAGCCAATCGAGAGACTTGCGCAGATTATCGCCGGCTGTTCCTTTGATCGTGCCCGCATTTTCGATGACACCATCCAGGGAACCGTATTGAGCGAGCCATTTGACAGCCGTTTTCGGACCTACTTTACTGACGCCTGGAATATTGTCCGATGTATCGCCGATCAAAGAGAGGTAATCAATTATCCGTTCCGGAGGAACACCGAATTTCCTGATGACTCCTTCCGTATCCATCACTTCGTTGTTCATGGTATTGACCAGCATGACATGATCTTTTACCAGCTGGGACATATCCTTGTCACCTGTCGAAACGACAATATCAAATCCTTCTTTGCCGGCGATGGTGACAAGGGTTCCTATGACATCGTCTGCCTCGATACCCTCGACAGACAAAACCGGCCAGCCGAGCATTCTGACCAATTCATGGATGGGTGCGGTCTGTTTGACCAGATCGTCGGGCATGGCAGAACGGTTTGCCTTGTATTCCTGATAAAGATCATTACGGAAAGTCTTGCCTTTTGCGTCGAATATACAGGCAACGTAGGCTGTGGGATAATCCTTCTGCAAACGGTGCAGCATATTCAGGAAACCATAGATGGCTCCAGTCGGTTCGCCTTCGGCATTGCGCAAATCCGGCAAGGCATGATAGGCGCGATAAAGGTAACTGGATCCATCGACTAATAATAAAAGTTTGTTCATATGGAAGAAAACGCAAAAAGCGTGCTCAAATTGCACGAAATCACCGACGTCAATTATGCAACGATTCTCAAAGCCAGAGAATCCTGGAGCATGTTCTCCATTATGTCAGAATTTATCGAATCGACCGAACGTCTTTCCGAAATAAATCCGGCTGTCACCATTTTCGGTTCCGCGCGTGTACACCCGGACAGTCCCTACTATATTCAATGTATGGAACTGGCAAGACGTCTGTCCGATGCCGGTTTTGCCGTCATATCCGGCGGCGGTCCCGGCATCATGGCTGCGGCGAATCGTGGCGCCTATGAGGGGAAATCACTTTCTGTCGGACTGAACATCGAGTTGCCTCATGAACAGGCACCGAATCGCTGGCAGGATGTTTCCTTGAATTTCAGACATTTCTTTGCCAGGAAAGTGGCTTTTGCCAAATATGCCGATGCATTTGTACTGTTTCCAGGGGGATTCGGGACGCTCGACGAAATGAGTGAAGTGCTGACTTTGATCCAGACCGGAAAATCACGTCGGATTCCTGTCATTCTGGTCGGCAGCAAGTTCTGGAAAGGATTTATCAACTGGCTGGAAGATTCCTTGCTGGCTGAAGGAATGGTCAACAAGGAGGATATCGAATTGATGCAGATAATTGATGAAACCGACAAGGTACTGGAAGCGATTTTTTCATTTTATGAAAAACGTTCAACAGGCCCTTCGGAGGAAGAAAGACAGAAAATGCTGTACCTGTAAACCTGATCCGTTTGTTACAATAACTTATCCATTCACTTTATTGGTGCCAACCACCATGCAATCATTTTTTCATTTCAGAAAAACCATAGCGCTAGCTGCTTTGGCGGTTACGTCCGTGGCAATGGGACAGGATGTGCAACAGTCACCTCAGGTACAGGAACTTGAAGTGATCGATGAAGTCGATCAGCCTGCCATCACTATCCGCAAACCGGATATGACAGGTGAAATTACGGAAAAGCGCCAGGGTGGGATCGTGGAGGAAATCAAGGTAAAAAGTGGGCCGAGTACTTATTATCTTTTTCCAAACGGTCCGAATGGCGTTCCCGGTTCTTTCGAAAGCAATGAAGTAAGACCGGCCTTATGGAAAGTGCACGAATTCGATGTCGGTGAATCCAGACAGGACGACAAGAAGGAAGAAACGGTTGAACCTTTGAATGCTCCGGCATTGCCTCCTCCGTCAATGAACTGACAAGACAAGTATTTTCTTCATTATTATTGTTTAACCGAAATAACTCATGGCAGTGTTTACACCGGTCAGTTTGCAGGATCTGACCCCCTGGATTTCATCTTTTTCTTTAGGTTCCGTAAGCAATATCAGGGGAATCAGTTCTGGAATCGAAAACAGCAATTTTTTTGTTTCCACGGAAAAAGGAGAGTATGTTCTGACGCTTTTCGAAAAACTGACTTTTGATGAACTGCCTTTTTATCTCAATCTGATGCAGCATCTTGCCCGGAAGGGAATCAAGGTACCGGCGCCGGTTCCTGACAAGAACGGGAGAATTCTTCATTCGCTGCATGGAAAACCCGCATGCCTTGTTACCAAACTGGTTGGTGACTGGCAACCGGAACCCGAAGCACTTCATTGTGCACAAGTTGGGGATATGATGGCAAAAATGCATCTTGCCGGGCAGGACTATTCTCTTCAGCAGCCAAATCCCAGAGGGTTGGAATGGTGGAAAAAAACGGTTCCTCTGATACTTTCCTATTTGCCTGTAAAAACGTCTTTCATGCTTCAGGATGAATTGCGTTTTCAGGAAGAATTTGCTTCTACGAATCTTTACTGGAGACTTTACCGGGGTCCTATCCATGCTGATTTGTTCCGAAATAATGTCATGTTCGACAGTACCCGGTTGACCGGTTTTTTCGACTTTTACTTTGCAGGATGCGATACATGGCTGTTTGATGTCGCTGTTGCCATCAATGACTGGTGTATCGATCCGGGAACCGGAGAACTGGATTCAGTTCGCGTCAGGGCATTTCTGGATGCTTATCATGCCGTTCGCCCTTTTACACTTGATGAATGTGCGGCCTGGAAAACCATATTGCGGGGAGCGGCATTGCGATTCTGGATTTCCAGATTGTATGATTTCTATCTGCCACGGGATGCGGAAATATTGACACCGCACGATCCCTGTCATTTTGAACGTATATTGCGGTTGCGAATTGCACAACCGGCACCTGAACTTGTCCTATGAATTTATTGAAAGCCAGAACAGGCTGGGACTGGATCCTGGGTGGTTTGACTCTCTTCAGAAAAAGGCCTTTTTTTCTGACCAATCTTTTTTTTATCTATCTGATCAGCCTGATTTTGCTGAGCATGATTCCGTTCATCGGCCAGATTTTGCCCATATTGATTGCCCCTGTTTTTACATTTTTGTTCATGTATGTCTGTTTTTCGATCGATATCGGGAGACAGATTACTTTTCGTGAATGTTTCGAAGTATTGGATCGCACGATTATATGGCGTCTTGTCATGGTGGGGGGAGTGTATCTGATTTTTGGTTTGTTTGCGGTCGGATTGTCTTTTCTGGTGGAGGGGGGAAATCTGTTTTTTCTTTTTGTCCAGAGTTCACCTGATAAATTGCCTTCCCCTGATTTGGGCGGTATGTTCATTGCACTCGGGCTGATTTTTATTGTCTATATTCCATTTGCTATGGCAACGTGGTTTGCCGCTCCACTGATTGGCTGGAAAAAAATGGGTTTTGGAAAAGCGCTTTTCTACAGTTTTTTTACAGTTGTCAGGGAATACAGACCTTTCGTTGTTTATATGTTTTCCTGGGTATTTGGCTTCATATTGCTGAATCTGGCTTCCGGTTTGTTGAATATTTTGATCGGACGATCTGCCGCTGCTTTTATCGCTTTCATACTGTCCGTCATCATATCCGTATGGATGTACTGTTCCTTTTATCCCACTTATCGGGATATTTTCGGCCGTCCGGATTCGAACCTGTAATTCTTCCGCTTTTTAGACGGTAAAATTCAACAGTCTGAATGCTTTTTAGCATCAATTTTTCTGCCATCGCTTTAACATGTTGTGAGGTCATTCAATGAGCAAACTCGAACCGAAAATAAAAGCGGAAATCCTCGCCGAGGCTTTGCCCTATATCCGGAAATTTCATGGAAAAACCATTGTTATCAAATATGGTGGCAATGCTATGACCGAAGAAAGACTGAAACACGGATTTGCGCGCGATGTCGTCCTGTTGAAACTGGTCGGCATGAATCCTGTCGTTGTACATGGTGGTGGTCCACAGATTGACAATGCCTTGCGAAAAGTCGGTAAAAGCGGAACGTTTGTGCAGGGAATGCGGATTACTGATGAAGAAACAATGGAAGTCGTCGAATGGGTGCTTGGCGGAGAAGTGCAACAGGATATTGTCATGCTCATCAACCAGTATGGAGGCCAGGCTGTTGGATTGACAGGCAAGGATGGTGGTCTGATTCATGCCGAAAAAATGCAGATGCCGGACAAGGATAAACCGGGTGAGTTTATCGACCTCGGTTATGTCGGTAAAATTACTTCCATCAATCCGGCTGTTGTCAAAGCCTTGCAGGACGATGCATTTATTCCTGTCATTTCTCCTATTGGATTCAGTGATGATGGCCAAGCATATAATATAAATGCCGATGTCGTCGCCGGTGAAATCGCCCAGATTCTGAGAGCGGAAAAGTTGATCATGATGACCAATACACCTGGTGTACTGGATAAGAAAGAGCAGTTGTTAACGGATCTGACCGCTCATGAAATAGAGACTTTGTTTGCAGATGGAACGATTTCCGGAGGTATGTTGCCCAAAATCGGGTCCGCGCTGGAGGCAGCCAAATCAGGCGTAAATTCTGTTCATATCATAGATGGACGAATTGAACATTCCCTGCTTCTGGAAATTCTGACGGAACAACCATTTGGTACCTTGATTCGTTCTCATTGATTTAAAGAAACCAAAATAAAAAAGGGCAACTCTCGGGATGCCCTTTTTTTATCGTCATAAAAACTGAATCAATGTTTCCGACGGTTTTGGAGTCGCTTGATCAGTGCCAGTTGTGCAATAGCCTGTGCGATTTCAGCTTGGGCTCTGGCATAGTCAATCTTGGAATTCTGATTCAGCAAAGCGTTTTCGGCCTGTTTCTTGGCTTCTTCAGCTTTGGCTTCGTCAAGATCTTTTGCCCGAATTGCAGTATCGGCCAATACAGTAACGACGTGTGGCTGTACATCGAGAATACCGCCCGCCACAAAAACATATTCTTCTGTATTGGCTGTTTTGATACGTACAGCACCCGGTTTTATACGCGTAATTAACGGAAGGTGACGAGGATATATCCCGAGTTCTCCCATCTCGCCTGGCAACACGACGAATTCCGCTTCTCCAGAAAAAATCAATTCTTCCGCAGATACAACATCAATATGAATGGTGTTGGCCATGTTTAAACCTTTATATCAATCAGTAAATGTCATACGGACTTTTACGGCATGGCTGTTAATCGGTAACAGCCATGCATTGTTCAACATTTTACTGTTACATGCGTTCGGCTTTTTCGATGGCTTCGTCAATGGAACCCACCATATAGAAAGCCTGTTCAGGCAAATGATCCAGTTCACCGGAAACAATCATCTGGAAACCTCTGATCGTATCTTTCAGTGGAACATATTTTCCTGGCGAACCGGTAAAGACTTCAGCAACGTGGAATGGCTGCGACAGAAAACGCTGTATCTTTCTGGCACGTGCAACCACCAGTTTGTCTTCAGGCGCCAGTTCATCCATACCCAGAATGGCGATAATATCCCGCAATTCCTTGTAACGCTGCAAAATACTTTGTACGGAACGGGCTGTGTTGTAATGTTCTTCACCGACAACATGCGGGTCAAGCTGACGGGATGTGGAATCCAGCGGATCAACTGCAGGATAAATTCCCAAGGAAGCGATGTCACGGGAAAGAACGACTGTTGAATCCAGGTGAGCGAAGGTCGTTGCCGGAGAAGGGTCAGTCAAGTCATCGGCAGGAACATAAACAGCCTGGATGGATGTAATGGAACCCGTTGTCGTCGAAGTAATCCGTTCCTGCAATTTACCCATTTCTTCTGCCAGTGTAGGTTGATAACCCACAGCGGATGGCATACGACCCAGCAAGGCGGAAACTTCTGTACCAGCCAATGTGAAACGGTAGATATTGTCGACAAAGAACAGAACATCACGTCCCTGGTCACGGAAACTTTCCGCAATGGTCAAACCGGTCAATGCAACACGGAGACGGTTTCCGGGAGGTTCATTCATCTGACCATAAACCATGGCAACCTTGTCCAGAACGTTGGATTCCTGCATTTCGTGATAGAAGTCGTTACCTTCACGAGTACGTTCACCAACACCGGCAAAAACGGACAAACCGGAATGCTGTTTTGCAATGTTATTGATCAGTTCCATCATATTGACGGTTTTGCCCACACCGGCACCACCGAACAAACCGACTTTACCGCCCTTGGCAAACGGGCAGATCAAATCGATAACTTTGATGCCAGTTTCCAGCAATTCCTGCGAAGGAGACAGATCGGTATAGGCTGGAGGTTGATGGTGAATGGAAGCTCTCTGGTCGGTTTCAACAGGACCCGCTTCATCAACCGGTTCGCCGAGAACATTAAGAATACGGCCAAGAGTCGCTTCTCCGACTGGAACCATAATAGGTTTGCCAGTATTTTTGATGGTCATGCCACGACGCAAGCCATCTGACGAACCCAGTGCAATGGTACGTACAATACCTCCGCCCAATTGCTGCTGAACTTCCAGTGTCAGGTCGGAACCTTCCATCTTTAGAGCATCATACACCTGTGGTACGTCGCCGGGAGAAAATCTCACGTCAACCACAGCGCCAATACACTGAACGATTTTGCCTTCTGCCATTTTTCGTTCCTTTAACTATATAAATATCGTTTTAGTAATTCCGGGCTGCTGTTTATCACTCTGCTGAAACAGAAACAGCTGCTGCACCGGAAACAATTTCAGTCAATTCTGTTGTAATCGCAGCCTGACGGGTCTTGTTGTAAACCAGTCCCAAATCGGAAATAAGGTTTCCGGCATTATCACTGGCCGATTTCATCGCCACCATACGTGAAGATTGTTCGGATGCGATGTTTTCGGCAATACCTTGATAAACCAAAGTTTCGATATAACGTTGCAACAAAGCATTGATAACTGTAGCCGCATCAGGCTCATAAATGTAGTCTGGCAAAGGAATATTTGGGTCTTTTCGTTCCAATGCGTCCTTTGGCAGGGGAAGAATCTGTTCGACAACAGTCTCCTGCTTCATGGTATTGATGAACTTGTTGTAACACAGATAAATTGCATCAAGTTTTTCTGCGTTATATTCATCAAGAAGCAATTTCAATGGTCCAATCAGCTGTTCGATTCGAGGTGCATCACCCAATTGTGTGATGTGGGAAATGATTCTGGCACCGATCCGGTTCAAATAACCCAAACCCTTTGAACCGATTGCCAGAGTCGTGATTTTATTACCCTTTTTTTCCTCTTCCCTCATTTTATTTGTGGCAATTCTCAATATATTGGTGTTCAGACCGCCACACAACCCCTTGTCGGTCGTTACAACAATAATACCCACTCCCTTGGATGTATTTCTTGCAACCATGTATGGATGAACATAGTCAGGGTGAGCACTTGCCAGATGAGAAGCTATATTGCGAATAGTTTCACTGTATGGGCGGCTTGCACGCATCCTGTCCTGCGCCTTGCGCATTTTGGATGCGGCAACCATTTCCATTGCTTTGGTAATCTTTTTCGTATTTTCGACGCTACGAATCTGATTACGTATGTCTTTGCCTGATGCCATAAGGTTTTACTCCTTTTGCGTCACTGAATCCATGTTTCAGGCTGAAAAATTACTGCCTTTTTTGAATTCAGCAATAGCTTCAGCCAGTTTCGATTCATCGTCTTTGTCCAGACGCTTGTTTTCTTCGATACGATTGAGCAAATCAGCTTGTTCAGTTTTCATATAGCTGTGCAACGCTGCTTCAAACGGAAGGACATTTTTGACTTCAATATCATCAAGGAAACCGCTGTTTACAGCAAACAGGGAAACGCACATCAATGAAACCGGAAGTGGAGAATACTGATCCTGTTTCAACAATTCTGTAACACGGGCACCACGATCAAGTTGCCGTCTCGTTGCATCATCAAGATCGGAAGCAAACTGTGCGAATGCTGCCAATTCACGATACTGAGCCAAGTCGGTACGAATACCGCCTGAGAGACCTTTGACTGCCTTGGTTTGCGCGGCACTACCGACACGCGAAACAGAAATACCCGCATTGATGGCAGGACGGATCCCTGAATTGAAAAGGTTCGTTTCCAAAAAGATCTGACCGTCGGTAATGGAAATGACGTTGGTTGGAACGAAAGCAGAAACGTCACCCGCCTGGGTTTCAATGATTGGCAAAGCTGTCAACGATCCGGTCTTGCCCTTTACTTCGCCGTTGGTGAATTGTTCAACGTAGTGTTCATTGACACGGGCTGCACGTTCGAGGAGACGGGAATGCAAATAGAAAACGTCACCGGGGAAAGCTTCACGTCCAGGTGGACGACGCAACAACAGGGAAACCTGACGGTAAGCAACAGCCTGTTTTGAAAGGTCGTCATATACAATCAGTGCATCCTGACCACGATCCCGGAAGTATTCACCCATGGTGCAACCGGCGTATGGCGCGATATACTGCATGGCTGCCGATTCGGATGCCGTAGCCGTCACAACAATGGTGTATTCCATTGCCCCGTTTTCTTCGAGTGCCCGGACTATGTTCTTGATGGATGAGGCTTTCTGGCCGATCGCGACATAAATACAGACCATGTTTTGACCCTTTTGATTGATGATGGCATCAATCGCAATGGCTGTTTTACCGGTCTGCCGGTCGCCGATGATCAATTCACGCTGACCCCGTCCGATCGGTACCATGGAGTCAATTGCCTTGAGTCCGGTTTGCATCGGCTGGGAAACGGATTGACGTGCAATAACGCCCGGAGCGATTTTTTCGATAGGGGCTGTCAGTTTGGCGTTGACGGGACCTTTCCCATCGATTGGACGCCCCAATGCGTCGACGACACGTCCCAGCAATTCCGGACCAATGGGAACTTCAAGAATACGACCTGTACATCTGACAGTATCCCCTTCAGAAATATGTTCGTATTCACCTAAAATAACAGCGCCAACAAAATGACGTTCAAGATTCAGTGCAAGACCATAAGTATTTCCTGGAAATTCCAGCATTTCGCCTTGCATGGCATTGGAAAGTCCTCTTATCCGGCAAATACCGTCGGATACGGAGACAATTGTACCCTGATTGTGAATTTCTGCCGTATCATCAAGACTTTCTATCCGGCTTTTAATCAATTCACTGATTTCGGACGGGTTGAGTGACATACTAACTCCTAAAATTGTTCTATCAGTTCTGCTGCTCGGGCAGGCAGTTTATGAAGCAAGAACTTCCTGCATTTTCTGCAGTTTTGTACTTACAGTCAGATCAAGCACTTCATCATCAACAATAACCTTGATTCCACCGATAACAGAGTTATCAATCGTCACTGTCGGATTGAGTTTGCGACCAAACCGTTTTTCAATTGCAGGCATCAACTCATCAAGTTGTTGTTGCGTCAACGGAAATGCACTCAATATGGTTGCATGAGCAGAGCTTTTCACTGTACTTCTCAGTTTGTAATACTGCTCACCGATCTCCGGCAACAGTGAAACGAAATTTCTGACCTTATCATTTTTCAGTGTCTTGACCAGCAAGAGAATGAAATCCACCACTTCATTGGTCTGCAAGTCAGGATTGGAAATAAGATTCTGGAATTCCTTGTTTTTCGAAATAGCCACCAGTTGGTTGACGAAACCGTCTACCAATTCGGAACCTTTTTCACCACTATTTTGGGATAACTGAAAAAGTGCTTCGGCATAAGGAAGAGCTGTCGTAGTTTTATCCATGATCACAACTCGTTAGAAATTTGTTTCAACAAATCCGCATAAGTAGCACTGTTGATTTCACGTTTCAGGATTTGTTCAGCTCCTTTCATGGCAAGAGCAGCGACATCAGCCCGCAATTCCTCTTTTGCACGCAATACTTCCTGTTGTGCTTCAATTTTGGCTTGCTGAATGATCTTGCTGGCCTGCTGTTCCGCATTCTGTTTGATTTCCGCTGCAACGATCTGTGCGCGTTGTTCAGCTTCAGCGATGCGTTTCTGGCCTTCTTCACGGGCTTTTTTGATTTCTGCCTGAACATGCTGTTCAACAGAAGCAACTTCCTGTTTGCTTTTTTCAGCAGCAGCTAAACTATCCGCAATTCTTTGCGACCGTTCGTCAAGTACTTTAACCAATGGGGGCCATACCACCTTTGCCGTAAAAATAGCAAAGACAAGGAAGACCACAATTTGTACAAATAATGTGGCATTTAAGTTCACGGTAAATTCCTCTCAATAAATAATTTGCATCCCTATCAAGGCAAATTTTGAACCGGATACCAATTAACCTGCAAATGGATTGACGAATGCAAACATGAGGGCGATAGCAACGGCGATCAGATAAACCGCGTCAACCAGACCTGCCAGAAGCAACGTATTGGTACGCATCGGGTTTGTCAGTTCAGGCTGACGGGCAGAAGCTTCAATGAATTTTCCGGAAAGAAAACCAATCCCGATTGCAGCACCCAGAGCTGCCAGACCTACAACGATACCGCAAGCCACACTTAACATACTCATAATATTTTCTTCCTATAAAAATTGATTAAAAAAACACATCAAAAACCGAAACAATCAATGACTTTCATGTGCCAGACCAAGATAGACAAGCGTCAGCATCATGAAAATGAAAGCCTGCAAAAAGACGACCAGGATATGGAAAATCGCCCAGACTGAACCAGCGATAACGTGGCCGATAAAGAACAGTGATCCGCCAAGAGACAACGCTGCATAAGAACCGAGAATGGCGATCATCAAAAAGATCAGTTCACCCGCATACATATTTCCCCACAACCGCATGGAAAGGGAAATAAATCTTGCCAGATATTCAATAATATTCAGCAGGATATTGGCAGGAAACATCAGTGGTCCGAACGGGGCACAGAACAGCTCATGAAAAAAACCTTTGATACCCTTGATTTTAAGCCCATAGTAGATGGACATGACAATCACGCACAGAGCGATACCGACCGGTGCATTCAGATCGGATGTCGGTACCAGACGATGGTACGGCAAGTGTACGTCCAGACCGGTCCAGGCAAATATCTGGCTGAACAGATCCACAGGAATGAAATCCAGGCAGTTCATCAAGGCAATCCAGATGAAAATTGTCAGAGCCAGCGGAGCAATAAAACGGCGATCACCGTGAATTTGCGCTTTGGCCTGATTGTCAACCATTTCAACCAGCATTTCTACCGCCGATTGCACACGTCCCGGAACACCGGATGTCGCTTTTTTGGCAACGATAAACATGACAAGACAGGCGACGACACCACAGAAAATCGACCAGAAAACGGTATCCACATTAATGATGGAAAAATCGATAATCTTTTCCTGATGCGACGTTCCAAGGTTCTTCAGATGGTGGGTAATGTATTCCGCTAAAGTAGGTGCGTGTTGCGTATCCATGATTACACTCAACTTTTCAATTTAGACAATAAAAAAATATAACTTTTGAAACTGATAACGAAACTGACTGTAAAAGCAATCCAGTTAATGTCTTTATAGGCCAGAAAAACCAAACAGACACAACCTATTGTCAAAACAATTTTCGCAAACTCGATGACAGCAAAAAGCACAAGATTCGCCGGCCCGGTGCCTCTTATTCCCAGATAAAAAAACAGAACAAAAATGGCATTGGGAACAATGAAACATAATGCCGCCAAAATGGACGATACCCCTGCTGGTTTCCCACCGATTATTACGGCAATCACAGCGATAACTGCTGCAATTGCTAACTGCCGTAAAACAACACGTCTCATGCCTGATTTATTTGTATCAAAAATTAGACGTGTTCCATCAGGAAAACAAAAACATTCTCGGCAAAAAGAATCTTTCTGTAACCTGATTCAGGTCAAACGTCCGAATTATACTTGTGTTACAAATTTGCGGTCAATGAAATTTTGCCTACAAAATATGCAAATTTTTTCTTATTTGGGAGTTCCGGAGAAAGTTTTTTTCTATTGAAAAATAATTATTTCCGGAACTTTTCTAATGTAGATTGCAAGGATTAATTTTTATCTCTTACAAAGGCGTTGCCCCGCCGTTCCTGGCCTATGGATGAAACGGGACCGTGTCCGGGGATGAACTGGACATCGTCGCCCAGTTTGTACATGTTTTCCCGGATGGATTTCTCCAGAGCCTTGAAGCTGCCTTTGGGAAGATCGGTTCGTCCGATTGAACCGGCAAAAAGCACATCGCCTGAGATAGCGACTTTGGTCGGTGCATGGAAGAAGATAACGTGGCCGGGTGAATGGCCGGGACAATGAAATACCTGCAAGGTTTCATTGCCTACCGTAACTTCGTCTCCCTGATTGAGCCAGCGGTCGGGTGTGAACGGATCGCCGGGAGGAAGACCCCACATACGTGTCTGGTCGGAATTCAGCTGTTCCAGCAACCATGCATCTTCCTTGTTCGGTCCTTCGATCGGCACGTTATACAGGTCTGCCAGTTTTCTGGCTCCACCGCAATGGTCCAGATGGCCATGGGTTACGAATACTTTTTCCAGTGTAAGATTGCGCTGTTTCAGCGCTTCACTGATTTTGTCAATATCTCCGCCTGGATCGACGACTGCGGCTTTATTGGTTGTTTCGTCCCACATGAGGGTGCAATTTTGCTGAAAAGGAGTAACAGGAATGATTTGAAACTTCATGGCTGCTCGCAATTAAAAGTTGAGTTGGAGAAAACAGGGTAGCTTGCATTGATTCAAGTGTCTGTTTTACTTCCGTTTTTAGAGGGTTTGGAAAACTGGAACATTATAGCCAACTTTTTCTGTTTGAGACGTTTCAAGTGAAAATAGTCCTGTTCACTGAACGACTTCACCTGGTTGTTGGCAGGATTTTCTGGTGATTTGAGGATATGCGTCGAGCAAGTCGTTTATTCGATCGAGTTGATGATCATCCGGATTGTTTACCTGAAACGCAATGCCCTGTGTAATTTTTCCGCGCCCGGCAATTGATGCATTGTGTATGCCGCGCTTTTTAAGCTCCGCGACCAGTTTTCTGGCGGAATCTTCTGTCTTGAAGATTCCAAGTGAAATTGCATACCGGAATTTCCCGTCCGGGATGAAAAAATAATGGCTGATTCCTCGTTCCTGTAATTCAGCAATTTTTCTTTCGGCCATCTTCGAATTTTTGGATGGCGGAATAAAAACCATGTAACTGGATGCCGTATCGACTGTTATACGATTGATCATATCGGGTGGAAGTGCCATTTTTTTCTCGAATGTGTCGGCGTCCTGTAAATTGAAATTCCCTATTTCAACACAATTTGTTTGCAGCCGTTCGTTTTTCCCGTCAGATCCAAAATCGGGTGAGAAACTTTGGGAAGCTGTAAGAATCCGGATCTTTTCCGGACTGACAGGTTCGGGATTTTGGATTCGTATTGATGGTCTTGCAGTATCGGACTGGTCCAGTGTTGTTGCAAATACAACGATGTTAATGGCGAGCAGTAACCAGAAAACGAGTTTTAACATAAATTCAGGATATGTTTTGAACGGAAAATGTGTGCAGTCCTATCAGGACGAGATTATCTATTATTCTGAAGGGTATAGGAAGATTGGGAGCGATATAACGGGCGGCGCCACCCGATAAAAGACAGAGAACACCGGGAAATTGCCGGCTCTGTGTCATGACTGCCCGCTCGATTGCTCCTGCCTGTGCGTTCAGGCATCCGCTCAATATGGCGTCACCTGTATTGTTTGCGAAAACGGCAGATTCATTGTTCATCTGATTGATATCCGGCAGTTGTGCCGTGTTTTGTGCCAATGATTCAGCCATCAGCTTCAGCCCGGGAAGTATCATGCCTCCGAGGAAGGTTCCGTCCGGTGATAATGTGTCGATTGTTGTCGCTGTCCCGGCGGTGACGATGACGAGAGCTTTGTCGGGAAAAAGTGAATGGGCGCCGATCATTGAGGCGAAACGGTCACTTCCCAGTTTTCTGTAATCCAGATAGGTATTTTTAACGCCTCCCAGTGAAGGTCTGGAATAAAACCACTCGATTTTCAGAGGGGCGGGTTTTAGCGTTGTCAGAAATTCAAAAAGAATGTTGCCAAGATATTGGCCGGCGACATTGGAAATGAGGATGTGCTGGATCGGCTTTTCCTCATGCAATTTTTTCCAGGCGCTTTTCAGAGCGGCAAGTTCATGATGTCTGACCGCTCCGAAATTTTTCCAGCTGACGGATTCCGGGTTGAATATCTGGTCAGGATTGGGACGGGCCCATTTGATAAAGGTATTTCCTGCGTCAACTAGCAGCATAATGACAAAATCCTATTTCAACCGAGAGGATATTACCCGTTTCGCATTGACTGGGTCCGTCGGCAAGCATGATCGTCCATAGTAATAAAGAGTCGGAAACACTGGCTTTATGTCTCATCAGAAATGGTGTGTTTTTTTCGACATCCAGTATCATACTGAAACGGAACGATAGGTTCCATATTCAATGTGTTGTGATCATTGGCGGTTGCGAAATGATAAGATCATCAGATGATATTTCTTCAGTGAAATAAAAAAGGTGAAATATTGTCACTTTGAGCCGAATGGATTAATAAAATGAACGCTGTTCTTGATGATATTCATTCGTAACATGGATAGCCGGATGCTATTTTAGGGAATTCAGTACAATAAGCGCATCTTAAAAAATACCGGATTTTTATGTCGAACGACAAGGATCAGATACCAAGACTTGACATTATTGATGCCAACAGTGTTGTCGCGCGTGGTCGCTGGCGGGTTGAGTCACTGGCTGTTTCCGGAAACATTGCCCGTATCCAGTCGACCATTCGTTCTTTTAAGGAAAAAAATGCCGTTAAATGGGATCTGAGCCAGATTCTTGAGCTTGATTATATTGGTGCCCAACTGTTGTGGGATAACTGGAACAAATCCCGGCCGCAAGAACTTGTTGTGACAGTTGAACAGAACAAGCTTTTTTCCCGGCTCGAATGCGCAGGTTCATTGAAGTTGCCGGAAACGAAACCTCCTCATTGGTATTTCTTTGAAAAAATCAGAAAATTTCCGCATACAGCGGCTGAGCACTTTTCCGGAACGGTCGGGCTGGTCGGGCAATTGATGATCGATCTGCTTCGTTTCGCCAAAGCGCCTCACAAAGGACCCTGGACAGAAATTTCCGCTAATATTTATCATGCAGGAGCGCAGGCACTCAGTATCACGGCGATTGTCGGTTTTCTGATCGGGGTCGTTTTGTCTTATCTGTCAGCGCAGCAGCTTCATGTATTTGGCGGAGATGCATTTCTTGTCAATCTTCTCGGAATGAGCGTAATAAGAGAACTGGGGCCTTTGCTTGCGGCCATTCTGGTGGCTGGCCGTTCGGGATCGGCCATGACCGCCCAACTGGGTGTTATGCGGGTTACCGAGGAACTGAGCGCCATGCAAGTGATGGGAATGTCTCACGGGTTCAGACTGATCATGCCGAAAGTCATTGCTTTGTCGATTGTTATGCCTTTACTGATCATATGGACAGACATGTTGGCGTTGCTGGGAGGGATGCTGGCAGGAAGTTTCGAAATTGGTTTGTCTATTCCTTATTTTCTTTCCGCATTGCCTAATGCGGTTCCCATCGCCAATTTGTGGATCGGAATTGGAAAAGGATTCGTTTTCGGTATCCTGATAGCGTTGATCGCATGTTATTACGGCATGAAAATCAAGCCGAATACAGAAAGTCTCGGACAGGGAACGACCAGTTCTGTTGTGACGTCGATAACCATCGTTATTTTGGCTGATGCCATTTTCGCGGTTGTTCTCCAGGGAGTGGGATTCTGATGGAGACAAATGCTATCGAAATCCGTGGATTGTGGACACAGTTCGGTAATCATATCGTTCATCAGGACCTGGATCTGACTGTTAAAAAGGGTGAAATCGTTTCCATTGTCGGTGGCTCAGGTTCGGGAAAAACAACTTTGCTGCGCGAAATTCTCGGGTTGCAGAAACCGTCTCGTGGCACGGTCAAAGTGTTGGGAATCGATATTGACAAGGCAAGTGCATCTGAGATGCGGAGACTGGACGATCGCTGGGGAGTATTGTTCCAGCAAGGTGCCCTTTTTTCGGCTTTGTCGGTATTCGATAATATTGCATTGCCGATGCGTGAGTTACATGGTTTGCCGGAATCCCTGATAACGAATGCGGTATTGTTAAAACTTCAAATGGCCGGGTTATCTCCGGATGACGCCGTCAAAATGCCGGCAGATTTGTCTGGCGGAATGATAAAAAGAGTGGCATTGGCTCGTGCACTTTCACTTGAGCCTGATCTTTTGTTTCTTGATGAGCCGACCGCCGGTCTCGATCCTGCGCTTTCCGACAGTTTTGTGGATCTCATCTCCGGACTGCATGACGAGCTTCATTTAACTGTTGTGATGGTTTCGCATGATTTGGATACGATTCTTGATTTGTCGACTCAGATAATTGTTCTGGCTGACAAGAAAGTTGTCGCAAGTGGTTCGCCGGAAGACATTCTCCGGGTTCGACACCCTTTTATTGAAAATTTCTTTTTGGGAAACAGAGGCAGAAAAGTGTTGGCGGGCTTACCACATTTGAATGTCGCCAAGGTATTGGGAGGAAGTAATGGAAAATAAATCCCATGCGTTTATCGCGGGTTTGTTTACAGTCTGTCTGGTTGCGGCGGCTTTGTTTATTGTCTGGTTTCTCAATATGGACCGGACTGTACGTGTGCCTTATATGATTGCAACCAACCAGTCGATTCCAGGGTTGAATCCTCAGGCAACAGTCCGGTTTCGCGGACTTGATGTCGGTCGTGTTACCCGGATCGGGTTTAATCCGGAAGAACCGGGGGAGATCCTGATTTATTTTGAGGTAAAAGATGATACACCCATGACAAAGTCGACCTTTGCCACTTTAACGTATCAGGGGGTTACCGGTATCGCGTCTGTAGAATTGAGCGACGATGGGACGAATATGGAAAAACTGGTAACTTCACCGGAAAATCCTGCGGAAATTCCGATGCGTCCCAGTCTGCTGGCGGAATTGCAATTGCGTGGACTCCAGATTCTGAAAGAAGTGCAGAGTGTATCCTCTCAGCTGGCTATTCTGTTCAACGACAAAAACAGCAAGACAATGATGGATGCGTTTAGAAATATCAGCCGTACAGCCGAAAGCTGGGAGAAAGTCCCTCATCAGCTTGAACCGACACTCCATCAATTGCCTCAGGTGACGGAAGATACCCGGAAAATGATCCAGTCCATTACCGAATTGTCGAAGGATCTCAAGGATTTGAGCCAGAAAGCCAATACGTTCATGTCAAATGATATGAGCAGCGATGCGATTCCCCGTCTGGAATCGTTGACCGAAGACGCCAAAATGACTTTGTATAACCTGAACAAGGTTCTGGAACAGTATAAACAGAGACCATCCGGTCTGCTTTTTGGCGCCAAAGGCCCTGCACCGGGTCCTGGTGAACCCGGATTCGATCCTGATGGACAATAACCGGAATGCCGCTGGAGGAACTTGCCATGTTGAAAAAAATCAAATTTTGTTTTGCCATTCTTGTTGCGGCCTGCGTTTTGACAGCATGCGCCCTAGGAGACAGGCGGCCACCGGCAATACAGTATGATCTGGGACCGCTGAAAATGGATAGATCAGAAAGTATGTCTGCCCGTTTGCCTGTTATCAGTACCAAGGTACATGCGCCGGAATGGATGAATGAGAATTTGATGTTTTATCGTCTTGATTACATCAATGACCAGCAGGTCCGTTTTTATACGGAAAGCAGCTGGAATACATCGCCGGCGAGGCTATTCAAAAACAGGCTGGATTCCTGTCTTGTTGCGGCAGGCAATACCGTAACCGGAGTCAGAACATCGTTGCCTGCACTAACCCTGCGAATCTATCTTGAAGATTTCAGCCAGCATTTCTCGAGCCCATCCGACAATGTCACCCGGATTGTCCTGCGTGCTTCCCTATTTAAGGGACGCGACCTGGTTGCACAAAAGAGATTTCAAAAGGATGTCAGGTCTTTGACAGCTGATGCACAGGGAGGTGCGAAAGCACTGGCACAAAATAGCGACGAACTGATTGTGGAGATCATGCAGTGGCTGACGGAGATGAATCTTTAATTGTTTAATGCCATTTTTTCGGCAAGCTTTTGCCAGGACCTGTCTGCCTGAAAAACAGACAGGTTTTTTTGTTTTTCAACAGGACACGGATGAATCAATTTATGTGGTTTGCCAGATCGGATAACATGGGATAATCAAACCGGCAGGTAATCATCTTTACCGTAACAATCAGAAAAGATATGGGAGAGTTCAATGAATGCTGATACCGAAATTTTCTTCGTATCCGGCAATGCCGGAAATCTTGAATGTGCGCTTGATTTACCCAAAAAAAAGCCGGTTGGTATTGCCCTTCTTGCTCATCCTCATCCCCTTTATGGCGGTACCATGAATAACAAGGTAGTCCAGATGATGGCACGATCTTTTATTGGCCTGGGGTTTCTGGCGGTCAGAATGAATTTCCGTGGAGTCGGGAAGTCTGAAGGTGCACATGATTTTGGGAACGGCGAAACGGAAGATATGGAAAATGTGCTGGAACATATGCAAAGAAAATATCCGAACTTGCCGGTTGTGCTGGGAGGCTTTTCATTTGGCACTTATGTTCAGTCACGGTTGCAGCAACAGATGGTTTTAAAGGGCAATCCGCCTGAAGGGATGGTTTTTGTCAGTACGACAGCGGGGAAATGGGCCGTGGAGAAAGTGCCGGAAAACACCCTTCTGATTCATGGCGAAATGGATGAGGTTGTGCCGCTGTCCGATGTCTTCAATTGGGCACGTCCTCAGGATTTGTCCGTTGTCGTTGTCGCGGGTGCCGATCATTTGTTCAATCATAAATTGCATCATATCCGTCGTATCATCACGACCGCTTTCAAGAATCGGCAAGAGGCCGGAAATTTCTGATTCGGATTGAAGTGTTAAATGAGAAAAAATTTTCTGTCTGTTTGTATTCTTTTTTTCTGGTATTGGTTAATCCGACCAGTTCCCTGGCAGTTACGACACCAGCTCTTGGAGCAAAGTCATGGCTTTTGATGGACGTTGTCAGTAATCAGGTTCTTGCATCACGTCATGCGGAAGAGAAAACGACAGCACGTGCGGCATCCAAACTGATGACAACCTATCTTGTTTTCGGTGCTCTCAAAGAAGGCAGGTTGAGTCTGAAGCAATCAGTTGTCATACCTGAAAAAATCGCCGTCTTGAATTCGGGTGGATCCAGGATGTTTCTTCAGGCAGGTGGAAAAGCAACGGTACAGGAATTGTTGTACGGTTTGATTGTTCATGATGCGGATGATGCCGCTCTTGTTCTGTCTCTGGTTGTCTCCGGTGATGAAAAGAGATTTGTCGAGCTGATGAATCAGGAATCTTTGCGGCTGGGCATGAAATCAACTTTGTATGCGTCTCCTTTCGGGTCCGGCAAAGGCGGTTATTCGACACTTTCAGATCTTGCTGTTCTGGCAGCAAATGTGATCAGGGAATATCCGGCCTATTATTTCAATTTTTCTGTCAGGGAACTGACTTATAACAGCATCAGGATGAGAAATCCGAATCGTCTGCTTTGGCTCGATCCTGCCGTTGATGGATTGATGGCAACGAACGGTAGCGGGCAATCTTATATGCTGGTTGCTTCTGCAAGGCGCCATAGCGCTTTGGGTGAAAGGAGGTTGCTGTCGATTGTGTCGGGGGCTGTTTCTGATCAAGCACGAACTCAGGAAAGTCTGAAATTATTGAATTGGGGTTTTCAGAATTTCGACATGATCCGGTTATTCGAGAAGGACCAGATTGTTGCGAAACCTGAAGTCTGGAAAGGTTCGTCCGGAAATATGGAGGTGGGATTTATTGAGGATACTTATATTTCCATTCCGAAGGGTGCTGTTCCACGGTTAAGGTCCGTGCTTGTCCGGAATGATCCTCTTATTGCACCGATCGATGAGGGAGCCAGGATCGGAACTTTAAAAGTCATGATAGAAAACAAAGTGATTGCCGAGTTACCGGTTTTTGCGCTGGAACAGATCAATGTGGCCAGTTTTCTGGGCAGGTTATGGGATACCATCTGTTTATGGTTTAAATAAAAAAGGAGTTAATGGTGAGTTGTTTTCTGGGGAATGAAGATCCAATCAAATATCCTTGTGATTTCCCGATCAAGATTATGGGCGAAAAGAGAGATGATTTTGCCGATACCATTGCGGATGTCATACGATTGCACGATCCCTTGTTTGATGCGGCGACTCTGGGAATGCGTCTTTCTTCCAAAGGCAATTATCTGAGTCTGACTGCAACAGTCAATGCAACCAGTCGTGAGCAGCTGGACAATCTTTACAGGGCCTTGTCCTCCCATCCGATGGTAAAGGTGGTGCTTTGATAGTGAGTAAATACATTATGGTATTGCCGGATTATGCAGACTGATACGATATGGATGCGTCGGTTCGGACGGGTTCAGTATGAGCCGGTTTTCCATAAAATGATTGAATTTGCGCGGCGGAGAAGTTCTGCAACTCCCGATGAAATCTGGATAGTAGAGCATGATCCCGTTTTCACATTGGGGCAGGCTGCTGACAAAACCCATGTTCTGGATCCGCACGGTATTCCTGTATATGAAACGGATCGTGGTGGCGAAGTGACGTATCATGGGCCTGGTCAACTTGTTGTTTATTTGCTGATTGACTTGAAGCGCCGTTTCAGCAAATTGCCAGTTCGTGAACTCGTGTTCAAGATCGAGGGAGCCATTATTCGTACATTGTCAGCATTTGATATTGTTGGTGAACGCCGTACAGGAGCTCCTGGCGTTTATCTTCCCGCCGGGCCGGTTTATGGAAACAATCAGGGTGCGAAAATTGCTGCATTGGGTTTGAAGATCAAAAACAACGGTTGCATGTATCATGGATTCGCATTGAATGTCGCGATGAATCTCGAACCTTTCAAGTGGATCGATCCGTGTGGGTATAAAGGGCTTGCCGTTACCGATATGCGATCAGCAGGTTATTCCGGCAGTCTGGACGATGTTCAGCAGTCATTGATTGAATCGCTATCTTCAGAAATGGGATTCAGGATAAGGCCGGGTGATAATGGAGAAACAGTTCATGGCGATTGATCATGTTGGTAGTGAAAGAAAAGATTCTGCTTTTCAAAAGCAGAAAGGAGCCCTGAAGACGTCGAGGATACCCATCCGGATCCAGCCGGCCGAGAAATTACCGAAACCACCCTGGATCAGGGTTAAAGCCGGTTCCTATAATTCACACTTTTCTGAGGTCAAAAAACTGATCGCATCACATAAGCTGGTGACGGTATGCGATGAGGCAAGTTGTCCCAATCGCGGAGAATGTTACGGGAATGGCACGGCCGCTTTCATGATCATGGGCGACAAGTGCACGCGCAGATGTCCCTTTTGCGATGTCGCTCACGGCAGGCCCGACCCGCCTGATGAAAACGAACCTGAAAAACTGGCGGAAACCGTGGCTCTTCTTGGATTGTCATATGTTGTTCTGACTTCAGTGAACCGGGATGATCTCAAAGATGGTGGTGCGTCCCATTTTGTCGACTGTCTCAAGGCGATCAGAGCGGTTTCTCCGGAAACCAGAGTCGAAATATTGACACCGGATTTCAAAGGCCGGATGGATAAGGCCCTTGATTTGCTGTGCGCTTTTCCGCCGGATATATTCAATCATAATCTTGAAACGGTTCCTCGTCTCTATTTACAGGCAAGGCCGGGAGCGGATTATGATTTTTCATTGAAACTGTTGAAGGAATTCGGGAACAGATGCCCTCGTATTCCCACAAAATCGGGTCTGATGGTAGGACTTGGAGAAACTGACGAGGAGATTGTGCAAGTCATGGAGGATTTGCGAGCCCATCATGTTTCGATGCTGACGATCGGGCAGTATCTGATGCCTTCCCGGGATCATCTGCCGGTTTTGCGTTATGTCAGTCTGGAAGCATTTGAAAAGCTGGAGAAAATTGCCCATAAAATGGGGTTTGCCCACGCAGCGATAGGACCTCTGGTTCGGTCAAGCTATCATGCCGATTTGCAGGCAAAAAAAGCGGGCATGAAGTAATTCATTCCCGCTTTTTGGCCAGAAAGAGTTTGATCAGACCGCTCTTTCGATCAGATCGATTTCGTCAGGACTCAATCCGAAAAGCTCATAGACGATCAGATCGATTTCTTTTTCAGCTCTGGCGATATCCGCATTCATATTGAAGACCTTGTTTCTTTCCTGATAGAAATAATCGTTCCAGAGTTGAAGGTCATCTGCCGGAATATCCGTGTTGAAAGAATCGATGATTTCCGAGCGAAATGCATCAAATTCATGCACAAACCAGTTATGCAGTCGCTGAGTCAGCTTTGAGGACAAACCGTCGGGGAGCAAATTATAGGCAGTCATACCACGGAAATGCTTGATCAGATCATTTCTTGTCAATACCGTATCGTGGCAAAAATCAGAAAGCTGTCCCATACGGGCGCGAACGAGACCAGGAGCATCGGGAACCGGCAACTTTTCAATTCCGGATGCCGTCAATTCATAGGTTCCATCCGGTTTTCTGGTAGAACTGTTCCGGATCAGGTACCAGAGAACAGATGAATTCAGAAGAGCGACGAGATAGTAGTCCAGTTCCGTCGTATAAAAACTGGAATGATCATAAATTCCCCCGTTTTTGTCGATTGCAAAGGTCGGATCATGGGATTGTTTCGAAAATCCCAGTTTTGGGCTGAACATTTTTTCCGGATGTGCGCTGATATGCTGCAGTTCATACCATTTCTGGGTACCTGGTCTTTCTTCGAGCCGGTTTTTGAATGGCATCAAATGGTTTTTGATCGCCGGATAACTTTCGATGTCGTACAGGTTTTCTGGAGTGTAAATCAGCCAGAGCGACCGGGAGTCTGTCGTCCATTTATCCAGATCTTCTTTTTCGACATAAGGCTTGAGAATGTCCGCAGAGCGGGGATCCTCCTTGATCAATCTGTCTTTTGTTGTTTCATCGACGATGAATGCCTCATCCAGTCCCGTTACGATACCACGGTGAACCGGGCCGTACATTTCTTTGAGTGTCTGATAAGGTCCTTTCAGTTTTTCATTCAGGAAAAGCAGCGCACTCTCATGAAGCCATTGTGCCGTTTTGCCGGATAACAGGTTGATTGCATTCAACAAAACATAGAAACGGGAAAAGGCAGCATCATCCTGCAGCATTTCACTTAAAACGAAACGTTCATATACTTTTTCCTTACGGCGTGCAGGATACAGCCTGATTTCGTCCAGATTGGTTAACAGATAGAATCCGTCGCCCTGAAATTCAGCAAATTTCCACGCTTCGTCCTCAAAAGTCTTTTCTGTTTCCGGGGATATGCTGGATTCCGGTTCCAGTTTCAGGGCTGCTGCCGCTTTCTGATTGGCAGGCTGGAACTGGCCCAAAAGCAGATCGAAAAAATGATCAGGACTAGAATCAGGCTGAATGGTAATGGTGTTTCCGGATGCATTGTAACCGAGCAGTTTTTCCAGTATCCCGGCAGAAAAGGCGGAGACCCGGGATGCCTTGTCTTTTTTGTTGAGTTCGTCAAGGCTGCTGACCCATGTTTGCAATACCGTTTTCTGGGCACTCAGATCCAGTTGCTTTAATTCGGATTCTAATATTTGCGTATGGAAAAGTGATTTTGAAAGATTTTTTTGTATATTTTCCATCGATTTATCCCGTTAAAAAGTAGTTTGACGTTCAAAAAAACAAGTGTAATCGTTTATTGATTGAAAAAACAAGACAAAACTTCCCGATTGTTCAGGCCGGTTATTATCGAATTGATCCAGTGATATTTCAGCCAGACAATCAGGATCGTTGGGTTGAGTACAATAAAATGTATATGAGAGGAATCAGCCGGTCCACCTGTATTATTTTGTTTTTGAGGTTTTTGTTTTCGGAATCCTCGATTTTTCCTTCAGAGATTGTTGAACGAGTGTATCCATCACTTTCAGTGTTTGTACATGCATTTCCCCTTCAGACAAATCCATATTGTTTCCCGAGCTGACAATGGCCGGAGATGTCAGATATTTGCCATCGATAACAATCATGGGAACACCTTCGATCTCATAGGTGGATTGCATTTCCACCGCTTTGTTGCACAGCATCTGAACATAGAAAGAATTGTACATTTCCGTGAATTTTTTACGGTCAATTCCGTTATTTTCGATGAACCCGAATATCTGTTCGTCTGTTCTTAATGGGATTCTCTGGATTTGGATGGCATCGAAAATTTTATGGTGAAATTCATTTGTCAGGACATCCATTGCCGAAAGTGTATAGAACATTTTCTGATGAAGGGCCATTGATTCGCTGAACTTGACGGTAACCCTTTTGAAGACAACATCTTTTTTGTGTTTCCTTGCCCAGTTGGTCAGTGCTGTGTCGAAAGCATAGCAATGGGGGCAGAAATAACCGAAAAACTCTATCACTTCTATCTTGTCGCCCGTATCGGCCGGTTGGGGAACTTTCAGAATCTGGTAATCAACGTTCTTTTGGGGATTGGAAGGTGAGGCCATAGCGGAGATGGCCATGATACTGACCAACAGAACTGCTATCCAGCGTGAAAAAAGTTTGATCATGTTATTGCTTAACCGCACGGGTTACCGTTGTATTGATACCGTTTTGTTTCAGTTTGTTCTGGACGTTATTTGCTGCATTTCCTTTGTATGGACCCAAGCGTACACGATAAATAACTCCGGAATTTGATGATGCTTCAGAAATATGGGATTCAAAACCCAAAAGGGCAAGATTGCCGCGCATGTTTTCAGCTTCGTTTTTGTTCCGGAAAGCACCGGCCTGAAGATAATAAGCCGTTTTTTCTTCCGGAGACATTTGTGGCGATGCTGCGGCAACCGTCTGCTGTGCCGGTGTATTGGCCGGATTGTCCGCCGTAACAGGTAATGTCGGTCTGGGAGTTTCCTTTCCGTACAATGACTGGTTGGGATCGCTGGCAGATGCACTGGCTACAGCCGGAACCGGAGTGTTATCGGGTCTGTCTTTTCGTCCGGCAAATGGTATCGGGGTTTTGGTCACCATGAATGCGACGATGACGGCGATAACCAGACCCGTTATCAATCCGATGATGAAACCGAAAACAATACCACTTTTTTGTTTTTTCGAAGTTGCCATATCAAGCTCACATTTTGACGGGGGCCGAAACACCTAAAAGTACCAGTCCGTTACGGAGTACCTGTCTGGTCGCTTTCAGCAGAGACAGTCGCGCCAGTTTTGTCTTTTCATCGTCGACAAGGAATCGTTCGGCGTTGTAATAACCGTGAAGTTCGCCGGCCAATTCACGCAAATAAAAGGCGATCAGATGAGGACTCAGTTCATCCAGTGCGCGTACCAATATATCGGGGTAATCGGCCAGTTTGGTCAGCAGAGCGTTTTCATGTGAAGAAACAAGCGGTGAGAGATCGACGTTTTCCAGAATGGCTTCATCCCCTCCCCATTGCGCGAAAACAGAACAGATACGGGCATGCGCGTATTGCACATAATAAACAGGGTTTTCGTCAGATTGGGAAAGAGCGAGATCAACATCGAAAACAAATTCCGTATCGGCTTTTCTGGAGATGAGGAAAAAACGGACAGCATCTCTTCCCCTGACGATATCGCCGGCACCAGACCATTCGATAAGATCACGGACCGTAACATAAGAACCGGCACGCTTGGATATTTTGACTTCGGTGCCATCTTTCAGGACGGTTACCATTTTGTGCAAAACATAATCGGGAAAACCGGTGGGGATTCCCTGGTTGACAGCCTGCAATCCGGCGCGGACACGTGCTACGGTACCATGGTGGTCACTACCTTGCACGTTAATGACTTTGTCGAAACCCCGTTTCCATTTATTGATGTGATAGGCGACATCCGGCACGAAATAGGTGTAGGTCCCGTCGGTTTTTTTCATGACACGATCTTTGTCATCGCCGTATTCTGTCGTCCTGAGCCACAAGGCGCCTTCTTTTTCGAATGTCTTTCCTTCGCGGGTCAGGATGTCTACGGTTTCCTGGACTTTACCGTCCCGATACAGGGAAGATTCTAGAAAGAAATTGTCGAAATGTATGCCGAATGCGTTCAGATCGTTATCCTGTTCATTTCGGAGATAGGCTACAGAAAATTCACGGATCGATTTGAGATCATCCACATTTCCCGTACCCGTAACGGACGGACAGTTCTTTGCCGCGACAGTTTTTTTCGCCATAAAGTCACTGGCGATATCCGCGATATAATCACCGTTATAGGCACTCTCCGGCCAATCGGCATCTCCCGGTTTCAGACCTTTTGCACGTGCCTGAACGGACAGGGTCAGATTCTCGATCTGTACGCCAGCATCGTTGTAATAAAATTCACGGGTCACCGCATAACCCTGTGTTTCAAACAGGGCCGATATGGAATCTCCCAATGCGCCCTGTCGTCCATGACCGACATGAAGCGGCCCGGTCGGATTGGCAGAGACAAATTCGACCATGACTTTTTTCCCGGCTCCACGGTTGCCGTAACCGTATTTTTCCTTTTGCTCCATGACTGTCTTGACGACACGTTGTTTGGCGGCAGCGGTCAAGCGCAAATTGATAAAACCGGGACCGGCGATTTCGCCTGATTCAATCAGGTCTTTATGTGCAGGAGCGGTCAGAACGGAGTCAAGGATGGTTTGCGCGATTTCACGCGGATTTCTTTTCAGTGGTTTTGCCAGTTGCATGGCGATATTGCAGGCAATATCGCCATGGGAAGCGTCCCGTGGTCTTTCAAGCGAGATGACCGGATTTTTCGGAAGATTCTGTCCTTCGGTCAGGGAATCGACGGCATTCTGGAATAAACGGGTAATCTGTTGTTTTTGTTGAGCGAGCATGAAAATAGAAAAACTGTATTTGAGTAATTGCCGGTTAAGTCCAATTGGACTGTAAAGGGAAATTATACTGTTTCGCCCGGATTTCGTGGAAGATACGCAGGGGTGTTTTCATGGAAGCAAGGGAATACAAATGAAAAACGCCTGATAGGCATCAGGCGTCAAAACAGGAGAGTCATGGAGCGGACAAGGGTTTATCTCATCGGGCCACCACGGCGATATCGTGGATAGTACATGGACTCGTTGTCGAAGATTCTCTGTTGTTCCGGAGTCAGTTTGGCATAAAAAACTTTCAGGGCTGCCAATTGTTCCGTCAGTTCTTTTTCATGTGTTTTCATCCGGTCAATCATCGTTTGCATTCTTTCCGGTGCAGTCATTTTTTCGAGATCGGCACGGTACAAGGGTTTCCATGAATTTATATTTTTATCGACAATGGCGAGATAAGCTGTCCAGGCTTTTTCCTGTTCAGCATTCAGCTTGAGTTTGTCGTGCAAAGCAAGCTGACGCTGATGATGGTATTCTCTCCAGTGTTCATGATGACCGCGGTAAGGGCCGTCATGACCGACATAACAGTTTCCCGGACCACCTCCCATGTACATCGGGCAACCACCGTAAGTTTCGTCAGCAGACTGGGCAAATGCATTGGCCGAGAAACAGCTTGCGCCAAATCCCAGGGCAGCAATGCTTGCCACCAGATATTTGTTCAGTTTCTTCATACTATTTCCTTTCGCGATATTGAATTGATCGTCCGTATCTGGAATTAGTATATGATGTCCCGCCTTTTTGTGTCAGGTTTTGAACAAACGAATGTGTAACAGTTTGTCACCGATGATTCTGGTCAAAAAAGAGAGAATTAAAAACAGAATCCGGAAAAATGAAATTGATCGTCGGTATGGAAAAGCAAGTGGTGCGACCACCACTTGCTGTCAGGACTGGAAAATTCAGGCTTCGTATTTGTTGATGAGATGGCCGACGCCATCGATGACCACTTCGACTGTGCTGCCGGGCTTCATGGAACCGACGCCGACCGAAGTACCACAGGAAATGATATCGCCCGGTTCGAGAGTCATGTCGTGTGAGATCATGCTGACCAGCTTGAATGGGGGGAAAATCATGTCGCTGACCGGGTAATTCTGGCGTTCCTGACCATTCAGGATAGTCTTGATGACAAGTTTGTTCGGGTCATCGATTCCGGAAACGATACCCGGGCCGAAAGAGCCGAATGTATCGAAGCCCTTGGCACGTGTCCACTGGGCGAAAGTCGGATCCTTCTGGATCAGTTGCCCTGCTGTAACGTCATTGGAGCATGTATATCCGAAAATATAGTCAGGAGCTTCGGCTTCGGAAACTTCCTTACAGCGTTTGCCGATAACAATACCCAGTTCACCTTCGTAAACTACCTTGCCGTCATAGGAATTCGGTTTTTTGACGATATCACCATTGGCAATGTAGGAAGTGCTCGGTTTGAGAAGATAAAGCGGTTCTTCAGGAATGGCGACTCCAAGTTTGTTCGAGAGGGCAAAAAAGTTGTTCCACAACAGAATCATCTTGCTGGGAGAACAAGGTGTTAGGAGTTTGACATCAGCCAGTTTGACAGATTCGCCAGCCGGTTGTGGATTGTCAAACATGTTGCCGTTATATACAGAAATCGTATCTCCTTCAAGAGTACCGAATTTCACTGCATCGCCTTGTTGAAAGCGTACCCAAGTTTTCATCTTCTCTCCTTAGTAAACATTCAAGCCCTATCGGGTATCTTGAGAATAGTATTTTATAGACTGGAAACAGCATTTCCGGCTTCTGGCCGGCTGATTGTTGTTATCGACAGTCAGTCAAGATAGATCATCATAACCGAACTGGTGAAAAATTTGTATCGGCAATAAAAGAGTTTTCGCCTTTTTATCCTGACAAGCTCTTTGAATCCTAAAAAATACGGGTCAGCGAACAGATTACCGGACGATCTGAAGAAATCGTCCGGCTGATTCCTACATGAAAGAAATCATGATATCACCGAATTGGGATGTCGATACTTCCGTCGCATCATTCATCAGACGGGCGAAATCGCTGGTGACCTGTCTGGATGAGATGGCTTTCTGCATGGATGCAATTACCCTGTCCGCTGCTTCTGTCCAGCCGATATGTCGCAACATCATTTCAGCGGAAAGGATCAGTGAGCCCGGATTGACATTATTTTGTCCGGCAAGTGACGGAGCTGTACCGTGCGTTGCTTCAAAAATGGCAACGGAGTCCGAAATATTCGCTCCAGGAGCGATACCGATCCCACCAACCTGGGCGGCCAGGGCATCGGATATATAGTCGCCGTTCAGGTTCAGTGTTGCCAGAACGCTGAATTCTGCTGGACGTAACAGGATTTCCTGAAGAAAAGCGTCAGCCAGTACATCCTTGACAAGGATTTCCTTTCCGGTTTTGGGATTTCTGAATTTGCACCATGGTCCTTTACCGATTGTTTCTGCGCCGAATTCTCTTTTTGCCAAGGCATATCCCCAGTCGCGGAAGCTTCCTTCCGTGAACTTCATGATATTGCCTTTATGAATCAGTGTGACAGATGGCCGGTCGTTGTCGATGGCGTACTGGATAGCCTTGCGGACCAGCCGTTCCGTCCCTTCTTTGGAAACAGGTTTGATACCGATACCGGATGTTTGCGGAAACCGGATCTGGCTGACTCCCATTTCCTTGACCAGAAAATCGATCACTTTTTTGGCTTCCGGGGAACCTTCCGCCCATTCGATACCGGCGTAAATATCCTCGGTATTTTCACGGAAGATGACCATATCGGTTTTTTCCGGTTCACGCAGGGGAGAAGGAACGCCCTGGAAATAACGTACAGGGCGCAGGCAGACGTACAGGTCGAGACGTTGTCTCATGGCAACATTAAGGGAACGGATACCTCCACCGATCGGGGTGGTCAAGGGACCTTTGATCGAAATGACGAATTCTTTCAATGCATCCAGTGTTTCTTCCGGAAGCCAGACGTTTTCACCGTAGACTTTGAGTGATTTCTCTCCGGCATAAACTTCCATCCATTCAATTTTCCGCTTCCCGGCATAAGCTTTTTCAACGGCGGCATCAATTACCTTGCGCATGACAGGAGTGACATCGATACCGATGCCGTCACCTTCAATAAACGGGATGATGGGATGGTCAGAGACGTTCAGCGAAAAATCCGGATTTACCGTGATTTTTTCACCGGACAGGGGGACTTGAATGTGTTGGTACATCAGATTTCTCCGGATAAATAAACTTCAAAACCGACAATTTATAACAGATCGACGTTTATTTAAACTACTGCGCCGTCCGCATTGCCTTTTTCCTTGACCGGTTTGACCAGATCTTCACGTTTGATGCCGAGCCACATCGCAACTGCCGCAGCCACAAAAACAGATGAATAAATACCGAAACAGATACCGATTGTCAGGGCAAGAGCAAAATTGTGAAGTGTTGGTCCGCCGAAAATCATCATGGACAGTACCATTATTTGAGTACAACCGTGAGTAATGATCGTACGGGATGTAGTGCTGGTAATGGCATGGTTGACGACTTCCATAACACTTGCTTTTCGCATTTTCCGGAAGTTTTCACGGATACGGTCAAAAATGATGACGGATTCGTTAACGGAATATCCCAGAATGGCCAATATGGCTGCCAGAACCGGAAGCGAAAATTCCCATTCGAAAAAAGCGAAGAATCCCAGAATGATGACGATATCATGCAAGTTGGCGATGATTGCCGAAACGGCATATTTCCATTCGAACCGGAATGCCAGATAGATAATGATGCCGATGACGACCATTCCCAGTGCCATCAAACCATCATGTGTCAATTCATCTCCCACTTGCGGTCCGACAAATTCGACACGCTGAAGATGTGCATCCGGATTCTGTGCAATCAGGGCCGTCATGACTTTTTCACTTTGTTGCACGGAAGTCATGTCTTTCTGGACAGGCAAATTGATCATGACATCCTGGGCTCGGCCGAAGTTCTGTACCTGAAAATCGTTACCGAATCCCAGGTCGCGAACAGTATTGCGAATGCGGTCAAGGTCGGCCGCGTTTTTGTAAGTGACTTCCATAACAGTTCCACCGGTGAATTCGACTGAAAGATGGAGGCCCTTGTGCCACAGGAAAAAAACGGCTGCCAGAAAAGTGATAAATGAAATGATATTGAATATCAGCGCATGGCGCATGAAGGGAATATCTTTTTTGATTCGAAAGAATTCCATGTCGTATCCTGTTTTTTGTTTGAGTAAAGATTTTTATTTTTTAATACCAGAATCATCCGGTCTCCAGATTTGTCCAATGGACAGAGACGTCAGTTTCTTTCTTCTTCCATACCAGAGGTTGGCAAGGCCACGGGATACGAATACTGAAGAAAACAAGGAAGTGACGATACCGATGCAGTGGACTACCGCAAATCCGCGAATCGGGCCGGTTCCGAATATCAACAGGGCGATCCCTGCGATCAGGGTAGTGACATTGGAGTCCAGAATGGTTGACCATGCATGGCCGAAACCGTTTGCAATTGCCGATTGGGGACTGTTGTTGCCTCTCAATTCTTCCCGGATTCGCTCATTGATCAATACGTTCGAGTCGATCGCCATGCCGAGTGCCAGCGCAATGGCGGCAATACCGGGCAAAGTAAGCGTGACTTGCATAAGCGACAGTATGGCAATCAGCAGCAGAACATTCACTGACAAGGCAATGACGCTGAAAAAGCCGAAAACCATATAGTAAAGAATCATAAATATCGAAACGGCAAGGAATCCATACAGAGTCGACAAAAATCCTTTGGTGATGTTTTCAGCCCCCAATTGTGGTCCGATCGTTCTTTCTTCGATGATCTGCATCGGTGCCGCAAGTGAACCGGCCCGAAGCAGCAAGGCTAGATCTGTTGCCGCTTCCGGCGTGTCCATGCCGGTGATCTGGAATTTCGAACCGAGTTCGTCACGAATGGACGCAACGGTCAGGACTTCACCTTTTCCTTTTTCGAACAGAACGATAGCCATCAACTTGCCGATTTTGCCACGGGTAGCCTGACGCATTTTTCTGCCGCCATCGCCGTTCAGGTCGATGCTGACGGCCGGTTGCTGGTATTGGTCGAAGCTGGCGGAAGCGTTCGAAATATATTCACCGGTCAATACGGGTTCCTTGTAAAGGATGACAGGTGTTCCTTTGCCCTGTCTGAAAATTTCGGAACCGAGAGGAACCGCAACGCTTTCTTCCGTGCCCCGCGTGATCGATTCGTCAACCATTCTGACTTCCAGCGTTGCGGTACGGCCAATAATATCCTTCGCCCGTGAAACGTCCTGGACACCCGGCAGTTGAACAACAATCCGGTCAGCTCCCTGCTGCTGTATGACCGGTTCATTGACACCGAGTTCATTTACCCGTTTGGACAGCGTCGCAATGTTCTGCTTGACGCTGTTTTCCCTGATCTGTTTGATGGCATCCGGGCTCAATGCAATGATCAGCTTGTTGTTTCCGGCTTCTTCCCGCAATGTAATCTCGGAAAGCTGGTCGGAAAGAACCCTTTCAGCACGCTGGCGTGTTTGCGGATCGTTGAACTGCAGTTCGACTGTATCACGGGCACGCATGAGCCCGGAATAACGGATATTGTTTTCACGCAGCAGATTTCTTGCCGAAATCTGCAATCCCTGTATTCTGGAGTTGATCGCCGCATCGACATCAACTTGCATGAGGAAATGAACGCCTCCGCGAAGGTCAAGGCCAAGGTACATGGGTAATGCATGCAGACTCTGGAGCCATTGGGGAGTGTTTGGCAGTAGATTGAAGGCAATGCTGTATGTCGGATCTTCCGGATTGGTGTTGAGCCTGTTTTCCAGTATTTCTTTTGCCCTGAACTGGATATCCGTGTTCGTGAACCGGACCTTGACAGTGGAATGCATGCCGCTGGCATCGAAATAGATACCGTCCATAGGAATATCGTTGTCTTGAAGAATCTGTTCTATCTGTCCCATCATTTGAGTATCGATCTTGACAGTGGATCGTACACTGCTGATCTGGACAGCAGGTGATTCTCCGAAAAGGTTGGGCAATGTGTAGATGATGCCGAAGATGACGGCAAAAACGATGATGAGATATTTCCAGAGGGGGTAACGGTTCATGATTTAACGTCGGGAAAGCATAGGGCTGGTACGGACAACGGGCAGTAACGGCTGGTCGTCAGTCAGAGGTTTTCGATAGTCCCGTTGGGGAGCATGGAAACAATGGAAGTTTTCTGAATGATGATTTCTGTTCCTTCCGAAATTTCGAGGGTAATAAAATTGTCGGTCACTTTCGTGATTTTTCCGACAATACCTCCTGCCGTGAGAACTTCATCGCCAACTGCCAGTGCACTGAGCATGTCTCGCTGTTCCTTTTGTTTTTTCTGTTGGGGCCGTATCATCAGAAAATAAAGCAGGACGAACAAAAGCAGAAACGGAAGATAACTTCCGATACTGTCCAGTGAAAATCCGGAAGAAGCGGATTGAGCATAAGCATTGGTAATAAACATGTATTCTCCAAGTCGGATTTTGATTAACTCAGGATTCTAGCACTATGTGCGGCGTTTTCATGCATTTGTGGAGGTTGCGATGGAAATCCGTCAGACGATGGTACAGCCCGGGCTAGAAGGATGGAGCGGGTGAACAGGGGTTCGGAGTACCGCGTCCGTCTGTTTCAATGATAAGAATTCCGTTCAGATTCCTCTTTGTCGTTGCGCATGAAACTGTGCAGTAAATTCGTCAAAGCGGTTGGCATCGATGGCGTCACGCATTTCTTTCATGAGTTGCAGGTAATAATAGAGATTGTGGATCGTGCCCAGTTGCGCGCCCAGAATTTCGCCGACCCGATTCAGGTGATGCAGGTAGGCCCTGGAAAAATGACGGCAGGTATAACACTGGCAGGTTTCATCCAGAGGTTGCCGATCGTTTTTGTATCGTGCATTACGTATGCGGATATCCCCGAAACGGGTGAACAGCCAGCCGTTTCGGGCGTTACGTGTCGGCATGACGCAGTCGAACATGTCGATTCCGTTGCCAACGCCGGCGACCAGATCTTCGGGGGTGCCTACTCCCATCAGATAGTGGGGCAGGTCGGCGGGGAGACGGTTGCCGATATGTTTCAGGATCCTGAACATCTCTTCCTTGGGTTCTCCTACTGAAAGGCCACCGATCGCGATACCATGAAAACCGATATCGGTCAGTCCGGCAAGCGATTCATCCCGCAGATCGGTATACATGCCTCCCTGTACGATACCGAACAGCGCATTGGGATTTCCGTGACTTTCGAATTCGTTTTTCGACCGTTGTGCCCAGCGCAGGGAAAGACGCATGGATTGTGCCGCCTCGTCCCTGGTTGCAGGCCGGTCATTGATCAGATAGGGGGTGCATTCATCGAACTGCATGACGATATCGGAATTCAACACATGCTGGATTTGCATGGAAATTTCCGGTGACAAAAACAGTTTGCTTCCGTCAATGGGGGATGCGAATCTGACACCTTCTTCGCTGATCTTGCGCATGGCGCCAAGCGAGAAAACCTGGAATCCGCCCGAGTCGGTCAGTATGGGCCGGTTCCAGCCGATGAACTGGTGAAGTCCGCCGAACTGGCGAATGGTATCGAGTCCCGGACGCAGCCAGAGGTGAAAGGTATTGCCCAATATAATCCGGGCATCGATGTCGTTAAATCCGCCGGTGACATGGCCTTGACAGAGCCGTATGTACCGACCGGCATGAATATGGGGGTTTCGATTGTTCCGTGAGTCAGTTTCAGGCGCCCTCTTCTGGCATTTCCGTCTGTATTTAAAAGTTCGAATTCAAGCATGAAATCCCTGTTGACAAATTCAAATGGATGAGTCTTTTCTGCATTTCAGCAGCATGGCATCGCCGTAACTGAAAAAACGGTATCGCTTCCGGACGGCATGAGCGTATACCTTGCGGATCCGTTCATATCCGGCAAAAGCGGAAACCAGCATCAGCAGTGTGGATTTCGGCAAATGAAAATTGGTTACCAGATGATCGACTGTCCGGAAACGGTATCCGGGAGTGATAAACAGGGATGTTTCATTATTTCCCGATGCCAGCTGTCCGGTTTGTGATGCGGATTCCAGTGCACGAAGACTGGTTGTTCCGATTGCCACAACTTTCTTTTTCTTTTCTTTTGCCAGTTTGATGGCGTCTGCTGTTTCTTGCGGAATGGTATACCATTCCGTGTGCATTTTATGTTCGGATAGATTTTCATTTCTGACCGGCTGGAAAGTTCCGGCGCCGACGTGCAAAGTCAGATAAGCCAGGCGTATCCCTTTTTGCTCGAGTTTCGCAAGAAGTTCCTCGTCGAAATGAAGCCCGGCCGTCGGTGCCGCCACGGCGCCCGGCTCCCTGGCGAAAACGGTCTGGTATCGTTTCTCGTCATAAGCATTGGCCGCTCTGTCAATATAAGGGGGAAGAGGCAGATGTCCATGATTATCCAGAACAGGAAAAATGTCGGATGGAAAACGAAGGATATAGAATTCCCCTTCTCTTCCCTTGACGGTTACTTCCAGTTCATCATCAATAAGAACCGTGCTGTTATCTTTGGGTGATTTGGATGCACGTATTTTTGCCAGTGCCGTCTGGTTGTCCAGAATGCGTTCGATCAGGATTTCGATTTTTCCGCCTGTTTTCTTGGAACCGAAAAATCGGGCCTTGAGCACTTTTGTATTGTTGAATACCAGCAGGTCGTCTTTGTCCAGGTAGTCGATCAGATGGTGGAAATGGGTATCGACCAGTTTGTCGTCCTCGACGATCAAAAGATTGGAGGCGCTGCGTTTTTCCAAAGGAAATTGCGCGATCAATTCCTCCGGCAGTTCGTAATCGAAATCGGAAAGTGAATACATAAAAAACTCATCCGTAAAAGCGGATGGCAGAAATCTTGTTATGAAATACGATGAAAGACGCCAGTATAGCCGTGTTTATTGTCGGGAATAAGTCCGACCGTATATTTCTGTCATTTCGGCAAGGTATCCGGAAGGCCATGATTTTACCTGTTCCCAGTCGAAACGCCATTCCCAGGATCCCGTCTTGTCACCGGGCCGGTTCATCCGGCCGGAAGAGTCCAGTCCAAGGATATCCTGATAAGGCGTCAAGGCAATTGCGGCGGTGGATGACCAGGCCGCTCTGATCATGTCCCAGTTTATCCATTCTCCATTGATGCTTAGATAACGGCGTACCAGGTCCCGGTTCTGTTCGGGCAGACTGTTCCACCATCCCTTGGTGGTGTCGTTATCGTGCGTACCGGTATAAACGACAGTATCGTGATCGTAATTGTATGGCAGGTAAGGATTGGCAGGGTTGAGATCGAACGCGAACTGGAGAATCCGCATGCCCGGCAATTCATATTGTTTGCGAAGCTCGTCAACTTCCCGGGTGATTACACCCAGATCTTCGGCAATAAATCGAAGAGAGCCGAATTCTTTTTTCATGGCCTCGAAAAAGTCGCTTCCGGGCCCATTCATCCATTTACCCCGTGCGGGAATCCCGGTATCTGCCGGTATGGCCCAGTACGCCTGGAAGCCCCGGAAATGGTCAAGCCGGATATAATCATACATGTCCATCATGTGTTTCATACGCTTTATCCACCAGTCATAGCGCGTGTCGGCATGCTTTTTCCAGTTGTACAAAGGATTGCCCCAGTGTTGGCCGCTATCGCTGAATTTGTCCGGTGGAACTCCCGCGACTGTCCGTGGATATCCCGAATCATCCAGATCGAAAAGTTCGGGATTGGCCCAGACATCGGCGCTGTTCAAGGAAACGAAAATGGGAATATCTCCGATGATGTCGATACCCTTTGAATGAGCATAAGCACGCAAGGCATCCCATTGCCGGTAGAAGCACCACTGGCAGAATTTCCAGAAGCGTATTTCATGATCGTTCTGGGAAACAAAAGAAGCCATGGCAACCGGATCGCGTCTGGCGAGAGGCTTGGGCCATGTTTGCCATATCGGACCGTGAATCTCGCTGATTGTCCTGAAAAGGGCATACGTCTCCAGCCAAAAGCCGGATTTGAGGCAAAAGGCCTGAAAAGAGCGTTTTGACGTTTCATCTGCCGTTTCAAAAAAACGTCCGGCGGCAAGCTTCAGGCGTGATGTCCTGAAATCGATTATGGCAGGAAAGTTGATACGATACTTTTCGAAAGATGTGCAGGGAACCAGGTCTTCGTTTTTCAGCCAGCCTTCATCCCGAAGCGCTTCCAGTCCGATCAGAAAGATATTGCCGGCAAAAGCGGACGGGCTCATATAAGGAGAGTTTCCGGTACCGATATCGCACAGGGGGAGAATCTGCCAAAGGGACTGGCGGGCGGAGAAAAGCCAGTCTACGAAATAATAGGCATCCCGACCAAAATCTCCTGAACCGAAAGGACCCGGCAGTGATGTGGGATGCAACAGGATTCCGCTGCGGCGAGGTAAATTCATAAAATTTTTTCGCAGAAAAATGAAAAGCTTACTTATTATGACTGAATCAGGCATGATAATGGGATTTTCATGCGATTTAACGAAATTCCGGGATGATTCCGGAGCTTCAGAACGATACGGAATATCCATGCATGATTCTATTTTCGCTGTTGGTTTTTGCTGATCATGAAAAAACTGGAACGTCTCGGTATCCGGACGGATATGGAACTGGTGTTGCATTTGCCGTCCCGTTATGAAGATGAAACAAAACTGACGGATATCTCGGACGCAATATTTCGCCGGACAGGACCGGTTCAGGTTGAAGGTGTCATTACCATGTCTGAAGTGCAGTATCGCCCCAGACGGCAACTTGTTGTGTTCATTTCGGATGAGACCGGTACGCTTGTGTTGCGCTTCCTCCATTTTTATCCCAGTCAGATCAAGCAGCTTTCCAGTGGAAAACGGATTCGGGTCCGTGGGGAATTGAGACAGGGATATAACGGAGCGGAAATGGTTCATCCCGCTTATCGCATGGTCGAGGAAAGTACACCGCTTCCTGATGCCCTGACACCTGTTTATCCATCGTGTGAAGGGATCTCGCAGAATTATCTCCGCAAGGAAATCGCGATCTGCCTGAAAAAACTGGATCTTGCCGATACCTTGCCTGAAACATTGCTGGCGGAGTTGAGACTCCCCGGTTTTTCCGAAGCTGTCCGTTTTTTGCATAATCCTCCAGCCGATACAGATGAAAGTGCATTGCTTGACCGGACTCATCCCGCGTGGATACGAATGAAATTCGACGAATTGCTTGCACAACAATTGTCAATGCGACGTGCACAGCTGGCACGGTGCAGGCAGAAAGCCCATCCATTTCATTTGTCAGGAAAACTGGTAGAGGAATTTGTTCATCATCTGTCTTTCAGACTGACGAAAGCGCAACAAAAGGTCGTTTCGGAAATACGCAGGGATCTGGGCAGGAATTATCCGATGCAAAGGCTGCTTCAGGGAGATGTCGGTAGCGGCAAAACCGTTGTCGCTGCTATTGCAGCCCTGCAAGTGATCGGTAACGGGTATCAGGTTGCCATGATGGCACCCACGGAGATACTTGCCGAACAGCATTACCACCGGTTGTCAGAATGGATGACAACGCTTGGTTTGTCCGTTGTCTGGATGAGTGGTAGCATGAAGAAAAAAGAGCGGGAAACGGTCCTTTCCGCGATTGAATCCGGTCAGGCGCAATTCATAGTCGGTACGCATGCATTGATTCAGGATACGGTCCGGTTTGCAGGTCTGGGCCTGGTTATCATTGATGAGCAGCACCGGTTCGGCGTCGGCCAGCGTCTTGTTCTGAGAAACAAGGGAGATACGCAATCCGAGATACCGCACCAGTTGATGATGAGTGCCACACCTATTCCACGAACACTGGCCATGACATTTTATGCGGATTTGGATGTATCGGTTATCGGCGAATTGCCTCCAGGCCGCAAACCGGTCATTACCCGGCTGATCAATCAGGAAAGAAGGGATGAAGTCATCGGCCGCGTTCACGCGGCAGCCATGCAAGGCAGGCAGATTTACTGGGTTTGTCCCCTGATTGAAGAATCCGAAAGTCTTCAGCTTCAGACAGCGGTGGATACCCATGCCATGTTGATGGAAACGCTTGAAGGATTATCGGTCGGACTGGTGCATGGCAGAATGAAGTCCGAGGAAAAACAGCAAATCATGAAGGAGTTTCTGGAGGGGAAAATACAGGTCCTTGTTGCCACTACCGTTATCGAGGTCGGTGTTGATGTTCCGAATGCATCGCTGATGGTGATAGAACATGCCGAACGTTTCGGCCTGTCGCAACTCCATCAATTGAGGGGACGGGTCGGACGTGGTGATGCCGAAAGCGTTTGCTTGCTGTTGTATCAGAGTCCATTGGGGAAAACGGCGAAACAAAGACTGGTGACAATGCGTGAGACGAATGATGGGTTCATGATTGCGCAGCGTGATCTTGAAATTCGGGGGCCGGGAGAATTTCTCGGTGCCAGACAGTCAGGGCAGGCCGTGCTCAGGTTTGCCGATCTCGAAAAAGATGGCGATCTGATCGAAAAGGCTGCGGCGTTGGCCGGATCATTATTGAAAGGCGAAATGGCGGATGCTGACAGGATCGTTTCCGCTCATTTACAGCGGTGGCTGGATAACCGGGAAGAATTTCTGAACGTCTAGTCGTATCGAGAAAATGAGAGTCAGTTGGATGACAGTGAATTTTTGAAAAGATATGGGAAATCGTCTGTTACTTTATTGGCGTCTGGTCCGGATGGACAAACCGGTCGGGACATTATTACTTTTGTGGCCGACCTTGTGTGCCCTGTGGATTGCTTCCAATGGCAAGCCTCCCGTTTCGCTAGTGGTCATATTTTCCCTTGGAACCGTACTGATGCGATCAGCCGGATGCGCTATCAACGATTTTGCGGACCGGCATTTTGACCGGTATGTCAAACGAACCGCAGACCGTCCACTGACTTCAGGAAAACTGAAGCCGTCGGAAGCAATCGGAGTGGCGGTTGTTTTGTCTGTCTTGTCTTTTTTTCTGGTGTCGTTCTTGAACGGACTTACCATCGCTCTTTCATTCGTGGCACTTTTTGTCGCGGCGACTTATCCTTTTTTCAAACGTTTTTTTGCATTGCCTCAGGCTTATTTGGGAGTCGCGTTCGGTTTCGGTATCCCGATGGCATTCGCTGCGGTTATGAATCAGGTTCCTCCGATTGCATGGCTTTTGTTATTGGGCAATGTATTCTGGGCACTGGCATATGATACTGAGTATGCCATGGTGGATCGTGACGACGACTTGAAAATCGGGATTTGTACATCGGCCATAACATTCGGCCGTTTCGATGTGCTGGCCGTGATGTTCTGCTATTTGATGATGTTGTCGATCGTTTTGCTGGCAGGATGGTATGAACAGTTTGGAATAGGGTTCTTTGCAGGATGGTGTGGCGCGTTTTGCTGTGTCTTTTATCATTACAGCCTGATCAGAAACAGAGAACGTCATGGCTGTTTTCAGGCGTTTAATCATAATAATTGGCTGGGAGCTTTCATATTTGGCGGCATAGTGCTGGACTACGCATTGCGGTGAGGTTATCCTATGAAAAGACCATGACATTTTTGGCGATTGTAATGCTTGTCTGTTAAATTGTTTATGTCTGAATAAAGGCTTTTCACTCAACTTTGACAGGAAGGGAAAGAATATGGAAATTCTGGAAAATGCCGGGCAATCCGGTAGCAAAATCATGGGCAGTCTGAAATCGATTATCAGTGATGCCGAAAAGGTGTTGGAAAACAGTACCGCTCAGGGAAGTGAAAGTTATCAGAATGCCAAGAAGAAACTGGAATCGACTATTTCCGATGCCAAGTTTGTCCTTCGGGAGCTGAACGATGTCGTTGTGACCAAGGCAAAGGACGCGGCTGTCTGTACAGCGGAATTCGCCAAGGAAAATCCCTGGAAAACCGTCGGTATCGTTGCTGCCGTGAGTGTTCTGGTCGGAGTTCTGATCGCGCGTTCAAGAAAATAAATCAGACAGACAATGGCATTGGTCGATAACTTTGCGAAGGTGGCTGGTACGTTGCTTGCCATCGTGAAAACACGGGCTGAACTGATCGCAATCGAGCTGGAAGAGGAATGGGTTCGTCTTCTGTCTTATTTGTTGTTGTCTTTGTCAGCCCTGTTTTGCCTTGCGCTGACGGTGTTTCTTGCCGTCATACTGGTTATCGTGCTTTGCTGGGATTCCTGTCGTATTCCGGCGATTGTCGGCATGATGGTCTTTTTCGGTTTGTTAACCGGCATAATCTGGTGGAGTGTCCGCCGCAGTTTCCGCCGGAAACCAAGGCTGCTTGAACTGACGCGGCAGGAAATCGCCAAAGATATCGACCGTCTGACACCTTCTGCATGATAATGCACGCAAATATGACTGACTTATGGTTGAACCATCCGGAAAACTGACACAACGCAAAGCCGAACTTCTTGTTCAGAGCGCATTGCTAAGGGAAAAGCTGGCAGTAGAAGCGCTGTCCCTGATACAGATGCCCGATGCTGTGTCTAAAGGGCTGAATTTATGGCACAAGTTCAGCCTGATCGGGAGAAAACCGATACTTGTGGGTACTCTCCTTCTGGTTTTTCTGGCGATAAAACCGCGTCGTATCGTTTCATGGCTGCTTTCCGCGACGGTCCTTTTCAAAACATGGCGGCGTTTCGGGCCGTTTATCATGCCTGTCATCAGCTATCTGGCAAGACGTATCAAATGATTATCCTGTTTCTCGAAAAGTAATTGCCGGTTTGTTTACTGCTGCACCGGGTAATTTCGTGGGCCGAAAATGGCGGTACCGATACGTACGGTCGTTGCACCCTCGTCTATTGCTGTATTCATATCGCCGGACATCCCCATTGATAATGTATCCAGTTCGAATCCGGCTTCCTGCAATTGTCTGAACAGAGCCTTCATGGCACGAAAAGGTTTTCTCTGTTTGTCCGGATCGGTTTCGGGTTCAGGAATGGCCATCAATCCACGAAGTTTCAGACGAGGCATCACAGAAACCGCTTTAGCCAAACCGGGCAGGTTTTCCGGAGAGATACCGCTTTTACTGGTTTCACCGCTGATGTTGATTTGGAGGCAGATATTCAGAGGTGGAAGATCGGCCGGACGCTGGTCTGAAAGCCGTTTTGCGATTCTTTCACGGTCGACAGAATGGACCCAGTCGAAATATTCGGCGATGGCTCGTGTTTTGTTGCTTTGAATCGGACCGATAAAATGCCATTCCAGCTTCAGATCGGGATGATTCGTCCGTATGGAACGAATTTTCGCCACGGCTTCCTGCTCATAATTCTCACCGAAGGCATTTTGTCCGGCAGCGGCCGCTTCCAGAATCGCTTCAACAGGCTGTGTTTTGGATACGGCCAGTAAAAGAATACCGGAAGGATCGCGCTCCGCTTTTTGCGCGGCCTGATTGATGCGTTCTTTTACTTCCTTGAGGTGGTCTGTAATGATGGACATGATTGAAAAGACTTGAATAAACAAAGTATCGGCCTAATATATCTTTCTGCTCATTATATGACGAACGATTGGCTGATACCCTGATAAAATGGTATCCATGCAGTCCGGTCGGGGCGACCGGACTTGATACTGGAGATAAAAATGGCTTGGATGTGGTTGCTGGTTCTGGTTCTGGTTATTGTTGCCGTTGTTGTAAAAATCCGGCAAAGCTTGCGTGTTTTCATTATTCGGCAAAATCCCTTCGGTCGGACGCAGGACAATCACCCCTCAAACAATTCTCCCCGTCAGCCTTTATCATCATCCGGAAAATATTCTTCCGGTGAAGTTGAAAAAATGGTGAGTTGTGAATTCTGCGAAGTTTACGTGCCTGTTTCGGAAGCTGTGGAACGCTCGGGAAAGATATTCTGTTCTCATGAGCATAGCGTGGCTTATTTTGCCCGCAAGCGTTCATCCTGAATGGGGGCTCTCTTTTTTCACACAATAGACGATATGTGGCATTCTGAAGCCGTAATAGAATTTAACCAGTTTTCCGACTTTCTTCATGCCATTTCGGATAGCGACATTTTGTGAGGCTGTATTGTTGTCGCGGATGATAGAGTAAATTTCGGTCAGCCCAAGTGTCTGGAATGCGTATTTTTTGCACGCCAGAACTGTTTCGGTCGCATATCCTTTATGCCAGTAATCCTGGTTGAACAGGTAACCGATTTCATGGACTTGTCTTTTTCCCCATTTCTGGAAAGTAATCCCGGCTTGTCCGATCAGCTTGCCACTGGATTTGAGAATGACGGCCCATAAACCGAATCCATCGTCATGATAGCGTTGTTTTTGCCTGTTCAGCCAGATATGGACTTCTTCATCAGAGAATGCATGTTCATAGGCATACATGACGTTTTTGTTCTGGAGGATTTCGCACAGGTCGGCAAAATCGCTTGTTTCCAGTTTTCTCAGATATAACCGTTCCGTTTCCAGTATCATTTGAAAAAATGTCCGAATGATTTTAAATGAAAATCGTTGATTAATAATCGTCAATTCATGAATATCGATAGTAAAGGCTGGTGCATGACGGCCATGCGTCTTGATTCGCCGAATCAGAATGACCGTCCGGAAAATCAGGCGGTTGATTTGCTGGTCATTCACAATATCAGTTTGCCGCCCGGCGAGTTCGGTGGCCATTATATTACGGACCTTTTCCTGAACCGTCTTGATTGTGATCGTCATCCTTTTTTTAACCAGCTTCGGGCTCTGAAAGTCTCGTCACATTTTCTCATCAGGCGGAACGGTTCGCTGATACAGTTCGTTTCTGCCGACAAGCGGGCATGGCATGCGGGCGTTTCTTCATATCGCGGGCGCCAGGGATGTAACGATTTTTCCATCGGGATCGAAATCGAAGGAACGGATTATGTCCCGTTTGCACCGCAACAGTACGATACTCTGGTTTCGCTGACGGCCGCTTTATGCCGCCGTTATCCTCTGAAAGCCGTTACTGGCCATCAGCATATCGCTCCGGAAAGAAAGACAGATCCAGGTCCTTTTTTCGACTGGCATTGTTTCAGGGAAAAGCTTGAAAAGAAGAATGTACATTCTTTCAGAAATACACCTTTGGAATTCTGGATCGGATGATTTTGTCGTATCAAATGGACAGAAGGCGTTTCTCGATCTCTTCCAGGGTGGATTCCGGGAGGAAGACTTCAAGCAGTTTGCGTTTGCTTGAAAGGCCGTGTGAGATGACGATGTTTTTGCGTGGAATACGAAGTTTTTTCGCGATGAACTGAATGAGAGCCTCGTTGGCTTTACCGTCGACAGGTTGGGCCTGCAACCGTATGCGCAATACATCTCCTTTGGCAGATGCGATTTCCGATTTTCTTGCATTCGGACTGACTTGTACCGCAATCCGGAAGCTGTTTTTCGTTTTCGATAACCACGTTGCTGTCATATCAGGTTCGATAAAATCAGATGGGTGATTGTTCTGGAAACGATCTGCAACAGGAAAAATACGATCAGCGTTGAAAAATCGAATCCTCCCAATGTCGGAAGAAAGCGTCTGACAGGTTCCAGTAAAGGTCTGTTCAGGTCCCGGACAAACGATGCAATCGGACTGTAGGGATTGACCCAACTGAAAATGGCTTCAATAATCAAAAGCCCCATGAATCCGTATATGATCCAGTTCAACAGAGACAAAGCGACCAGGAAAAGAATGATTCTGGCTGAGAAATAGTTAATCAGCCAAGTATCAAACAGGGCGGAAACAACAGCCATCAAAATGGCGGCAACCAGTGTCGACCAGTCATAACCTGCCCATCCCGGAATGGTTTTCCGAAGTGGCCTGATGAACCAGTCGGTTAACTGGATCAGAAAATTGGCTATTTGAAAAGGAGGTCTTGCCCGTACAATTTGTATCCAGAATCGCAACAGGAACGCACCACCCAGTATCGTGGTGACAACGTCAACAATCATTTTCAAAATACTGTACAGCAAACGGTTTCTCCTTTTCTGCCTGTTTTCGTCGTTATCGTTTCAGTATGACGAGTCTAACAGGGACATGATTCAGAACATTGATCATTGGATAACCGGGATAGCCGGTTTTGATCTGAAACGATAATATGAGTCTGAAGATAATGAGTGTCAAGCGGGAAGAAAAAAGAAACGCCCGACAGGAAGAGACGGGCGTTTGATAGGATAAGAAGGGAGATCAGGAGCGGGAGCGAGCCTCCGCGGCGGCACTGGCATGCTGATTGGCATAAGACTGGTGAGCCGCTGCTTCCGCCTCGCCGACCTTGACCGGATACCCCATCTTCGACAAGACCGATCCCAAAGCCGACAGACACAACATGACATTGGCCGACTGGGCCGTATAACCCATCAGGCCGAAACGCCAGATCTTGCCCGCCAACGGACCCAGACCGGCACCGATTTCCAGATTGAACTCGGAGAGCAGTTTCGCCCTGACTTCCGCTTCATTGATCCCTTCCGGTACCATGATGGCACTGATCTGCGGCAAACGGTTTTCTTCCTTGACCAGGAATTTCAGTCCCATCGCCTCAAAACCGGCTTTCAGCGCCTGATAGTGTCTCTGGTGACGGGCCCAGGTGTTTTCGATTCCCTCTTCCTTCAGAAGCAGAAGGGCTTCATGCAGGGCGAACAGACCGTTGATCGGTGCGGTGTGGTGATAGGTCCTTACCGTGTTGCCCCAGTAGTTCAGGATCAGGTTCAGGTCCATGAACCAGCTCTGGACCTTGTCCTTGCGGCTGGTGACGTAGTCGATGACCCGGTCGGAATAGGTGACCGGCGACAGACCCGGGGTGCACGAGAGGCATTTCTGGCTGGCCGAATAGACGGCATCCAGATCCCAGTCCTTGACGTAAAGCGGACATCCCGCCAGAGAGGTGACGGCATCGACGATGGTCAGGCAGTCGTATTTGTGGGCGACTTCTGCAAGGGTCTTGGCGTCGGAGACGCAACCGGTCGATGTTTCGGCATGGACGAATGCCACAACCCGGGCATCCGGGTTTTTCTTCAGGGCGTCTTCCAGGGCATTCGGATCGACCGGTTCTCCCCAGGTACCTTCCACAATGATCGGGGTGGCTTTGCAACGCTCGACATTTTCGATCATGCGTCCGCCAAAAACGCCGTTGCGACAGACGACGACCTTGTCTCCCGGGGCTACCATGTTGACGAAACAGCTCTCCATGCCGACGGAACCCGGACCGGAGATCGGGTAGGTCAGCTGGTAGTCTGTCTGGAAGGCGTACCGTAACAGGGATTTGAGTTCGGCCATCATGTCAACGAAGGCCGGATCAAGATAACCGATGACGGGGAGACTCATTGCGGCCAGAACGCGCGGGTTGATGTTGGAGGGACCCGGGCCCATCAGGACGCGTTGTGGCGGATGGAATGAGGTGATTTTTTTATGCGAAGCTGCTGCCATGATTTTTTATGTCTCACTAGGAAATAAAAAGTTTGTCAGGTTGGGTTTTGGTGCCTGACGAAAATAACGTCCTGAGTTGTTATTTTCCACCATTTTCTGTTCCCGGAACAGGTTTGTTTATGTCTGCCGTCTCCGGCAGACACGCTTGTCGTTTTTTTGACGGTCAACACGGTTCCATTTTGACTTTGCCGTGTTCTTCTTCCATGGTTTTGGCCAACAGTTTGACCAGGGCATAGACGGAGTTGATGTGCGGGGTGGCTGTGTTGGTGATGCGGCCCAGTTCGACGACGGATCCAACCAGCGCGTCGATTTCGGGGGCTCTTCCCGCTTCCACGTCCTGCAGCATGGAGGTTTTGTGTTTGCCGACTTTCTCGGCTCCTCTTATCCGTTTTTCCAGCGGTACGCGGAATTCGATGCCCAGTTTGTTGGCGATTCTCTGGGCTTCTATCATCATGTTGCCGGCCAGTTCCCGGGATAACGGGTACTGGCAGATGTCGACCAGGGTGGAGTGGGACAGGGAACTGATCGGGTTGAAGCTCAGGTTGCCCCACAGTTTCAGCCAGATTTCGGCACGGATGTTTTCCAGTATCGGGGATTTGAAGCCGGCGCGAATGAAGGCTTCGGAGACTTTCTGGGCCCGTTCCGTGACGGTTCCGTCCAGTTCGCCGATCGGGAAACGGTCCCCTTCGATGTGTTTGACGACGCCCGGCGCGATCAGGGCGGAGGCCGGGTATACAACGCATCCCAGAATCCTCTCTGCCGGTATCTTGGCGCTGACCAGCCCGGTCGGATCCACGCTCTGGACGCGCTGGCCTTCGTGTGGCCCGCCATGTTTGTGGAAGTACCAGAACGGAATGCCGTTTTGCATGGTCACGACGACGGTGTCCGGACCGAACAGTTTCGGCACGTCGTTGGCCACGGCGTCTACCTGATGGGCTTTCAGGGCCAGTATGACAACGTCCTGCGGTCCCGCTTCGTCATAGTCGTTGGTCGCCTTCACGTTTTTGGCCACGTGCTCGGTCCCGTCTTCCATGATCAGTTTCATGCCGTCTTTCTTGATGGCTTCCAGGTTCGCTCCCCTTACTATGAAGGTCACGTCTTCACCGGATAAGGCCAGCTTCACTCCTACGTAGCCTCCTATCGCTCCGGCTCCTATGATCGCTATTTTCATGTTCTTTCCCTTTTTCTTCTCGTCTTCACCTGAATTTCTCACATGATTGATATGACCATTGTGAAATCACCAGACTTTATTTCGGTAAACAGCAAGTAAGGGTAAGTATAAAATGAAAATACGACAATTTTGGCAATTTCATGGATTAAATGGCTGGAAATATGAAAAAAATTTGAAAAAGGGGGCAGTTTGTGATGAGGTACCGTACAATGAATTGTACCGGAGGGGAAACGTTCCCGACCAAAATGGCGATATCTTCTGTCATTTTGCAGTTTGTTTTGCCTTGAAAGAGAACTGGGCAGCAAAAACATTTTTTGAAATAACGGTACAATATCTGCAAGTCAAAATGATAAGGAACTTGCAAACAATGAAGTTGCTGTATCACGCTGATAAATGAAGTCTCCAGTAGGGAATCCATATCGGATTCCGGGAATGAAAATTGAGAAAAAGGAGTGCGACGATGAGTATCCCAGCAATTGAAATCGGAATTAGCGACAAGGACAGAGAAGTCATCAGTAATGGTTTGTCACGGATGCTTGCTGACAGTTTTTGCCTGTATCTGAAGACTCACAATTATCACTGGAATGTCAAGGGCCCCATGTTCCAGACGTTGCATGTCATGTTCATGGACCAGTATACGGAACTGTGGAATGCACTGGATGAAATTGCCGAACGTATCCGTTCACTTGGCTTCCCTGCTCCCGGAACGATGTCGGAGTTTGCGAAATTGTCTGCCATCAAGGAAGTCGAAGGTGTTCCATCGGCAGAAGACATGATTCGTGATGTGATTATTGCGTCACAGACCGTTACCCGTACGGCAAGAGAAGTACTGGATCTGGCTGACAAGGCCAATGATCAGCCGACAATCGATCTGATGACCCAGCGTTTGCAGATTCATGAAAAGAATGCATGGATGCTGAGAAGTCTGCTGGAAAATGGATCGGATGATGCTGCCATGGTTTCCGGAAAACGCAAGAAAAAATAACGGAAGAAACAGAAAAGCCTTGCCGAGATGCAAGGCTTTTTTATCGGGTCATTCCTCGATCGTATCCTGTTCTTCAAGCGGGCGGAAAATGGATTGAAGATCTTCCGGCGTGATTTGAATGTGTTGCGCCTGTCCAGAGGACAACATGGCGCTTGCCAGGTCGGCTTTGCGTTGTTGCAATTCTTGGATTTTCTCCTCCAGAGTTCCTTTTGCGATCAGTTTGTAAACGAATACAGGTTTATCCTGTCCTATACGCCATGCACGGTCCGTTGCCTGATTTTCAACAGCGGGGTTCCACCAGGGATCATAGTGGATAACGGTATCGGCTGCGGTCAGGTTCAGACCGACGCCGCCGGCTTTCAGACTGATCAGGAAGACGGAAACTTTGCCTTCCTGGAAATTGCGGATCGCGGAAGCACGGTCGGCAGTATCGCCTGTCAGCAACGCATAAGGTATCCGGCGGACATTCAGTTCCGCTTCAATAAGACTCAACATGCTGGTGAATTGGGAAAACACGAGAATATGTCTTTTTTCCAGCAAAAGCTCTTCCAGCATTTCCATCAGTTCGACCAGTTTGGAAGAGGCGTTAGGGCTTTTCTTGTAAGCAGAACCTCTTAAAAGTCGTGGGTCACAGCAGACCTGCCGTAGTTTGAGAAGCGCTTCAAGAATAATGATCTGGCAATGTGCAATACCGTATTTGGCGATTTCGTCCTGGACTTTTTTATCCATCAGCTCACGGACAGATTCATAAATCTGGCGTTGATTGCTGGTCAGTTCAACATATCGGACCATTTCCGTTTTCATCGGCAGTTCCCGGGCGACTTTGTCTTTTGTCCGACGCAACAGAAACGGCTTGATACGGCGGTTCAAAAGTTCCTGCCGTGCTTCATCTCCCGTTTTTTCGATTGAATGACGGAATTCGCTATTGAATGTTTTCTCATTGCCCAGAAGGCCGGGCAACAGGAAATGAAACTGGGACCAAAGTTCGCCAAGATGGTTTTCAAGGGGAGTTCCGGTCAGACACAATTTGTGACGTGCCTTCAGAGATGACGCGATTTGCGTGGCTTTTGAACGGATATTCTTGATATATTGGGATTCATCCAGAATCAGGAGATGAAATTCGTGATTCAGCAATACCTCTTCATCTCTGGGCAACAAGGCATAGGTTGTCAGAACGATATCGGATTGTTTGATCCGGTCGAAGTGTCTTGAACGGTCCTTGCCCTGAAGCAACAGGACTTTCAGGGATGGAGTAAAACGGGCGGCTTCATCCTGCCAGTTACTCATCAGACTTGTCGGTGCAACGATTAAGGCCGGTTCTTTCAGACGTCCGGCTTCTTTTTCCAGAAGAATATGTGAAAGAGTCTGCAAGGTCTTGCCGAGTCCCATATCGTCGGCAAGAATACCTGCCAGGCCATATTCTCTTAAAAACTGCATCCAGGACAGCCCCTCGATTTGATAATCTCGCAGTGTGGCATTCAGTGAGACAGGGGGAGCGATGATTTTGACCCCGTTGAAAGCGAGCAGTTTTCTGCCCATTTCAAGTAAGAGATCGCCGTTGATCCATTGAAGTGGCAAATCGCGTTCAAGTTCGGCAAGACGTGCCGAATCGAGCCGGTGAAGCGGTAGGGAGGATCTGGGCTGATCAAGATAATGAAGTTCACCCAGAATCCGGAGAACCGGTCTGATCATTTTCCAGGGCAAGGCTACCCTGCTTTTGTCCGGCAAGGTGGCCAGCAATGAATCCGTATCCTGACGCCTCTCGAGATTTTTGTATTCGAAACTTTCGGGATATTTTTTGATAAGCGGATATAAAAGAGGAAACAGTGGAAAATGTTTCTTGTTGACGACAATGCCGATTTCCAAACTGAACCAGTCTTTATCGAGGTTCTCGTCATTTTCGTTGACACTGGCGTACCATTTCTGGATGTTTCGCAAATTGTAGCGATAGTCGGCCGATTTTTCGATTTTCCAGCCGGAATCTTCCAGAACACTCAAATTTTCCTGCGTGAAGTGCAACCATTCCGTGGGTGAATCCATGTCCAGTACTCCCTGAAGAGGATATAGCGGAGAGGATGTGTCGGTTACAGTACGGAATCCGAATGACAGGAGCATGTCACGCATCGCGTTTTCGGAAAATTCATCCCGGATGATCCGTTCGACGGCTTTCTCGTTTTTGGGTCGTATGATCGGCAGATCAGATCCGAGAAAAACAGATTGACCATCGTATTCGAATTTCAGTTGGGCATAGTCGAACCAGACGGGAGTCTCGGCTTCGTTGTGAATGACAGGTTTGCTTCCGAGATAAAGAACGGGATGAGGTTCAATATTTTCAAGAACTGTTTCTTCAAGTGCTTCAGGTACTGGAATAGTGTTCTCGATACCTTTTTCAAGCAGGAGCCGGGATACATTTTTTTTATCTCTGGCTGAAATGGGGGGTGCTTGGACAATCAGTTCCTGAATTCTGCTGATGGAGAAATATTCGGCATTATCCGGCAGGATCAGTTCACCGCAGGTGAGATTTTCCATATACCATGCCGGCTCGGTTGGAAGAATGTAGTCAATCGAGGTGGATGCACGGCGGCTTTTCGGTGCAGGAGAGACAAATTCCCAGCGTAATTTTATGGTTGTTCCGGTTTCGTTCCAGGTCAGTCTGGCTTGTCTGGGGGGAGCGGCACGCAGGGGAAAAACAAGACCTTTCGCGATATCCTGCAGCGCATTTGTCCAGAAAAGCCGTTGCTGGCCAATGAGTGTCTGAAGAAGCTGTGCGCCCAGTTTCCCTTTGGGTTCTGCCATATAAGGCGCTGATTGCCCTGAACCGAAACGAAGTGCCATGAAAAGGCGCAGAGATTCTTCATCTTCCTTGGCAAAATAATCCGGTTTCTCCGAAAAAAGTGTATCAGGTTCGGCCAGAGGTGATATCGATAAGAACTCTCCTGTCGGTTTGTAACGGGCACGGCAGATATTGAGAAAAAGGCGTTTGTCGGACTGATCGGGTGAAAGAACGAATAACAGTTTATAAGGTGATATGCTGTCCTGTTCCTTGTTGTCGAGTGCATCGGGAGATGATGGACGGATAGCGGTGTAAAGTCTTTGTACCCAGTTCGACAGTGGAGTGGCGGCCTGAGCGGTTTTGTTCTTTTGCCGGTTTTCGTTTTTCTGCAAAATCGTGAGAAGAACGGCCGCGACATGATGGCAGTTCAAAATCAGCGGGCAGGAACAGGTTCCCTGGAATTGAAGACCTTCTGTCGTGGATTTGACGAAAATATTCTGCTGATAAGTCTGGTTGCCGGATTCTTTGACCTGGGAACGGATCAGATTGCCAGAACGATGTATTTGTAAAACGCGTTTTTTCTGGGCGTATATCAGACCCAGTGAATATGCTTTTTGCCCGAATTGCCTTTTGATATCTTTCAGCGTGAAATTCATCATACCCATTACAACTGTTGAATCGTTTTTTCCGGCAGTAAAAAGAATACATTATCATTCATAAATCCGAAAAAGTAATGAATTTTCGTTTCCGGGCTGACCGATTTCAAACAGGAAAAACATCCGGGCAATCTGACGGTTTTGGCGTCGAGGCGCAAGAAGCCAGAAATTATCGTATGTGGTTTACCCGAAAAAGATGGCACATCGGCCGGAAATGGGTATTATCTCAGTTTCGTTTTTTCGGGGTGAATTATGGTTTCAACAATTGAGCGCCGTCTGGCAAAAGAGCTGGACGTTCCTGTCCAGCGAATTGCCGCGGCGATTGTTTTGCTTGATGAGGGGGCGACGGTCCCTTTCATTGCGCGATATCGCAAGGAAATAACGGGAGGACTGGATGACAGCCAGTTAAGGAATCTGCAGGAACGCCTGATTTATTTGCGTGAACTGGAGCAGCGCCGCCAGATTGTCATTGATTCCATCAATGCCCAGAACAGGATGACTCCCGAATTGTTGGCGGCCATTCACCAGGCCGGGGACAAATCGAGTCTTGAGGACATCTATTTGCCTTACCGTCCCAAACGCAGAACGAAAGCCAGACTGGCTGTTGAGGCAGGTTTGCTTGAACTGGCCGACAATTTGATAAGCAATCCTGAATTGGATGCTGAAGCAGAGGCAGTGAAATATATACGTCCGCCGTTTACGACGGATGAAGGGGATAATCCGGGTGTCGTTGATGTCCGGGCGGCGCTGGATGGTGCGCGCCAGATCTTGATGGAACGGTTTTCGGAAGAAGCCGGTTTATTGGGTATGCTCAGGGAATTCATGCATGAACATGGTGTCATCGTCTCGAGCGTGATCGAAGGGAAAGAGCATGAGGGATTGCGGTTTTCGGATTATTTTGACTATGAGGAATCCGTTTCAACGATTGCCTCGCATCGTGTGCTGGCCTTGCTGAGAGGACGGCGGGAAGAAATACTGACGGTCAGAATCCGGCTGGATTCCGAGCCTGACCGTCCACGCTGGGACGATCCGTTTAATCCGTGTGAATCGAGAATCGCTTCATATTTTGCTATTGCGAATCGGCACCGGGAATCTGACAAGTGGTTGATGGATACAGTCCGATGGTCCTGGCGAACCAGGATCATGCCGCATCTTGAAACAGAATTGATGGCGGACTTGAGGGAAACGGCGGAGGCCGAAGCCATTAACGTTTTTGCGAAAAATCTCAAGGCACTGCTTTTGGCAGCGCCTGCAGGTCCAAAAGTCACCATGGGGCTTGATCCCGGCATCCGCACTGGTGTGAAAGTGGCGGTAGTCGACAAGACAGGAAAGGTGCTCGATACGGCGACGGTTTATCCTCATCAGCCCAGAAACGACTGGCAGGGAGCGATCGAAACATTATTCGGTTTGGTCGGGAAATACGGGATTGAACTGATTGCCGTCGGTAACGGGACGGCTTCACGTGAAACGGACCGGCTTGCCAGGGAACTGATCGCTCTTTGCAAGGACCGAAAAATTGACAAGATCGTCGTTTCTGAAGCGGGAGCATCTGTTTATTCGGCTTCGGAATATGCTTCGCGTGAATTGCCTGATATGGATGTCACTTTGCGTGGTGCTGTTTCGATCGCAAGGCGCCTGCAGGATCCGTTGGCGGAACTGGTCAAAATCGAACCGAAATCCATCGGTGTCGGACAATATCAGCATGACGTGGCGCAATCGAAACTGGGACGTTCGCTGGATGCAACAGTAGAAGATTGTGTCAATGCTGTGGGGGTTGATGTCAATACAGCATCTGTTCCCCTTTTGACACGTGTTTCGGGATTGACGGAAGGGATTGCCGGAAATATTGTGCACTATCGTGACCGGAACGGACGTTTTGCCAGCCGGGCGGATCTTCGCCTGGTTCCCAGGTTGGGAGAAAAAACGTTTGAACAGGCCGCAGGTTTTTTGCGTATAACCGGAGGAGACAATCCGCTTGATGCATCTGCCGTTCATCCCGAGTCGTACCCGCTGATTGAGAAAATTCTGGATGATCTGGGAGTCGGTATTGAGACGGTAATCGGCAATCGCGAGTTGCTCAAAAAAATCAAACCTGAAAAGTACGTCAGTGAACAGTTCGGCCTTCCCACCATTACGGATATTCTGAAGGAACTCGAGAAACCGGGAAGAGATCCCCGTCCCGAGTTTGTCAGTGCACACTTCAAGGAAGGAGTCGAGGGAATCTCGGATCTGAAATCAGGGATGATTCTTGAGGGGGTTGTTACCAATGTGACGGCATTTGGCGCTTTTGTGGATATTGGTGTCCATCAGGATGGATTGGTGCATATTTCCGAATTATCGGAAAAGTATGTTTCCGATCCTCATCAAATCGTCAAATCGGGGCAAATTGTCCGGGTCAGAGTCCTTGATGTCGATATCAAACGGCAGAGAATCGCCCTTTCGATGGTTCTTGATAAAGGCAAGGGATCGGACAATGCTGTCCTAAAGGCGGCCGGCAGGAAAGACAAACCGGTCGGAAAACGGCAGGTAACTCATGAATCGGCAGGAAACGCCATGGCTGAAGCATTTGCCAAATTGCACGGGAAATTGTAAAAGCCTTACCGGGGATGCCGTCTCAGGGCATGTTGATGGAAACGGTTGCACTTTTGGGGAGAGGAGTCGTCATGAATGATGGACCAAGACGGTTGATTGTCGGAATAACAGGTGCCAGTGGTGCGGTTTATGGAGTCCGTCTGCTCCGGATTCTGCGAAACATAAATCATATCGAAACGCATCTGGTCATATCCGGCGCTGCCATATTGACACTTCGTCATGAAATGGGGTTGTCCGCTGCCGAGGTCAGTTTGCTGGCCGACAAGACATACAATATCGGTGAGATGGCAGCGGCGATCGCCAGCGGTTCTTTTCAAAGCGCAGGCATGATCATCGCACCCTGTTCCATGAAAACTCTTTCAGCCATTGCCAATGGCTTTTGCGACAATCTGATGACACGTGCGGCGGATGTCATGCTGAAGGAAAGGCGTCGTCTGGTTCTCATGGTCCGTGAAACACCTTTGAATCTGGTACATATCAGAAATATGCAATCCGTTACGGAAATGGGGGGGATTATTTATCCGCCTGTTCCCGCATTTTATTGTCATCCTCCGTCAATTGAAGCGATGGTCGACCAGACGGTCAGAAGAGCACTGGAACTCTTCGGCATCGTTGATGACGGAATCATCCGCTGGAACGGGATCATGTAATATCCGGTTTATTCTCCGGATGACGATTCGCGGTTTTCTTCTACGGGTGGATCTCCATTTGCATCTGTCTGGGGAAGCTGCGAAATGGTCGAGAAAAGTTCCCAGGCCGTCAGAAACAGTGCGGCAATGACAGGACCAATGACGAATCCGTTCAGACCGAAAAGCGCCATTCCGCCAAGGGTGGATATGAGAACAAGATAATCGGGCATTTGTGTATCTTTTCCAACCAGCAGCGGGCGCAGAAGATTGTCAATCAGTCCGATGACGAGGATACCGAATACCAGAAGAATGACGCCTTTCATGATGGCTCCGGTTGCCAGAAAATAAATGGCAACCGGAACCCAGATGACACCGGAACCTGCTGGAAGCAAGGACAGCACCGACATGATCGCTCCCCACAGCAATGCCGCTTCTATGCCCAAAAACCAGAAAACGAGACCTCCCAGGGCTCCCTGTACAATGGCTACCACCAGATTGCCTTTTACTGTAGCGCGAATAACTCCTGTGAATTTTGTCAGAAGCAATGTCTTGTGACCGTCTGCCAGCGGAATGATTTTTCTGATACGTGTTGCCAGTTCGTTTCCGTCTCTTAGCAAAAAGAAAAGGAGGTAAAGCATGATGCCGAAGCCGATCGCGAAATCCAGAATGTTTTGCCCGATCACGAAGAGCTTTCCGGCAATGTACTGACTTGCCTGAAGTACGCCGCTGGAAATTTTCTGCTGGAATTCGGCGAGTGTTGTGATACCGGAATGGTTCAACAGATCGGTAACCCAATCAGGCAGTTTTGACACGATGAACTGGAAAGAAGTATCGAAATTGACACTTCGCGTCAGTATTTTCTGATAAAGAGCCGCACTTTCCTGCGTCAGCGCGCCAATGACGACAATGAGCGGAATGATGACGATCAGAAGACAGACAGCAAGTGTGAGAAGTGCTGCCGTGTTTTTTTTCTTCGGTATTTTCGACAGAAAATAATCATTGAGCGGCATGAACATGACGGCCAGAATGAATCCCCAGAAAACTGCACCGTAAAAAGGCAGAAGAATCCAGAAAAATGCTGCGGTGACGGCGGACAGGAAAAAAATAAATACTTTTCCATGAGGTTCAGGTTGCTTCATAAAAGACTATCCCGGTCGGCTAACGTATTGAACAAGATTGCTGGAGTTAGGTGACATGCTACATCATGACAGAAAAAAAGACCTTGTGACGATAAACACAATCCTGTACGGGAAAAACAGGCTGTATGGAATATTCCGATTCCGGTTGATGGGAGTCAACCCGTTTCTGAAAACCCGGTCGCACACTGTTTCTGAATTTTTTTGATGTTTCGATATCCTGAGGAGAAAATAATGGTATCGAATAGCCAGACAAGAAAAAAACAGAATGATCATGAAATGGACGAATCCATTAGTCCTGAAATAGAATTCGAACCCCTTGAAGAGACATTTCCTGATGAGGATGAGTCTTTCTCGGAAGTGTTTCACCGGCTGGAGCGGGATCGTTCATTGGGACATGACGAGTCCTTTTACTGACGCGCTCCAGCAGTGCTTCAGATTACACAAGACGTGCGATGTGGGTCATCCTGTCGCCGGGCAACAGCATGACCGGTGGTACATCGATCAGTGTGAAGCAGCCGTTTCCCATGCGGGTGATGGCTCTTGCACAGGAAACCAGTACTTGCGAGGTCAGCGCAGGGTTATCGATTTTCATATCGAAGACCAGATGCTGGTTTGATGTGCGGCCGGATGCACCGATTCTTTCCATAAGAACGCCATGCGAATTGTCTGCGACTGCGGCCATTTCTTCAGGGGTTTTGACTTCACGGACTTCAAGCGGGTCGTGGCTGAAATAGGGGTCTGATGCCAGATCTTTCTTGATTTGTTCGAATGATGCATTCGGTTTCGGTAAAACGTAAACCAGACGTGAATGACGTCCCCCTCCGATCGGAATAGTGATGGATGTCGCATCGGCAACACCGGGAATCGCGCGGGCAGCAACAGAGTGCCCCATGGAACGGCCGCGGCCGAAGTTTGTGAAAGTCGTGCCGACCGGAGCCATCGCTTCGAAAAGTGTCCGCATGACCGAATCGGTACCCGGATCCCATCCGGCTGCGGTAATACATCCGGTGTTGTTCTGTCTGGCGACGTCATCAAGGCTTTTGACCAGTTCGGGGATGTCGCTGTGAACGTCAAAACTGTCTACCGTACGGATTCCTCTGGACAGGTAAAAACGGGCATCGTCAGGGACGGAACGCGATGGTCCGCACAATACAACCACATCGGGTTTGCCTTTTTCGGCAATCAATGCGTCAATGGATGCGAAATCCGGTATGCCTCTTCGTTCCAGTGCCTGTGTTCCCAGTGAGGATTCCCTGCGAATCACGCCAAGACATTCGAAATCAGAAGCACATGTCAGGCAATCGATCACATGTCTTCCTATATTTCCCAAGCCATGAACTGCTGCTTTGATAGTCATGTTCTTTTCCTTTATGAACAGTACAGATAAATATAATTTTTTTCGGAATTGATAACTGTCGAGTATAGACATAGTTATATTGTGCTAGCAAGATAAAATCGTTCTCCGTTAAAATACAAGGCTTTGTTCAGTCATATAGTCGTCGGGGTGAATCGGATCGGTTCCTTGTCCGGTTTTTTGTTGAATATTTTCGGAACTGTGGCTGTTGCAAAGTTCTGAATAATCCGTTTCCAGAATATCTGTTGCGCATCCTGTCCTGTAACAACTAAAGAGTTTCGGGCATGCATTTTGACGGAAATTGATCAATTGTTAACTGTCGGAGTTATTGTTTATGGCGCGTGCAGAGTGGGGGTCACGTCTTGGTTTTATACTGGCAGCAGCCGGTTCAGCGGTTGGCCTGGGAGCGATATGGAAATTCCCGTATGTCGCCGCCCAGAATGGCGGTGGCGCTTTTTTGCTGATATTTCTGGTGATCGTATTTACATTGGGTATTTCCCTGATGATTGCCGAGATGTCGGTCGGCGCTTCCACGAAGAAAAGCCCTGTCGGCGCATACCGGAAACTGGGAGGCAAGTGGTGGTCTGGTGTCGGGTATATTGGTGTCTTATGTGGTTTTCTGATCCTTTCTTTTTATAGTGTGGTCGGCGGGTGGACGATTGCCTATATCGTCAAATCAATCCAAGGTTCGATCCTGACTACGGATCCGGCGGTTTTGTCTCGTACATTCGATTCGTTTATCGCTGATCCGGTTATGCCGATTTGGTATCATGCTGCTTTTATGGCATTGACTGCCGGTGTTATTCTTGCCGGTGTGCAGAAAGGGATAGAGCGTGTCAGCAAACATCTGATGGTCATGCTCTTTTTGTTGATCCTGATTCTGATCGCACGAGGACTGACCTTGCATGGCGCCCTGGATGGTGTTGTCACATTTTTGTATCCTGATTTCAGCAAAGTGACACCAACAATGATTATTGAGGCGATGGGGCTGGCCTTTTTCTCCATGTCGCTTGGAATGGGATGCATGATTACATATGGATCCTATGCTTCAGGTGAAACTTCCATTCCCAATTCGGCAAGAAGCGTTATCGGGTTGACCACTCTCATTTGTTTTCTTTCAGGGTTGATGGTTTTTCCTGCTATCTTTGTTTTCAACTTTAATCCTTTGGCAGGACCAGGACTTACTTTTATTACCATGCCCGCGGTTTTTTCACAGATGAGTGGCGGGCAGTTTTTCAGTATTCTTTTCTTTTTTCTGCTTTTTGTCGCTGCGCTGACTTCTTCGGTTTCCCTGATGGAAGTTGTCGTGAGCTTTTTTATTGATGAATTCCAGTTTCCCAGAATGATGACAACCGTAATCATGTCCATACTGATGTTTATATTGGGGATCGGGGCATCTTTATCGCTGGGGGTCTGGAAAAATTACACTCTTTTCGGAAAAAATCTGTTCGGATTGCTGGATTATGTCAGTTCCAACCTGATTATGCCGTTCGGAGGAATCATGATCGCCATTCTGGTAGGCTGGAAAGCCTGGCCGGTCATTTCGGCAAGGTTGGCATATCCTGACGGGACTTGCCCGGTATGGTTGCCGCTGTTCAAATTTATTTGCCGTTTTGTCGCGCCTGTTCTGATCTTTGTGATTCTGCTTCAGAACCTTTGAGAACGGCTGGTCAGGCCGGGGTGGAAACGAAGCGGTATCCGATTCCCGCTTCTGTAATCAGATGTTTGGGCATTGAACCGTTCTGTTCGATTTTCTTTCTTAAATTAGCCATATGCACTCTGACATAATGCATGTCTTCCGTATGGCCGGGCCCCCAGATGGCCTTTAACAGCTGTTGATGAGTAATCACCTTGTCAGGTTGCGATGTCATATAGGTCAGGATCCGGTATTCGATCGGTGTCAGATGAACCGGATGGCCGTTTTTTTCAACGATTCGACGGACAGGATCGATGCATACATCGGAAAACCGGATGAAAGGTTCATTTTGTGAAGCAGGCTGTTGTCGGCGCAATTGGGCGCGAACCCGGGCAAGCAGTTCGCCAGCACCAAAAGGTTTGACCAGATAGTCGTCCGCTCCTGCATCAAGTGCCGAAATCTTGTCGTTTTCATTACTTCGTGCCGATAGAACGATAACAGGAATGGCAGACCACGTTCTCAAATCGGTAATGAATTCCCGGCCGTCTCCATCCGGTAATCCCAGATCGAGAACAACCAATTCAGGACGTCTTGTTGCCGCTTCAATCAGACCACGTTTGATGCCTCCTGCCTCGAATACCTCGTAGTTTTCATTTTCAAGAGCCAGTCTGACAAAGCGGCGTATATTCGATTCATCCTCAATAATCAGTATTCTGGTTCTGTTTTCCATATGGGGTTCTCCATAATTCAAGAGTCTTCTCTGATGGGGAAATCATCTTTCATTTCCGGAGGAGAAAGGAATGGAAATATCAAAGTAAACCGTGCACCACCGTCTGGTCTGGATTCACCGGAAATTTTCCCTTCATGCGCTTTCATGATTGCTTTGGAAATGGCGAGACCCAACCCGATACCGGGAGTGGCATTTTCTTTTTCACCTCGTTCGAATTTCTCGAAAATGATATTTTCCTGTCCAGCGGGCAATCCCGGGCCATGGTCATCAATTGTTAAAGTGATTTGATCTCCGTTTCTGTACCCCGAGATTTCAATGGGGGAATATTGGGGAGTATATTTGGAAGCGTTTTCCAGTATGTTGACTAGCACTCTTTCAATCAGGACAGTATCAATATTGACCAGTGGCAGATCGCCGTCAAGGTGAACCGTAATCGGTCTCTTGTCGAGAAAGGCCGAGCAGCTGGATAAGGCACTGCCCACGACTTCTTCCAGTGGTTGCCATTGTTTGTTCAGGTGAACCGTGCCGGCTTCCAGTTTGGCCATGTCCAGCAAATTACTGACAAGGTCATTCATGCGGAGTGCGGATTGACGCATGGCGTCCAGCAATTCTTTTTGTTCCGCACTGACTTCAGGTTTTGTCATCAGAAGCGTATCCGCCAGTCCGACCAGTGCCGTCAGTGGTGTTCTCAGATCGTGTGAAATGGCGGATAAAAGCGAGTTTCGCAAGCGTTCTGATTCGACCTGTACCATCGTTTTCTGAGCGACATCCAGATAATGGATACGTTCGATGGATATCGCCAAAAGAGATGCACAAATATCGAGCAGTCTGTGCTGTTCCGGTCCCAAAACGGTTTTCTCACCGGGTTCGATAGCCAGTATTCCTCTTAAGCGCATGGTCGCTTTTAATGGCAGAACGAAGCAGGGACTGGTTGGTAAGGTGTCGGTACCGAGTCCGGCCGGCAGGCCATGTTCGTATGCCCATTGAACAAGAGCGATATTGGGATTGGCAGTAGCATTGGACATTTTTTGCAATTGATCGTTATCGTCCGCAATGAACAGGGCCTGTTTTGCTCCGAATTCAGTATGGAGAAAACGGGCCGCAATATCGGCAATCTGTTCAATCATAAGTACAGCAGATAGATCACGCGACATTTCATAAAGACTGCGTACCCGTCTTTCACGTTCTATAGCCGCGTTACTTTGCATTTTCAGATTGGCTGTTAGCTGGCCGATAATCAGGGCCACAACCAGCATAACTGCAAATGTAATGGCAAATTGCGCATCGCTGACAGCAATGGAGAATTTGGGAGGAACGAAACAGATGTCGAAAAGAAAAACATTGACAAATGCAGCCAGAATGGCTGATCCACGGCCATATCGTACAGCGATGTAGGCAACAGCCAGCAAAAAGAACATGACGATATTCGTCAGTTCAAGTGTTTCTTTGAAAGGGATAGCAAACAGGGTTGTGATGGCACAGATGAGCAGTGTTGCAAAATAACCTTTCCATTCCGCTTTCGTCGGTAATGACGGCATACGCAGGAATGGAATATGAAAGACGGCCTGCTGGGGGACGGAAACCTGCAAAATGTCGAGGTCGTCAGCCTGCATTTCGATTTTCTGGGCTGTAGATTTTTTCCATGGCCAGTACCATTTTCGCGGCGCCCTGCCAAGGACAAGTCGTGAGAGATTGTGATCCCTAGCATAACGTATCAAACCGGATGCCACGTCAGATGCGGACTGGGTGACGGCCGTGGCACCGAGATCGCTGGCGAGTTTCAGGAGATGGACAGCCTTTTCTCGGATGTTGTTATCGTTCTCGTGCAATGATGAAGGGGATTCGATATAAATGGCGTGCCATGGCACGTCGAGCTGGGCAGCAAGACGCGCACTGCTTCGTATGACTTTTTCTCCTATGGCATCCGGTGTAATGCATGCCAGAAGAGATTCCCTGTGGGGCCAGACAGTCGTACTGGCGTTTCTCAGGCGGTACGCCTGTATTTCTCCGTCAATACGATCCGCTGTTCGTCTGAGCGTCAGTTCCCGCAGGGCAAGAAGATTGCCCTTGCGGAAAAAATTCTTGGATGCCAGCAACGTCTGTTCGGGGAGATACATTTTTCCCTGTTTGAGACGCTGTATCAATTCGTCAGGAGGCAAGTCGATGACAATGACTTCTTCCGCTTCATCGAAAATGCGGTCCGGTACGGTTTCGCGCACCAAAATACCGGTAATACGGCTGACGATGTCATTCAGACTTTCAAGATGCTGGACATTCATGGTTGTCCATACATCAATTCCGGCACGAAGCAGTTCTTCGACATCCTGCCAGCGTTTCGGATGTCGTGAACCCGGTACATTGCTATGTGCCAGCTCGTCCACCAGTATCAGAGCATTGGGATGTGATTTTCCGAACGATAATGCTGCATCGAGATCAAATTCGTCTAGTACTCGTCCACGGTAAGGGATTTTTTTCAAGTCAAGACGAGGAAGGTCCCGGGTCAGCCTAGCCGTTTCCGTTCGGCCGTGCGTTTCAACGATGCCCATTACAAGAGGGATTTCCTGTTTCAGCGCTTCGTGTGCCGCTGTTAGCATGGCATAAGTTTTGCCGACACCGGCCGAGGCTCCGAAGAAAATTTTCAGGTGCCCTCTTGTTGCCTGAATTTCATCTGCATTGACCTGCTTTAGCAGCAGGTCGGGATTAGGACGTTTGTCATTCATAATTTGTGGCAGACGAGTGGCATTTCAATTAGTTCTGAAAAGCCTGCTTAAACTCCTTTATTATAAGTATTATTCGCTTCCATTTTATCAAGGGCAAGGTTCAGTTCGAGTACATTGACTTTTTCTTCACCAAAAAAATGGAAACGCATGGGTATAGTATATTTTGTTACCAGATCAGATACCTCTTCTTCTGTCATATGTCTGGCTCGTGCTACTCGTTTGATTTGATAAAGGGCAGAAGCCTTGCTGATATGAGGATCCAGTCCACTACCTGAAGAGGTAACAAGATCGACCGGAACAGGAAGATTATTATCGGGATCTGCTTTTTTCAGCTGTGCTATCCGTTCTTTTACGTTGTCAATCAGCTGGGGGTTTGTCGGACCAAGGTTGGAACCGCTGGATGCCTCAGCGTTGTAAGGACGCGGTGAAGTGGCAGAAGGCCGGCCCCAGAAATAACCCGGTTTGGAAAAATTCTGACCAATCAGTCGGGAACCGACGAATTTGCCATCCTGCCCGATCAGACTTCCATTTGCCTTGTCGGGAAAAACGGTTTGGGCGATACCCGTGATTAATAACGGATAAGCCAGGCCGGTCAGGAGTGTCATAAGAATAAGCAAAATGACGGATGGATACAGTAATTTTCGAGAGAAAAACGATAAACTGAAGTTCTTCATGATTGATTTCTCCTTTTATGCGAGCCCAAAAAGGGACAGTACTATATCGATCAATTTAATGCCAATGAATGGAGCGATAACACCTCCAAGTCCATAAATCAGCAAATTACGTCTCAAAAGTGAAGCGGCACCGACGGGACGGTATTTAACACCGCGTAAAGCCAGAGGAATCAGACAGATAATGATCAGTGCATTAAAGATAACAGCACTCAGAATAGCTGACGTAGGACTGGATAACTGCATGACGTTCAACATTTCAAGCTGGGGATAAGTCGCGACAAAGGCGGCAGGAACGATGGCAAAATATTTGGCAATATCGTTTGCGATACTGAAAGTCGTCAATGAACCGCGAGTGATAAGCATTTGTTTGCCTGTTTCAACAATTTCGATCAGTTTTGTCGGATTGCTGTCCAAATCGACCATATTGCCGGCTTCCTTGGCGGCTTGTGTCCCGGTGTTCATGGCGACTGCTACGTCGGCCTGAGCCAGTGCCGGAGCGTCATTTGTTCCATCACCGGTCATGGCGACAAGCCGGCCTTCTGCCTGATAATCGCGGATAAGTTGCAGTTTAGCTTCGGGTGTGGATTCGGCAAGAAAGTCATCAACGCCGGCTTCTGCCGCAATTGCCGCGGCGGTCAGCCGGTTATCGCCTGTTACCATAACCGTTTTGATACCCATCTTCCGCAATTCGGCAAACCTTTCCTTGATATCGTTTTTGACGATGTCTTTCAATTCAACGACACCCAATGGCTTTCCGTTTTCGGCGACAACCAGTGGCGTACTCCCAGACAGAGCGACTTCATCGACCAGCGACTGGAGCATATAGGGGAATTTGTAACCGTGTGTCTCCGAATAAGTACGTATGGCATCGGCGGCCCCTTTTCTGATACTTTTTTTCGAGGCAAGGTCAACACCGCTCATTCTGGTCTGTGCGGTAAATGGGACAAATTGGGCGTTTTCTGCTTCTTCGTCGGAAAGGCGGAATTTTTCTTTTGCCAGAACGACAATACTACGTCCTTCCGGCGTTTCGTCTGCCAGAGAAGCGAGATATGCTGCCTTGGCCAGTTTTTCTTCCGATACCCCTGTTACAGGCAAAAACTGGCTGGCTTGCCGGCTGCCTAATGTAATTGTTCCCGTTTTGTCCAGAAGAAGAACATCGACATCACCGGCCGCTTCGACGGCACGACCCGATGTTGCAATGACATTGGCTTGCATCAGACGGCTCATGCCGGCAACGCCGATAGCCGAAAGAAGACCGGCAATCGTTGTCGGAATGAGGCAAACCAATAGTGCGACCAGAACAATCAGACTGACAGGGTGTCCCATTCCGGTCTGCTCAGCTGAAAACTGAGAGAAAGGCAACAAAGTGACGACGACGCCAAGAAAAACAATGGTCAGTGCAACCAGCAAAATGGTCAACGCAATTTCATTAGGAGTTTTTTGCCGTTTGGCGCTTTCGACCATGGCAATCATCCGGTCAACGAAAGTTTCTCCAGGATTGGATGTAACGCGTACAACAAGGCAATCAGATAGAACTTTTGTACCACCTGTAACCGCGGAAAAATCACCACCGGATTCACGAATAACCGGTGCGGATTCTCCTGTAATTGCACTTTCGTCGACTGAAGCGGAACCTTCCAGAATTTCGCCGTCGGCCGGAATGAAGTCACCGGCAGGAATGAGAACAAGGTCGCTTTTTCTGAGCGATTCGGCTTCTATCAGTTGATATTGCAGCGAATTCATGGGAGTGCCCGGGATGTATTGTCCCAGGATGCGTTTTGCCCAGATTTTCTTTTTCAGGTTACGCAAACTGGCTGCCTGGGCCTTGCTTCGCCCTTCTGCAAGGGCTTCGGCAAAGTTGGCGAACAGGACAGTAAACCACAACCACAATGTAACGCCGAGTGTGAAACCGTTAAACTGGAAAATAGTCAATAATGTCGTGAAAATACTGCCGACATAAACAACGAGCATAACCGGATTCCGTAGCTGGGTACGGGGATTCAGTTTCCGGAATGCGTCTGTTATGGCAGGCCCTACCAGGGCAGAATCAAATAAAGGTAAAGTTTTGTTTGCCATCATAATTCCTCAATGTACCCATAACATCAGATGTTCAATAACCGGACCCAATGCCAGTGAGGGAACGTAATTCAACAGGCCGATCAATAAAACCGTGCCGATAAGCAGAGCGACAAAAAGCGGACCATGTGTTGGCAAGGTACCCTCCGTTACCGCAATCCGTTTTTTGGCTGCGAGTGAACCGGCAATGGCCAGTACCGGAATGATTCCCCCAAAACGTCCGATCCACATGGCCGCTGCCAAAGCGTAGTTGTAGAAAGGTGTGTTGGCCGAAAGTCCGGCGAATGCACTTCCGTTATTGTTGGCGGCAGAAGTGAAGGCATAAAGCATTTCAGAGAAACCGTGCGGGCCCGGATTGAGTATGCCGGCTCTTCCTGCTTCGGTCATGGTGGCCAGTGCAGTACCCAACAAAACGACAAGTGGTGTGATCAGGATGGCGATGGAAGCCATTTTCATATCGAATGCTTCGATTTTCTTGCCGAGATATTCCGGAGTTCTGCCGATCATGAGGCCTGCGATAAAGACAGCCATGATGGCAAAGACCAACATGTTGTATAACCCGGTTCCGACACCACCGAAGACAACTTCTCCGAGTTGCATCAGGATAAGCGGAACAGCTCCACCCAATGGGGTATATGAATCATGCATGGAATTGACTGCTCCACAGGATGCAGAAGTCGTCACGGATGCAAACAGGCTGCTTGCTGCGATGCCAAGACGTACTTCTTTTCCTTCCATGTTACCGCCAGCCTGGGCAATGGTTTGTGTTTGGTCAACACCTAATGTTGCCAGATCAGGGTTTCCCACCTGTTCAAAGTGAGTGACTGCAATAGTGAAAGCGAGGAAAATAGCCAGCATTGCCGAAAAAATGGCAACACCCTGTCTTTTGTCCGAGACCATGCGTCCGAATGTAAAACACAAGGCTGCCGGAATCAGGAAAATGCACAGCATTTCCAGCAGATTGGCAAAAGCAGTCGGATTTTCAAAGGGATGGGCGGAATTGGTGTTGAAAAAACCCCCTCCGTTGGTTCCCAGCAGTTTGATGGAAAGTTGTGACGCTACCGGACCCATGGCCAGAACCTGGGTATCTGAAGTTTTGGTTTCCAGTACAGGATCTCCATTCTTGTCCAGTACGATTTCACCGTTCAGATCTTTGGCAGGTTCTTGCCAGATCTGGGTTTCAATGGTTTGGACTTCCTTGTAGGGCGACAGGTTCTGAATGACCCCTTCATTGGCTAAAAGCAAAGCGAATATGGCAGATAACGGAAGCAAGATCCAGAGAGTGGCTCTGGTCAGATCAACCCAAACATTGCCAATTGTTTGGGCAGAACGTCTGAAAAAACCGCGGATCATGGCAATAACAACAACGATGCCTGTTGCAGCTGACAGGAAATTCTGGACAGTCAATCCCGCCATCTGGCTCAGGTAACTCATGGTTGTTTCTCCACCATATCCTTGCCAATTGGTGTTTGTAACGAAACTGACCGCTGTATTCAGGGATGAATCAACGGATATATTGGGCATGTTCTGGGGATTGAATGGCAGGTATGCCTGAAAACATTGCAATAGAAAAAGGAACAGAACACCCAATGCATTGAACAGAACCAGACCAATGCAGTAGGAAAGCCAGCCTGTTTCTGTTTCAGGGTCAATTCCGAGAAGCCGGTAAATGGGTTTTTCGACAATTTTTCCCCATCGGAATCGTCCGTTCATGACAGCATCAATCATTCTGCCCAATGGCCAGCTGAGTACAAGAAGGACAATAACGAAAGTAATGAGAAGGAACCAAGCCTGACTCGTCATGACAGATCCTCCGGATAGAGCAAGGCTGCGACGAGATAGGCAAATAGCGCTATCGCCAGAACGGCAGCCAGAATATGTAACCAGTTCATGATTTTCTCCTGTAGTTTTGATATGGAATGGAAAAAACGCATTCCATTCGGTATCGATTTGTTTTCAGTTCGTATCCTAGAAAAAAGAAAGTCAACTTACTGAAAATAAAAACTGTTTCAGTATTAAGAAAATATCAAGAAAGAGGATTGAGATTAAATGAAGATTGTGAGGACAGTTCGGAAACAGTGCGAGTCACAGGCTGCCTTGATGCGTGTTATTGAAGAAATAACGTACCGGAATCTCTGTGTGACGGATCTGTTTGGTGGATATGAATGCCCGAATGAAAGATTTGTATTTGCGAAAACGATAGGAAGAACCCGCGTCAGAAAACAGTTGGTTTGCCGCATGAAATGAATGAATTGCGCAGTATAATTAACGGGTATGGAATAAATGAAAAATTACCGGATCTTTCAGGGAAACCGTTTTGATGTATGGTCCGGTTTTGAAGATATACAGACAAGAGATCCGATAAAAAAATACCCGATTAAACTGCTAATCGGGTATTGAAAAGACCATTTAGGAATAATAATTGCGGAAAACCAATACTGTTAATTGGGTTTTTCTTTCATGGAACCGGTTTCATGCAAACGCTGATGCCAGGAAAGAGCCTTTTCGAGAACATGCGGAGTTTGTCCACCTCTCAGATTGGCTTCTCTGACGTAATCTTTCAGCATGTCCTTGTATTCCCCCTGGACGCAGTTGCTGATAATAGTCTGAGCACGTTCGCGTGGAGCGAGACCTCTGAGATCGGCCAAGCCGACTTCGGTAACGAGAATATCCACGTCATGTTCGGTGTGGTCGACATGCGGAACCATGGGTACGATACTGGAAATGACCCCTCCTTTCGCAACAGATTTTGTTACGAAGATCGCAGTATGGGCGTTATGCGTGAAATCGCCTGAGCCACCGATACCGTTCATCATATGGGTTCCCATGACATGGGTTGAGTTGACATGTCCATAAATGTCGGCTTCGAGTGCCGTATTGATGGTAATGATTCCCAAACGCTGAATGACCTCAGGGTGATTTGAAATTCGTTGAGGACGTATCACGACATGTTTCTTGTATCGGCCGAAGTTGCCGAATACTTCGCGGCTTTTCTGGTCGGACAATGTAATGGCTGTTGCCGATGCGAAATCCATCATGCCTGCGTCGATAAGCTCGAACGTCGAATCCTGCAATACTTCCGAATACATGGTCAAATGGCTGAATGGACCTGTCTGGAGACCGGACATGACGGCATTGGCAATAGTACCGATACCGGATTGCAGGGGACGCAGATTTTGTGTCAGGCGACCATGTTTGATTTCGTTCTTGAAAAAATCTATCAGGTGACCCGCGATCTGGGCTGTTTCCCCGTCAGGAGGCAGATTCTGGGAAGGTGTATCCATTTCATCCGTAATGACAATGGCGACGATCTTTTCCGGAGGAACGGATATGCCGATGCTGCCGACGCGGTCTCTTGGTGACATGATGCCGATCGGTGCGGCATTCGGGAAATGGCTTGCACAATAAATATCATGTGCTCCTTCCATTTCAAGCGAATAACTCAGATTGACCTCGACGATGACCTTTTTTGCCTGTGCCGCGAATATTTCGTTGTTTCCCACGGAAGCGGTCGGGACAATTTCACCGGATTCCGTAATGGAAACCGCTTCAATAATGGCGACATCAACGGGTTTGACTTGTTGTCTTCGCAATTGCTCGCCAGTTTCCGACAAATGGTTGTCGACATACATAATTTCGCCACGATTGATCGCGTTGCGTAATGTACGATCTGTTTGAAACGGCGAACGCCTTGCCATGACGCCCGCATTGGTCAATGCGCTGTCGACATCGTTTCCGAGGGAAGCACCGGTGATTACCGAGATTTTTAGAGGATGGGTGGCCGCTTTTTTCGCTATGGCATGAGGAACACTTTTAACGCACCCTGCCAGGGTGAAACCGCTCATGCCGACGGTCATTCCGTCTTTGACATGTTCGGCTGCCGCTTCGGCACTGGTGACCTTGTTTCTTAATTCAGGCAGACGAATACGTTTTTGTAAAACATCAATATTCATGACACCCCGTTCAGATAAAAAATTTACCTTGTATAACCCTGATTATTCAGGACGAAGTTTACTTATAAAAAGCCGGTGCTGTTTAAGGCTTGCCGTCTTTGATCAATTTGCAATTCAGCAGCAATAACAATCCAGGTAAGACGAATATCTGAACTTCCGGCATAATCAATCGCCCAGCGATATCGGTATTTCCGGAAGCTGAAGTCGCCGAAGTATATCACCGGATTGTCAAAACACATAACATTACGGTAAAAAAATCACTTCCGGCCGGTGATTTTTTTACCGTAACAAATGGTAAAACTGCATGGTTGTTTTCCAAGAAGGTTTTTTTAAATCAATAACTCACAGGAAATAAAAAGATTTACTGTTTAGACCATCTACCAATATATAGCACCGAAATGCGTATTGTAGTGAACCGGAAATGGTGCCGGCTGCAGGACTTGAACCCGCCACCCCATGATTACAAATCATGTGCTCTACCAGATGAGCTAAGCCGGCACTGAAAAAAAAGTATTCTAACTTATTTTATTCTTGTTAAGGTAGGTTTTTTTGCAGGTTTTTCAACCGGTGCCGTTTCTGTACCGGATTTGGGTTCGGAAGGTTCGAAACCCATTCCCTGCCCGTTTTCACTTGCATAAATGGCAGCGATATTTTCTACCGGAATATAGATATCCTGAGGTATGCCCCCGAATCTTGCCTTGAACTGGATGGCCGTATTGCTCATGTTCAGGCCGCTGGTCGCGTCATAACTGATATCCAGAACGATCTGGCCATCCCGAACGTACTGCATAGGAACCCGTGCGAAGGTTCCGACTTTGACAGCAATATAAGGGGTATATCCATTGTCGGTACACCATTCATGAATTGCCCGAAGCAAATAAGGTTTTGTTGGGATTTCAGCCATAATCCTCATCCTGCTGGAATGATTAGCGACGCATGACTTTTTCCGGCGGAGTCAAAGCTTCAATATAGGCTGGACGGGAAAAAACCCGTTCTGCGTATTTCATGAGCGGCGCCGCTGTTTTGGAGAGTTCGATACCGTAATAGTCGAGTCGCCATAACAGTGGTGCCAGAGCAACATCCAGCATCGAGAACTCATCTCCCAGGACGTATTTGCTTTTCTGGAACAAAGGGGACAAGGCGGTCAGATATTCCTTGATTTGTGTCCGGGCTTTTTCATGATTGGCCGCGGCATTTTCCGACTTGTCGTTCTCGAGTGTGTTGACGTGAACGAAAAGTTCTTTTTCGCAATTGAACAGCATCAACCGGGCTCTTGCACGCATCAGAGGGTCTGCCGGCATCAACTGGGGATGCGGAAACCGTTCATCAATGTATTCATTGATAATGTTGGATTCATAGAGGATGAGTTCTCTTTCGACCAGAATGGGAACCTGACCGTACGGGTTCATTGCAGATATTTCTTCTGGCTTGTTAAAGAGGTCGATATCTCTGATTTCGAAATCCATGCCCTTTTCGAAAAGCACGAAACGACAGCGCTGTGAGAAAGGACAAGTCGTTCCAGAGTAGAGAACCATCATGATATTGTTCCTTTATTGCAGAAGAAAATAATCAAATTATGGATGCCGCAGGTTGCATTGCCGACCGGTTAATCAGGAAAATAAAGTGGCCGAAGTATCGGGGATCGTGATAACCGGAAAAATTGACAAGACCGGCAATGCATATGGCTGCGTATTATAAAGGAGTGCCATTCGGTTTTAAAGAGGAAGCTGTCTTCAGGCCGGGACGGCAGAAAGAAGGGACGTCAAACCGGATTGTCGATATCAATATATTCGTGGTGAATGCCGAATTTTTTCCTGAGGCAATCGCCCAGGGCCTGTATGCCGAACTGCTCGGTTGCGTGATGCCCGCAAGCCAGATACGTTATGCCGTATTCACGTGCTTCATGGACAGTACGTTCGGATATTTCGCCGGACAGGTAGACTGTCGCTCCTGCCTGTACGGCATCGGGTAGCAGGTCTTGTGCAGCGCCACTGCACCATCCGATGGTATCGAGTTTTTGTTCCGGTTTGCCGATAATCAGGGGAGGTCTGCCCAGTTTTTTCCCGATCCATGCCGCCAGATCGGAAACGGTGACCAGTTCGGGAACGGTTACCATGCCAAGCCAGCCCAGATCGTTTTCGCCGAATCTGCCCGTTGTGGTGAAACCGAGCACTTTGGCCAATTGACTGTTGTTTCCGAGAACGGGATGACAGTCGAGTGGCAGGTGATACGCCAGCAGGTTGATATCATGGGATAAAAGCAGCTTGATGCGTTTTTGCTTGGGGCCGGTTATACAGGCATTTTCATTTCGCCAGAAATATCCGTGATGGACCAGAATGGTATCGGCTTTGGATTCTATTGCCGCTTCAATGAGTGCCAGACTGGCTGTTACGCCACTGACAATGGATGAAATTCGGGATTGGCCTTCCACTTGCAGTCCATTTGGACAATAATCACGAATAAATGCAATTTTTAATTCATCTGCCAGAAATTTAACGACTTCGTTTCTGTCTACTGTTTTTTGACTCTTTATCCTATTCATATCATGCGACGTCTTTGGCTGTTGTTTGCTCAAACTATAACAGTTTGTCTGGCGATCTGGTTTGTTGTTGTGACCCTGAAGCCCGAATGGCTCGATCTGGACAAAAAATCCCTGATGCCTGATACACAGGTTCGGGAAGGTGTTGCCGAGGCAGTCCCGGCTCAATCCTCCTATCGTGAGGCGGTTTCACGGGCGATGCCTGCTGTTGTCAATATTTATACGACCAAGGAAATCCGGCAGCCTCAAAGTCCGCTTCTGGATGATCCTTTCCTGAAGCGGTTTTTTGGTGAGCGTTTTAACGATACCGAAAAGCAAATGAGTCTGGGGTCAGGAGTCGTGGCGACTCATGATGGTTATATTTTGACGAACAATCATGTTGTGGAGACGGCTGACCAGATCGAGGTGGCATTTGAGGATGGAAGAAAGGCCGCGGCCAAACTGGTCGGGACGGATCCGGAAACGGATCTGGCCGTTATCAAGATCAATTTGCCGGATTTGCCGGCAATCACATTCGGCGATGTTGAAAATGCCCGGGTAGGTGATGTTGTTCTGGCAATAGGTAATCCGTTCGGAGTCGGGCAGACTGTTACTATGGGCATAATCTCCGCGCTCGGGCGCAGCCAGCTGGGTATCAATATTTATGAAAATTTTATACAGACGGATGCGGCAATCAATCCAGGCAATTCGGGAGGGGCGTTGATTGATACAAGTGGGAATCTGCTGGGAATCAATTCCGCCATTTATTCACGCAGTGGTGGCTCGCTGGGTATCGGTTTTGCCATTCCCGTTTCTACGGTGAAGACCGTTATGGATGCGATTATCAGCAAGGGACAGGTCATCAGGGGATGGATTGGCGTAGAACCGAGAGATATCACTCCCGAACTGGCGGAAAATTTGTCCCTTGGCAGAGAAGAAGGAGTCATTATCGCTGCCGTTCTCAAGAACGGTCCTGCGGACAAAGCGGGTGTCAAGCCGGGCGATATTCTGGTTTCCGTAGAAGGACAAACCATTTCGAACATATCTGAGATGTTCAATCTGATTGCCAAGCTCAAGCCAGACAGCAAAACGAAGATTGTCGTCTTGCGTGAGGGCAAGGAATTTCCGCTGGAGATTATCGTCGGCAAAAGGCCTTCCAAGAAAAAACTGGAGAACCAGAGCCAGTAAAAAAAAGGCATACTGAATGGTATGCCTCTTTTTGCGTGAGTATTCTATCAGTTCGGTGTTTTCCATGGACGTGGTCCGCCCATCAGATGGATGTGCATGTGATAGACATCCTGCTTGCCGTCAGGTCCGGTATTGACCACTACCCTGAATCCGCCTTGTGGTGTTCCTGTTTCCGTGCCGGATACCGCGATTCCCTCTTCCCGGGCCAGTTTGGGTATCAACGCCATCATTTCACCCAATAAGGCAGCATCATCTTCGCTACAATGCGATAGCGTCGGAATGTGTTTTTTGGGAATAATCAGCAGGTGAACCGGAGCCGCCGGATGAATGTCCTTGAAAACCATGATCCTTTCGTTTTCAAAAACAAGCGTTGATGGCAATTCTTTTTTTACGATTTTGCAAAAAATACAATCTTCCATTATCGGATCTCCCCGGTTCAGTCTATCTGCAAATTATCAGGATACTTTCTTGCGTGACGCTTTTTCCTCTATGCCTGACATTCCCTCGCGACGTGCCAGTTCCTTCAAAACATCATCAGGCGTCAGGTCAAATTGTGCCAGAAGAATCATGGTATGAAACCATAAGTCGGCACATTCATAGACCAGTTTTCCGGCAGGCATATTGTTACGGATATCCTTGGCAGCCATGACGGTTTCAGTCGCTTCTTCGCCGACTTTTTTCATTATAGCGTCATCGCCCTTGGCAAACAGGCTGCTGACGTAGGATTTTTGAGGGTCGCCACCATTCGCCAGTTTTCTGGATTCAATAACGGATGCGATTCTTGAGAGAATATCGTTCATTTGTATATTTCCGAAGGTTTTTTCAATACGGGATCGACAGCAATCCACTGGATATTTCCTTCTGTATTTTCGGGGTGCTGGTAAAAGCATGAAAGTCTTCCGGTATGGCATGCCAGCCCGGTCTGTTCAACGAGAAATAACAGGGCATCGTTATCGCAATCAAGACGTATATCGACGATTTTCTGAATATGTCCCGATTCCTCCCCTTTATGCCAGAGTCTGTTTCTTGAGCGGCTCCAGTATACAGCTTCTCCGCATTGCAGGGTCTTTTCCAGTGCCGTACGGTTGATCCAGGCCAGCATCAGAACCCTGTTCGTTGAAACGTCCTGTGTAATGACCGGAACGAGTCCCTGCTCGTTCCATTGAATAACATTCAGCCAGTCTTGGTTCTTCATAAGCGTACCGGAATATTTTGGTCAGACATGAATTTCTTGGCTTGCTGTACGGTATATTCGCCATAATGGAAGATACTGGCGGCCAGTACCGCATCTGCATGGCCTTTCTGAATACCCTCGGCAAGATGCTGCAAATTGCCTACGCCGCCGGAAGCGATGACGGGAATATTGACAGAATCGGATATGGCACGGGTCAGTTCGATATCGAATCCGCTTTTGGTTCCGTCCCTGTCCATACTGGTGAGCAGGATTTCTCCAGCGCCCAGATTTTCGATCTTTTGGGCCCATGAAACGGCTTCGAGTCCAGTCGGATTGCGGCCGCCATGAGTGAATATTTCCCATCTTCCGGGAGATACCTGTTTTGCATCGATTGCAACGACAATACATTGTGATCCATAACGGGATGAAGCATCCGCAACCAGCTGGGGGTTGGTAACGGCAGATGTATTGATACTGACCTTGTCGGCACCTGCGTTTAACAGACGTCTGACGTCTTCGACTGTACGGACCCCTCCTCCTACTGTCAGGGGAATGAAAACCTGTGAAGAAACGTCTTCGATGATATTCAGGATAAGATCGCGCTGGTCACTGGAAGCCGTTATATCCAGAAACGTCAATTCATCCGCACCCTGGTCGTTGTAACGGCGTGCGATTTCGACAGGATCGCCGGCATCCTTGAGTTCGACGAAATTGACTCCCTTGACGACCCGGCCGGCTGTTACGTCAAGACATGGAATGATTCTTTTGGTCAACATAACCTTTTTCCCCTGACTTGGTTGCGTCACAGCTCGGACAGTTCATCTGCACGAATCTGGGCTTCTTCAAGATCGAGGGTCCCTTCGTAGATGGAACGTCCGCAGATCACTCCCTCGATTCCCTCGCCTTGTACAGCGCAAAGTGCTTCGACGTCTCCCAGATCGTGCACTCCGCCAGATGCAATGACCGGCACTTTTACGGCACGGGCCAGTTTGACTGTCGCCTCGATGTTGACACCCGCCATCATACCGTCACGGCCGATATCCGTATAAATGATTGCCTCTACACCGTAACCTTCGTATTTTTTTCCAAGTTCGATCACATCGTGACGGGAAAGCTTGCTCCAGCCATCGGTAGCCACCTTGCCGCCTTTGGCGTCCAGACCGACGATGATCTGACCGGGGAAAGCGCCACAGGCATCCTGCAGAAATCCCGGGTTTTTGACAGCTGCTGTTCCGACGATAATGTAGGAAAGACCGTGATCCAGGTAACGTTCGATTGTATCAAGATCGCGGATGCCTCCGCCCAGCTGAACGGGGATCTCGTCAAGGTCATTGTCCTCGGCATAATCCTGAACAACCCGGATGATGTCCTTTACAGCCGCTTCATTGACAGGTTTTCCGGCAAATGCACCATTCAGATCGACCAGATGAAGCCGTCTGGCGCCTCGTTTCAGCCAGTGTAATGCCATTTCGGCGGGGTCTTCGGAAAATACCGTAGCTTGGTTCATATCACCCTGTCTCAGTCGTACACAGGAGCCATCTTTCAAATCAATAGCAGGAATAAGCAACATGATAAAGCAATATTGGAAAAGTGATTAAACAATCAGTAAGTGTTTACTGTCAGGGATTCCAGTGGATAAAATTTTTGTAAAGCTGAAGGCCTGCGGCTGCGCTTTTTTCCGGATGGAACTGGGTCGCGAAAATATTTTCATGAGCGACAGCACTGCAAAAAAGGGTGCCATATTCGGTATTGCCGACTATATGCTCCTGATGTTTTGGAACAGCGTAAAAACTGTGGACGAAATAAAAGAAGCTTTTGTCGTCAATACCTTTCCAAAGCGGGTGAGACCGGTTCTGAATGACTTGGTTCCATCCCATTTGGGGGACTTTGTATCGCGAGCCGTCGTTTTGGCGCTGATCGTCCAGTCGGAATCGTATCACTTTGCCCGGAATAAGGCCGAGTCCTTGCGTATCGCCTTCTTCACTCCAGTCGAGAAGCATTTGTTCTCCGACACAAATTCCGAAAACCGGTTTTTTCCCGGCAGCTTTGACGAGTTCTTCTTTCAGGCCTGATTTTTCAAGAGAGGCCATGCAGTCCGGCATGGCTCCCTGGCCAGGCAAAACAATACGGTCTGCCTCTTGTAGGTCGGATACCCTGCCTGAAACAAGAATTTCCATGTCAGGTGCGACAGCCCGTAACGCCTGCGCTACGGAACGCAGATTTCCCATGCCGTAGTCAACAACAACTATTTTTTTCATAGGGATCAAAAGGTCAGAATAAAGATGAAATGCAGCAGGAGTTACAGAGTTCCTTTTGTCGACGGAATCGTATCGGCGGCCCTTGGATCCCGTTCGGCAGCCATACGTAATGCACGTCCAAAGGCCTTGAATACGGTTTCGCACTGATGATGGGCGTTTTCTCCACGCAGATTATCGATGTGCAGCGAAATCCTAGCATGGTTGACCAGACCCTGGAAAAATTCACGTACAAGGTCCAGATCAAAACGGCCGGTTGTTGCGCGGACAAAAGGTACATGAAATTCCAGATAAGGTCGTCCTGAAAAATCGATGACCACTCTTGAAAGCGATTCATCAAGCGGAACATAGGCATGACCATACCGGCGAATGCCTTTTTTGTCGCCGACCGCCTGAAACAATGCCTGGCCGAGCGCGATGCCGATATCCTCAACGGTATGATGGTCGTCAATGTGCAAGTCGCCCTGTGCCTGTATATCCAGATCAATCAGACCGTGGCGGGCGATTTGATCCAGCATGTGATCGAGAAACGGAACGCCGGTTGCAAGATTCTGGCGACCGGTACCGTCCAGATTGATTGTGACATGAATCTTCGTTTCGTTGGTATTGCGGATAACTTCTGCGGTTCTGGGCGCTGACATAATGTGTTTTGAAGTGATTATTGAATACAGGCACTAAACTGGTCCAGGAATTGTCTGTTTTCTTCAGGTGAACTAACCGTAATACGCAGGCAATTTTGAAGAAGTGTATGCATTTTACCCATATTTTTGATCAGAATTTTACGGGACAGCAGTTTTTCGAAGACTTCATTGGCGTCGGGGATTCTGACAAGCAGGAAATTGGCCCGGGAGGGAAATACTTCGACACCTGGCAATTTCTCAAGTGCTTGTGCCAGTTTTTCACGTTCGGACCGGATAATGGCCGCCTGTCTGTTGAAAACATCGATGTGGTCCATCGCGAATTCAGCTGTTGCTTCTGTCAGAACGTTCACATTATACGGAGGACGAACCTTGTCGAATTCTGCCAGCAGTTCTGCTGTGGCAGACATGTAACCCAGTCTGATTCCCGCCAGACCCAGTTTTGAGACCGTTCTCATCACAACCAGATTGGGATAAACCGGCAGTTTTGACATGAAGCTCGCTTCGGCAAAAGGCTGGTATGCCTCGTCACTGATGACAATACCCTTGTCACTCATGGCTTCGATGATTCGGATCACGTCTTTTTCTTCAAAAAGAGTGCCGGTTGGATTGTGTGGCTGGGAGAGATAAACAACCGCAGGCCGGTGCTCTTCGATGGCGGAGAGCATGGCTTCGGTATCGAGTGTGAAGTCGGTTTTCAGCGGTATTCCGATGAATTCCATACCGGCAAACTGGGCCGTCAGGGCGTACATGACGAAACCCGGAACCGGAGCAATCATTTTGGCAGGATGATCTTTCGTGGCACAGGCCTGTGCGACCAGCGAAATGAGCTCGTCAGAGCCGTTTCCCAACATGATGCCGTATCCTTCCGGAATTCCCATACACCGGCATATTTTGGCTTTCAGATTGGTATAGGAAGGAACCGGATAGCGGTTCAGTGCCACATTCGCCAGCCGTGATGCCAGTTCGACTTTCAGGGCTTGCGGCAAAGTATATGGGTTTTCCATGGCATCCAGTTTCAGAAAACCCTCTGAATCGGCGACCGCATATGCCGACATGGCCCGAACATCCGGCCGGATGACCTGATCGATTAAAGACATAATGGTTTGTATCCGTATTATTGTTTTTCAATTCTCAGACCGGCACTGCGAGCGTGTGCTTCAAGCCCCTCACCGGTTGCCAGTTCCACTGCGATTTTACCCAGTGTCTGTGCACCTTCGGCACTGACGCAAATGAGACTGGAACGTTTCTGGAAATCGTAAACGCCGAGTGGTGAGGAAAAACGGGCCGTTCTTGATGTCGGCAGAACATGATTGGGGCCGGCACAGTAATCGCCAAGTGCTTCCGAAGTGAACCGCCCCAGGAAAATGGACCCGGCATGACGGATCAGTTCGGCCCAGTGTTCCGGATTTTCTGCCGAGATCTCCAGATGTTCCGGAGCGATCCGGTTCGCGATTTCGCACGCTTCTTCCATGTTTTTTACGTGGACCATCGCTCCTCTGGAAGACAGTGATTTTGTGATAATGTCTTTACGAATCATGCCAGGCAACAATTTCTGGATGCTGTCGTTGACGCGGTCGAGATAGCTTGCATCCGGTGAAATCAGGATGGACTGTGCCATTTCATCATGCTCTGCCTGTGAAAACAGATCCATCGCTACCCAGTCCGGATGGGTCGATCCATCACAGATAACCAGAATTTCGGAAGGGCCTGCAATCATATCGATACCGACAGTACCGAAAACCCGTCGTTTTGCCGCAGCGACATAAGCGTTACCCGGACCGACGATTTTATCAACAGACGGAATGGTTTCCGTCCCATAGGCCAGAGCACCGATGGCCTGTGCGCCACCTACGGCAAACACCCGGGTGACACCAGACAGAGCCGCTGCCGCCAATACCAGTTCATTTCTGGCGCCGTCAGGAGTCGGTACTACCATCACGATTTCCGTTACTCCCGCGACATTGGCGGGAATGGCATTCATCAGTACGGAAGACGGATAGGCTGCCTTGCCGCCCGGCACGTAAATACCCACGCTGTCCAGCGGTGTTACCTTTTGTCCGAGGGACGTACCGTCCTCGTCCGTAAACGTAAAACCGTCACTGCCGCAGGAACGTTTCTGATATTCATGGTATTTCCGGATACGGTTTGCTGCGGCCTGCAATGCCGCGCGGCGTTCTGGCGTCAGTGAGGCGAGCGCTGCTTCGCAATCTGTTTTCGATATCTCCAGTTCGGCAGCGGAGTTGACGGACAGGCGGTCGAAACGTCGCGTGTACTCCAGAACAGCCTTGTCGCCATTGGTTTTGACGTCGGCCAGAACATTGGCGACGACAGAATTGATGGATTCATCTTCTTTTTCCTCGAAGGCCAATACATTGGCCAACTGGTTTTTGAAATCACTCTGGGTTGTAGCCAGTCTGCGGATTTGAACGGTCATGATTTCACACTCATTCGGTTTGTTGGTTGGGTTCAGAATAGGTCGAAGCCGCTTTGAATGCGTCCAGTATAGGCTGTAACATCTGGCGCTTCAATTTCAGGGAAGCCTGGTTGACTATCAGACGGGACGTGATTTCCTGTATCTGTTCGACTTCTACCAGATTGTTTGCTTTTAGTGTATTTCCGGTGCTGACCAGATCGACGATGACGTCTGAAAGGCCGACAAGCGGCGCCAGTTCCATGGAGCCATAGAGCTTGATGATATCGACATGAATCCCCTTTTTGGCAAAGTGTTCTCTGGCCGCTTGCACGTATTTGCTGGCGACTCTCAGGCGAGCGCCTTGCCGGATGGCCTTTTCGTAATCAAAATCTTTTTTGACTGCGACGGAAAGCCGGCATCTCGCGATTTGCAGATCAATCGGCTGATACAGCCCGGTACTGCCGTTTTCCTGAAGGACATCTTTGCCGGCGACACCGAAATCGGCTGCTCCGTACTGGACATATGTCGGTACATCTGTGGCGCGAACAATGATCACGCGGACCTGAGGCTTGTTTGTCGGAAGAATCAGTTTACGGGATGTTTCCGGATCTTCCAGAACAGTAATGCCGGCTGCTTCCAGAAGTGGCATGGTTTCTTCGAAAATCCGCCCTTTGGACAGGGCAAGGATCAGTTCCTGTGATGGTCTTTCTGCTGTCTGGTTCATTGTTTCACTCTTATGATATCGGCTCCAACGGCGGATAGTTTCACTTCCATCTGATCATATCCGCGGTCGAGGTGATAGATCCGGTTAACGTGGGTTTCTCCGTGCGCGGCAAGGCCGGCGATGACAAGTGATGCTGAAGCGCGCAGATCTGTTGCCATAACCGGTGCACCGACCAGTTTGCCTACGCCCGAAATAAATGCGGTATTCCCCTCTGTTTTGATGCGTGCTCCCAGCCGGTTCAGTTCCTGTACATGCATGAATCTGTTTTCAAAAATTGTTTCGATGACATGGGTCGCTTCGGCAGCGAGACAGTTTACGGCCATGAACTGGGCTTGCATGTCGGTGGGGAAACCGGGATATTCCGTCGTTCTGAAATTGACGCCTTTGGGACGGTTTTCCATCTTGATACGAATCCAGTCATTGCCGGTCGATATGTCAGCTCCCATTTCACGGATTTTATTCAGGGCCGACTCGAGTATATTATCGCGCGTTTTGGTCAATGTGACATCTCCGCCCGTTGCTGCGACAGCGCAAAGAAACGTTCCGGTTTCGATACGGTCGGGAATGACTTCGTGTTTCGCACCGTGTAACCGGTCTACCCCGTGGATGACGAGCCGGTCGGTTCCGATACCCTCGATTCTGGCACCCATTTTGATGAGCAAGTGAGCCAGATCGGTCACTTCGGGTTCACGGGCGGCATTTTTGATGACTGTTTCACCTTCGGCCAGAGTGGCTGCCATCAACAGATTTTCCGTTCCTGTCACGGTAATCATATCAGTGACGATTCGTGTACCTTTCAGCTTGTTTGCCCTTGCGTAGATGTAACCAGCCTCGATTTCGACTTCGGCGCCCAGTGCACGCAGTCCCTTGATGTGTTGTTCGACCGGTCGTGAACCGATGGCACATCCTCCCGGAAGAGATACTTTGGCCTCACCGAAGCGGGCAACCAGAGGACACAGGACCAGGATAGCGGCTCTCATGGTTTTGACCAGTTCATAGGGAGCGTAAAAATTATGAACAGCACCTCCATTCAGAATCATTCTGTTCCCGTCTTTTCTGACGGTAACTCCCATTTGCTGCAACAGTGTCAGCATGGTCTGGACGTCTTTCAGGTGGGGAACATTGGTCAGTTCAATATCGTCGGCTGTCAAAAGGCTTGCGCATAAAATAGGCAAAGCGGCATTTTTCGCACCGGAAATCTTGATTTCGCCATTAAGGCGGTTGCCACCATGAATAATTAACTTGTCCATTTAAAAAATCTTTAATATTTGGCTTATATATTTGAATGTTTTCGTCAGTTGTTTGCCCTGCGATTTCCGTACAAATGTCAAAAACGCAATTTATATCCTTTTTGCAATAAATGCACGGCTAAAAGTGCCAGAAGCAAAAAAAAGATGCTGACTATGCAAAAACTTGTCCAGGGATTGACATCCGAGTGGCCGAAAAAACCGTATCGGAATCCGTCCACGAGGTAAAAGAACGGGTTGAATTCCGAGACTCGTTGCCAGAAAGCCGGCAACGAGTGAATCGTGTAAAAGACGCCTGACAAGAAAGTTGCTGGCATAATCAGGAAATTCTGGAAGCTGGCCAACTGATCGTATTTGTCTGCCCAGATTCCGGCAATGATTCCCATGGTTCCGAGAATGGCTGAACCGAGAAAGGCGAAGAAAAGTATCCAGATGAGCGAATGAAGCAGTGGCTGGGCAAACCAGACTGTAATAATGAAGACGCCTGTGGCAACGATCAGTCCGCGAACGACAGCTGCCAGCATATAAGCCAGATACAATTGCCAGTGCGAAATAGGGGCCAGCAAAATGAAAACAAGGCTGCCGTTGATTTTCGACTGGATCAGGGAGGATGATGAATTGGCGAAAGAGTTCTGAAGGAGACTCATCATGACCAGTCCCGGAACGAGAAAGGTTGTGTATCCTACCCCGGGATAGATCTGGACATAGTCTTCCAGTGCATGACCGAATATCAGCAGGTAAAGCAACGCTGTTACGATCGGTGCCGTTATGGTTTGTGTTGCGACTTTCATGAATCGCAATACTTCTTTATAAAAAAGCGTTTGAAAAGTGATGGCAAACACGTCAGTTCAGTCGAGAATCCATGATTTGTAAAAAAACATCTTCCAGATCGGGTTGTCTGAATTGCAGATCATTGACGACGATATGATATTTTCTCAATTCGGAAAGTATTTTTTCAATGTCTGTAAAATGGCTGATCCGCAGTGTCCAGGTTCTGGATGTGTGGCCAATGTCACATTGCGAGACCAGCGGTTTGAGTGAATCGGGCAAATCCCTGTCATCAAGCTGTAGAATTAGTTGTGATTCAGCTACGCGATGCAGGAGCGCTTCTGTCGTATCCAGTGCCACCACACGTCCGTTTTTCAGCATGGCTATCCGGTTACACCAGTTTTGGGCTTCCTCCAGATAATGGGTCGTGAGCACAATGGTATGTCCTTCCCTGTTCAGTCTGCCTATAAATTGCCACAATGTCTGTCGAAGCTCAACGTCAACTCCCGCAGTCGGTTCGTCAAGAACGATAACCGGGGGTTTGTGGACCAGTGCCTGTGCGACCAGTACACGGCGTTTCATTCCGCCGGACAGTGCTCGCATGTTGACATCGGCCTTGTCGGCCAGATCAAGGTTCGACATGATCTCATCAATCCAGTCATCATTATTTTTCAGACCGAAATAACCGGACTGGAGGCGTAATGTTTCCCGAACCGTGAAAAAGGGATCGAATACCAGTTCCTGGGGAACGACTCCCAGTTTTTTTCTGGCTGTCCGATAGTCGTCGATGACATCAAAACCTGATATCCGGATGTGCCCGCTATCGGCTCTGACAAGTCCGGCCATGATGGATATCAGTGTCGTTTTCCCTGCCCCGTTCGGTCCGAGCAGGCCGAAAAATTCACCCTCTTCGACGGAGAAAGAAACATCTTTCAAGGCATGAAGAGATCGATAACTTTTGTTGATCTGACAGATATCGATGGCACTCATTTTGTGAAACGGATGGGTGAAATTGGTGTCGGGCTGAATGGATTTTGGCCTGGGGACTTAAGGGAATATTTTCCTGTTGCCATCCTGCATGAATGTATCTGAAGTTCACCGGAAGTTTTTCAGGATAATGCCAACAAGTCGTTTACACCATATACTGATGCCAGACTGACAAGATTTTCCGGTGTGTTTATGAAGTGAAGAGGCGAATGGTTTTGCAATGCGGCGCGTTGCCAGGCTAGCAACACGGCGATACTGGCAGAATCAACCTGTGCCAGATTTTCAAGGTCACATTCATGTTCTCCGCGCGCTATCGCCTGAAGTCCTTCCTGAAGAACGTTTTTTGCATTGGAAAAATTGAGCGATGTTATGGCAAAAGACATGAATGGACACACTTTCTGTTTGTTTATTTTGCGGAATTGCCTGATGATCCTGCCTTACCCGAAGCGAGCTGCTTGTTCTTCTGGGCGAGAACCGAAATCAGCCCATCGATACCGGAGCGGCTGATTTCACTGGCAAACGTTCCCTTGTAGGTTTCGACAAGCCAGGCACCCAAGACGCTGACATCATAGATTTTCCAGCCATTGTCGGTTTTCTCCATACGATAGCTGAGTTCAATCGGTTCACCGCCTCGTGGCTGAATGATTCTGGAATAAACAATGACATCGGTTGCATTGGGACTCATGCGCAAAGGTTTGAACTCAAGACGCTGATTGTCAACCTTGGAGACAGCATTCGAGTAGGTGTAGACCAGCAAGTCCCTGAATTCCTTGGTCAACTGTTCTTTTTGTGCAGGGGTTGCCTGACGCCAGTAACGGCCCGCAGCCAGTGATGTCATGCGCTGAAAATCGACATGCGGAAAAATTTTGGTTTCAACAAGTGTGTAAATCTGTTTTTGATTACCCTTTTTGATTTCCTTGTTGGCTTTGGCTGCATCCATCACTTCCTTGCTGATACGTTTGACCAGGGCGTCGGGTGCTTCTGTCGCGTTTGCGCTTGCAGTCAAACCCAACATGCATGAAGCCATCAGAAAAATAAACCATTTTTTCAGAGTATTCATTTTTTCAGAATCGTTAAAAATTGATGATCAGTTTGCCGGTATTGTTTCCGGTTTGGCTTTTGCCTGCCCTGCCGTATTTTCTTTTGCTGTCTTGCTGAGAGGAATGGCCGGTTCGGGCTTGATGAAAGGTTCGGAAGCGGTCACTTCTTCCCATTCGCCGTCGCCGCTGTCACTTCCGTGAACCTGTTTGTAACGACGCTGCAGGAAAGCATCCCGCATGAATTCGTACTTGTCCAGCGAGGCGTCATCAACCAGTGACGAGGCGTCCAGCAGAGCTGCACGGTAATTGACTGCCCGGACGACGATACCCGCATTACGCAAGCGGATATTGTCTACATAGGTCCATGGATCGCCATACCATTCGGCAGGCAGTGCAATGGTGTCGCGAAGCGTCGACGGACCCAGAATCGGAAGAACAACGTAAGGTCCCGATTCCATTCCCCACACGCCGAGGGTTTGACCGAAATCGGCGTGGTGTTTCGCCAGTTTCAGATCAGACGCCACGTCGATCAGGCCACCCAGACCGAAAATGGTATTAACGGTGACGCGGGTGACATCTGAAAGACCTTTTTGCCCTTCACCCTGCAGAAAATTGTTGAATGCCGTCCAGACATCCGCGATATTCCCGAAAAAGTTGGTGACCCCCGTCTGGACGATATCCGGCAACACGTTTTTGTAAATGGTGGCGACCGGTTTGAAAATGACGTTGTCAAAGGCTTCATTGACGGAAAACATGACCCTGTTGTAATTTTCAAATGGATCATTCGGATTGTTGGTCGCGCAACCGGTTGTCAAAAGAGCCGCCGCCACCAGGGCGGCTGCGGGTTTTGCTAGACGTTTCAGACGGTTCATGGGAGTTACCTTTATTCTTCTGCGGCCTTACTGTAAAGAAACTGACTGATCAGATTTTCCAGAACAATAGCGGACTGCGTCATTTTGATCTGGTCTCCGGCCGTGAGGTTGGCCTCGTCTCCTCCCGGTTCAAGACCGACATACTGTTCACCAAGCAGTCCGGAAGTCAGGATTTTCGCGCTGCTGTCTTTTGGAAATTTGTAGCGCTCCTGCAACTGGAGCGTAACGAGTGCGCGGTAATCCTGATCATCGAAAGAAATGTCACCCACCCTCCCGACAACAACGCCGGCGCTTTTTACCGGAGCACGAGGCTTCAGACCTCCGATATTGTCGAAACGGGAAGATACCGTATATGTCTTTTCGAAAGAAAATGAACTCATGTTTCCGGCCTTCAGGGCAAGAAACATCAGTGCAACGGCACCGAGCAATACAAAAAGACCAACCCAGATATCCAGTGATTTACGCTGCATGAATATACCTCTGTCAATGCATCCGCTCTTTCGATAAAACCAATTATAAGGTTGATTTCGTTTTATTCGAAGGATGAATTAAAAATTAGTTAAACATTAGGGCCGTCATGATGAAATCCAGCCACAAAACCAGTAAAGAAGAATAAACGACCGTTCGGGTTGTTGCGCCAGAAACCCCTTCCGGGGTCGGTTTCGACTCATATCCCTGGAACAGAGCCATGAATGTTACCGCGAATCCGAAAACCAGGCTTTTGATAACACCATTGCCGATATCGTTCCAGATATCGACACCTTCTTGCATTTGCGACCAGAACGCTCCGTCGTCCACACCAATCAGTACAACGCCGACAATATATCCTCCAATGACTCCTGCCGCACTGAAGAGTGTCGCCAGAATCGGCATGGAGATGATGCCTGCCCAGAAACGGGGAGCGAGAATTCTTTTGACGGGATTGACGGCCATCATATCCATGGCCGCCAGCTGTTCGCCGGCTTTCATCAGGCCTATTTCCGCCGTCAGGGATGTGCCTGCCCGACCGGCATAAAGCAAGGCGGTTACCACCGGCCCCAGTTCGCGTGTCAACGCCAGTGCAACGAGCACGCCAAGAGCCTGTTCGGAACCATACCGGACAAGGATGTAATAGCCCTGAAGACCCAGCACAAAACCGACGAACAGACCGGATACACAAATGATGACCAGCGATTTGTTCCCAATAAAAAATATCTGGTCCGTAATGAGACGGGGACGTTTCAGGAGCCGGGGCAGTGCGCCGACGAGAGAAACGAACAAACGGGCAGCATAACCGATATCGTCAATTGACTTGCGGGTTCTGTACCCCAGATTGCTGATGAAATTGCTCATGGTGCTTTCTCCATTCCGAGGTCAGCTGCTATGGATGGACCGGGGTAATGGAACGGTACCGGGCCATCCGTTTCAGCATGAACGAACTGATGTACGTAGGGATCGGTCGATTCCATCATTTCAGCCGGAGTACCGTGTGCAACGATTTTCCCTGATGAAATGAAATACACGTAATCGGCAATGGAAAAGGATTCGGTCACATCGTGTGATACCAGGACGGACGTCGAATGGAGTGCATCGTTCAGCTTGCGGATCAGGTTGGCTGTAACACCCATTGAAATGGGATCCAGTCCTGCAAAAGGTTCATCGTAGAGGATCAGTTGGGGATCCAGTGCGATAGCGCGAGCCAAGGCAACCCTGCGTGCCATGCCACCGGAAATTTCACTGGGCATCAGCCCGGCTGCATTTCTTAGTCCGACAGCATTCAGTTTCATCAATACAAGATCATGAATCAGTTCCTCGGGCAGATCGGTTTGTTCACGGAGAGGAAATGCGACATTTTCAAAAACTGACAGGTCAGTGAAAAGAGCACCGTACTGGAACAACATGCCCATCTTTCGTCTGAGTCGGTATAGTGAAGTGGTTTCCAGCGGTTGTACGACTTCACCGTCGACAGTAACATCGCCGCTTTTCGGAATCAGCTGGCCGCCGATCAGACGCAATATGGTGGTTTTTCCTGAGCCGGAACCGCCCATGATGGCAACGACTTTTCCTTTTGGAAAAGTCATGTTTATGCCGGAAAGGATTTCGCGGTCTCCATAGCCAAAAACGAGATCGCGAATTTCAACAATATTGGACACAGTAAGATTCTTGATTGCAGTTAATCCCGTATTGTAATCCACCGCTTGGCGATGAAAGAAATCTTTTACAAATTTGCAGTTGTTTTAATTCAACGTGTTACCGGTTTGTAGCGTAATCGTTTCGGTTTGGCGCCTTCTTCTCCCAGCCGTTTGCGTTTGTCTGCTTCATATTCCTGATAATTGCCTTCGAAGAAAGTGACTTGCGAGTTTCCTTCAAAGGCAAGAATATGTGTCGCGATACGGTCAAGGAACCACCGGTCATGGGAAATAACGATGACACTGCCGGCGAATTCCAGAAGGGCGTCTTCCAGTGCGCGCAATGTTTCGACATCAAGGTCATTGGAAGGTTCATCCAATAACAGGACATTGCCGCCTTTCATCAATGTTTTTGCCAGATGAAGACGTCCCCGTTCGCCTCCGGAGAGATTGCCGACTTTTTTTTGCTGATCGCTTCCCTTGAAATTGAAACGGCCCAGGTACGCGCGGGCATTCATTTCAAAGCGGCCGACAGAGATCAGATCCGTACCTTCGCTGATGTCTTCAAATACGGTTTTGTCGTTGTCGAGAGCTTCTCTCGACTGATCGACAAGTGACAACCGGACCGTTTTTCCGATCAGGATTTCACCCTGGTCTGGTTGCTCTTGTCCGGCGATCATTTTGAACAAGGTGGATTTGCCGGCTCCGTTCGGGCCGATGACTCCGACAATTGCACCGGCCGGGATAATGAAACTCAAATCGTCGATTAGCAGACGGTCGCCAAAACTTTTGCTGACGTGACGGAATTCAATGACATCGTTTCCCAGTCTTTCTGCGACGGGAATGAAAATTTCCTGGGTTTCATTCCGTTTCTGATATTCGTATTCGGACAATTCATTGAAGCGGGCGAGCCGGGCCTTGCTTTTTGCCTGTCTTCCCTTGGGATTTTGTCTGACCCATTCCAGTTCCTTGGCGATGGTTTTCTGGCGGGCAGATTCTTTTTGTTCTTCCTGTTTCAAACGCAGGTTTTTCTGGTCAAGCCATGAACTGTAATTGCCCTTCCAGGGAATACCCTGCCCCCTGTCCAGTTCCAGGATCCATTCGGCTGCATTGTCGAGAAAGTAACGGTCGTGGGTGATTGCAACGACTGTTCCTGGGAAACGATGCAGAAACTGTTCGAGCCATTCCACCGATTCTGCATCGAGATGATTGGTCGGTTCATCAAGCAACAGCATGTCGGGTTTGGATAACAACAACCGACACAGAGCGACACGCCGTTTTTCACCTCCCGACAGTATCTTGATTTTTGAATCCCACGGAGGAAGGCGCAAAGCATCGGCAGCCATTTCCATCTGCTGTTCCGTTTTCCCTCCGTCGGCAGCTGCAATGATCGCTTCAAGTCGGGCCTGCTCTGTCGCCAGTGCGTCGAAATCAGCATCGGGTTCGGCGTAAGCGGCGTATACGGCGTCCAGCTTTTTCTGGGCCTCGATGATTTCCCCCAAACCGGATTCAACGGCTTCACGTACGGTCTGCTCCGGGTCAAGTTCGGGTTCCTGTGGCATATACCCGATTTTGATACCCGGCATCGGTATCGCTTCTCCCTGGATTTCGTTGTCGATACCGGCCATGATTTTCAAAAGGGTCGATTTGCCGGCCCCATTCAGACCGAGGACACCGATCTTCGCGCCCGGGAAAAAGGAGAGCGAAATGTCTTTCAGGATTTGACGTTTCGGCGGTACCACTTTGCCGACACGGTTCATTGTGAAAACATATTGAGCCATAGTGATTTGTGCAATGAGCGGAACAAATGATACTGACGTTAATGCATCGGTCAGAAAAAACTAGAAAATATCATGCGCAAAAAACTTGCGCAAATGCATTGTCATGAAATTGCATTGTTGACAATTTTGGGAATTTATCCTTTTTTGAATAAAAATAGGACGTAATTATTTGCTTTTCGATCAGGTTTATCCTATCGTGCGAAAGTTGAGATAACGAATAGGAGCAGAATTGGCGATAAAACCGGAAAAGCATGGCATGGCTGCGATGACGATTGCTGCGATCGGCATCGTCTATGGCGATATAGGAACCAGCCCGTTGTATACGATGAAAGCGGTATTCATTGAGGAACATGGACTTGCCCTGATACCGGAAAACATCATTGGCATCATTTCACTGATTATCTGGGGGCTGATCATTGTCGTCGGGCTCAAATATGTCTACATGATGCTTAAGGCGGATAATCGTGGTGAAGGTGGGATCCTGGCTCTGGTCGCGCTGGCTCATAATTCGTTGCCGGAAAAATCCAGATGGCACATGCCTTTATTGACGATGGGGGTATTCGGTGCCGCACTGTTTTATGGTGACAGTGTCATTACGCCAGCCATATCGGTTCTTTCGGCAACAGAAGGTCTTGAAGTGGCTACACCATTTTTCAAACCCTATATTGTACCGATTGCCATTGTCATTCTGGTCGTGCTCTATGCCATTCAGTCGACCGGTACGGCAGGGATCGGGAAATGGGTCGGCCCCCTGATGATTATCTGGTTTCTGTCGCTGGCGGTAATGGGGATTGTCAATATTATTGAAGCGCCGCAAATTCTGGTTGCGTTGAACCCGCTAAATGCCTGGCAGTTCGTTCATAATAATGCCACGGTCGCTTTTATCGCACTGGGTGCTATCGTACTGGCTTTTACCGGAGCGGAAGCCCTGTATGCGGATATGGGACATTTTGGTTCCAGCCCGATCCGGCGTGCCTGGTTTATGCTGATTTTTCCCGCCTTGTCTCTGAATTATCTGGGGCAGGGCGGTTTGTTGCTTTCGAATCCCGCAGCCATTTCCAATCCGTTTTTCCAGCAGCTTGGCTCGTGGAGTATTTATCCTCTTGTTTTTATCTCGACCATCGCTGTCATTGTCGCTTCCCAGGCCACCATTTCCGGGGCTTTTTCGATCACACGTCAGGCCATTGGTCTGGGACTTCTTCCCCGAATGAAAATCGTGCATACCTCGGCATCTGAAATCGGGCAGATATATATACCGACAGTCAACTGGCTCCAGATGACAGCTGTCCTACTTGCGATTATCGGTTTCGGTTCATCGGACAATCTGGCCGGTGCTTACGGTATTGCAGTGACCGGTACAATGGCTATTACAACCGTGCTCCTGTTTTTTGTCATGTATTACCACTGGAAGCAAAATTTGTTTGCCTCTTTGGTGGTATCGTTTTGCTTTTTTGTAGTCGATATTTTCCTGTTCTCTTCCAATGTGCTGAAAATCACGAGCGGTGGGTGGTTCCCATTGGCTTTGGGGGTTTTGCTTTATGTATTGATGCTGACGTGGAGAAGAGGGAGAAAGCTGGTCGGGGCGAGCCAGAAAAGACATGCCATTCCGCTGGATTCTTTTTTGCAGTCTCTGTTTTTCGCTCCGCCACAACGAGTCAAGGGAACGGCGGTTTTCCTGCGTGGTGAAAATGACGGGGTTCCGCAAGCGCTGCTGCACAATCTGTCACATAATAAAGTGCTCCATGAAAGGGTGTTTTTTCTGACGATACATACCCGGGAAGTGCCATGGGTTCCCCGTTGGGAGCGGGTCAGGATCCATGATCTTGGCCATCAGTGTTATCAGATAGATGTCTATTATGGTTTCAAAAATGAACCGGATATTCCGAAAGTACTCGAACTTTGCAGGGAACATGGTTACAGTTTTGACATGATGTCCACGTCATTTTTTGTGTCAAGACAGACATTGATACCGTCTCCCAAGTCAGGAATGGTCAAATGGCGCGAACATCTCTTTATCTGGATTTCCAGAAATGCGCGCAGTGCCGCGGACTATTACCAGATCCCGACAAACCGGGTGATTGAACTGGGAGCCAGAGTCGAAATTTAATCAAAAAAACCGGTTTCAAACCGGTTTTTTTACGGATATTTCAGAAAAACAGTTCGGGTTCTTTTCTTCGGCTGAAGCGTTCAATGAATTTCCCCTTGAATTTTTCGTAATCGGCACCTCTGTATTGTCTTGATTCGCTTGGGCATGCGTTAATGCAGGCACCGCATGAAATGCACAATCCTTCATCTGTTCTGGTTTCGGTTTCTGTAACGGAAATGGCGCCAACCGGACAAATCTGGGCGCATGTTCCGCAGAGATTGCAATCTTCGCCTGACGAAGGTTTCATCGGTACCGGTTTGGCTTCCTTGTAGGGAAAGTTGCCTTTTACTTCAAACGGGACAAATTCTTCCGGTGCGGACAGTGAATCGAGTTTTTCGGTACATTTCCTGGTAAAGTCCCTGACGAGTGCCAGATCATTTGTGTCGGGACGGTCTGTCGCGACTTGCGGGAATATGGAATGACGTGCCACGAAAGCGGCGGCACCAACAACAAAAAAACCGTTTTTTTCCAGAATGGTTTTCAGTTCCAGCAGTGCGTCGTCATATTCACGGTTGCCGTAAACGACAACAGCTATGGCTGGAGTATCGTTTCCTTTCAAGTGTATCAGGCTTTGGGTGCAGTAATCGGGAAGCCTTCCGTTGTAAACGGGCATTGCCGCGACGGTCAAACGATCGGCGGTGATCGGAAAATCATCCTTGATCGGCTTCAGCAAGAGATTGTGAGCGTTTTTGCGACCGGGCAATACACTGCCAATGGTTTCGATTATTTTTCTTGTCGTGCCTGTTGCACTGAAATAAACGAGTTCGGTTTCTCTAAACTGCATTGACGTCTCCTTTTGTCTGTTGTCGCAACGATATTTTCAAGTATAAATGATCGGGATGTCTAAATCTGTTGTTTGAAGTGAAAGTCGCAGGTGCCGGTCAGGAAAAGAAATTATAGTGAAGTCAAAAACGGGCTACTTGAAATCATGGTTGAAGCACGATAATATTTTCGCTTCAAATATTTTGAATGCAAATTATATCCGAAATGGATGCTTACGATCGCAAGAGAATGAAATTGATGATGTCGCTGACACAGACATCGAAGGCATACAAGGCGATGGCCGACAGGCGTGTGTCTGGTTTTGGGCTTTCACAGGCTATGGCATTGCCGGCTGTCATGATCAGCCGCATGGGTAATCATGTGCGTTTAAGTGATGTCGCCGAATTGCTGGATCTGGCACCCTCCTCTCTGGTCAGGATAATGGATCAGCTGATTGAGGCGGGATTGCTGGTGAGAGTTGAGGATGAAAGCGACAGAAGGGCGAAAATTCTGACGTTGACCGATGAAGGGTTGAAAAGGGTTGATTTGATTGAACAGGCTTTTTCACCGTTTCGCCGTGAATTGTTGAAAGATGTGACAGAAGAAGACATTGATGCCTGCCAACGGGTTTTCGATGCATTGGGGGGCGCGATCAGAAAATATGACGATTCACGGGAAACCTGATCGTTTGCAGTCTGTTGACCGTATGATCATCATTCAGGATTCGCTATCTTTAAGCTGTAATGCCATTTCGTAAAGTTTTTTCTTTTTGATTCCGGTTATTCTGGCAGCCAGACTGGCAGCGGAGCTGACCGGGAGTTCTTCAAGCAGGACGGATAGGACATGTTGCGCCTGCAAGTCCGTTTGAGCCGATGTCGTGGTTCCTTCTACGAGCAAAACGAATTCGCCTTTTTGATGGTCCGGATTTTGTTCCAGCCAGGCTGTGGATTCAAAGAGGGGACATCGGTGAATTTCCTCAAACAGTTTTGTGATTTCGCGTGCAATGAGAATTTGTCTGGAGGGTTCGAAAACATCGGCCAGCGTTTTGAGGGTTTCCCTGATGCGGTGCGGAGCTTCGTAAATAACGAGAGTTGCGTTGACATTTTTCAGATTCAGCAGAAACTCCCGGCGTTGAACGGCCCGGGTCGGCAGAAATCCGACGAACAGAAAATGCTTGTCCGGAAAACCGCTTGCTGAAAGCGCTGTAATGGCGGCAGACGGTCCCGGAATGGGAATGACATTTAAACCCGACTGGCGTACGGTGTCGACGATTTTTGCTCCGGGATCGGATACGGCTGGCGTGCCGGCATCCGATACAAGTGCAATGCGATCACCATTTCGCAGCCGGTCGATCAGCTTGGCCGCTATTTCACGTTCGTTGTGTTGATGTGCACTGATCAGTTCCTTGCTCAAGCCGTAAAAAGAAAGCAGATTTCTTGTAACACGTGTATCTTCACAGGCAACCGCATCAACCAGTCCAAGAATATGCAGAGCTCTCAGACTGATATCACCCATATTACCGATTGGTGTACCGATCACATATAATGTCGAATCGGGAATGGTTTGGTGTGACAGTGATTCCATCAGTTTCTGTATAGACACGGACGACTCCTTCAGGTATTCATGAGCGTTTTCTCATATCGGGATTGTGATGGAGTGGATGGGTAAATACAAGTGAATTTCAGGGCAGGCTCATGTTCTGTCTTTTGGGTATGTGACAGGTATTTTTCTCTGAATGCATGCTGAAAAACAAAATATCGGTTATAAAGCTGAGGAAAAAGCGTTATCCTTTCTGGCTGAAAGAGGATTGAAGGTCGTGGAGCGGAATTTTCGATGCCGCTTCGGAGAAATCGATTTGATTATGCTGGAGGGAGAGGTACTTGTCTTTATAGAAGTACGTAAAAGGAAGAATCGTGTTTTCGGGGGAGCTGCTGCCAGTGTTTCTCCAGCCAAGCAGCAGAGGCTGGTCCGGACCGCCAAGTTCTATCTGCTCGGTTGCGCTCGTATTCCGGTATGTCGTTTCGACGTCGTGGCTTTCGATGGCACCGAATGTCAATGGCTGAAAAATGTTATTGAAGTTCATTAGATGAAAAATATTTTCAATCACGTGATATAGATGAGAAATCAAAGAATACTCGGGCATTTCAATGAAAGTGCCGATCTGAAAAAGCGGGCGGCGGACGTTCTTGCAGAACCGATTGCCAATGCTGCCGACCTGATGTTTTCAGTGCTGACGCAGGGTAACAAAATACTGGCTTGCGGTAATGGCGGTTCTGCTGCCGATTGCCAGCATTTTGCCGCGGAACTGGTGGGACGGTTCGAAAAGGAAAGATTGCCATTGCCTGCGATGGCACTGACGACCGATACTTCCATTCTCACTGCGGTGGGTAACGATTACAGTTATCAGGATGTTTTCGTCAAGCAGGTCCAGGCTTTCGGCCAGCCGGGCGATTTGTTGCTGGCTATCTCCACTTCCGGGAATTCGTCCAATGTTGTTTCTGCCATTGAGGCCGCTCACGACAGGGAAATGAGTGTTATCGCCCTGACGGGAAAAGGGGGGGAGCGATCGGGAAAATGCTTGCCGAAACCGATATTCATATCTGTGTTCCGCATGACAGAACCGCACGGATTCAGGAAGTTCATTTATTGGTGATTCATTGTTTGTGCGATGGAATCGATGCCGCATTATTTGGAGAAGACATAGATGAATAAAAAGAATTCATCAGGGAGTATCTGGAAACATCGTCTGGCTGTCCTGGTTGTCGGAAGTGCCATGTTGTGTGCACTTCCTTCTTGTGTTCCGGTTATGATGGCCAGCGGGGCTGTCAGCGGTTCGATGGCCGCAACGGACAGACGCACACTGGGTGCCCAAACTGAAGATAAAATCATTCTGCTCAAGGGAGAAAATACCGCTTCCAATCTGGTGGGCGAGAAAGGCCATGTCAATGTGACCAGTTTCAATCGCAAGGTTCTGTTGACAGGAGAAGTCCAGAATGAAGCGATGAAACAGGCTGTGGGAAATGCCATTGCCCAGATTGAAAATGTCGAGGCTGTGGTCAATGAGCTGGTTATTGCCGCTCCGTCGAGTTTGACATCCCGATCAAGCGATACCCTGATTACCGGTAAGGTCGCCGCCAGTTTTGTGGATGACAAGCAATTGTTTTCCCAATCGTTGAAAACGGTAACGGAGCGTGGTACGGTCTATCTGATGGGACGGGTGACGGAACAGGAAGGTAACCGGGCAGCAAGGGTGGCAAGTGGCGTCAGTGGCGTACAGCGTGTCGTGAAGGTATTTGATTATATTTCCGATCAGGAACTTCAGCGCCTGTCTACCTTGTCTGCGCCAAGAAATACGGATTCGAACAGTACGGGTGCAGGGGATGAACAGTATGCCCAATAGTGGACGGAACCGAGATCGGGTGGCAGGTCGGCTATTTGCTTGCATGCAGCAGCAGTTTCTGTACGGCCGCTTTCACCTCATGTAATGTCGGTATTTCATGTTCTCCGCCAAGACTGATGATATTGTCTGACCAGTCAGCACAGGTACGCCATCGTGGAATATTGCAGTAGATCTGGACAGTCGGTTTGTCGAAGGCCGCTGCAAGATGGGACAGTCCGGTGTCGACACCGACGATAAAAGCCGCTTTGCCGGTTAAGGTGACAGTATCCGTTATGGATAGCCGTGGCAGAATTCGCGAACCGGGAATGGCAGCGGCAAGCGATTCGGCTTCTTCCTTTTCTTTTGCAGATCCCCAGGGCAACAAGATGCAGAGTCCGTTTTCCGTCAGGATATGTCCGATATCGACCCAGTTTTTTCGGGGCCATTTTTTTGAATCGCGCGATGTCCCGTGAAAAAAGACAGCATAAGGCCGTTCAGGTAACCATTCCGGTGTGAGAGCAGGAGTGAGAAGGCCAAAATCGGGAACCGGATCAATGGTATAGCCAAGTGCCTTGGCAACAACCTCCCGGCCTCTTGTAACGACATGGATGTGTTTTTCTACCGATATGCTTTCGTCATGGAAAATGCGTGACAAGGGTTCGTATCCCGAACCATCTGTCTTGTGGGCAAGCCCGATTTTTTTGCCGTGTTCCACAGTCCGTGCGAATCCCATGATCACTCCGGTTTTGATCAGGCCCTGGGTATCGAATACATAATCGTAGGCATTTTGCTTCAGACGGTTCAGGAATTTCCTGAATTCTTTTCGGGTCGCCGATGAAAAAATGTTTTTTCTCCATCGTCTCAGGGCAAAGGGAATGACTTCATTGACGTATCTGTTCTGTTTCACAAGTCCGACGTAGGGTTCTTCAACAACCCAGTCAATAACCGCATCCGGAAAATGCCGGTGGATATCGGCCAGGACGGGCAGATTGTGAACGACATCACCCAGAGATGAAACACGAACGATAAGAATACGCATGACGGCACAAAACAAATCGGGAAAACAGAATTAAAGCATAATTCCTGTTTCCGTAATAATGCATCGAAGAGGAATATCGTTTTCTTCGGTTGGAAAATCCGTTAAAAGGCAGGAGTAGGCGATCCCGATGGTATGGGTATCGGGGTGTTCCGCCAGCGTTCTGTCGAAGAACCCTCCGCCATATCCCAGCCGGAAACGGTTGACCGTATAACCGACACAGGGAATCAGCAAGACTTCAGGCATATCGACAGGTTCCCGCATTGCGGGAATGGAAACATTATAGTCTCCTTTGACAAGCGGGTCGCCGGGTTTCCATCTGACGAATTGCAGCGGCTGGTCTTTGTCGATGGTGACAGGCAGGGATAAATGCATTTTGGCAGACAGTTCTTCGTATAACTCCAGCAAATCCGGTTCATTCCGGATAGGAAGATAGACACCTATTGTTTTGAACATTCTGGAACGAAGATAAAGTGAAACTTGTCTGCCTATTTCATGATCGAAACGGACATGCTCGTCGGCCGTCATGTTTTTTCGGATGTCGAGAAGTGTTTTCCGCAATGTTTTTTTGAATCCGGCCGATACGGACTGTTCACTGTGCTTGAAATCAGGGTCTGGTGGTAAACTCATAAACAATTTAGATACCGTAAAAAGAGAGGTTCCTATGTTTGCACGATTCAGGAATTTGCTGCTGCTTGTCTTGGCGTTTGCTGTTTTTCCATATGCTGAAGCCTCTCGGGATTTGACGACGACAACGGCCCAGGACGAATCTTTCCGGCAACTTAGAGATGCCGCACGTAAAGAAGATGCCGCACGTGCAACCCGGTTGGCCGACAGTCTGAAAGATTATCCGGTTCCTTCTTATGTCGACTATTATCTTCTCAAATCCGATTTGCGCAATGCCAGTGAGGAGGAAGTAGATACCTACTTGTCCAGGTACAAAGGAAGCGCGATTGCCGATCGTTTGAGGAATGACTGGCTGCTCATACAGGGACGCAATGGAAACTGGGCCAGTTTTGACAAACATTATCCGTTTTTCGTATTGAATGACGATACGCAGGTCAAATGCTATGCTCTGATGTCCAGGGCAGACAAGGGATTGAATGTCTCGAAAGACGCGCGCACGCTTCTCGTCAAACCCAGAAAATACGGTGAAGCCTGTTATGCACTGGTTTCCGATCTTTTCAGCAGAAAGCAGTTTGTCGAGGACGATATCTGGTTTCAAAGCAGGCTGGCTTCGGAGAATAATCTGACGGCCTTGGCGATCCGTTTCGCTACCCTGTCCGGCGTATCCAAAGCGGAAGTTTCGAAAGCGATGGAAATACCGGCCTCTGTTCTGGATCAGGGAACCGGAACAAGCCGGTCTTCACATGAAGTGTATTTGCTGGCGTTAGGCAGGCTGGCCAAAAAAGACCCGACACTGGCGGCGCAGTATCTGGACGAGGCTTCATCTTCGCTCAGCCGGAAAGAACAGGCGACCGGCTGGTCGGCAATTGCTCTTGTGGCTTCCGTCGCGTTGTCTCCGGATGCTTTGGAATACTGGAAGAAGGCATCTGTTTCTCCAGCCGATATTTCACCTTATGCCCATGAATGGAAAGTCAGGGCGGCATTGCGCAAACAGAATTGGCGTCTGGTTCATGAATGGATCAATCAAATGCCTGTTTCTCTGCAAAAAGATCCGGCATGGATTTACTGGAAGGGGCGGGCGCTTGTCGCACTGGAACAGAGGGAACAGGCACACAAGCTGTTTTCGTCCATTGCCGACCAATATCACTTTTACGGGCAGCTGGCTCAGGAAGAATTGGGCAGAAAGATCAGTGTCAACGGGAACCGGAAGACTTTTTCCGAGGCGGAAATCGCTGCCATGTCCAGTAACCCGGGTTTTCAGCTGGCGCAGAAATTTTTTAAAATGAACTGGCGTTTCGAAGGTATCCGGGAATGGAACTGGCAATTGCGTAAAATGGACGAGCATCAGCTGCTGGCGGCTGCCGAGTATGCCGGAAAAATAAACATGCTGGACCGGATGGTCAATACGTCGGACAGGACTCGGGACGAAGTGGATTTCACCCAACGTTTTCCGGCACCTTTCAAGGAAACTGTCCGGGCGGCGACGGAACAGTTGGGGCTGGATATGGCGTGGACTTATGGACTGGTCAGGCAGGAATCCCGTTTTGTCATGAACGCACAATCTTCCGTCGGTGCATCCGGTTTGATGCAGGTCATGCCCGCTACGGCAAAATACGTCGCCCGTAAAATCGGATTGAGTGAATACCGTCCGGGAAAAATCAACAGCCTTGAAACCAATATTTTACTGGGGACCAATTACCTGAATATGGTATTGAATGATCTGGAAGGTTCCCAGGTACTGGCTACGGCTGCTTACAACGCCGGTCCCCGGAGACCGAAAAACTGGAAGACGACATTGTCGAGGACGGTTGACGGCGCGATATTCGCGGAAACGATTCCTTTTTCCGAGACACGCGATTATGTCAAGAATGTGATGTCCAATGCGACTTATTATGCCGCGTTATTTGAAGGAAAGCCCCAGTCCCTGAAAAAGCGGCTGGGTGTCGTCACTCCGTGAAAAATCTGAAAAACATTTATAATTTAGACAGTTGGAAAAAGAGTAAGGAAACCCGGGCAAAATGGTATGAAACAGTTTTCTGCCAGAATGTCTGCCAAGATTATTTTATCGAATAGAACTTATGAAAATATACACCGTTGGTGGCGCTGTACGGGATAAAGTCATGAGACGCCCTGTTCATGACGTTGATTATGTCGTCGTCGGTTCTACTGTCGAAGAAATGTTATCGTTGGGATTCAAGCCGGTCGGAAAGGATTTTCCGGTTTTCCTCCATCCTGAAACTAGGCAGGAGTATGCGCTGGCGCGCACAGAAAGAAAAGTGGCGCCGGGTTATAAAGGATTTGTGTTTCATGCATCTCCTGATGTGACACTCGAAGAAGATCTGCTTCGCAGGGATTTGACGATCAATGCAATGGCTATGTCCGAAGAAGGTGAACTGATCGATCCTTTTGGAGGAAAAAGAGATATTGAGGGAAAAGTGCTCCGTCATGTTTCGACGGCATTCAGTGAAGATCCTGTCAGGATTCTCCGGCTGGCACGTTTTGCGGCAAGATACACGGATTTTTCGGTAGCGCCTGAAACCATGGAATTGATGAAAAACATGGTTTCTTCCGGTGAGGTGGATGCACTTGTTCCGGAAAGAATCTGGAAAGAATTGTCTCAGGGATTGATGGAAGAAAAACCTTCACGCATGATCAGTGTCATGCATGAGTGCGGCGCCCTGGCACGTCTCTTTCCCGAGATCGAGGCGTTGTGGAATGTTCCCCAACCTGAAAAATATCATCCCGAAATATATGCGGGACTTCATACGATGCTGGCACTGGATTATTCCGCCAGGAAAAATTATCCGCTGACCGTTCGTTTTGCCGTCCTCTTGCATGATCTCGGGAAGGGGACGACGCCTTCCAACCAGTGGCCTCATCACCGCGCCCATGAAGAGCGGGGCGCTCCACTGGTCGATAATGTTTGCCGCCGATTGCATGTTTCGAACATGTATCGCGATATTGCGGTCATGACAGCCAGAGAACATGGCAATATCCGGCGCAGTTCCGAGTTGCGTTCGAAGACGGCTGTCATGGTACTGGAACGGTGCGATGCCTTTCGCCGTCCGGAACGGTTCGTTGATGTGATCAATGCGACGGAATGTGATTTAAGGGGGCGTAAATCGGATACAGTCAGCTTTGAAGACATTCCTTTTCCCCAGAGGGATTACTGGATGATGATTTTGAATGCTGCCAAAAGTATTGATGCCGCGGCCATTATCCAGTCCATGGATGACGCTTCCGAGGAAATTCCCCGCGCATTGCATAATGCACGCGTTGATGCCGCTGCGGATGCCGTCAATGCCATGCGTTTCGGGCATATCAAGAAAATCGAGGTCGGCAAAAAAGACGCGATCCCCTGAAATATCATTTGAGTGGCTGAAATGTTTTCCCACGTTATCCGATCGGAAAAAGCGTATGAAGAATAGTCCTGTCATTTTCATCAAGGAACTTTCCGAACAGGATCGGCCTTTTATGCTCAACCATTTTCTGGGATTGAGTCCGTCGGACAGAAGATTGCGTTTCGGAGCCGCCTTGCCAGATGAAGCGGTCAGCCGGTATGTTCAACGTATCGATTTTACCCGGGATACGGTTTTCGGCGTTTATGAAAGTACATACAATCTGGTGGGCGTCGGACACTTGGCATTTCTGGATCCGGTTTCCTTGCCAGCTCTGGAGGGAGAGCGTACCGACCGGGTCGCAGAATTCGGTGTTTCGGTTTCTGCACCGATGAGGCGGAAAAATGTGGGAACAAAACTGTTTGACAGAGCGGCGATTCATTGCCGTAATCATCATGTCAATACACTTTATATCCATTGTCTGGCCTCAAACAAGCCTATGCTGTGTATAGCAGAAAAGGCAGGAATGAAAATTCACAAGGATCATGGCGAGGTCGATGGTTATTTGCATCTGCCGGGTCCTGATTCAGAAAGCTTCCGGCGGGAACACGCCGAAGAAAAAGCCGCTTCTCTGGACTATGCGTTAAATGGAAGAATGCGCAATGCCGTTCGCTGGCTCAGAAATCCGGTTTCTCCGGAGAAAGTGGTGAAATCCTCGAATCATCCGGAAAATCCACCATCATATTGACATCGGGATTCCGGAATATAACGGATTCGGTATTTTCTGCCGAATCCGTTTTTTGTCGCGACAGCCGGTCAAATGACATCAGCTTCGTCATTGGTATTTTCTTCGGGAACAGACGTACCATTTTCCTCTTCGGAAAAATAAGCCGGTTTCAGTCTGGTCCTGTTGACATGAAGCTGAAAAATATCCAGTCTCTGATAGGAACCGACAATGTCGTGAACTCCCTTCAGGGCGATTTCCCTGTTGATATCAATGTCCGCATAGACAATCCCTTCTTCTCCGACCAAGGGTTCCGATGCATATTCGCCGTCTGGACCGACAATCATTGTCGCTGCCGGGCAGGCATTCTTCAGAAATTCCCTCAGCGTTTCATCATCTCCTGCCACCTGATTGATGGCATCCTCGTCAAGAACACCGGATGAGGCGATGTTGAAGACTTTTCCTTCGAATGCATGAGAGGCGGCCCGGACATGAATGACATCTTTCATGTTATATCCTCCCGAAATGGTGGACTTTCTCATTGTCGGCCAACAGGGCGGATAAGTTGAGATATGCACTTGTTCTCCCTGGGCAACCATACTGTATCTTGCCAGTGTATTGGTGTTTTCGCCGCAGATCAGTACACCCAGTTTTCCGATTTCAGTCTCATGTACAATCAGGGATGAACCGTCACCGAAATTGTGCACCAGCTTCTCGGCCCAGGTCGGCATGATTTTGCGATGCTTGCCGACAAGATTGCCGTTGCTGTCGAATAACAGGTTGGTATTCCACATGGCGCCCATACTGTAATCTGATTTCTCGGTTACGCCGATGGATAGGAATACATTGTATTTTTTGGCAAGGCTGGCCAGTTTCCTGAAAGCGTCGCTTTTGACATCCAGTGCATTTTCGTACAGTCTTGTGAAAAGCGGATGTTGGTCAATCGGCGCATGAACCAGACACCATACCGGAAAGCAGGGGATAAAAGATTCCGGAAAGACGACCAGTTTCGCACTATTAGCCGTCGCTTCCGTGAGCAACGTTTCCACTTTGTCTATCGTTGCTTCCCGGTTGAGGAATACAGGAGCGGCCTGAACAGCTGCCGCCCTGAATTTTGGATATTTATCGCCACTCATCTTTATTGTCCTTTCATTTATTCTGCGCCCAGACCGCTATGCGAGCGGACAGACAATTCAACATATTTCTGTTCAGCTTCCTTGTCCGCGGTCAGCAAGGATGCGATACAGGTGATCAGAAAACCGAGCGGGATGGTGACAATGCCCGGATTGCTTAATGGGAAGAGGGCATTCGCTCCCATGATCGATGGTCCGGTCAGAACGGCGAACAGGGAAATGACAGTTCCTCCGATAATGCCGATCAAAGCACCGGTTGTCGTCAGTTTCTTCCAGTAAAGCGCCAGTATGATGGTGGGAAGATTGACCGTTGCAGCGATAGAGAAGGCGAGGCCGGAAAGATATGCAACGTTCATGTGCTTCATGGCAAGTGAACAGATAATGGCCAGAATACCGATGGCAATGGCGGAAATTCTGGCGGTTCTGATCTGGCCGGTATGATCCTGTCTGCCATTTTTGATGACTTTGAACCAGAAATCGTACGAGAAAGCAGTCGATGCGGCAATGCACAGTCCTGAAACGGTTGCAATGACAGTAATGAAGGCGATGGAGACGATAAAGGCCATGAACAGTTCACCAGTGAAAGAGTTCGCGCCTCCGGCAACAAACTGTGCCAGCATGGGGGTGGCGAGATTGCCTCCCGGATCCATTGCATAAATCGCTTCCTTGCCGACCAGTACGGCGGCACCCAATCCGAAAATGAACGTGATCATGTGGAACATTCCCATGAAAAGCATGGTCCACAGGGCGCTTTTTTGTGCCTGTTCCTTGGATTTGACGGTAAACAGCCTCATCAGAACGTGCGGCATGGCTGCCGTACCGAAGAGCAGACTCAGACCGAGAGAATATCTTTCAATGGGGTTGCGCAGCCATCCTCCCTGTTGCACCCATTTTTCGCCGAGTTCAGGGGAATGGACGACCGCATCGAAGAGACTGGCGACGGAAAAGTTGAAATGGGACATGGTCAGCCAGGCCAGCAGGTAACCGGCTGCCAGCAAAAGAATGGCTTTCAGGGACTGAACCCAGGTGGCGGCCATCATCCCTCCCAGAACCACATACACGATCATGAGACCTCCCACGATCAGGATACCCAGCGTATCCGAAATGCCGAACAGTATTTTGCTCAATGCACCGGCGGCAACCATTTGCGGTATCAGGTAGGTCAGGCTGACAATAAATACCGTCACGGCGACTGCGGGACGTATCGATTTCTGGTTGAGCCGGTAGGAAACGATGTCGATGAAAGTGTATTTGCCTGAATTGCGGATCACCTCGGCAACCAGAACCAGAACGACAAAGAACGAGGCGAACCAGCAGATCGAGAAAATTTCTCCGTCCAGTCCGTGAAATGCGATCAGGCCTGCAATTCCCAGAAATGCGCCAGACGCCATGAATTCGCCGGCAATGGCCAATCCATTTTGCCAGCCGGGTATTTCTCCGCCGGCTGCATAAAAGTCCTTGTCTGTCTTGACCTTTTTCGCCGCTCTGGCCGTAATGACAAGCGTCAGTGCAATTAATACCAGAAAAACGATGATTGACAGGATATGCATGATTTACCCTTTCCTTGAATATGTCCTGACAACGAGATCTTCATAGGGATAGACATGTGCCTTTGTATATGAAGTGAACCAGATTCCCAGAAGACCGGTTAGTGGAAACAGGGACATGACAAAGAAAAAACCGAGATCGATTTCGCCGATGATCTTCAGGCTGCCGATATCGGAGAAATAGCTTTGTACAGAAAACAGGCCCAGAAACAGCAGGGTGAAACAGGCCAGAAGAGGAATGACGAATTTCAGCCTGTTGTTTTTTGCTTTCCTGAATTCGATGGAATGGAAGGCACCTTGCCAGTCAATATTTCTGCTCATTTTTATGCTCCTATCAATGTGGTGATTCCTGATGCGAACTGTCTTTGGAAATTAACGCTACAATTCTCTTTTCCTGTTTTCGTGTTCAGGCCATGTCAGAAATCACATATCCTTTCGACAAGACAGTTCCGACAGAAGAACCAGCAATAATCGTGCCAGAGGTTCACTGGTTACGTATGCCACTGCCTTTCGTACTCAATCACGTCAATATCTGGTTACTTCAGGACGAAGGTGGATGGTGTACTGTGGATACCGGGGTGACCTGGGATACCGGCAAGTCGGTCTGGAACAGATGCCTTTGCCAGTACACGCTTGTCAGGCAGGTGATCACTCACTATCATCCGGATCATATCGGTCTTGCCGGGTGGCTTGAACAAAAGACGGGCGCTTCCTTGTGGATGACTCGGGGAGAATATCTGACTGCTCTGGCTTGCCAGAATCAGCTGGAAAGTTATTCAGTCGATGCCATGATTCGACTGTTTGAATGGCATGGTCTGGATGAATCCCGTGTGAAAGCACTGAAAGTGCGAGGCCATGTCTATGGCCAGGGATGCCCTGTACTTCCATCAACCTGTCATTACATTCGTGATGGCGACCGGATAACAATCGGGTCGCATGAATGGGAAGTCATAGCGGGTTACGGGCATGCGGTGGAACACGCCTCGTTTTATTGCCGGGAACTGAATATCCTGATTTCGGGTGATATGCTGTTGCCCAGTATTTCGACCAATATTCCTGTCATGGTGGTTGATCCGCTTGGAAATCCTTTGAAAGAATTTCTGGAGTCTGTCCGGCGATTTCTGGATTTGCCGGCGGATACCCTTGTTTTGCCTTCTCATGGCCGTCCTTTCCGGGGGATACATGCAAGGGTCCGGTTTCTGGAAGAACACCACCGGAGTCGATGTCATGCCGTACTGAGAGCCTGTACGGTTCCGCGTACGGCCTGTGAATTGCTGCCGGTTCTGTTCGAGAGGGAAATTGTGGATGCTCACCAGTGCATGTTTGCCATGGGAGAATCCATCGCGCATCTGAATTATCTTGAAAAACAACAGAAGCTGAAAAGACTGGAGCGGGATGGAGTCATTCGTTTCGTGACGGCTTGATATCCGGATGTTCCGGCAGGTTGTATTTTGCCTGCCGGAGGAGCGTCAGATGCCGATGGCATGAAGGATATAAGGTGTCAGCACCCCGGTTAGTGTCCCGTTCACAATTAGCCCCAGGCTGGAATAAACGCCCAGTTTTACATTTCTCTCCATGGCATGTGATGTCCCGACAGCGTGCGCAGCGGCACCAAGAGCAAGCCCTTGTGCGATAGGGCTTTTTACGCCAATGAGCCGGAGAAATCTGAGACCGAAAATAGCGCCCAGAATACCGGTCACGATAACGATAATGGCTGTCAGGGAGGGAATGCCGCCGGTCAGCTTGGAAACTTCCATGGCGATCGGCGTCGTCGCCGATTTTGGTGCAAGCGAAATGGCAACATCCGGTGTCGCTCCACAATACTGTGCGATAAGGAAAGCCGAGGCAGCTCCCACGATACAACCGGCCAGCTGGCAGGCCAGAATGGGCAGGGCCTGTTTGCGTATCTGTTCGATTTGCTGGTAAAGCGGTACTCCCAGTGCCACAATAGCCGGTTTCAGCAGGAATTCGATATATTTCCCCCCTTCGTAATACGTTTCATAAGATATATTGCCGACTTTCAGTATGAGGATAATCAGAATGATCGCTACCAGGATCGGATTCAGAATAACGGAACGAAGTTTTTTCTGGATCAGTTGAGCTCCCCAGAAAAGACCTATTGTCAATGTCACGGCAAACAGTTCGCTGTGCAGAAATTCACTCATAGTATTTTACGGATAAGTTGATAGGTCCATCCTGTAGCGGTCAAGACAAGCAAGGTACTGATGAGGGTTGCCGCCACGATCGGGATCAGTTGTGCCTGAATGATTCCAAGATAGAGCATCAACGCAACTCCGGGGGGAACGAAAAAAAGACCGAAATGGGACAGCAGGAAATCGGAAATTCCTTTTACCCATTCCAGTTTGACCAGACCGGTTTTGAGCGAGAAGGTCAGTATCAGCATTCCCAGCAGTGAGGAAGGAAAATGGATATGCGTTACATGAACGATCAGTTCAGCGATGGCAAGACAGATAAAAATGATTGAACATTGGCGTAACATGGTTATTCCCCGTTAAAAGCACGACAGAATTCACGCATACAATAGCACTATTCATGAATCCGGGTGGTAAGGAATAGATGAGATTTCGCTCGAAAAAATTTCGATGTGTTCGGAAAACTAGTGAAATGATTTGGGTGTATTGATGCCGGTGATGTTCTGTTCGGCCAACAGAATGGAAATGGCTTTTTCACAGTCTTTTTCGCCCGCAAGAACACCTTCCTTGAACAGGTCAAGCGCTTTTTTGAGGTTCTGTTCGACACCGTTTCCTTTTTTATAAAGGGTCCCCAACCATAAATAGGCCGGTAAAAACCGCTTTTCGATCGCCTTGTGCATCAACTTCAGGCCGGTATCGGTGTCTTTTTTTCCATGACTTCCGGTAATAAGATAATGGCCCAGAATGGCCATTGACCGTTCATCTCCGCAATTGGCCACATTCCAGAGCCACCGGTGCGCCTGCTCGATGTCTTTTTCGACATACTTGCCTTCGAAATAGATGTCCGAGAGGTGATTTCCGGCGTTAAGATAACCTTCGTTGAACGCTTCCTCGAGTTTTTTCAGCCCCGTCACACTATCCGGTTCGGTCGTTTCGCCTTTTAAAAGCATTATGCCAATAGCGGCCTTTGCCGACAGGACACCATGTTCTGCGGCATAGGAAAGCAGTTCGAAAGCTTTTTGCGGATTTTTGGTGACGCCATAGCCGGATTGATAGAACCATCCGAGATTGGCATGCGCTCTCGGTTCACCCAACTCGACAGCTTTTTCGTACCAGAGGATCCCTTCAGGGAGATTCTGGGGAATGGCGATGCCGAGAGCGTGGATCTTACCCATGTGAAACGATGCAACGGCATCATTTTTTCTGGCAAGTTCTTCTATTCGCCTGATCGCATTAGGATATTTTACCGGGACCAGTGAATCGGGATCCGGTTCTGTATCAATCCGTTGTTTTGCATTCTCGAGAAACTTTGCATTGGCCGGAGAATGGATCACGTAGCAAATAAAATCACCCTTCGAATCGCTTGACTCGATTTCTGACCAGATAATGTTATCAATTTCGTCGTCAGGATGTTTCGCTGTCATGATACGGGATGCAGGTGGAATTGAATATCAGATCCGGAAAGGTGTATCAGAAGAATGGTCTGGGATCCTCGACCGAAAGACGATACTGGTATTTGAGATTGCTGTTTTCGCTTGGAGGAAGCTGCATGAGTCCGCGGGGATCCAGACGGACTTTGTAAAGCGGAAAAGGATCAGAGCCTTCCTTGTTTTCCCATTCAAACACCGCATACGGAATACCGTCGACATAGGCCAGGTCTACAATAGTCGGCCCCTGCATTTCACTCGCACGGGTAACGAGAATACGAATTTTCGAAATTTCCATAAAAAAGTTCCAACTGAGCAAATATAAAATAGTTCTTGAACAAACCAGACTAACGATAGCATGATATTGTCACTTTTGGTTATCCGGTTTCGTATGATTCGACAAAAAACAAGGCATATTATCCTGAAGAACCGGGTATTTTTTCCCGTTTCACCGCAACGCGACAAGAAATGCCGGCATGCGTGAAGGTCAGATCAGAAATCGGTTGGCAGTTTGTTCTTGTCGGGTTTTGAAAGAAAAAGATCGAAAAATCTACGAGGACATGTCGAGTACCTTTAGAACGGTAATCAATTCGATGGCATCCGGTCGCCGGCCGATATTTTCATATTTTGGAACAAAAGACTGTGGTCTGTTTAGCCTTTCTGCCACATCGATTTGCAGCAAACCAAGCTCTTTCCTGCGTACTGCAAGAAGCTCGGCAAGCAGGTTGTAAGGATATGAATGTAGGGGATGTGCCATACATCTGTCCTGTCGCCTGATACAAATATCCAATATCCGGATTTGGAATAATCATGCGTTATCCCGATCGTTTCGAATCAGAATAGAGAATCGGTGTAAAACGGAGACAGGTTGAGGTGGGCAGATGCCTGCGGTTTGGAAGCCCGGTGTAAAGACTTCAAGAGAGAGTGTGTGTTTACCGCAAGCTTCTGCCCATAGGGGTGTACAATAAGCAATAAATATGTACTTGTGTGTTTTCAAGTTTGCTCCTTTATTGTTGGTCAATGAAGCAGGTTTTTTCTGCTGTTTTGTAAGTTTTGTTTGAAAGATTTTTTCAAATGCTGTTTTCCGTTTTCACGATATATCGGGAAATATACCCGGGTCATCGGGCCGAATTCTTTTCGGCGATTCCGGGTTCCGAGTCAGACGGGGTTGTACGATTTGAAAATCAGGTTGCCATTCTCAAAGAGTGGATATTTTTTGACTTGGCGTTGACGGTCTGTTTTTGTGTTGGTTGAACGATCCGTTTTGTTTTCCGGCATGAAAGATGGGTGGATGAAATGCCGGCCCAAAATGTTGGAATCTGGCAATACCGCATTAGCCCGCTTTGTACTAGAAATTTGCTTAACTCATTGTTTTTTATTGATTTTTTATACCGGATAAGACGGCTTTAGACTAGTGAATGGGGCGGCGGGAATCAAATCTTGTCTTGAATGCCGCATGAATACTTGTTTTGTGGCAATTAGAAAAACAAGTATCTACCCAAATATCTACCCAAAATTGTTTGCTACCCCTGAAATTGATCATCGGAAATCCGGTTTTACCCTATTCTCTCCGACGTGCTGAATTCAGCACCTCGGTAAAAATGGCCGCTCTTGGTCAGATTCCAAATCTTGGCAAAACAGAGAAGGCAGTTCTGTTCAGAACCTTTTAACTTGCCGGTAACTTTCGCTCCCCAGAATGGGGAATGGTTTTTTCCAAATCCGGAAAGAGCCGGCTACTGAAAATCCAGTATTCGCCCTTGGTTCGTCCTTGCTTCGAAGCAGAAAACAACCAGCGCAAAATTGGTCGGTCGATGTGTTTTCTCTCGCTTCGATCAGAAACAGACCGCCTCACAGAACCGGCAAAACAGCGTTACAGGCACTTTTCATTTTGCCCTGATATTTCCCCCTATCCAGCAAAACAAAACCCGAGAGGAACCCGGATTCCCGCTTCCCTGTTTGCCAAATTGCGCAAACTGGCAAAACTGCCTTTTTCTCTTTGTTCGATTGGGTGCAGCACTCAACTTTGAGGGCTGCATTCCAAGCCTTTGCTAACGCTAATCTTGCTAATTCTGCTAATCGAAGGGTTAGATTTCAAATCTGGCCCTGTTGCAATCTTGTTGTGATCTGGGTTTGCTATTGCTATTCCTGCTATTTTTGCTATTCGAAGGGGAGCATTTGAAGTGCGACCCTTACCCTAATCTTACCCTTCTGCTTTTCTGGTCTTGCCGTAATCTTGCCGTTCCTGTTTTGCCGGATATGGGTATGTACTCGAATCTGAGGGGGGTGTACTGAACCCAGATCAGGGCTGAGTGAACAGGACTGCTCAATCTTGAGCACTGCATTTTCAGCACTCCTCAATTTTCAGGAATGCCCATGAAAAAAGGGTGCATCCAAATTTGGACGCCCCCTTCTTTCCTTGTCTGTCTGCCTGCTTACCTCCTGCATTGGTTCTCGTAATGGTTCTGTACGATCTTGCTGATTCTGGCAAGCTGCTGTTCCTGTTCTATCCGGTCATCATCATGCCAGACATAGGACAGGCCACAACCCAGCAAAACACCCGACAGAAAGACGATCAGGGTAATGCGGCTCATATCCTGCCCCCTTTCATCAAGGCGTCCCTTGCCGCCTTTATCGTGGCTTCGGACACCATCGTATAGGCTGTGTTATACGTGGCGGACATATCTTCATTAATGACTGCTTCAACCAGATCGACCATTAACGGGAATTTCATGTCATAGAGAAACTGAGCTGCAGCTCCGGCTGATTGTTTGTCGCCGGCTGCTATAGCTTCCCAGATGATGGCTTCCATTGCCATTTCCCTGTTCTCTCTGGCTTCTGCCGGGTTTTGCGGGAAGGGGATAACGTTATTCATGGCTATCTCCTTTCTGTGAAAGGTATTCGCCCACCCAAAGAAATCTTGCAAGCGCGGAATTGGCCAGCTCGGAAAGTGATTTCAGCTTCTTCTGGTAATCGTCCAGTGCTTCGATCGCTTCCATGTAAATGTCCTCATCGCCATCTATGATCGCTTTTGCTTTTTCGATGAAGGTTTCACTGTCGAACGACAAAAAAAGCAGCATCAGTCGGCGTGTGCGATTGTGTTCCTTCAGTACCTTTTCGATAGTATCGATCTGTTCGGATGTGATAGATGCGCTGAATTGGGGGAATGGTAAGATTTCGGAAGTAGTCGGGGTTACGGATGTAGCGGTTTTAATATTCAACATTTTTTGAGTGAATTATCGGGTGGACGGGCGCACTCTGGGTAATGTTAAACCCCGTTACGGTTTCCCCTTGCGGGTGTTGTATGCCGTATCTCTACCCCGTCCATAAAGGGATAGTCCATAAAACAAGAGCCATGATGACGGTATGGCAGGCCGAACATTTTAAGAGAGACTTTCAGGTTACGGCTTTAGGGGCGGGGTGTCAAGGGTTAGAATTATTTGTTGAGTCACCTTGCATTAGTTCAATAATATTCTTGGCAATATCAGAATCTGACAGCATATCTTCTAAAATCCCTATTAAGGATTCTTTATCTCCTGCACTAGCGCTTATATCACCGTATTTTATTGTACATGGATACCCCCCTTTATTCGTATCCCAATAGGAAAGACGCATAGTCTTTTCATTATTTTTCGCCGCAAGTATTTTCTTGTTGGTTCCAATATTAAATAATGGTCCATCATATACAGCACTATGTGACTTATAATTAGACGCATCATCCATAACGCTGACTTCAACTTTTCCATTGGTCTGTAAAAATATTTGTGACCTTAATTCCTCTATGATCTGATTAATTTCTTTTGATTGATGATCAATAAAACGCGCCTTTTCAATTCCAATATTTAATGCATTGGCAAATGTTTTCTTGCTATTCATCATTATGATTCCTTAATCTAACCAATATTGGCAGGTGATCTATTTTGCTATTATTACCTGTAACCAGCCGCAAAATTTCTTCGGTCACGAACACCAACTCACTTTCATTTTTAATATCCCAACCATTATTCAACCATGAAGAGGACAACAAAACCTGATCAAAAGTACTCCATTTATCACGAAAGCCAGAAGCATAATAATATGTGCCACTCTGATTCATTTTTGGGTGAGACTTCATTGTTGTCCAAAATGGATTATATAAAAGTTTAGTATGTTTTCTGGCAAGATACTTATCGCGTGTTGAGTGCAATTCCTTATAAAGTGAATCACTATATGGTTCATCATTAAAGTCACCCATAACAATAATATGAGCTTCGTTTTTTGTATTTATTACATCTTCTATTTCCTTATTCAATTTGACTGCTGCTTGTCCTTTTTTAAGACCCCCTTCATCATGCATTCTTGATGGCCAATGTAGTAGAAATAAGTAAATATCCTCGGGAATACCTTTTAAGACATACCTAATTCCACATCTAATGGTTCTGTTGTAGATAGTATGTGTTAATGCCCGGCATTCATTAATGAAAAAACGAGTTTTTCTAACTAGAAGACAAATATCAAACTCGCTTCTTTTTGATGCTTTTTCAGAAAAAACATTTATCTGAAAATCCTTTTCAAAAATAGACAAAATTGTTTTAATCTCTTCTTTCTTTTTACTTCCTATCTCGCACAATCCAATAATGTCGCAGCCAGAATTAATAAGATGAGAAATTATTTCTTGAACAATACAATGTTCTTCTTGAGGCAAATAATTAAAAGAACAATTCCACCATGCTATGACAATTTGCTTCTTATCCATTGTTAGTTTACTAATTCTTGCTGAATTTTTGTTAATGTAACTTGCATCATCAATCGTAGCACACTGTTCAATTTTTAATGCCTTTCCTTGCTTCATCTCATACGATGCGACTGGAATGATGGATTACGTAACCTATTGATTCTAGGGATACATTTTCTTGAGCAGGTGCATACTTATTTTTCCCCGGTTTCGGGGAAAAACGAGATAAAAAAGGATCGCGTTTCAAATGCGACCCTTAACCTTTCCCCAGTTCCGGCGGAAAATCACCGCCTGAATGTTTGCATTTGTCAGCATGTCCCCACCAGAAATTACCAGTCGGACGTCAATTTTTGTCAACACGTTGCGCCAGTAAAAACAGCTTCCGAACCTCATCATTTCTCATCATGGCCAGACAGGAAAAAAGGGCTACCGAACCTTGACTTTCCTTAACAATCCACGCCGGAAATCGCCTGCTGCACCTCAAGTTTTCTCAAGTTCCCGCCCAAACCATCCTGATCTCCCCTTCCGTTCTGGACTGTTCGACATACAACCCTGCCGCCTTGCCTCTGGCGATTTCGGCCGCGATGGCCGCGCTGTAACGGCCTTCCGCTCTGGCCTCATCCCGCAAGGCTGCCAGTTCTTCAAGATGACGTTCCAGTGTGAGGAGGGCCCGGCGGGCTGCCTGTTCTCTCAATGCTTCCAACCTTGATATAACCTTGGGGTTGTCGAGCATCTTCGATGCGCTTTCCCAGACGCTCTTTTCTGATGCCTTGGCTGCGTTGTATGCCTTTCTGTATGCCTCGGATGCGTTGCCTGTCTCGATATAGGCAAGACAAAAGTTTTCCTGTTTCTGGGTCAATTCGTTCATGGTTTCTCCTGTTCAATGAATGCTGAATGATTCCGGCCAGTTTGCCCGTGAGGTAGCCAGATAATCCGGCATGCCGAATTTCTCCCAGCATTCCTGTAACAGGCGTTCTGCCGCATCATCTCTGCCTTCTGCCAGTGCCTGCCTGATCTGGTTTTTTCTCAGGATGTTCCAGACCGTTGTCGCCTCGTCCTGTGCCTGCCAGTAGGTTTTGCCGTAACGCTTTTGCAGGTACCGGGCAATGAAGGCGATGGCTTCTCCATGAAACAGCGCGATTTCCGCCTGCATGTACCGTGTGGCTTCCATGTCTCGCTTGTCTTTCTGTTCCAGCATGCGAATGATGTCGGTCTTATGCTGCCGGATGATGGGTGCCAACTCATCGATCTTTTTCAGGTTGCCGGTTATTTGCAGCTGGCCGGATTGCAGGCAAAGGCGGATTCCGTCTTTTTCACACTGTTCCAACAATTCATTAACGTTCATATCAGCACCGTCCCGATTTCGTCTTCATCATGAGGGAAATTTTTTCCGTCTTCCCCCGTTTCAAAACGTAAAACGTTACAACCCGCGCCAGCACTGGGTTTGAGCGTTTCGTTTTTGTAACGGTTACGTTTTGAAAGCGTTACATCGTCTTCTTCCGTGTAACGTGTTACGTTTTGCGAAACGTTACGTTTTGAAAACGTTACGCCGGAACCCGCGCCAATACTGGTTTGTAACGTTGTTACACTTTCAGAGGGGGGTATAGGGGAAATATTTGTGTAACGTTCCCATGCGTCTGCAAACTGTTTTTTCTCGAATCCTCGCTTGACTTCGCAATCGACCCGTATCGCTTTGCTGACGATACGGTATGCAGACAGTCGCCGGGACAGCTGGGCGGGTGTTATCGGTTTGCCTCGGTTATAGGTTGACCAGGGTTTTTCGGAATCTTCGCAGAGCGCCTCGACCAGTTTGTGGGTATGTATCCGGTCGATGTGTTTCATGTCGAATATTTCCCGGATGTCTTCCAGCAATTCGGTTCCGGTGCTTTGCGGGGATTTGTCTCTGGATATTTTCAGGGCGGCCATTCTGGCAATCTCCGGCCAATTACCCCCTGCCATATCAGCAATTGCCAGCAAAGGTTCCCAGTTATCTTGTGCCCGATCGTTCAGTTCTTCCGGTAATGCCGGTCTGGCGTTACGGATGGTTTCCCGGTTGTCTTCGGCAAAACGGCAGAGTTTCCGGCACAGGGTTTCGAACAATCCCGGTTCCGCATGGCGTATGCGCTCAACGTGTTCGCAGTCCAGTTTCCGGCGCAATTCCAGCGTAACGCTTCTATCCATAACGGTATCTTGCAGTTTCCCGATTCCGGCGATAGCTTTCGCCCCCCAAACATTGAATCTCTTGGGTGTGTGGTCGTCTCCGACGGTCCGGATGGTGAAAGAGCTGGTACGGGTGTGACCGGCATTCAATAACCCCCGCATTTCCTCGTTGTCATTCAAAAAGGCGTCGGCTTCGTCGATCAGCAAGGTAGGCTGCCACATTTCGATAGAACGGAACAAGGCTGAAGGCGTGATGCTGCTTGTTGGCATGGGGCGGTATGACATTTTGCCGATCAGGTCAAGAAGCTGGGTTTTGCCACAACGCTTCTCCGGGGCGGTGATGACGGCCAGCGGAGCGACCTTCACCACATCCATTAACCACGTCATCACAATCCAAAGAGAGGCCGCCTGTGCGGTTTCCGGTTCACAGACGATGAAACGCCGGATGGTCCGGTCTATTTCATTCAATAGCCTGGAACCGTTGACCGACTCACCCCACGGCTCGATTTCGGGGAACATGTCGTCTTTGGCGTTTTCCGTTTCCTGTTGTACCTCGCGTATCATATCATCCAGCATGCCCGCCGGGATGTCGTATTGTTTGGCGGTGGCTTTCCGGACCTGTACGTAATCCAGTTTTTTCATCGTGGCAAGACGCTTGACGGCATTCTCCAAACCTTCTTCCGGCAAAACCGCCTTGTCCTTGTATTGTTCGAAGCTGACCGGTTCATGTTCGTTGGCAGGATTGGCAGTAGCAAACGCTTGTGATGGTGGCGTGTCCGCCTCATTCCGCAATGTTTCGTCGCTCATCGTTTGCTCCCTTTCATCATCTGGAACAGGTCGTTGAAGTCGGTCGCGCCTTCCGGTCTCTTGTCTCCGAAGTCCGGCATGGTCCAGTATCCATTGCTTATTGATTCTGCCGCTTCGATGGCTTTGATGACGCCTATGTTTTCCGGCTGCCCGTTTCTGTCCACTCTCTGGTAGTCGTCATCGGCCCAGAGGATGATTTTTCTGTCCGGGTATTTGTCCCGCATGGCTCTGGCTACGGGTAACAGGTTGCCCGCGTCGAAGGCCACAACAACATCATCTCCGGTCGCTTCATGGATGCTGGCGCCAGTGGCAAAACCTTCGCAGATTCCCAGATCACCGGTACCTTTATTCCCTATCGGGTGGTAGCAGCCTTTCTTGCGTCCGCCTTTCAGAAAGCGTTTGTTGGTACCGTCCGGCAGTCTCACGGGAAAGATGCGCTGGTATGAAACGATTTTGCCTTTGTAGTACATGGGGATGATGAGGACGTTTCGTCCGTCGATCAGTGCTCCATGCGGTTCGATTCTCTTTTCGATCAGGTAGGGGTGGTCTGCTGTAGCCGGGCAAAATCCCTGTATGTCGGCTCTGGCCTGTTCGGCGATACGCTGGTAACCCGCCTCAAGCTCGCGCTTCCTTCGCGCTTCGGCTTGCTTTATCTGCCGGTCGATTCTCCGGCGTTCTTCCCGGTTCAGTTCTTTGTATTCCCGGCAATGCCAGCGACAGCTTTCTCCGGTTCGCCAGTTTCCGAAGGCGCCAGCCATGCCGTACCAGATGCACCAGCCGGACAGATCACCCCGTTTGCCGTTGGTGGAAAAACGTTGTATCACGCCTTCTTCTCTTATCGCTTCCGGGGCGTGTCCCAATGTCTGGCGGATGTACTCCAGAAAGGTACTTCTGGTTTCAAGCTGGCTGATGGGTACAGGATTCATGATGCCTCCTGTCATGCTCTGCTGGCGGCTATGCGTGCATCAATGAAGGCGTCTATTTCGGATTCCAGCCAACCGACGGAATTGGCCCCCAGTCTGATCGGTTTCGGGAAATCGTCACGTGTCCGGACATATGTCCAGATTGTCGCTTTGGACAATCCCAGTTTCTCGGATACTTCTTTCTGACGGATGATTCGTTTTGTATTGGTCTGAACGGTTGTCATGTGTTTTGCCTCATATCAATCCCGGCCAATCCGGTATGAGGCAAAGTTTGACGGTGTGAAGAGTAAGAAAAAAGTTATGTAACCTTAATTTAGGGTTATATAACCATGATCATTTCTCTTCTACATAACCAAGATTTTGTTGCCCTTGAGTTATATTTTGCTTCAAGAATGATTTAGAGAACCCCGTATATCCAGAATAATTATGCGCAAGCTCGCAGATCAATTCGGTTTTGGTTATTTTGGGATTTTCTTTTTTCTTTGATTCGAGTAGTTCATTAAACAGAGCTGCCATAACATTTTGAAAACTGGTTCGTGATTTCCTTGCTGGTTCCCTGTCTTCGATTTCCGGCTTGTTATCGTCGTCTATCAGCCCGTTTTCTTTGGCCCAGTCTAGCCATTCTGGAATTATTCTTTTTTTTATGGCCCAATCAATAAAATATTTGACGGGATATCGGTCTTCTGTGTGGTTGCCGCTTCTCCAGATATCCAGAGTTACATAGTAACTATGTAAAAGGCGGGTCTGGTATATATTTGTATTGCGTGGAAATTGTGTCAATATATTACTTATCTCATGGAAAACCGTATCTAACGTTCTGCTTGACAAACGAAAATCGTCTAGAGTTCGTAAATGCGGAATAGAATCCGCCCGGTAATTGCTCGCTCGAACAAATCGTTTTTTTGTTTTTTCTTTTCTGTTTCTGGCGTCTTCGTTCTTGTATATATTGCCGTTTTCATCAAAACATAAGGATCGCGGTTCAATATTGTTTAAAATCGCCAATCCTGAAAATACGTCCCATGTGTCATAAGCTAACCAGTAGAATAACTTCGAAAAGACAGGTCTTTTAATCTTTTTGATTGTTGATCTAAGACATATTTCAAAATCTCGGGTTTCGTTGTTTAATCTTTCACGCCAAGAGTTATCTATCCTTGATAGTGTTTTTTCAAGTTCTGATTTTTCATATTCAATTTCCGCTAATATTTCTTGATGCTTTTTTTTGGCAAATACTTCAGATATTTTTGCAACGTCTATCTGTTCAACATCCATAACTCCCCTCACGTTATCCCCTGTCCGGTAAGCCACGCCAGCGGGTCAGGGTTACCCGTTTTTGTCCCGTCGGACTAGGCGTGACTTGTTCTGCCTGATACTCTGTTAGTCTCTGTTGTACTGTATATATTGACAGCTATGCCCGTTTCAGATTAAGAACTTTGCCTGTTCTCCTGCTGTCGATATAGTCAGCCCATGCCTGTAATAGCTCCTTGCGTTCTTTGATGAACTCTGCACGGAAATAGGCGGCCTGTATCTTGTTTCTTTCCTTGTGGGCCAGTTGCCGATCAATGACTTCACGCCGGTATCCGATTTCTTCCAGCGCGCTGGCTGCCAGTGTCCGGAACCCGTGCCCGGTCATTTTGCCTTTGTAGCCCATGCGCTTTAGTGCCATGAGGATGGTGTTATTACTCATGTGCTTGCTGTGATCTCTTTGGCCCGGGAAAAGGTATCGGCTATTCCCTGTTATGGTTTTTAGCTCATTTAACAGATCAATGGCCTGCTTCGGCAGGTCTATTCGGTGGTCTGTCGTGTCGGGATTGATTTTGCGCCGTCCCATCTTCATGCGCTGCCAAGGAACAATCCAAACGCCATTATCAAGGTCGATTTCTGACCATTCTGCCTCTATCAATTCTGACGTTCTGACAAATGTCAACATCATGAGATTGACCGCTATGCGCGTTGGAATGAAAAGCCGTTCCCGGTTTCCGTCCAGTGCTTTCAGAAAGGCGGGCAACTCCTCCGGCTTGATAGCGGCAAAATGCTGTTTGTTGACCTTGTTCAGAACGTCGATCAGGTCAGGTATCGGATTGTGTTTGATAACGCCTCTCTGAACGGCATAGCTGAAAATGCGGCCAAGTGTCGATTTAAGCCGCCTTGCGGTTTCTGCTGCTCTGGCTTCTATGGTTTTCAGAACGTCGATTATCTGCTGGTGGGTAATATCTGCTATTGGCTGATTGCCCAGTATGGAGAAAATATCCAGCTCCAGCCGGTTCAAGGTGTTTCTTGCTGTGACCGGCTGCCATTCAGGTAATCTGCTAGTGTGCCAGTCACGCGCTACCTTTTCAAAGGTATGTTCTGTTTTGGCTTTCTCTGCCTCTATACGTGCTTTCTTTTCTTCCCGTGGGTCTATCCCTTCAGCAATCAGTTTGCGCGCTTCATCCCGTTTCTTTCTGGCCTGTGCCAGCGATATATCCGGATACTTTCCGAATGACAGTTGTACGGCTTTGCCATTTAGTTTGGCCTTCATGCGCCAGAGTTTTGAGCCTGTAGGCGCAACCTCGATATACAGCCCGCCACCGTCAAAGAGCGAATATTTCTTTTCCCTCGGTTTTGTGTTATCGATCTGTTTGGGTGTAAGTGGAACGATCAGTTTTGCCATTTTTGGGTAGATAAAAAAACAGGTAAATGAAACATCTACCCAAAAATCTACCTAAAAAAGTTGGCTTCGGCAATACCGCATTAGCCCGCCTTATACTGAAGGTGCGCTTAAATCACTGTTTTATATTGATTTTTTATGCCGGATAAGACTGCTTTAAACGGTGTGATGGTGGAGGCGGCGGGTTTCGAACCCGCGTCCAGAAGTCCTCTACAGACAGTTCTACATATTTAGCGTTGTCATTTGATTTGATCCGGCTGACGCGGATACGCACGCTTCAGACGGACGAGTTACCTTGAATTTAACCTCTTGTCCGGTAACGCAACGTGAGGCGATTTCCTGTCAATGACCCTGCGCGCCTTTCGGCCTGTCCCAGGAAAGAAACAGTGCAGGGATAGCCGGGATTAAGCGGCTAATGCGTAACTTTTATCGTTAGCGTTTACTTTTTTCTGGATGGATTTACGAGGGCTCCAGTCCTCGATATGCTCTGTTCTGCTTTGCAACCCCTGTCGAATCCAAATCGCCCCCATGTTTATGAAGAGTTTCGGCTTTTTGTGAACAGAAAAGTATGAAGCAATTTATAATTATACATTTTATTGGGCGTTTTATCTGATTTAATTCGTATTTCGGTAAATAAACGCGGAAATTTTTAGCTGATCGATTTTTGATGACCATGACTGTTCAATCCGGTTCGGGAGATCCGGTTGTTGCTGAAGAAGCGATATCGGAATCCAAAGACGCTTTATCGAAAAAAATAGCGCATGAGGTTGCGCGACGTCGGACATTCGGCATTATTTCCCACCCTGACGCAGGTAAAACAACATTGACGGAAAAACTGTTGCTGTTTTCAGGGGCAATCCAGCTGGCCGGTACGGTCAAGGCACGCAAGAGTGCACGGCATGCGACATCCGACTGGATGGAAATCGAGAAACAGAGGGGGATTTCAGTCGCCAGTTCCGTTATGCAGTTTGAGTATCGCGACCATATCATCAATTTGCTTGATACTCCCGGGCATCAGGATTTTTCTGAAGATACTTACCGCGTGCTGACAGCTGTCGATACGGCATTGATGGTCATTGATGCCGCGCGTGGTGTGGAAGCGCAAACGATCAAGCTGCTGGATGTCTGCCGGATGAGAAATACACCGATTCTTACATTCATGAACAAGCTTGATCGTGAAGCACGGGATTCTCTGGAATTGCTCGATGAAGTCGAAACGGTTCTGAAAATCCGTTGTGCGCCGATTACCTGGCCGATCGGAATGGGCAAGAATTTCAGAGGGGTTTATCACCTTTTGAATGATGAGATCATGTTATTTTCTCCCGGCAATGAAAAAGCGGATCAGACTTTTGAAGTCATCAAGGGAATAGACAATCCACGACTGACGGATATGTTCCCGATGGAAATGGAACAGCTGAAGATGGAAGTCGAGCTGGTCAAGGGGGCTTCGAATCCGTTTGTTCTGGAAGAATTTCTTTCCGGGTCACTGACGCCTGTTTTTTTTGGCTCGGCAATCAATAATTTCGGTGTGCGTGAAGTGCTCAATGCTCTTCTGGATTGGGCGCAACCTCCACTTGGACGGGATGCGACAGTCCGGAAAGTGCAACCGACCGAACCGGCGTTTTCCGGTTTTGTTTTCAAGATTCAGGCGAATATGGATCCGGCACATCGTGATCGCATTGCTTTTTTGCGTGTCTGTTCGGGACGGTTCGAGAAAGGGATGCGTCTTAAACATTTGAGACTGAACAGGGAAATCAAGGTGTCCAGTGTGGTCACTTTTATGGCTTCTTCGCGGGAACAGGTCGAAGAGGCCTATGCCGGCGATATTATCGGTTTGCCGAATCACGGCAACATGCAGATCGGAGACAGTTTTTCCGAAGGTGAGGCATTGCAGTTTACCGGTATTCCCTTTTTCGCGCCGGAAATTTTCCGCAGTGTCCGCATACGTAATCCTCTCAAAGTCAAACAGTTGCACAAAGGATTGCAGCAGCTCGGAGAAGAAGGAGCCGTTCAGGTATTCAGACCGGTATTGGGCAGTGATCTGATTCTGGGGGCGGTGGGGGTATTGCAGTTCGAAGTAGTCGCCAGTCGCCTGATGAATGAATATGGCGTCGATGCCGTTTTTGAGGGGACCAGCATTACCAGTGCTCGCTGGGTAACGGCCGATGACAAAAAAGTGCTTTCGGATTTTGAAAAATCTCTGGCCCATAATATCGCCTATGATGCGGCAGGCAATCTGACTTATCTGGCGACTTCAGGAGTCAATCTGAGGCTGACGGAAGAAAGATGGCCCAAGCTGGCATTTCATGCCACGCGAGAGCATTCGGCTTCTCTCAACTGACCGGGGTGTTCCTGGGCGGAATGGCCAGATGGCGTATGATCCTGCATGGATTTCCTGCCGCGAGAACATGGGACGGGACATTACGGGTGACGACGCTTCCGGAACCGATCGTTGTGCCACGGCCTATGGTAATCCCTGCATTGATGATCGTTCCGCCACCGATCCAGACGTCGTCTTCTATGATGACGGAAAATGCATTTTCCAGTCCCTGTTTTCGCAGTTCAGGGTCCAGTGGATGATTGGCCGTGTAAATATGGACATTGGGTCCCAGAAATACATGGTTGCCAATGCGTATTTCGGCGCAGTCCAGAAAAACGCAGTTTGTATTGGCATAGAAGTGATGGCCGATATGCAGGTTATAGCCGTAGTCGCAATGGAAGGGCGGAACGATTTCGACATCCGGTTCGCAGGAACCCAGAAGATTTTCGAGAATCTCCAATCTGGCTTTTGTCGCTTCAGGCGGTAAATTGTGGTAGGCCCGTGTTTTCGAGATGGCATGATCACGGTCCCGTTTCAAAACAGGGTCATTCGAGTAATAAAGTTGTCCTAAAAGCATTTTTTCTTTTTCAGTCAGTCCGGCCATGTTTTTTCCTTTATAAGCTGGTCAATGTGATTGTTCCCAGAAAGCGTTGATGGCGGAAACGGCGGCAAGACCTGCCGTTTCGGTTCTCAGTATTCTGGGGCCCATTGATAGGAAAATGACACCGTTTTGACGTGCCAGTTCCTCCTCTTCCGGTGAAAAGCCACCTTCCGGACCGATCAGCAATACTATATCGTGAGGTGCCTGTCTGGTTGTCCAGGATGCAAGGGATTCGTGGGCACGGGGGCTGAACATGACGGTTGGCAACCTGGAAAAGGTTTGTATGCAATCGCCGAAATCGACTGGCCGTGCAATATTTAACAGACGGTTTCTTCCGCATTGCTGTGAAGCGGAAACAACGATCGATTGCCATCGCGACAGCCGTTTTTCGATCCGGTCTGCGTTGAGCCGGACAACAGAGCGCCGGGTCGCGACAGGTATGATTTCCTGAACGCCCAGTTCGACGGCTTTTTCAATGATCCAGTCCATTTTTCCGGCTTCGGGAATGCCTTGTGCCAGTGTTATCCTGTAAGGAAGTTCAATTTCCCGTTGAGAAAAAGAAACGATTTCCGCACGGATCAGTTGGCGTTCTGCGCCGACAATTCTGGCCTGATATTCACCCCCTTTGCCATTGAAAAACGTAATGCCATCACCTGTGGATAAACGCAACACCATGATGTGTCTTGCAATGTCTTTGGGGAGATCAATACTTGTTCCGACGGTTAGCGGGAAATCATAGAAAAGACGGGTCATATCAAATCGAAGCCGGTAGATTGATTTTAATCTGGATAACACTCTCTGATAGAATACAAGGAAAAGCCCGGTTGGCATAATCATCTATCCGTTATGCCTTTTACACTTTCATTGATTTGGCAGCTATGAACAATACATTACCTGTTACGAAAATGGCCAACGCTATCCGTGCGCTGGCGATGGATGCAGTTCAAAAAGCGAATTCCGGACATCCCGGCATGCCGATGGGTATGGCCGATATCGCTGTGGCATTATGGTCCGGGCACTATCGACATAATCCGGCCAATCCACACTGGTTCAATCGGGACCGTTTCATTTTATCGAACGGTCATGGTTCAATGCTCCAGTATGCCCTGTTACATCTGACCGGCTATGATTTGTCGATGGAAGATATCAGGCAGTTCCGCCAGTTCCATTCCAAAACTCCGGGGCATCCGGAAGTTCATGTGACTCCGGGAGTCGATACAACAACCGGTCCGTTGGGACAAGGTATCTCCAATGCGGTCGGTATGGCTTTGGCCGAAAAATTGCTGGCACAAGAGTTCAATCGTCCCGGATTCAGTATCGTCGATCACTATACTTATGTTTTTCTCGGAGATGGTTGTCTGATGGAGGGGGTTTCCCATGAATCCTGTTCGCTGGCAGGAACATGGAAACTGAACAAGCTGATCGCCCTGTATGATGACAACAGTATATCGATTGACGGAAACGTCAAGGGGTGGTTCACGGATAACACTCCGGAACGTTTTGAAGCTTATGGATGGAATGTCATTCGTGACGTGAACGGTCATGATGTAGCCGCTGTTGATGCGGCAATTGTTGCCGCGCAGCAATCCGACAAACCGACGCTGATTTGTTGCAAGACAGTTATCGGAAAAGGATCTCCCAACAAGGCCGGGTTGAACAAGGCACATGGTTCTCCGCTGGGAGACGAGGAAATTGCGGCGACCCGCAAGGCCATTGGCTGGGATTATCCTCCGTTTGTGATTCCGGAAGATGTGTATGAGGCATGGGATGCCCGCAAAAAGGGAAATCAGCTCGAATCGGCGTGGAATGACCTTTTTGTGAAATACAGTGAAAAATATCCCGCAGAAGCCAGTGAACTGATGCGCCGTATTTCCGGTGAGCTGCCTTCCGGTTTCGAGGAAACCGTCCGCGGTTATATCGCCGATTGTGTCGCCAGAAAAGAAAATATCGCTACCCGCAAGGCCAGCCAGAATGCCATCGAAGCGCTTGCTCCGGGGTTACCCGAGTTTCTGGGGGGATCGGCAGATCTGACAGGGTCGAATCTGACGAACTGGAAAGAGAGCGTCGCCATTCGCGGCGGCCAGACGGGCAATTACATCAATTACGGTGTCCGCGAGTTCGGTATGTCTGCCATTATGAATGGTATTGTTCTTCATGGTGGATTCATTCCGTTTGGCGGTACATTCCTGACATTTTCGGATTATTGCCGCAATGCGATCAGAATGTCGGCGCTGATGCAGATAGGAACGATCTACGTGTTCACGCATGACTCTATCGGGGTCGGCGAAGACGGACCAACCCATCAACCGATTGAACAGATTGCCAGTCTGAGACTGATTCCCGGACTGGAAAACTGGCGTCCGTGCGATACTGTTGAAACGGCGGTTGCGTGGGGAAGCGCTGTCAGAAACCGCAAGGTTCCAAGTGTCCTGATCCTTTCGCGCCAGAATCTTCCGTATTTCGAGCGGACACAGGAACAGATCGACAATATCGGCAGGGGAGCCTATGTGCTGAGAGATGCACCGGATGCGAAAATCGTTCTGATCGCGACAGGTTCGGAAGTCGATTTGGCTATGAAGTCGGCAGAGGAGCTGGCCCGGAAGAATATTCCCGCTAGGGTGGTATCCATGCCTTGTGCCGATGTATTCGACAGGCAGGATGCGCTTTACCGGAATGCGGTTCTTCCGACCAGATTGCCAAGGGTGGCGATTGAGGCGGCAGCTTCGGATTACTGGCGCAAATATGTCGGTCTCGATGGGGATGTCGTCGGGATGGAAACCTTCGGTGAATCCGCTCCGGCGGGGATTCTTTTCAAGCATTTCGGCTTTACCGTAGATCATGTCGTGTCGAAGGTTGAAGCGGTTTTGAGTAAATAATAAATATTCGATGCGGACTTTTACAAAGAGTCCGCGTATCTACAATTGGCTTTTTAAACATTCAGGAGTTAATTTATGGCTATTCGCGTGGCAATCAATGGTTACGGTCGTATCGGGAGAAATGTTCTTCGCGCCCATTATGAATATGGCAAGCGGCATGATATTGAAATCGTTGCTATCAACAATCCCGGCGAGATCGAAACAATTGCACTCCTGACCAAGTACGATACAGCTCATGGCAAGTTTCCAGCCGAGGTTTCGTTCGAAGGCAATGAACTGATTGTCAATGGCGACAGAATTCGTGTGACTGGTGAACGGGATCCAGGAGCACTTCCCTGGAAAGAGCTGGGTGTTGATGTCGTTCTGGAATGCACCGGTCTTTTCACGTCCAAGGCTGCCGCATCCGCCCACTTGCGTGCGGGGGCCAAAAAGGTCGTCATTTCCGCTCCGGGAGGCAAGGATGTGGATGCGACCGTCGTCTATGGTGTCAACCAGAATGTTCTGAAGGCAAGCGATATGGTCATTTCGAATGCTTCCTGTACGACCAATTGCCTGGCTCCGGTTGCATTGGCATTGAACGAAGGGCTTGGAATCGTTGACGGGTTGATGACGACCGTTCATTCCTATACCAACGATCAGGTTCTGACCGATGTCTATCATCGTGATCCCAGACGGGCCCGCGCCGCAGGGCTGAATATCATTCCGACCCGGACAGGCGCTGCGGCTGCCGTGGGTCTTGTTCTTCCGGAACTGAATGGCAAGCTGGACGGTTTCGCTATTCGTGTCCCGACAATCAATGTTTCTGTTGTTGATCTGACATTCAATGCGTCGCGCAAGACTTCGGTTGAAGAAGTCAATGAAGTCGTGAAAAAGGCCTCGGAAGGCAAGCTGAAAGGTATTCTGGCTTATAACGTTGAACCTCTGGTGTCGTCTGATTTCAATCACAATCCGGCATCCAGTATTTTCGATGCCACGCAAACCCGGGTTGTGGATGGATCGCTGGTGAAAATCCTTTCCTGGTATGACAACGAGTGGGGATTCAGCTGTCGTATGCTGGATACCACGGTAGCGCTCTGGAACGCAAAATAAGTCGCAGGCAGTTTTTGGGAACTCTGAGGCGCTCTTTTTCAGGGCGCCTTTTTTTTCAGGTCTGAATCATTGCTGTTGCCACAGTTTCGGTATTTTTAAAATGAAAAAGACGCTATCTGAAAGATGGCGTTGTCGTATCGAGAAAATGGAGGAGGTATTATGGTTACGCGAGAAGATGTTCTTTCCGCTTTTCAGTTCCGGCATGCTACCAAGAAGTTCGACGAAACAAAAAAGATTTCCGATCAGGATTTCAATGTCATTCTCGAAGCCGGCCGTCTGTCTCCCAGTTCCTTTGGTTTTGAGCCCTGGCGGTTCGTCGTCATTCAGAATACCCAGTTGAGAAATGAACTGAGGACGGTAACCTGGGGAGCGCAAGGACAATTGCCCACAGCGAGCCATTATGTGGCCATACTCTGTCTTAAGGACGGTATGAGGTATGATTCTTCCCATGTGACCCACATGATGCGCGACATCCAGCATCTTTCTCCGGAAATGATGGAAAAGAAAAGGGAACGTTTCCGTGAATTCCAGAGGGAAAACGGTATTCTGGAAACACCGAAAGCCTTGTTCGACTGGGCGGTGAAACAGTCATATATTGCATTGGGCAACATGATGACCGCTGCGGCATTGCTGGGTATCGATTCATGTGCCATCGAGGGAGGAAATATGTCGGCTATTGAAAAAATACTGGCAGAACATCGGTTGCTGGATAATGGCCGGTATGGTTTGGCCGTTATGGTCGCCTTCGGTTACCGCCTGAATGAACCGTCTGAAAAGACAAGACAACCGCCTGAAGAAGTTGTTTTCTGGGTTGACTGAAAAACAGGTTGTGCCCTTTTCCGGGCACAACCTGTTGGCGGTCAGAGTACGTAGCGCGACAGGTCTTCGTTGGCGGACAAGGCTTCCAGTCGTTCATTGACGTAATCCTTGTCGATGGTCAATGTGCCGTTGTAATTGACAGCGGTGAATGAGATTTCTTCAAGCAGTCTCTCCATGACGGTATACAGTCTTCGGGCACCGATATTTTCGGTGCGTTCATTGACGGTATAGGAGATCTCGGCCAATCGCCTGATGGCTTCGTCGTTGAATTCCAGCTGCATGCCTTCTGTTGCCAGAAGTGCCTTGTACTGGGAAATAAGGCTGGCTTCCGTGCTGGTCAGGATCTGCTCGAAATCTTCGATGGACAGTGATTCGAGTTCGACCCGGATCGGGAAACGGCCCTGCAATTCCGGAATGAGATCGGAGGGTTTCGCCAGTTGAAAAGCGCCGGATGCAATGAAAAGAATATGATCGGTTTTGATCATGCCGTATTTCGTGTTGACCGTCGTTCCCTCGACCAGAGGTAACAAGTCGCGTTGAACACCGGCACGCGATACATCCGCGCCGCTGATTTCCGATCGTGAAGCGATCTTGTCGATTTCATCCAGGAAAACGATTCCGTTCTGTTCGACGTTCGCAATGGCTTTCTGGCGCAATTCGTCTTCATTGATCAGTTTTGCGGCTTCTTCCTCGATAATCAGCTTGATCGCTTCCCGGATTTTGACTTTGCGGCTTTTCTTGCGGCCGCTGCCCAGTCCGGAAAACATGGATTTGATCTGTTCGGTCATTTCTTCCATACCGGGAGGGGCCATGATTTCCATATGCGGACCGGAGTCTGCTACCTCGATCTCGATTTCCCTGTCGTCCAGCGATCCTTCACGCAGTTTTTTCCGAAAGACCTGACGGGTATTGTCGCCGGATGAGGTCGGCTGGTCGTTCGATCCGAATCCGAAGTCTCTGGGCTGTGGAATGAGAATGTTAAGTATCCGGTCTTCCGCAGCATCGACAGCCTTGGAACGGACTTTGATCATTTCGGCTTCACGGGTCTGTTTGATGCCGATATCGACAAGATCACGGATGATGGTATCGACATCGCGTCCGACATAACCGACTTCCGTGAATTTGGTCGCTTCGATTTTGATGAACGGAGCATCGGCCAGTCGTGCAAGACGGCGTGCGATTTCTGTCTTGCCGACCCCCGTCGGGCCGATCATCAGAATATTTTTCGGTGTGATTTCATGCCGGAGCGGTTCGGCGACCTGCTGACGGCGCCAGCGGTTACGCAAAGCGACAGCGACGGCACGTTTGGCTTTGGATTGTCCAACGACATGTTTGTCCAGTTCGGTGACAATCTCTTGAGGAGTCAAATTCATGGTTTGTTTTTCGGATGAAAAATAGAAAATGAAGATGGTGAAAATCAGTCCAGTGTCTCGATGATATGAGACTGGTTGGTGTAAATGCAAAGGTCTCCGGCGATCGCGAGCGATTTTGCGACGATTTCGGCGGGAGTCAGTTCAGTATTGCGTTGAAGAGCCAGTGCGGCAGACTGGGCATACGGACCACCCGAGCCGATTGCTCCGACTCCTTCTTCCGGTTCAAGTACATCGCCGTTTCCTGTAATGACCAGGGTGGATTCCCTGTCGGCGACCAGAAGCATGGCTTCAAGACGTCTCAACATGCGGTCGGTCCTCCAGTCTTTGGCAAGCTCAACGGATGAACGCAAAAGATTGCCCTGGTGTTTTTCGAGTTTTGCCTCGAATCGTTCAATTAATGTGAATGCATCTGCCGTACCCCCGGCAAATCCTGCCAGTACTCTTCCGTTGTAGAGCTTGCGGACTTTTCTGGCCGTACCCTTGATAACGATATTACCGAGTGTGACCTGTCCATCCCCGCCCAGCGCCACCTGATTGCCGCGACGGACGGATACGATGGTTGTCCCGTGAAATTGTTCCATATGATTCCCTAAAGTGTAATCGGACGTGCGAAAAAATACTTTTATGCCATTTGCCTCAAATGGGGACTGGTTTGCCAATTACAAGAGTCGCCCGGCTGTGCAATTCTGTAGTTTACCCCGAACTTCATCATATGGGACTGACTTCTCGCTGTTATAATGGCACCCCTTGTTTTTTCCATGAATGCGTTATGTCGAATGATGCCTTTGCCAAACTGAATGCCCAGCAATATGAAGCGGTCCACTATATGGATGGCCCCTGTCTGGTTCTGGCCGGGGCCGGTTCCGGAAAAACGCGTGTCATTACGCAGAAAATCGCTCATATGATAGGCAGTGGCCAGTATGAAGCCAGAAACATTGCGGCATTGACCTTTACCAACAAGGCGGCGGCAGAAATGCAGGAACGGATTTCACGCTTGCTGAGAGAGCCCTCTGACGCTTCACAGTTGACGATTTCGACTTTCCATTCTCTTGGTGTGAAGATTCTGCGGCAGGAAGCGAAAGAACTGAATCTCAAGGACCGTTTTTCCATTCTTGACAGTGATGACTGTTTTTCTCTGGTTCAGGATCTTGCCGTTACCACTGACAAACAGCTTATCCGCCGGATTCAGGGTACGATATCCTTGTGGAAAAACGGAATGGTCGATCCGGAAACCGCTTTGAAAAGTGCTGTGGATGATGAAGAAGCACAGGCTGCACGCATATACCGGAATTATGTGGCGACGCTTTCCGCTTATCAGGCGGTGGATTTCGATGATCTCATCCGGTTGCCGGTCGAGCTGTTCCGTTCCAGTGACAGGGTACGTGAAAAATGGCAAAGACGATTGCGTTATTTGCTGGTGGACGAATATCAGGATACGAATACCTGCCAGTATGAGTTGGTCAAATTGCTGGTATCGGGAATCGGAAAAAAACCGATGTTCACTGCAGTGGGAGATGACGATCAGGCCATTTATGCATGGCGTGGTGCGACGATCGAGAACCTGAAAACCCTGCAGAAAGATTTCAGCGATCTTAAAGTGATCAGACTGGAACAGAATTATCGTTCTTCCATGAGGATTCTTCAGGCGGCCAATGCCGTGATCGGTAATAATCCGAAATTGTTCGAAAAAAAACTGTGGTCCGATCATGGTCTGGGCGAACCGGTTGAAACACTGGCCATGTCGGATGAGGAACAGGAAGCGGAACAGGTTGTCATGCTTTTATCGGCTCACAAGTTCGAACGGCGGGCCAGATTTTCGGACTATGCCATTCTTTACCGGGGGAATTATCAGGCCCGTATATTCGAAACGGCATTGAGGCGGGAAAATATTCCTTACACCATTTCGGGGGGGCAAAGCTTTTTCGCCCGTGCCGAAATCCGGGATATCATCAGTTATTTACGGCTGATTGCCAATCTGGATGACGATCCGGCTTTTATCCGGGCTGTCACCACACCTCGTCGCGGTGTCGGACAATCCACTCTCGAGACGCTGGGGGCTTTTGCCGGACAGTGGCAGTGTTCATTGTTTGAAGCGGTATACAAGGGGGGGCTGGAAGCCAAGTTGTCTCCTCGCCAGCTGGGACCACTGCGTGGGTTTTGTGATTTTATTAACGGGATTGAGGAAAGGGCGAGTCGTCCCGGGTTATCGGCCAAAGGCGAAAATGCTGCGGCACTGCTGGATGAGCTGATGCACGAAATAGCCTATGAAACCTATCTTTACGATAATTTCGACGAAAGAACGGCCAAAAACAAATGGCAAAATGTTCTTGAATTTACAAACTGGCTGAAAGAAAAAAGCAAAGGCGGCAAACTGGAAGACGGCCCGGAAAAAAGTCTTCTCGAGCTGACACAAATGGTTGCCCTGATGACTATGCTGGAAGGCAGGGACGAGGAGCCTGATGCGGTTCATCTTTCGACATTGCATGCCGCCAAAGGTCTCGAGTTTCCACATGTTTTCCTGGTCGGGGTGGAAGAAGGCATTTTACCCCATCTGGGTGATCCGGATATGCCAGCCGATCAGCTTGCTGTCCGGATTCAGGAAGAACGCAGACTGATGTATGTCGGCATAACCCGTGCACAAAGGACATTGCATGTTTCCTGGTGCAAAAAACGGAAAAAGGCGCGGGAAGTTATCCAATGCGAACCGTCGCGGTTCATCGGGGAAATGAAGCTGAATGAAGGAGTTGCTGTTCCCCTGGAGACAGAAGTGTTGACACCGAAGGCAAGATTGGCCAATCTGAAAGCGCTGCTGCAGAAACCGAAACTGGCCTGATTGGGTTTTGATGGTGTTTTGTTTGAAATTTGCCGGAAAAGAAAATGGAAGAACGTCTTATCGATCTTGAAATCCGTATTACGCGTCAGGAAGACATGATTGATGAACTGAACAAAACAGTTTATCAACAACAATTGAAAATCGACAATTTCGAAGCGATACTGAAAGAGATGGCTTCCCGTATTGTGGAACTGGAAAACGACAATCCCCTCAACGAAAAACCTCCTCATTATTGATTACAATCTCGACGGAACATATATGTCTACAGAACAAGATAAACTGCTTTACGCGAAAATCAATCTGGAAACGGCACAGATACCGTGGAAAGAACTGGAGCGTTTCTTTGCCGGTGGCATGGTTATTTCGGTTGACGAGAATGTCGATATGATTCAGGTCGCGCAATGGATGGCTTCCGATGATGTGGCGGCTATTTCCGGTATGCTGGAAAAAAAGAGATACAGAAGGTAACCGACGATCAGGCACGTATATGGTCCGATTCGGATGCCATGCTATGGGCTGTTGTCGTCAAACCATGGATTCTCGTGCAGCAGAGAAGAAGCTGACAGAGAGTAATGCCGTCTTTGATGGTGTAATTTTTATGGATGATCATGAGTATTCGATTAATCGTCGGGCTTGGGAATCCGGGTGCCGAATATGAGCAGACACGTCATAATGCGGGTTTCTGGTTTCTCGACAATCTTGAAAATTCTGATATGCGCTGGCAGAAGGAGGCCAAATTTTCGGCCCTGGTCTCGAAAACAAGGATAAACGGTCATGATGTCTGGCTGATGAAACCTCAGACATTCATGAACCGTTCCGGTCTGGCAGTCGGTGCCATGGCCCGTTTTTTCAAAATGGCACCGGAAGAAATTCTGGTCGTTCATGATGAGCTGGATATCGCTCCCGGTATTGCGAAACTGAAACGTTCCGGTTCCACAGGCGGGCATAATGGTCTGAAAGATATTGCTTCAGCGTTGGGTACGCAGAATTTTTGGCGTTTGCGTCTTGGTATTGGTCATCCCCGCTCACAGAATCTGAAATCACCTGTTATCGATTATGTGCTCCAGCGTCCCCGGCGTGAAGATCAGGACAGGATAGATGATGCGATCGGACGCGCAATGCATGTCATTCCCCTACTGTGTGACGGTCAGTTCGATAAAGCCATGAAAGAACTGCATACAGTCGAAAAATAATCCATCAATAAAAAAACCACCATGAGGCGGTTTTTTTATTGAACACCGGCTGTCAGTTATACATTTCATTTAACAGGGACATGACAGAATCACCGGTATTGATCCGTTTGAGTGTTTCGGCCAGCAGTTCGGCACAGGAAAGCTGACGGATTTTCGGACATTGTCTTGCCGCATCGGATAAAGGAATGGTATCGGTCACAACCAGTTCATCCAGTGAAGAAGCGGTAATTCTCTTGACGGCCGGACCGGAAAGGACCGGATGGGTGCAATAGGCAACGACCATCTTGGCTCCTCTTTCTTTCAGTGCCTCGGCCGCCTGCGTCAGCGTACCGGCGGTATCGACCATGTCATCCATGATCACACAGTTTCTGCCCTCCACATTGCCGATGATGTTCATGACCTCGGATTCGTTCGGCCGTGGACGGCGCTTGTCGATGATCGACAGGTCGCAATGCAGATGTTCTGCCAGTGCTCTGGCACGGACGACCCCTCCGATATCGGGGGAGACGACCAGAAGATCCTTGTAGTTTTTCTTCTGGAGATCCTTCAGAAGGATGGGAGAAGCATAAATATTGTCGACAGGGATATCGAAAAAGCCCTGAATCTGATCGGCATGGACATCCATGATCAGGACGCGGTCGACGCCGATGCCCTCGAGGATATTGGCGATAACGCGTGCGGAAATGGCGACACGGGTGGAACGTGGACGACGATCCTGACGGGCGTAACCGAAATAAGGGATACAGGTGGTAATGCGTTCAGCGGAAGCGCGCTTCAATGCATCGACCATCAGGATGATTTCCATCAGGTTGTCATTGGTGGGAGCGCAAGTGGACTGAATGACGAAAACATCCTTGCCGCGGACATTTTCATTGATTTCGACAGTGGTTTCACCATCGGAGAATTTGGAAACGAAAGCCTTGCCGAGAGGGATACCGAGTTTGCTGGCTACCTTGGCGGCCAATGCCGGATTGGCATTGCCAGTGAAAATCATTAAATTGCTGTCGGACATGAATTTCCTGCGACGATCTCGTTACTGGGTTAAAAGTCACATAACGTCTAACGAATCCCGTTGTGTCACTTGCCGACAATATTTCATTGTAAGCACGCCTGGCGGCGGGCGCTGCGAAGTGGGTGGCAGGGGAAGAAGGATTCGAACCCTCGAATGCCGGAATCAGAATCCGGTGCCTTAACCAGCTTGGCGATTCCCCTGCTGAAAATTCAGATCGCTATTATAACCGAAAAATTCAGGCGCTTGGTATCGCAATTCAATAAAAAAAGAGCCTGTCAGCGATGACAGGCTCTTTTGTGTTGCAAAAATTACTCTTTTGTTTCAGCATCTGCTGCCGGAGCGGCCTCTTCGGATACTTCTTCTTCGGATTCCGCGACATTGGCGACGGTAGCCGTAACGATTGGCTGGGATTCGTCATGCGATGTTGCAGATACACCTTCCGGAAGTTTCAGATCGGCAAGGTGAATAGCTTGTCCGACATCCAGATTGGCCAGATCGACTTCGATGAAGGAAGGCAGGTGGGCAGGAAGGCATGAAATTTCCAGTTCGGTCGTTGCATGATGAACGATACCTGTCTTGGCTGCCGGAGAAGTTTCTTCATTGATGAAGTGAAGCGGAACCTTGACAGTGATTTTCTGGTTGGCGTCAACGCGCTGGAAATCCACATGCAGGACAACCGGTTTGTATGCGTGAACCTGAAAGTCGCGCAGCAGAACCTTTTCTTCCTTGCCGTCGATTTCCAGATCGAGAATGGAGGAATGGAATGCTTCTCTTTTCAGGGCGTAGAAAAGGGCATTGTGATCCAGTTTGATGTTGACAGGTTCGCTGTTGCCACCGTAAACGATTCCCGGTGCCATACCAGCAGCACGCAGGCGGCGGCTCGCTCCGGTCCCTATCTCTGCTCTTGTGTATGCTACAACTTTCATTTAAATACTCCAGTAAAAGTAAGGTCCCTGACCTTTTGTTGAAAAAAGCCTCCGCGACCAGAGGCTTCGCTTGAATACGTTTTGCCAGACAATCAGAGAGGGTATGCCTCATTGAATAAAGACATGACGGAATTGCCTGTACTGATCCGTTTGAGTGTTTCGGCCAGCAGTTCGGCACAGGAAAGCTGACGGATTTTCGGACATTGTCTTGCCGCATCGGATAAAGGAATGGTATCGGTCACAACCAGTTCATCCAGCGAAGAAGCGGTAATTCTCTTGACGGCCGGACCGGAAAGGACCGGATGGGTGCAATAGGCAACGACCATCTTGGCTCCTCTTTCTTTCAGTGCCTCGGCCGCCTGCGTCAGCGTACCGGCGGTATCGACCATGTCATCCATGATCACACAGTTTCTGCCCTCCACATTGCCGATGATGTTCATGACCTCGGATTCGTTCGGCCGTGGACGGCGCTTGTCGATGATCGACAGGTCACACTCGAGACATTTTGCCAGTGCTCTGGCACGGACGACCCCTCCGATATCGGGGGAGACGACCAGAAGATCCTTGTAGTTTTTCTTCTGGAGATCCTTCAGAAGGATGGGAGAAGCATAAATATTGTCGACAGGGATATCGAAAAAGCCCTGAATCTGATCGGCATGGACATCCATGATCAGGACGCGGTCGACGCCGATGCCCTCGAGGATATTGGCGATAACGCGTGCGGAAATGGCGACACGGGTGGAACGTGGACGACGATCCTGACGGGCGTAACCGAAATAAGGGATACAGGTGGTAATGCGTTCAGCGGAAGCGCGCTTCAATGCATCGACCATCAGGATGATTTCCATCAGGTTGTCATTGGTGGGAGCGCAAGTGGACTGAATGACGAAAACATCCTTGCCGCGGACATTTTCATTGATTTCGACAGTGGTTTCACCATCGGAGAATTTGGAAACGAAAGCCTTGCCGAGAGGGATACCGAGTTTGCTGGCTACCTTGGCGGCCAATGCCGGATTGGCATTGCCAGTGAAAATCATTAAATTGCTGTCGGACATGAATTTCCTGCGACGATCTCGTTACTGGGTTAAAAGTCACATAACGTCTAACGAATCCCGTTGTGTCACTTGCCGACAATATTTCATTGTAAGCACGCCTGGCGGCGGGCGCTGCGAAGTGGGTGGCAGGGGAAGAAGGATTCGAACCTTCGCATGCAGGAATCAAAATCCTGTGCCTTAACCAGCTTGGCGATTCCCCTGCTGCATTTCATGCCGGTATTATAACCGAGCATCCTGAAAAACCCTATCATTCGCCTTTGTTATCAAGAAGATACTTCAGCGGATGATTCTGCAATCCCTGAACGACTCTGGTTTCCCATTTTACGGAAAGTCTGGCCGCTACCTCTTCTGCCTGCGTTTTGCTGGAAAAACGCGAAAAAACGCACGCTCCCGATCCTGTCATTCTGGCATTTCCGAACTTCTCCAGTTCGTTGATTGCACTGCCGATTTCAGGAAAAAGTCTGGTCGCAACACCCTGCAAGTCATTTCTTCCGAAATGATCCAATCTTTCATAGAAACCGGGAAAGTCCGTCATTTTGATGGGTTCTGTATTTCTTGTCAATTCATTTGAACGGAAGATAAGCGCCGTAGGAACGGAAACAGGTGGTTTTATCACAACAAACCACCCGCCTGGCGTTTTTATCGGAGTCAGCTTTTCTCCGATACCTTCGGCAAAAGCATTCTCGCCCAACAAAAAAAAGGGAACGTCGGCGCCTAGCCGGATACCCATTTCGATCAGCTCCTGTGTGTCGAACCGGCAATTCCACAAGTAATTGAGAGCCATCAGTGTTGTGGCGGCATCGGAAGAACCGCCCCCGAGACCTCCGCCCACAGGGAGATTTTTTTCAATTTCAATATCGATTCCGGGAACATGCTTTCCTTTTTGTCCGAGAGCATTTTCCCGAAGGAGGTTTGCCGCACGAATGATCAAGTCGTCTTCTTCATTGATTTGCCCATTCCGGGTGATTCGTCTGATTTGTCCATCGTCACGACAAGTAAAATGCAGATAGTCGCAAAAGTCAGTCAGTTGGAAAACCGTTTCAAGAAGGTGATAACCATCCGGGCGTCGGCCGATCACATGAAGAAAGAGGTTCAGTTTGGCCGGAGCAGGACAATTGCGCAGTGACGCGGGTCTTGTTTTATCTAGAAGTGCCATTCATCTATAACCAGCTTGAGATTGATATCGACATCTCTGGAATCGCTACTGCCCTTGGTCAGGTTTATGCGTTTGGGCAGAGGCATGACCGGACCTTCAATCCAGGTGATGTAATCGATTTGCCATCCGTCTCGGGTGATGACCTGTTTCGATTCAGGGGAAGCAATGAAAGGTTTTCCTTGCATATCGGTCGCGCAACCCTGTAACCAGTCTTTCAGTCCGGTTACGGGAAGGGTCCATCCCAGTTCCGATTTGATCAGCTCTTCTGCATTTGCAGCGCTTCGGGGCGCTTTGTTGGGAGCGATGAAAGTGGTCAGTTGCGGGGTGATTTCAATTTTTGCCATGGACTGGCCAAGCGGCGAAAGCAGTGTAATGACGGTATAATCCGGTGCCTGTTTCCAGTCGAAACCGCCATGTAATGATTCTTCCTTGCCGTCGGCCTGATAGTGGATGGAAAAACGGCCTTTGACTCCGGCTTTTTCACTGCAGCTTCTTGGCGTGTCACTTGAAAAGATATTCAGCTTTTCCATGGACTGGAAACTTGAGCAGCCTGACAGCATGATGGAGAAAAGGAAAACGGCAAACATGCCGATTTTGTAGGGATGAAATGTTTTTTTCATGTAGTTTCCGAAAACAGGGAGAAATATTCTGCAGGAGATGCGGGATCGAATTGCCCGGAGCATTCTATATCAACAAATGATCCGGATTGTTAAATTATGTAAGGAATTCGTTTTTATTGTATTTTTGTTGATGGATCTACCTGTTTTCAAGTGAAATCATTCGTGAAACGATTAAATTGTTCTGATACTTCTTTTGCCGAAACACTGGTTGCGTGGCAAAAAAGGCATGGGCGTCATTCGCTCCCCTGGCAGAATACGCGGGATGCTTACAGGATCTGGCTGTCCGAGATAATGTTGCAACAGACACAGGTCGCAACGGTCATTCCATATTATTTGCGTTTTCTGGAGTCTTTTCCGGATGTTTTCACCCTGGCGGTTTGTCCGCTTGTTGAGGTCATGAAGTACTGGAGCGGTCTCGGATATTATTCCAGAGCGAGGAATCTTCATAAATGCGCCCAGATTGTCGTCCGTGAATATGGCGGCGAGTTTCCTGCTGATCCGGCGGTTCTGGAAAAATTGCCCGGAATCGGAAAGTCCACGGCGGCGGCGATCGCTGTGTTTTCGTCCGGTGTCAGGGCTGCGATACTGGATGGCAATGTCGTCCGGGTTTTCTCGCGTGTCTTTGGTATAACGGATTCCCCGGAAGGAAAAGAAGGTAAAAAACGCTTGTGGAAACTGGCTTACGAATTATTGCCCGAGACGGATCTGGAAGCGTATACCCAGGGATTGATGGATCTGGGGGCGACGGTTTGTGTCAGGAGCAAGCCGGATTGCGTGCGGTGTCCGTTTACGGGAAATTGTGTGGCGTTGTCTGAAAACAGGATTGCTGAATTGCCTGTCAGGAAGGTGAAGAAAGCGGTGCCGGAAAAAAAAGTGATCATGCTGGTTCTCCAATCCAATGGACAAGTGTTGTTTGAAAAAAGACCTGAGTCCGGAATATGGGGAGGCTTGTATTCATTGCCCGAGAAGGAATGGCCTGCGGATAACGAGTCCGCAAGTTCTGCCGCTGTGCTGGATGAACTGAAGTTTATGGCCTCATCGTTCGGCGATGTCGTTTCCATGGAATATCTTGATCCGTTCGTTCACATTTTTTCGCATTTCCGTCTTCTCATCACGCCTTGTGTCATTGAATTGTCCAGACAGAATCAGAGGGTAGCGGAGCATGCCTGTCTGTGGTACGACATTGAAAAACTGGACGATGCGCCGGTGCCGGCGCCGGTACGTAAATTGTTGAGCACCTCTTTAAGGCAACAGCGTCTGAAACTGTCGGAATCACCAGCCGTCAGTCCGGTTTCAACTCCCGATGCCGGGTGATGACCTGCTCGAATTGGCGGAAATGATCCGCGAGCCGCTCGACCATGTAAACAGAACGGTGTTGACCTCCCGTGCAGCCAAGGGCAACAGTCAGATAACTACGATTGTCCTTGCGGAAGGAGGGCAGCCATTTTTCAATGAATTGTCTGATGTCGGTGAGTAATTCTTCAGCTTCCGGTTGCGCTTCCATAAATTCGCGAATAGCGGCATCTTTTCCCGTTAACGGTCTGAGTCTGGTGTCGTAGTAAGGGTTGGGGAGACAGCGGACATCGAAAATGATATCGGCGTCCAGAGGTACACCGAATTTGAAACCGAAAGATTCGAAAAGCAGTGTCAGGGGTGACTGGTCAATTTCGACCAGTTCCTTGACACGATTGCGCAATTCGTTGGCACTGGAATTGGATGTATCGATCACGTGTCCCATCATCTGGATATCGGCCATTAACGCCCTTTCTTCCCGGATCGCCTCGATCAGGGTACGATTGTCGGCCGGCGACGCATTTTTCAGGTGGTGGTGGGAGAGCGGATGGCTGCGCCGCGTTTCCGAAAATCGGGTAATCAGGGAATGAGTGTCTGATGTCAGAAAAAGGACACGGACTTCATGTCCTTTTTCGTTCAATATCCGGATGCTCTTGGGCAGCTCGTCAAGCGAGCCCGCGCTTCTCGAATCGACAGCTACTGCCAGTTTGTCCGAATTTTCTTCAAGACGCGTGGCGACAAGATTGGGAAGCAACGCCGGGGGCAGGTTATCGACACAAAAATAACCTGCATCTTCAAGCGCGTTCAACGCGACTGATTTTCCCGATCCGGAAATGCCGGTAATAAGTATTATCTTCACGCGAAATTAATTAGAAAACGATACCTCGCCAGATTATCATAACTGTATGACGTCAGTGTGACTCCTTTTGACAGATCGATGTCTTTTTCACTCATCGCTGGTCATGGCCTTGCGCTGTCTTTCCATGAATTCTTCCATGGTATTGAATCCGCGCAGTTGCATAATGGTGTTTCTGACCGCGGCTTCCAGCAGAACCGCTATATTTCTTCCGGCAGCAACAGGGATGACCGTTTTTCGGATCGGCAGGCCAAGAATTTCCTGGGTTGGCGAATGGATGGGCAAGCGTTCAATATTGTCGTCTCCCGAGCGGCTGCGTGTAAGGTGAACAATCAGTTTGAGCTGCATTTTCCTGCGAACGGCTGTTTCTCCGAAGATGGCCCGGATATCAAGCAGTCCCAGTCCCCGTACTTCCAGCAGATTTTGCAGAAGTTTGGGCGCACGTCCTTCCACGACATTGGGCGCTATCCGCGAAAATTCAACGGCATCGTCTGCGACAAGACCGTGATTGCGTGTAATCAGTTCAAGTCCCAATTCACTTTTTCCCAGTCCCGAGTCGCCGGTAATCAGTACCCCGACTCCCAGGACGTCCATGAATACGCCGTGCATGATAACGCGCATGGCAAGCTGTTTCGACAAGTAGACGCGCAAGTAATCGATGACCTCGGCAGCGGTCAGCGGCGTAGTGAACAACGGGATATTGTTTTCGTTGCAGATCGCATGGATATCAGGGGGAACGTCCAGACTTCTGGCAATAATCAGGGCAGGCGGATTGCAGTCGGCGATTTCGTGTACGAGGTAGGCACGGGATTCAGGCGACAGTCTGTCATAATAATCAATTTCCTGCCTGCCGAATACCTGAATACGCATGGGATGTATCAGATTCAGATGGCCAACCTGGTCGGCGGCGGAACCGCTTCCGCTCGATACCTGTCGGTGGCCACCATCCAGTCCTGCAAACCACGTCAGTTTCAGGATATCCCTGTTACTGGCATATAGACGCTGTATGGTAAGAGTTTTTGTGGTCGACATGGTAGGTGGTGATTGTGAAAGTGGACGATTCAGGTCGGGAGTGGCTGGCCGGGTTTCCAGGTCGTGACGATTTTGTAAATCCGTTCCGGATCCGTTTCATGGGCAAGGGCATCACGGCACGGGTTGTCCGAAAACATCGCGGCGATTTCCGAAAGAATTTCCAGATGTTGCTGGGTGACATTTTGCGGAATCAGAAGGAAGAAAAGCAAATTGACCGGTTTCCCGTCAGGCGATCCGAAAGCGATGGGAGTCGACAGTCTAACAAAAGCGGCATAGGGTATTTTCAGTCCTTCTATCCGGCCGTGCGGAACGGCTACGCCATAACCGAGTCCGGTCGATCCCATACTTTCCCGTGCGAGGAGATTCTCTGTTACAAGAGAGCGGGGAATCCCGCAGTTGTTTTCGAAAATAAGGCCTGCCTGTTCGAAAACACGGTTCTTGCTTGATACATCGAGGTCAAGCACAATGTTTTCCGGCGGCAGAATTCTTGAAAGGTTCGTGGACATGGTGAATCTATCCGGTATGAAATGGGTGCATTATAAATCGCCGGAGGACATGTCCGTCATGCCGATTCGCAATGCACCCGGTAATCAGGATTGCATTACTGGCGTGCCGTCCGTATCAGTTGCGGGCGTTTGCCGGAAGTGAAATTGCTTCGCCACGGATTGATATCGATACCGCCCCGGCGGGTATAACGGGCATATACGGTAAGATTTTGCGGTTTGCACGATTTCAGTATGTCCAGAAAAATCCGTTCGACGCATTGTTCATGGAATTCATTGGAAGATCTCAGGCTGATGATGTATTTGAGTAATCCCTCCTGATCGATTTGAGGGCCGACATAATGTATCTGGAGACTGGCCCAGTCAGGCTGTCCGGTAACGGGGCAGTTTGTCTTCAGAAGGTGGGATACCAGCGTTTCCTCGACGGGCGCTTCTTTACGGTTGCTTCGTAAAAGAGAGGGATCGGGCGAATAGATATCGGTACCGATATCCAGACGGTCCAGGAGCAGCCCGTCCAGTTCCCGGATTTCCGTTTCCATGAAATCTGACGGCAGTTTCAGGGAAACTTGTACGGGCGAGCCGAACGCATTGCCCAGATCGTTACGCACAATATCGATCAGGTCCGCTGTTTCGTCCATTCTGGTTTGGGAAAAAGAGTTCAGATAAAGTTTCAGCGATTTTGATTCGACGATTCTGGGCGAATCCGCTGATACATTGAAACTCATGATAGCTACCTGGGGTTTGCCGCGCAGATTGAGCCAGGAGAGCTCATAGGTGTTCCAGAAGTCGAGTCCGAAAAACGGCAGGGAACCGGAAATACCCAGTTTTTCTCTCATAGGGATACGTTCGATCGCATATAACAGGGATGGATCGTACTGGGTCGGATATTCCGTCGTTTTCCCGAGAGGGGAATTTTTCATGCTGTCTGCAGGTGTCATAGCAAATTGCCCGATATCGTTTAAGGTTAGAGGAACAGCTTGTAAACAGGATTGTCGCTTTCGTTCCAGTAAGGATAACCGATAGTCGAAAGGAATTGATCAAACGCTTTCATGTCCTGTTGCGGTACTTGCAGTCCGACAAGTACCCGCCCGTAATCCGCGCCGTGGTTCCGGTAATGGAAAAGGCTGATGTTCCAGTTCGGCGCCATTGATGAAAGAAAGCGCATCAGGGCGCCAGGCCGTTCCGGGAATTCGAAACGGTAGAGCAGTTCATTTTCCGCGAACGGGCTTTTCCCGCCGACCATATAGCGGATATGGAGTTTGCCAAGTTCGTCATCGCTCAAATCGATAGTACGGTAACGGCTGTTTTCAAATGTCGCGATGATCTCGTTTTTTTCCTTGCGGTTTTTGACTTCAATACCCACGAAAACATGAGCTGCCTTGTCGTCGCTGATGCGGTAATTGAATTCGGTCACATGACGGGGACCGATCAGCTCGCAGAACCGGCGAAAACTGCCACGTTCTTCCGGAATCGTAACAGCCAGAACGGCTTCGCGGTTTTCGCCGACGTCTGCACGTTCAGCCACGAAACGCAACCGGTCGAAATTCATGTTGGCACCCGATGTAACAGCGACCATCGTCATGTTTTCCAGGGGATTGCCTGTTTCTTCGTGCTGTTCGATATAGGTTTTTATGCCGGCGATAGCAAGTGCCCCGGCCGGTTCCGGGATACTTCGGGTATCCAGAAAGACGTCCTTGATGGCGGCGCACACATCATCCGTATCGACAAGAACGATTTCGTCCACATATTCCCGGGAAAGCCGGAAGGTTTCTTCTCCGACCAGCTTGACTGCCGTTCCGTCGGAGAAAAGACCGACATCCGGCAGGTTGATACGTTTGCCGGCATCGAGACTTTGTTTCATGGCACAGGAATCAACCGTTTCCACACCGATTATTCTGATTTCGGGACGGATTTTCTTGACGTATGCGGCAATACCGGCAATCAGTCCGCCGCCTCCTACCGGCACGAAAATGGCATGGATCGGCCCGGAGTGCTGACGGAGAATTTCCATACCGATCGTTCCCTGACCGGCAATGACATCCGGATCGTCAAATGGGTGAATAAATGTCAGGTGACGTTCTTTTTCAAGCATTTTCGCGTGATCGCAGGTATCAGAAAAAGAATCGCCGAAAAGAACGATTTCAACGTTGTCGCCTCCGTGTGTCCGGACTGCTTCAATTTTGACGGGGGGCGTTGTGGTTGGCATCGCGATGACGGCCTTGCAGTCCAGTTTTCTGGCAGACAGAGCGACTCCCTGGGCGTGATTGCCGGCGGATGCGCAAATAACCCCCTTTCCCAGCTGGCTGGCGGAAAGATTGGCCATTTTGTTATAAGCTCCGCGAAGCTTGAAACTGAAGACACTTTGCATGTCTTCACGTTTTAAGAGAATATGGTTTTTCGTTCGCTTTGAAAGATTGGGCGCGGGCTCAAGAGGCGATTCGATGGCGACATCGTATACGCGTGCAGTAAGAATTTTTTTCAAGTAATCGGTCATAATGATGCTGGACAACGTCTGTAATTTTTCGCAACATTATAATCCCCGTCTGGTATGCTTGGCCTTTTTTGCATGATTGCTTCCCTGAGCGGATTTCGCCGGATGGTTTCATGTCCCGGGGAAATATGGAAAATCTTTTGAAATGATCGAATCGGCTGTTCACTGGTTGCTGGGGTATCTCGCCGTTCCAGAGGTGGGGCTGACTTCGGTATTCATTATCAGTTTTATATCGGCGACATTGTTGCCGCTTGGGTCGGAACCGGCCGTTTTTGCGGTGGTCGCTGCTGACAGGTCGCTGTTCTGGCAGGTGATGATTGTCGCGACAGCCGGCAATACGCTCGGAGGCATTCTCAATTACTGGATAGGATATGGCGCCAAGGAAGCTTTTGCCAAAGAGCGGAAGACGATGTGGTTCGGCTGGCTTGAAAAGCACGGTGCCAAGACAATGCTTTTGAGCTGGGTTCCCGGAATCGGGGATCCGTTGTGTACGTTGGGCGGATGGCTGAAGTTGCCGTTTTGGCCTTGTGTGGCTTATATGGCGACAGGCAAACTGGTACGGTACATTCTGATGACCTGGCTGCTTTTGTATATCCCTGACAGTTCATGGCGTGAACTGGCACGGTTTTTGGGGTAGATTATGGTAGGTAACTGCGTGTTTTGTGCTCCGGATCGGAACGAACCGGTATATGTCAGTGGGAAGTGGCGGGTATTGCTGGTGGATGAGCCGGATTATCCGGGTTTCTGCAGGGTGGTATGGAATGATCACGTCGCTGAAATGACGGATCTTTCCGAAGCCGACCGTGTGGAGGTGATGAATGTCGTGTGGCTGGTGGAAAAGTGTATCCGGGATGTCATGCAGCCTGACAAGGTCAATCTGGCTTCTCTGGGAAACGTGGTGCCTCATATACACTGGCATGTCATACCACGATATGTGAACGACAGAAGTTTTCCGGATTCCGTTTGGTCGGTTGCGAAACGGGAACCGGATCAAAAAGAAACGATGTTCAGGAAAGGAAAAATTCCCGAATTGCGGAAAATGTTGTCCGATGTGCTGAATGAACAATACGGTCTTTCGTTGCAACGATAATTTTTATGTCCAAGCTGACTCATTTCGGTTATCAAAAAATAGATGAACGTGAAAAAACGGAAAAGGTAGCCGAAGTTTTCAATCATGTTGCCCGGCATTACGATTTGATGAATGATCTGATGTCATGTGGTCTTCATCGTTTGTGGAAGGCGTTTGCCGTGTCGCAGGCAGGTATCCGGGAAGGCTACAAAGTTCTGGATGTTGCCGGCGGGACGGGCGATCTGACGTTGTCTTTTGCGAAACAGGTCGGAAAAAACGGCGAAGTCTGGCTGACGGATATCAATGAAACCATGTTGCAATATGGTCGTGACAGATTGTTGAACAAGGGGGTCATTGTGCCGGCCATGGTCTGTGATGCCGAGAAACTCCCGTTTCCCGACAATTATTTCGACAGGGTCGTCGTGTCGTTCGGTCTGAGGAACATGACTCACAAGGAAGATGCCTTGTCGGAAATGAACCGCGTCCTGAAACAGGGAGGGAAATTGCTGGTTCTTGAGTTTTCAAGGGTTTGGAAACCTTTGCGGAACCTGTATGATATGTATTCGTTTTCCGTGTTGCCGTGGCTGGGCAAGCATGTGGCGAAAAGCGCGGAGAGTTATCGTTATCTGGCGGAATCCATACGGGTTCATCCTGATCAGGCAACTTTGCAGAAAATGATGGAAGATGCCGGATTTGTCTGCGCCAGATTTTTCAATCTGACCGCTGGAGTGGTCGCTCTTCATACCGGTATGAAGTTATAAAACAGGAGATTTATGAAAAAAATTCTGCTTGCATTCGTTTTGGTGGTCGGTCTGGCATCAATGGTCATGACGGACGTACAGGCGAGAAGACTGGGAGGCGGATCGTTCGGACGACAATCGTCCAATATCGGTCGTATTGCTCCCATGCAGAGAAATATGGCGCAGCCCGGCCAGCAGGCCCAGCGTGCCGCCAATCCGTCGCAGGCTGCCAATGCCGCCAGGCCGGCCAGCCGGTGGGGCGGCATTCTCGGCGGGGCGCTTCTTGGACTCGGTCTGGGTGCGTTATTGAGCCATTTCGGTATTGGTGGCGATATGGCGGGCATGATCAGCACCATTTTGATGTTGGTCATTATCGTGTATGTCGTGCGGTTTTTGTTGCGGCGCTTTTCCGGCAGACAGCGTGAACAGAATACGAATGCCTATGCCAGCAGCTATCAGGAAACCGGCTACAATCATCCGGCCACGCCTGAAATCGGTTCCGGTTTGTCGCGTCAGTTTCCGGGAAGTACAGGTATGGAAAACGGTTCACAGAACAATGATACATGGGGTATTCCGGCTGATTTTGATGTGCCGGCGTTTCTGAGGGCGGCGAAATCCTATTTCATCCGGATGCAGGCAGCGTGGGACAAAGCGGATATCAATGATATCCATGAATTCACGACACCGGAGATGTTTGCGGAAATCCGCTTGCAGTTGCAGGAACGTGGTGCTGCCCCGAATGTGACCGATGTCGTGTCGCTGGATGCCGAGCTCCTTGGAATCGAGACATTGGGCGACGAATATATGGCCAGTGTGAAGTTCAGTGGCAAGATCCGTGAAAAGGAAGGCGCTGAACCGGAATCGTTCCAGGAAGTCTGGAATCTCACCCGGCCTGTTTCCAGAAAGAATGGCTGGGTTCTGGCGGGCATTCAGCAATTGTCCTGATGTTTTGCGAGTTCTGTCATCGCATGAACCGTCCGCTTCCTGTCGCGGGCGGTTTTGTTTTTTGATGGGAATGTTATGGCGATGATGAGGCTTTACCGGTCTTTATGTGGTCGGCCTTCGAAAAATGACATATCGTATTTCAAAACAGAAAAGCGCATGAACGGGGGCATTATGTTAATGGGAGTAATGGAATAATGCGAAAAGTCTGGAGACTGATCGTTATTTTTTACATTCTTTTCCGATACGGTCTGGATGAAATGGCTGTATCGTATTTTCCAGGCAGGCGTTTTGCCGTACTTTACCGTTCCCTGTTTTTCTGGCGTCGTCTGTCGATTTCTCCCGGGGTACGGTTGCGGAAGGCGCTGGAAGAACTGGGGCCCATTTTCATCAAGTTCGGTCAGATGCTCTCGACACGCCGTGATCTGCTGCCGACTGAAATTGCCGATGAACTGTCGAAATTGCAGGATCGCGTGCCTCCATTCGATTCGAATCTGGCCGTGGAACAGATTACGGAATATCTCGGTGCCCCTCCGGAAAAACTGTTTGCGCGCTTTGATCCGGTTCCGGTCGCTTCCGCTTCCGTTGCACAGGTTCATTTTGCAACCCTTCACAATGGACGTGAAGTGGCTGTCAAGGTGTTGCGGCCGGAAATGCAGAAACGGATCGGACGGGACATTGAATTGATGTATGTTTTCGCTTCTCTGGGAGAAAGATTCTGGCGGGATGGAAAACGCCTGCGTCTGACGGCGGTTGTGCATGAATTCGACAAGTCGCTTCACGATGAACTTGATCTGTTGCGGGAAGCGGCCAATTACAGCCAGTTGCGCCGGAATTTTGCGGAATCCGACAAACTGATTGTCCCTGAGATATTCTGGGATTATTGTTCCACCAATGTCATGGTCATGGAAAAAATGGTCGGTATTCCGATTTCGCAGACAGACAGGCTGGTTGAAGCCGGGCTGGATCTGAAAAAACTGGCCAGTAACGGGGTTGAGATATTTTTGACCCAGGTGTTCAGAGATGCTTTTTTTCATGCCGACATGCATCCCGGAAATATTCTGATTTCTGTGGAACCGGCAACTTTTGGCAGATATATCGCTCTGGATCTGGGTATCGTTGGCATGCTGGATGATTTCGACAAAGAGTATCTTTCGAAGAATTTCGTGGCGTTTTTCCGTCGTGATTACAGGATGGTGGCACAAGCCAATATCGAATCCGGCTGGGCACCGCCGGATACCAGTGTGGTGGAACTGGAAGCGGCTGTCAGGACATGTTGCGAGCCGATGTTCGACCGACCGCTCAGGGATTTTTCATTCGGGCTGGTTTTGATGCGCCTGTTCCAGACATCAAGACGGTTCAATATCGAAATCCAGCCGCAACTTGTCCTGTTGCAGAAAACCATGCTGAATATCGAAGGGCTTGGGCGTCAGCTCGATCCGGATCTTGATTTATGGAAGACCGCCAAGCCATTTCTTGAAGACTGGATGGACAGACAGGTCGGCATAAGAGGCTTGGTGGACCGGTTCAGAATGGAAGCCGTCAATTACAGCCGTATTCTTCCCCAATTGCCATGTCTGGTTGAGGAAGCGCTGAAAAATATTGCCAGGCCGGACAGAAAGACGGAATTACTCGACAGGATGATCCTTGAACAGGCTTCAATCAATCGTCGTCTGACCCGGTTTCTGTATTTCGCCAGCGGTGTTCTGATGGGGGTTTTGCTGGTGAGGATTTTGATGAACTGGCATTATTTTTTCTGAGATTTCGATCTGTTCAAATAAAGCAACAGCCTTTTTTGTCTTTAAGAGATGGCAGTGGAATCAATACGAAAAATTTTCGTATTGTCACAGACTTCTGCCAGTATAATCTGCACCGTTTTCAACGCGTCGTTCCGTACATATGCTTCCATGAATACACTTATCTGGTTTGTCGTCCTGTACTGGATCGTTTCCGTTGGCATCGGAATTTATGCGGCGCGCTATGTCAGAAACTCAAAGGATTTTGCAATTGCCGGCAGGTCCTTGCCCATGTCGGTTGTCACCGCAACGGTTTTCGCGACTTGGTTCGGCTCCGAGGCCGTGCTGGGTATTCCCGCCACGTTTGTCAAGGAAGGATTTACCGGTGTGATAGCCGATCCTTTCGGATCGGCCATGTGTCTGGTTCTCGTGGGACTTCTTTTTGCCAAGCGGCTTTACAGGATGAATCTCATGACGATCAGCGATTATTACCGCAATCGTTATGGCCGGGCGGTTGAAATTATCGTTTCGCTCTGTATTGTCGTTTCTTACCTCGGGTGGGTGGCTGCCCAGATCAAGGCGCTGGGGCTGGTATTCAATGTCATATCGGGTGGCGCCATTTCGATGAATACCGGCATGATTATCGGTTCGGTCAGTGTGCTTGTTTATACTTTGATGGGCGGTATGTGGTCGGTGGCGATCACCGATTTTCTGCAAATGATCATCATTGTGATCGGGATCATCTATATCAGTTGGGAAGTATCCGGTATGGTTGGAGGGGCCGATATCGTGATCCGCCATGCGGCGGAAGCAGGGAAATTGCGGATTTATCCAAAACCGGATCTGAGAGATATATTGTGGTTTTTCGGGGCCTGGGTGACGCTGATGTTCGGTTCCATTCCGCAACAGGACGTTTTCCAGCGTGTCGCTTCCTCCAAAAATGAAAATGTCGCAAGAAATGCTTCCATTGTGGGAGGTATTTTTTATCTTTTGTTTGCCCTGGTGCCGATGTTTTTGTGTTATTCGGCGATGCTGGTTGATCCATTGCTGGTCGAAAGCTATATCGATCAGGATTCCCAGATGATTCTGCCCGTGATGATCATGACGTATATGCCGATTTTTGCGCAAGTCATGTTTTTCGGAGCGCTGCTTTCCGCCATCAAAAGCTGTGCCAGCGCGACGCTGCTCGCACCGTCGGTCACTTTTTCCGAAAATATCATGAAAGAAATATTGCCGGATTTGTCGGACAGGCAGTCTTTATTGCTGATGCGGGTGGTGGTTCTTGTTTTTGCGGGAATTGTCACTATCTTTGCCATGAATACCGATTCAAGCATTTTCGAGATGGTGGAAAATGCCTACAAGGTGACGTTGGTGGCAGCTTTCATTCCGCTCATTTTCGGTTTTTTCTGGAAGCATGCCAATAATTTCGGGGCCCTGACGTCGGTGATTATGGGATTGCTGACCTGGATTTCCCTGGAAATTTTTTATCCTGACGGCATATTCCCACCCCAGCTGATGGGACTTCTGATGGGGCTGGTCGGTATGGTGGCGGGTTCTTTATTGTTCTGGCGGCCTGGAAACAGGGCGTGACCGGCGGCCCGTGTATTTCTTTTTGAAAAGAACTATAATTTTACGTTTACGGGATTTTTTGGAGTTAAAAATGCCAATTTATGCTTATCGTTGTGAAGAATGCGGTTTTTCCAAGGATGTACTGCAAAAATTGTCTGATAAGCCCCTGACTGTTTGTCCTTCTTGCGGTAAAGAGAGCTTCAAAAAACAATTGACTGCAGCCGCCTTTCAGCTGAAGGGAACAGGTTGGTACGAAACCGATTTCAAAAACAGTCATAGCGGTCATTCAGATGCAAGTCCATCGGCATGCAGCTGTTGTCCGATGAGCAATCCGGATACGGGTACCTGCGGGTGATTCGGGCAGGCCATATGGCCTGTATTGTGCAATCCGGTTGGCTGAACCGATGTATATACGGGAACGGAAACGTTCGGCAAGTCACGAAACCTAATTGAGAAAAGTAGATATTTATGTCCATGCGAACTAATTATTGTGGCCTTACTACCGAGGCATTGCTCGGTCAGACTGTAACATTGTGCGGCTGGGTGCACCGGCGGCGGGATCACGGCGGGATCATATTTATCGACATGAGGGATCGTGAAGGACTGGTTCAGGTCGTCTGTGATCCTGACCGGCCCGAAGTATTCAGGATCGCCGAATCGATCCGTAACGAATATTGTCTCAGGGTGACGGGTACCGTCCGTTCGCGTCCGGAAGGGACTGTCAATGACAATCTTGTTTCCGGCCGGATTGAAGTGTTTTGTGAAAAGCTCGAAGTCCTGAATCCTTCGGTAACACCTCCTTTCCAGCTGGATGACGAGCATCTGTCGGAAACAACCCGCCTGACTCATCGGGTGCTTGATCTGCGGCGCCCGCAAATGCAAAACAATTTGCGTCTGCGTTACAAGGTAGCCATGGAAGTCCGCAAGTTCCTTGATGCAAACGGTTTCATCGATATCGAAACGCCGATGCTGACGAAATCGACACCGGAAGGCGCACGCGATTATCTGGTTCCCTCAAGGGTCAATCCGGGAGAATTTTTCGCGTTGCCGCAATCGCCCCAGCTGTTCAAGCAGTTGCTGATGGTTGCCGGATTCGACCGTTATTACCAGATTACGAAATGCTTCCGTGATGAGGATCTGAGAGCGGATCGCCAGCCTGAATTCACCCAGATCGACTGTGAAATGTCTTTTGTCAGTGAGCAGGAAATCCGGGATCTTTTCGAGAACATGATCCGCCAGATTTTTGCCAATACCATGAATACGGAATTGCCGGAGCCATTTCCGGTCATGACACATGAAATGGCTATGGCGAAATATGGTTCCGACAAGCCGGATTTGCGAGTCAAGATGGAATTTACCGAATTGACCGACGTCATGAAAGACGTTCCGTTCAAAGTATTCAGCAATGCGGCCAATATGCCGGGCGGAAGAGTCGCGGCACTTCTTGTGCCGGGTGGCTCCGCCGAAGGATCGGGTATGCCACGTTCGGAAATTGATGCATATACCCAGTTTGTCGGTATTTACGGGGCGAAAGGACTGGCGTATATCCGTGTCAACGATATCAGCAAGGGCGCTGCCGGTTTGCAGTCGCCTATTGTCAAGAATCTTACGGATGAAGCGATCAAACAGATTCTGGAACGTACCGGCGCGAAAAATGGCGATCTGATTTTCTTCGGTGCGGACAAGGCCCGGATTGTCAACGATTCACTCGGTGCGCTGAGAAACAAGATCGGTTATTCCGATTTCGGGCATGCTCACGGTTTGTTTGAAGATGCATGGAAACCGTTATGGGTGATTGATTTCCCGATGTTCGAATATGATGAAACGGAAGGTCGTTGGGTTGCATGCCATCATCCGTTCACTTCACCGAAGGACGGTCATGAGGACTTCCTTGAAAGTGATCCGGGACGTTGTCGTGCAAAAGCCTACGACATGGTTCTGAATGGATGGGAACTCGGAGGCGGGTCTATCCGTATCCACAAGGAAGAGGTCCAGAGCAAGGTATTTACCGCACTGAAAATCGGGGAAGCCGAAGCCAAGGAAAAATTCGGTTTTCTGCTGGATGCCTTGCAGTACGGTGCGCCTCCGCATGGTGGCCTGGCTTTCGGGCTTGACCGGCTGGTTACCCTGATGACGCGTTCGGATTCCATTCGTGACGTGATTGCTTTCCCGAAAACGCAGCGGGCACAGTGTTTGCTGACTCAGGCACCGTCTGCTGTCAGCGAAAGACAGTTACAGGAATTGCACATCCGTTTGAGAAAGATAGAAACGACTCAACCAGGCTGAGAAAGGAAAGGGAGCCGGCTGGGCTCCCTTGTTTCGTTTTGAATGTGACTTACAAAATTCCCCAATCGGTTCTTGTCGTCATTTATACGAAAGAGCTGGATGTCTTGCTGATCGAACGCGCCGATCGCCCCGGCTTCTGGCAATCGGTAACCGGTTCCCGTGATTCGTTGTCGGAACCGCTTGTCCGGACGGCGATCCGTGAAGTTTTCGAGGAAACCGGGATCCGGATTGTCGAGAAAATGCCGAGACCGGAAAATCATGAGGTTTCCGCAGCCTGTCTTGAAGACTGGAAGATCGAAAACGTTTTCGAAATATTTTCTGTCTGGCGACATCGGTTCGCTCCGGGAGTGACAGAAAATACGGAACATGTATTCGGACTTCAGGTGCCGGAGAAATTTCCGGTCGTCCTGGCTCCGCGAGAGCATCTGGATTCGGTCTGGCTGCCTTACCGGGAGGCAGCGGAGAAATGTTTTTCCTATACCAACAGGGATGCCATCCTTCAGTTGCCCCGGCATTTACGTCCGTTACCCTGAATCCCTGTCGTTGCCGGTCAATAAAAAACCAGTCTTGTCTCAAGACTGGTTTTTTTCGTTCAGGAAACGGTATTTATTCGACCTTGGCCTGTTTCATCAGGTTCAGTTCGTATTCCTGCCATTTTTTCTCTTCCAGCATGGTTCTGATTTTCGGTTTTACCTGATCCAGCGATGGCAGAGTTGGCTTGCGGGTATCGACCAGTTTGATGATGTGATAACCGAACGGTGACTTGACCGGGGTTTTTGTCACTTGTCCCTTGTTCAGGGCAGTCATGGCATCGGAAAAGGGTTTGATGTAATTGGCCGGAGCAGCCCAGCCCAGATCGCCGCCCCTGGCGGCAGATCCCTGGTCAACAGATTTTTCCTTGGCGAGTTTTTCGAAGTTTGCACCTTTGTTCAACTGGCTGATGATATTTTGGGCATCCGCTTCGTCTTTGACCAGAATGTGTTTGGCATGATACTGTTTGGCGTTCTGTTTGGTATAACGATCATATTCGGTCTTGATTTCCTTGTCCGATACCGGATTCTTTTTCAGGTAACTGGTACGAAGTGCATTGATCAGGATGCTTCGCCGGGCAATTTCGAGCTGTTTATTGATTTCATCACGGGAAACCGCATTCTGTTTTTCCGCTTCCTGTACAAGCACTTCTCTCAAGATCAGCTCGTTTTTGACACCCTGTCTCAGCTGGGGTGTGTCTTTTTCGCCATGACTGACCAATTCCTTGATCAGTGCGTCGGAATGGGATGCCGGAATCGGTTTTCCGTTGACGACGGCCAGATTCTGGGCGAATGCGGTAGTGGAGACAAGGGAAAGCGATATGGCGCTTAAAACCAAAGCCTTTTTGATCATAAGATTTCCTATCAAATTGAAGACGGCAAAAATATAAGATGAAAACAGGAGACAATTCTGTTTTGTTGCAAAAAATTACAAAAACCTTTATGCGCCAAAATGGCGAATTTTTTTAACTATACCCCTCTTTCACCAGAAGAATGAATAGCTTGCGAAAAGAAATGGTGACAGAATAGTCTTTTTGGGGTTTCCAGTAAAACCGGTCCGTTTCGATTTTGGAAAAATAATCAATTTTTCTTGTTTTTTGACGTGGTCTCCAATGCATCTTTTTGGCAAATTCATTTACATACTACTGGCGATATGGATCGGGACGGGAACGGCTGTCAGTGCCGCCAGTCCGGACAAGGTTTTGCATTATGTGTTCATGGCGGCCGAGACCGGTTTCGATCCGGCTGTCGCGCATGATATGTATTCTTCCCAGGTTATACGGTCGGTTTATGAAACCTTGTATACCTATGATTATCTGGCGCGACCAGTCAGGCTGGTCCCGTCTACCGCCGAATCGATGCCTGTCGTCAGTGATCATGGGAAAACCTATACCATCAGATTGAAGCGGGGGATTTATTTCTCCGACGATCCTGTTTTCAGGGGAACCCGACGGGAGTTGACCGCATCGGATTATATCTATTCGCTCAAAAGACTGATGGATCCGGGAGTCCGGTCTACCTGGGGATGGTTGCTTGAGGGAAAAATCGTCGGGTTAGACGAGCTGGCAAGACAAGCGGAGAAGACAGGACGGTTCGATTACGGCAAACCGGTACGAGGTCTCGAGCTGGTCGACCGATATACGTTCAGAATACATCTCACCAGACCGGATTACAATCTGCCCCATATTCTGGCTCACTATCCGACAAGTGCCGTAGCGAAAGAAGTCGTTGACAAATATTCTGACGGAAACGGACAGATTATGGCGAATCCGGTCGGAACGGGACCTTATCGGTTGGCCATGTGGCAACGCGGTTCGCGAATGATTCTGGATGCCAATCCGGAGTACAGGGGGTTTATCTGGGATTTCAAGGCTTCTGACGATCCGGATGATCAACGGATCGTTGAAGAAATGCAGGGAAAACGGATGCCGCAGATCGGCCGGATCGTAATCGATGTCATTCCTGAAGATCAGTCCCGCTGGCTGGCGTTCCAGAATCGTGAGATCGATCTGTTCAGTCTGGAAGGGCCGCTGGCTCCGAGGGCACTGGAAAACGGTCGCCTGAGAGCGGAGCTGGTTGCCAAAGGGATCCGGTTGTCCCGTATTGTGGAACCCGAGTTGACGCAATATTATTTCAATATGCAGGATCCCGTTGTGGGAGGGCTGTCAAAAGAGAAAATCGCGTTGAGACGGGCCATTGCGATGGCCCATAATGTTCAGGAAGAAATCCGGGTTGTCTGGAATGGAGAGGCGGTTCCTCTGGAATATCCTGTCCCGCCGGGTGTCTCCGGACATGATGCCGCTTACAGAAGCAGTATCCGGTATGAACCGGAAACAGCCAACGCACTGCTGGACACGTTCGGATACCGGATAGGGAAAGACGGCTGGCGGCGTTTGCCGGATGGAAATCCGCTGGTTATCGTTTTTTCGGTGCGTGCCGATTCAACCGGGCAGCAGCAGCTGGAAATGTGGAAGAAAACATTTGATAAACTGCATATCCGGATGAAGGGCGACAAACGCCTTTTCCCGGATTTGCTCAAGGCGGAAAAACAATGCCGGTTGATGATGAGAACGAGTAACTGGATTGCCGATTATCCTGACGGCAGCAATTTCATGCAGTTGTTTTATGGACCACATATCGGCCAGAGCAATAACGGTTGTGTGAAAATACCTTTATATGACCGGTTGTATGAACAGTCTTCCGGTTTGCCGGAAGGTAGCCGGAGAGATCTTCTGTATCATAAGATGACACGGGTGCTGGAAGTCTATTCACCGGCCAGAATCGGTTATGCCCGTTACCGCAACATGCTTTTGCAACCTTATGTTATCGGTTACAAGAAGCATCCTGTCATGCATAATGAGTGGATGTATATCGATATTGACAATAGTAAAAGATAAGTGTGTTTTTTGAACGCTTGCCACTTGTCTGGAACGACCTGAAAGAAATTCTGAATTTATGAAGAAACGAATACCTGTTCTGAAGTCTGTTGTTTGTGCCCTGTCGCTGACTTTTTCCGTTTTGACGACGGCGTCTGCTGAGCGTCCTGTTTTGCCACTGCCCGCCGCGGGAGAAATCGGCGGGCAATGCCAGGCCGGAATCGCCGATCTGAACCGGAAAGTATCCGAGCTGGAAGGGATTCCTGTCGAAACGGAAGAGGGAGCCGAAGCATTTCTGAAAGGGTGGAACCGTCTGCAAATCAGTCTGGAAAATTTGCAGGGGCCGATGGCGCTTTTGAGTCAGGTTTCTCCGGATGGGGAAGTCCGCAAGAATGCGGATGCCTGTTCCATGGATGTCCAGCGTTTTATTACGGATTTGTTCCAGAACGCAAAACTGTACCGGAATATGCGTATTGTCCGCGTCAATGATGATGAAGAGCGGAAATTGCGTCAGGATAACGTCAGTGCTTATGAAGATGCCGGCGTCTCGTTGCTGCCCGACAAGCAGAAACGCGTCAAGCAGATACTGGCACGACTGACGGAAATCGATCAGGAATTCAGCCGGAATATCCGGGAGAACAAAACAAGGCTGGTTTTTACGCCGTATGAATTGCAGGGGTTGCCGAAAGATTATATAGACCGGCTGCAAAAGGATGAGAAGGGAAATTTCCTGTTGGGTTTTTCCTATCCTGAATATATTCCGTTTATGCAGTATGCCGAAAATGACAAGGCGCGTGAACGTTACCGGTTCGCTTTCATCAATCGCGGAACGCCGGCCAATCTCCGGCTTTTGCAGGAAGCGGTCAATCTCCGGCATGAAATGGCCGTTTTGTCCGGTTACCGGAGTTATGCGGATTTTGCATTGCGCCGACGTATGGCCAAGAAACCGGCCACCGTGGATAAATTCCTGGCGGATGTCGAAAAAATCGTTGTTTCCGAGGAAAAACGCGAACTTGACGAGTTGCGAGCATTCAAGGCCGCTGTCAGGCAAATCCCGTTGTCCGAAGCGGAAATCAGACGGTGGGATACCAATTACTGGCTGCAAAAAGTCAAACAGGTCCGTTACAACATCGATCAGAACGTGTTGCGCCAGTATTTTCCGACGAAAGCATCCATGGATTGGGTGATGGGGCTGGCCAGCCAGCTTTACGGTATCGAATTCAAAAAGGCCGATGTTCCGGTCTGGCATTCCGATGTTCTTTATTATGATGTGATCGACAAAACGACGGACAAACAGATCGGCGGGATTTATCTCGATATTTATCCCCGTGAAGGAAAATACGGTCACGCCGCCGCTTTCCCGGTACAAGGCTCCAGTACACAGGAAAACCGTTTGCCGATCTCGGTACTGGTCGCCAATTTCAACCGGTATGGTCTGGATCTCGACGAGCTTGAGACGATGTTGCACGAATTCGGACACGTTTTGCATGGCGTCATGTCCAGGACCCGTTTTGTCGAACAGTCGGGAACCAGTGTCGAGCGGGATTTCGTCGAGGCGCCTTCGCAGATGTTCGAGGAATGGGCGCATGATTATGAGGCCTTGTCCACATTGCCGCTCTATTGCGGCAACAGTTGTCCGCAAATTGACAGGGACATGTTGAAGCGTCTCAATGAATCAAGGCGGTTCGGACAGGGAATTTTCTATTCCCGGCAGGCGCTTTATGCCAAATACGATATGAAAATATACAGTGACAAGCCGGGGGATGTCATGGATACCTGGGTCGATATGGAAGGCAAGACCCTCCAGGGGTACGATCAGGGAACGCAGTTCCCTGGCCAGTTCAGTCATGTTGTCAGTGGTTATTCCGCCGGATATTACGGTTATCTCTGGTCCAAGGTTCTGGCACTGGACATGCTTTCCCGCTTCAACGGAAAACTGGTGAATCCGCAGGTGGGCCGGTTTTACAGAAAGACGGTTCTTGAAAGAGGCAGCGAATTGCCGGCGGACAGAATGGTAAGATATTTTCTTGGGCGCTCGCCTGACAGTGCGGCTTTCTATGAGGATATCAGCGGTCTTGAGGTCAACAAATGATTGACATGACGGACGGGGTTTGTACCGTCCGCCTGTTTTTGTTCATGAAACGTACTGATCCTGTAAAAGGAATCATAAGATAGCATGGTGTCATATCTGATCCGGCGTCTGTGGCAAATGATACCCACTCTTCTCGGGGTTCTGCTGCTGGTTTTTTTTCTTTTCAACTGGGTAGGAGGCGATCCCGCCTATGTGCTGGCAGGCAAGATTTCCAATCCGGAACAGATCGCCAATATCCGCAGGCAGCTGGGTATCGATGAACCCATGTATGTGCAGCTCTGGATATTTCTGAAACAGACGGTCTGTTTCGATTTCGGCAGCAGCTGGAGTACCGGTGAACCCGTTTCCGGCATCATTCTTTCCCGTCTCGGGCCGTCACTGACCTTGCTGGTTCCGTTGACGGTTTTTGAAACCGGGCTTGCCATTGCGCTGGGGCTGGCTGTCGCCTATGTCCGGGGATCGCTGACGGACAGGATGATCATGATAGTCTGTACGGTCGGGATGTCGATCAGCATACTGGTGTACATCATCGTTTTCCAGTACTGGCTGGCCTATAAACTGGGATGGTTTCCCGTGCAGGGATGGGGGGATAACTGGATTGAAAATCTTTTCCGGTATGCGTCATTGCCGATTCTGATTCTGCTTGTCGTCAGTATCGCGCCCAATCTTCGCCTGTACAGGACGTTCATGCTTGACGAGGTCGGACAGGATTATGTCAGAACGGCCCGTGCCAAGGGGTTGTCGGAAAAAAGGATTTTATGGGTTCATGTGTTGCGCAATGCCGCGATCCCGATCATAACGTATGTCATGTCCAATTTGCCTTCCCTTTTGATCGGCGCGTTTCTTGTCGAGCGTTTTTTTTCGATACCCGGCATCGGACGGGAAATCATTCTTGCGGTTGAACGCAGCGATTTTCCGGTCATCAAGGCCATCACGGTTTATGTCGCGATGGCGACAATGTTTTTCAATCTGCTGGCGGATTTGCTGTATCAGAAAATCGATCCGCGTGTTCGTTTGCGGTGATGGAAATGAATAAACTCCCGACAGGCTCCGATGGATTGTGGTCGCTGACATGGAAGCGTCTGAGAGCGGATAGGCTGGCCATGTTTTCATTGGGAATCGTCGTTCTTTTTCTGGGACTGCTGGTTTTGTCCGTGTCCGGACTGGTAGCTTCCGACTGGTCGGAAGAAGTAGGTGTTCACTATGCGCCGCCGGCCTTTATGGCCGGACAGACGGATTATGCATCCGGCGATCAGTATGCGGCCGCCGATACGCAGACAGAAGCCATTCCTCCCGAAAATCCCGTCGATCCCTTGAAAGATATTTTGCGCGATCTGAGAAAGTCCATGCAACATGGAATACCTGCCGGAAATGATTATGGTATCGATGATCCTCTCAAGGAAGAACTGGATGCCATACGTGTCCAGCAGAAGAGCAGGCTGACAGAAGTTTCCGGTCAAGAAGAACGCCATGAAACCCTTCTGTTTGGCGCTGACAAATGGGGGCATGATGTCATCAAAAAAACGGTGAAAGGATCGGAAACATCCATTCTCGTCGGGCTGATTGCCGCACTGGTCGCGACGGTACTGGGAACGTTGCTGGGAGCGTTTGCCGGGTATTTCGGAGGGTGGGTCGATGATTTCCTGAACTGGTTTTATAACGTGTTCACATCTGTTCCTTACCTTTTGCTGATTCTGGCCGTTGCGGCGGTTTTGCAAAGCAAGGGGGTGCTTACTATCATTCTGATTCTCGGCCTGACAGGGTGGACGGGGGTTTTCCGTCTGGTGCGTGCGGAATATATGAAGCACAAGGAACGGGAATATGTACTGGCTGCCACCACGATCGGAGCATCGGACTGGCGGAAAATGTTCGTTCACATTTTTCCCAATGTCAGTCATATTTCGCTGGTTCAGATGTCGATTCTGTCGGTCGGTTTCATCAAGTCGGAAGTCATTTTGAGTTTCCTCGGATTCGGTGTCCCTGTCGGGGTGGTTTCCTGGGGCAGTATGTTGAATGAGGCACAGAACGAACTGATTCTCGGGAAATGGTGGCAGCTCGTCGCCGTGACGGTCGCCATGGCTGTTCTGGTGACCGCGTTGTCCCTGTTTACGGACGGTCTTCGCGATGCACTTGATCCGAGACTGAAACAGGAGAAGTCATGAGCGGAACGGATAACCTGTTATACGTCAAAAATCTCCGTGTTTCGTTCAGAACCGGAAAGCAGTCCTGTTTCGAGGCGGTCAAGGGCATTTCTTTCACGGTTCCATACAACAAAACAGTCGCTCTGGTCGGCGAATCCGGAAGCGGAAAGTCGGTCAGTGCGCTGGCTGTCATGGGGTTGCTGCCTTCCGGCAATGCGGTCATCGATGCCGGATCAGATATCCTGTATAACGGAAAGAGCCTTCTGAAAATGAATCCGGAAGAAAGAAGACGATTGTGCGGCTCGGAAATATCCATGATATTTCAGGAACCGATGTCGTCTTTGAATCCCGTTTTTACGGTGGGATACCAGATTGGAGAAGTGTTGCGTCTGCACAAGGGAATGGATTTTCGGCAGGCGAGAATGCGAGCCATTGAATTGCTGGGTGAAGTCGGTATTGCCGATCCGGAACGCAAAGTGGATGCCTGGCCCCACCAATTGTCCGGAGGGCAGCAGCAAAGGGTGATGATTGCCATGGCGATTGCCTGTGAACCCCGATTGCTGATTGCCGATGAGCCGACAACGGCACTGGACGTTACCATCCAACGCCAGATTATCGAACTGTTGCGGACATTGCAGAAGAAGCGTCGCATGTCCATTCTGTTCATTACACATGATCTTCAGCTGGTTTCGGAAATAGCCGATGAAGTGATTGTCATGAGGTATGGTGAAATCCGGGAGCAGGCGCCGGCAAGAAATATTTTCGAGTCTCCCGCAGATGGCTATACCAAAGCGCTTCTGCTTTGCCGTCCCCCTATGAATGAACGGCCGTTCCGTCTGCCGGTTATTGACGATGTCATGAAATCCGGCAAAAAACCGGTCAGTGGCAAACCGGATCGTATCCGGGGGTATACGGAAAAGAATGCCGTTGTCCTTGAGGTACGGAACCTGAGCAAGGATTTTGAGATCCGTACCGGCTTTTTCAAGAAAACCGTGTTTCATGCCGTCCGGGATGTTTCGTTCGTTCTTCCGAGAAAGAAAACGCTGGGTATCGTCGGCGAATCGGGATCGGGAAAAACGACGCTGGGCCTGACGCTGATGAGGTTGCATAAAGCCAGTGGCGGGCAGGTATTCATTGACGGAAAGGATATTCTGTCGCTGTCGGAAAAAGCGTTTTACCCTTACAAACGGCGTATCCAGATCGTTTTCCAGAATCCCTATGCCTCGCTGAATCCCCGGTTTACTGTCGGACAAATTCTGATGGAACCGCTCGCGATCCACAGGGGAACGCTGTCGGCCGTACAACGGAAAGAAATGGCTCTTGAATGGCTGGAAAAGGTTGGTTTGCCGGGGGCGGCGTTTTACCGTTATCCACACGAGTTTTCCGGTGGACAGCGTCAGCGTATCGCGATTGCACGGTGTCTGACGATGCAGCCGGAAATTCTGGTTTGTGATGAGTCGGTTTCGGCACTGGATGTATCGGTACAGGCCCAGATTCTCAATCTGTTGCAGGATTTGCAGGATGAGTTCGGTTTGTCTTATCTTTTCATATCCCATGATTTGTCCGTTGTGAAATATATGGCTGACCAGGTCATGGTCATGCGTCAGGGAGAAGTCGTTGAAATGGCTGATTCTGACGAGATTTACCGCAATCCGCGCCATCCTTATACCCGGTCATTGCTCGCGGCAGTGCCAACGGACAAATACGGATTACGTACCGGCTGATCCCAGCACGTTTTCCGTGACGTAAAGTGTCTGTGTCGGAAAAGCGAATTCGATATTTTCTTTGGCAAAGTGTTCGATCAGGGATAAATTGATTTCCTGCTGTGCGTCCATGGCGATTGTATAGCTGGAATCCCTGACGTAATAGGCGATTTCGAAATCCAGACTGGATTGACCGATGCTGCTGAAATGAACCCGGTCCAGCCGGACAGTGGGAATGTGGCTGAAGATCTCCTGGATGATTTCGCTGATTCGCCGCAGTTTTTCAGAAGACGTGTCGAAAGTGACCCCTATTGTAAAGACCATGCGTCTTTCCTGCATCTTCTTGAAGTTGTGAATCCGGCTTTTCAGCAGATCGGCATTGGAGATAACGAGTTCCTCGCCCGATATACTCGTCAGTCGTGTCGTTTTCAGTCCGACATATTTCACGGTACCGTTCAGATCGTCGATGACAATAGAGTCCCCGACTTCGAAGGGTTTGTCGATGGCAATCGACAGGGAGGCGAACAGATCTCCTAAAATATTCTGGACAGCCAGTGCCACGGCGACACCACCGATTCCGAGACTGGCAATCAGGGCAGTGATATTGATGCCCAGGTTGTCGAGGATCAGTAGCAGAACGATCGTCCATATTACGATACGTGTGATGAACCCGATGATATGCATATTCATCGTTTCATGACGTGTTCCGTTAGCCAGTTCGGGAGAAGCCTTGATGGCAAGCCAGCCGGATATCGCTTTCGATAACCACAGTCCGCACTGGAACAGGAAAACGACGGCGGCCAGATGGGCATTGACGGCATTGACCTCATCCGGCAAATCCAGAATATAAAGGCCGCTCAGAAACGAGAATACCAGCAGGGAAACCGTGCTGGTGGATGCCGCAGTCATGGCAAGAATATCATCCCAGTATGTCGCCGTACGGCGTGCCCTTTTGTACAGTTGGGCCGCCAGTATCCGTTTGAGGGACAGCAGGGCCAGAAAGAGAAGCAGTACGACGGCACATGCCGCCAGAAGATATTCCCATGAATTGCTGAAATAGATGATTTTCAAATGTTTCATTTTTCTGATGATGGAGTCCGTTTTACAGAACTAGACTTCATTTCATTCCGGACAGTAATGATCGGACACAAATGAGGGCGGGATGTATCGGATTCGTGAATCCTGTTTTTGAATTTTCTCAGCAGTCTGTTTCTGTATGTCATGCCGGACTTGCGGGAATTGTCCGGATGGTTCCGGAAATATAGTGTTTGACAGCCGCGAGCGGCAATGACATAATCAATATTATTCCTATAGTTTAAGTAGGAATAATATTGATTATGTGAAAAAACGATAGACAGAAACATGCATATGCTGTGCATTCAAGAAAAAACTGATGTGAATTTTCCATTTCCGTCCGGGAAAAGTTTTTCTTGGCCTTTCCTTGTGTATTCCTGCCATTTCTGTTGTCCCTGTTGCTGATTTCACGATCCGGCAATAGCGGGCTGTCTGACCGTTCTTCGTTTCCTGTATTCCAGCCAGATATTTGTTTGCCATTTCCCGTGGGGAAATCGACAAATTGTTTTTCAGGATGGTTGTTCCTGTCTGGCCATCGTGCATTCAAACAGCCTGTGACGTTTCTGTCATGAATGTTTAAGCTGCCGGCGGGCTTTTACCGTTTTGCTTTTATTTGGGATAAAAATGTATGAAAAACTGGCAATTTTCTCCTTCCCGGGCATCCACGGAATTTGTTACGGGACTTCGTTATGAGGATGTTCCGGCAGAAGTCATTGACGCTGTCAGGAAATATATTCTGGACTGGATCGGATGTGCTGTCGGGGGCGCCGTTCATCCCGCTTCCGCGCCCATCAGGTCGCTGGTCGAAAGCCTCGGCGGAAAGGATCAGGCGGCCATTATCGGTGGCGGGGGTAGCAATGCTTTTCTGGCCGCGCTGTCGCATGCCTATTATGGGCATATCCTTGAAATGGATGATGTGGAGCGCAGAAGCATTACACATCCCGCAACGGTTGTTGTTCCCGCCGCGCTGGCGGTTGCCGGTTACGCAGGCAAAACAGGGGAAGACCTGATTCTGTCGGTTGTCGGGGGATATGAGGTTCTGCTCCGGATCGGCGCGGCAGTGGTTCCGGCGCATTATGAGATTTTTCATACCACCTCTACCGCCGGAGTATTCGGTGCGGCTATGGCGGCCGGAAAAATGCTCGGGCTGGACAGGCAACATCTGGACTGGGCGTTGGGTAATGCCGGTTCGATGGCATCCGGACTGATGCAGTTTCTCCAGGAATTTCTGCATGGAGGAACGAGCAAGTTCCTCCATGCCGGAACAGCATCCGCACAGGGTGTTCTGGTTGCCTTGCTGGCAGAGAGAGGACTCAGCGGGGCGGGGGATATTCTGGAAGGGGAGAAGGGCTTTTTTGCCGGATTTGCACGGCAGGAAGTCGATGAGCGTATTTTCAGGGATTTCGGGAAAAGATGGCGAACGCTGGATGTTTCCGTCAAGGCTTATCCATGTTGCCGTCATACACATTCGGCGATCGATGCCGCTTTGGAAATCAGAAAAAAAGCCGGAGGACGTTTTCTGGGAAAAATCAGGCTGTTTACTTACAGGGCTGCTGTCGGTTTTGTCGGATGCCGCAATCCTGTGGATTCGCGGCAGGCTCGTTTCAGTATGACGTACTGTGTCGCCAGTGCGCTTCTGAGAGGTGTTCCGGTCGAACGTCATTTTACGGATCAGGCAGTCGCGGAAGAAGCGGTCGGCTATCTGGAAAAAAGCATTCAGGTCGTCGTCGATGACGGAATCGATGCACTGGTTCCCGAATATTGGCCGGCACGGATTGAAGCCGTTACGGAAGACGGGGAAAAACTGGTGGCCCAGACCAATATTTCAAAGGGAGATCCGGAAAATCCGCTGGATTGGGACGCGGTCGGGAAAAAATTCCGTATGCAGACAGAAGGGATTATCGCGGCCTCGACACAGGACGAACTGATCGGTCTGTGCCATGAACTGGAAACGGTTCCCTTTGCGGAAGTACTTGTTTCAGCCGTGAATACCACTTTCCGGAAACGATGTTGAAACCGTTTTTTGCGAAAAACCGTGAAAAATAGCGGCCCGGTTGAAGGCCGATAGGGAAATTCTGTTGTTTCCGTTCAGGGAAACTTTTGTGAAAAAACGGATAGTGAGGACTGAAATGAAGAAATGGCTGGCGGCATGGATGCTGCTGATTGTGGTGATGACAGGTGCGGTAGCGGGTGAGGAAAAAGGAAAAATCAGGCTGGGTTACTGGACAAGCGGTGTCAGTCTCCCGTTCGGATGCGTTCTGGAAGCCAAAAAGTTTCTGGAAAAAAACGGTGTTGATGTGGAGTATGTCCGCTTTTCCGATCCTCCTTCATCACTCAAGGCACTGACGACCGGCGATATTGATATCGCTTTCGGTATTCCGTTGAGCAATTTTTTCAGTGTGGTCCATGATGGCGTTCCGCTAAAACTGGTCGCCGCAGTACAGCTTGCCGATGCCGTCGTCGTCGTACCGGAAGATTCGTCTGTCAGGACGTGGCAGGATCTGAAAGGAAAGAAAGTCGGCGGGACTTATCCTTCCGCGACGATAGTCATTATTGCTAATACCATTGCCGAAAGGAAATACGGGCTGGAGCCGGGTGACTATTCCATTGTGTCAGGCAATGAATCAAGACTGGCGCAGTTTATTGCCCAGAAGCAGATCGATGCATCCATTCTCCGGTCGATTACCTATGAGAACCTGAAAAACAAGGTGAAACTGCGCAAGCTGGGAGCGCTGAAAGACGAATGGAAAAGTATATCGGGGAGTTCTGCCGCTCCATATATCGGCATGGGAGTAGCCAGAGAGGAATTCATCAACAAATATCCCGGTCTGGTTTCCAGTGCCGTCCGATCATGGATTCAGGTTGAGAAATGGGGTATCGCACACAGGAAGGACGTGACGGACATTCTGGAAAAACATGCCGGATTCACACCGGAAAATGCAGATAATGTCGCAGCACGATGGGGGGATATGTTCCATGTTGCCCTGGATCGGGCCACATTGAAGACACTTGCGACAGAACATGATGTATTTGTCCAGGCCGGCGTTATCGGGGGAACGTTCGGCAAGAACCTGTATGTGACGGAACCGTACAGAAAAGCGGTCGGCACAAGATAGCGGGATCGTTCATGTGACTGTCATGTATGGACGGGACGGTTTTTTACGGAAAGTTCCATCCATACACCATATTGCCGTCATGTGGATACCGGTATTCGTGCCGGAAAGCCAATCAGCCGGTATGGGTATGGCGGATTCACATGGAAGGAATGGAAAAGCCTGTGCCTGGAGCAGTGATCCCGTAAAATGAAAAAAGTGGCATTTTTGTTGCGTATAAGATACAAAAAAGGTTGAAAAGGGAAGGAAGTTCAAACATGATACCTACCTACCTACCTACCTACCTACCTACCTACCTACCTACCTACCTACCTACCTACCTACCTACCTACCTACCTACCTACCTACCTACCTACCGGCCGTTATTCTGTCAATGACTCCTGAGGGGGATCAGCAACTTTTTTAACATAAGGGGCAGAATAAAATGAAAAAAACGCTAATCGCATTGGCAGTCTTGGGTGCCGCTGCCGGCGTGGCTCACGCACAATCCAACGTGACCATCTACGGTATCGTGGATACCGGCTTCATCAAGAAATCCGGCCATGATGTGGAAATGGGTGAAAACGTCAACAACCGTCTGGGTTTCCGCGGTGTGGAAGACCTCGGTTCCGGCATGAAAGCCACTTTCGAACTGGAACAGCGGTTTGATCTGAATAACGGCCGCAATAAGGCAGGGAAAGGTTATAAAAACAAAAGTGCTGATAGAGACCTTGCCGGTCTGGCCAACGTCGGTCTGAAAGGTGACTGGGGTGCTGTCAAACTGGGCCGTGTGAACGAACTGACCACCGAAACCATCCGTAAGTTCGATCCGTTCTATCAATATGGCGTTGGTTCCATGATGTACGGTTCCCAGCGTGTCCGTGGTATCGACAACACCATCCGTTATGACAGCCCGAACTGGAGCGGCTTCCACTTCGGCGCTACCTATTCTCTGGGTGAAAACATGGACAGCGATTCCCGTGATTCCGGTCAATATGGTCAGGGTCTGAAAGATGCTGGCGCAGACAATGACGGTTACGGCATCATGCTCGGTTACGACAACGGTCCTCTGGCCTTGGTCGGTAACTGGAGCCGTCTGGCCGATTCCAAGAAATCGTCCGTCTGGAACCTGGGTGCTGCATACCGCTTCGGTCCTGCCAAGGTCGAATTGCTGTATCAACAGACCAAGGACAAAGGTTACGCACTGGGTGATCAAAGCGCCTGGAAAACAGCCAAACTTGACAATAAACTGACAGCTTATGCTGGTGCCGATGACATCCAGGAAAACCAGTGGTTGTTGGGCGTCGAATGGAAGCTTGGTCCGGGCCGTCTGAACGCTTCCGCCCAGTGGATGGAAGTCGAAGCCAATGGTGGCAATATCAGCGACAAGGACATCTACAAGTATGCCATCGGTTATACCTATGACCTGTCCAAACGTACCGCCATCTACGGTAATCTGGCTTACACCGACTACGACGACAAGGAAGTCGCAGCGATTTATGGCGATACCGACGACGGTACCTACGGTGTTCAGATCGGTATCACCCACAAGTTCTGATCGCAGGACAAAAACTGTTCAACAACAGAAGGAGGGTTTTGCCTTCCCGGCCCTTCCCTCCTGTTGAATGGGATCAGGTCCCCATTCAGCTTGTTGGCCGAAGCCCTCTTGCGAGGGCTTCGGTTTTTTGTATTGAACAAGAACGGTTTGGCAAGATATCTTCCGGAAAGGGTATGTTTCGGTTCTTCCCGGTGCCTGCGCTGTCTTTCGCGCCGGTCTTGCGACAAACTGTCAGGTTGCCAGCAGTTGTCTCAGCCATGCACCGAGATCGATGACTTCTGTCATCGACATGGTGTGGGACATCTGGTAAGCGTTCCAGTTGACGTTGTAGCCCAGCGAGGTCAGCAATTTCATGGTGTCTTCGCCTCTCGAAAAGGGGACGACTTCATCCTGGGTTCCGTGGGCCATGAATATCGGCGTGTTCTGATTGACGGGGTTCCGGTCGTCAGGGAAAGAATAAATCAGCGGCATGTATCCTGACAGTCCGATGATACCGGCCAGTTTTTCCGGATAACACAGTCCGGTATAAAGCGCCATGGCACATCCTTGCGAAAATCCGGCAAGAAGGATACGGTCGGATGGAACGCCACGTTTTTTTTCCTGTTCGATCAGTCCGGTAATCAGTCTTTGCGATTCGGCAACGCCTTCCGAATCTTCCATGTCGGCATCATCGAAACCGTTATAGATATCGAACCATGCCCGCATGGGATATCCTGCATTGGCGGTGATGGGACGTTCGGGAGCATGGGGGAAAATGAAACGGATGGGGGGACAGCCGGTGAGATCGAATTCACGGACCAGCGGGATGAAGCTCGAACCGTGATCGCCAAGACCATGCATCCAGATGATACTGGTTTCCGGGTTGTCTCCGGTATCGGTCTGGCTGTACTGAAGATACGTATTGTTCATTGTTTTTTCTCGTCGGTTATAAAACAGTGGGTTGAAATAATGTCACGATGGATCCTTGGAGGGACGCCATGCCTTGCATACGGTCTCGTTCGTTTCAATGGTCGGGCCGCCGATCAGTTCGATACAGTATGGAATGGCGGTGAAAATGCCGGGTTCTGTGAGCGTCCCGTTTTTGTCGCGGACACCTTCCAGCGTCTGCCGGATGGCTGCGGGCCGTCCCGGCAGATTCAGTATCAGGGCGGCATGGTCAGGACGTTCGCAGATGACGGCAACTTGTCGGGACAGTATGGCGGTCGGGACGAAATGCAGACTGATCTGACGCATCCGTTCCGCAAACCCCGGCATTTCCCGGGTGCCGACGGCAAGGGTGGCATCCGGTGTCTGGTCGCGTCGTGCCGGGCCGGTTCCTCCTGTGGTCAGAATCAGCGAGCAGCGGTCTTCGTCAACCAGTTCGTGCAGGGTTTTCTCGATCTGTTCCTTATCGTCCGGTATCAGACGGGTTTCCAGCCAGTATGGTGATGTAATGGCGGAGGCCAGCCAGTCTTTCAGTGCCGGAATACCCAGATCCGGGTATGAGCCTTCGTAAGCCCGATCGGAAACGGAGACGAGTCCGATGGAGATGTCGCCAGCATTTTTTTTCATTTATTCCTCGCTTTCATGGTTTTTATGTTCGGGCAGGGGCGGTGCAGTCATGATTTGCTTTAGCAGTCTGTAAATTTCACGATAGGCTTTCGGGGGTTTATTGGCAGCCGTTTCCTTTTTGGCATTTCGGATGAGTGTCCGTAATTGCTGGATGTCTGCCTGAGGATATTTGTGCAGAAATTCGGTCAGTACCCTTTCATCCGCCAGCAGTTTTTCACGCTGGTTTTCTAGGGCGTGCATCAAGAGCGTATCGGCTTTTGACAGACCTCTCCAGCTTTCGATGGTCCGGTTGATGGTGGCGATCGCCTCTTCATCGAGCGAGCGCATGATTTTGCCGATGTACTGCAACTGGCGTCTTCTGCCTTCGTGGTTTCTGATCCGCTGGCATTCCAGTATGGCTTCTCTCAGATTTTCCGGCATGGGAGTCCGTTTGATTCTGTCCGCAGATTCGTTGACCAGTTGTTCTCCGGTCTTTTGCAAGGCGGTCATTTCGCGTTTGCGCTGTGATTTGGATGGACGTTCGTATTCTTCTTCGAATTCACCGGACTGGAAACCGCAGATTCCCCTGTTTGAATTTGGCATAATCAGACTTCTGTGCAAGGTCATTAAATCGTTTATGATTGACTGCTATCATAACAGTCTTGACAATACCTTCAAAAAGATAATCTCATGAATGATTCCGATTTTCTCTATACGAACGATCAATTGAAACAGATTGCCGAAGATACGTTGCGATATGCGCGGCAAAAGGGAGCTTCCGGTGCCGCGGTCGGTATCAGTGAAGGAAACGGCCTTTCCGTTAGTGTGCGCAAAGGAGAAATCGAGACTATTGAGAAAAATCAGGACAAGGGTATCGGCATTACTGTTTTCGTCGGCAGGAAACGGGGGAATGCCACGACCTCGGATTTTTCCGGGATATCGCTGAAACAGACTGTAGAGGCAGCCTACAATATCGCTTCCTTTACTTCGGAGGATGAGGCCGCCGGTCTGCCTGATGCCGATATGCTGGAAAAAAATCCGCCGGATCTGTCTCTTTATTACCATTGGCCGATTGATTCGCAGGAAGCGGTCGAACTGGCAAGACGCTGTGAAGCGGCGGCTTTTGATACAGACAAGAGGATATCCAACAGTGAAGGGGCCAGCGTCAGTGTGCAGCATTCCCATTTTGTTCTGGCCAATAGTGACGGATTTATGGGAGGGTATCCTTATTCCAGTCATTCCCTTTCTGTCGCACCGATTGCCGCTTCGGGTGACAGTATGCAGAGAGATTACTGGTATACGGCTTCCCGCGATCCCGTCGAACTGAAATCGCCGGAGGATGTCGGACGGTATGCGGCAAAACGCGCGCTGGCGCGCCTGAATGCCCGTCAGATCGGGACGAGAAGATGCCCGGTCCTTTTCGAGGCGCCTGTCGCTATCGGTCTGGTCAACTCGTTCGTTTACGCGGTTTCCGGCAGTTCGCTTTACAGGAAATCCAGCTTTTTGCCGGATGCGCTGGGTAAACGGATTTTTCCGGAACATATCGGGTTGCTTGAAGACCCTCATCTCAAGGGAGCGATGGGATCGGCTCCTTTTGATGATGAGGGTGTCAGGACGAGCCGCAGGCAGATTGTCGGGGATGGTATTGTGAACGGATATTTTCTTTCGTCGTATTCCGCGCGCAAGCTCGGAATGAAAACGACAGGTAATGCCGGCGGTTCGCACAATCTGGTTTTCAGTTCGAGGCTAACAGAGGCGGCCGACGATTTTGCCGGTATGTTGAAGAAGATGGGGACGGGGCTGGTGGTGACCGAACTGATGGGGCAAGGTATCAACTATGTGACAGGTGACTACTCGCGAGGGGCGTCGGGTTTCTGGGTTGAAAACGGTGTCATTCAATATCCTGTGCAGGAAATCACGATTGCCGGGAATCTTAGGGAAATGTTCGGCCAGATTGTGGCGGTTGGTGCGGATACCCTGATCCGTGGTGCCAAGAAGTCGGGGTCCATACTGATCGGGCAAATGACCATCGCCGGAATGTGACGATGAAGTAAAACCGGGACTGCGTAAGGCGTTCAGATTTTTTCATTGAAGTTTTCCAGCGCGTTCCGCCAGTGGCCGATATCGACATGCGAGGTGGTTCTGAATGGCGAACAGGCCCAGTTCACGGCCCGGCGAATGCCATGAAGTGCATTGACGGCCCATACTTCCCGGTTGTTCAGATCTTGCAATTTCCTTTTGCGGCGAACGACCGGAATGTTGTTGCGCAGGGCGACAAGTTGAACCAGTTTGCCTGTGATACCCGGCAAAATCCGGTATGCGGGAGGGGCGCTGCACAGGGTATTGTTTTCCCACCACAGAATGTTTGTGGTCAGTCCTTCCAGAATATATCCTTCGGGAGTCGTCAGAATGCCTTCTTCGGCTCCTTTCTCCAAAAGGATCCGGCGTATTGCTCCCATTCGGTCCAGATCGGGACCTTTGTGCCGTGGCTTTTTGCGAAAGTCGGCGATGTGGCAGTCAATCAGCCGGACGGTTGAATGAAGCGGCGGGGCCTTGCGGATACGCAACTGGAAAACCGGCTGTCTGACAGTGCCGGCCAGTTCGATGCGTGGAAACCACAGGCCGGTTTTCGGGATTTTCTCAAGCACTTTTTCCCAGAATGGGGCGACTGTTTTTTCATGAATTCCGGCCAGTTCTGTGCAACTCGACAAAAAGCGCCGGCGGTGCAAGTGCAGTGCACGAACATGGCCCTCTTTTGCCAGCCATGAGTCGGCAACGAGCAAACGGGGTTCTGGTTCGTCGATGGAAACGAGTGTTCCATCCGGCGTATAGCGGTATGTGGATTCAGCTGGCACGGTGTCAGTGTGGTGGTAATGGTTGGGTGGGAAAATCCGTGTCGAACAGGTCAAGAAAAGCTTTGGCCTTGGTGCGGATTTCATCGTATTCTTCTTCCGGATCGGAAAGCAAGGTAATGGCTCCTCCGACACCGAATGTGACGGTGCCGTGCGACATGACGAGTGTACGGATGACGATACTCAGGTCGACGGCACCACATAAGGAGAAATAACCGATGACCCCGGAATAAATGCCGCGTGCCCCGTTTTCCAGTTCATCGAGAATCTGCATCGTCCGCAATTTGGGGGCGCCGGTCATGGAACCTCCGGGAAAAGCTGCCCGGATGCATTGGCATGGCGAGGAATCGGCCCGGATTCTGGATGTAATGGTGCTGACCATCTGATGGACGGTCTGGTACGACTCGATGGCGAACAGTGCGGGAACCTTGACGCTGTCCAGCTCGGCCGTTTGTCCCAGGTCGTGACGGACGAGATCGACAATCATCAGGTTTTCCGCCGTTTCCTTTTCACTGTTGGCCAGTTCCTCGAGAAGCTGGCGGTCTTTTTCCGGGTTGTCCGATCTTTTTCGTGTTCCCTTGATCGGTTTTGACTCGGCAATGCATTCGCGGGAGATTTTCAGGAAACGTTCCGGAGAGCAGCTCAGTATGCAAATGTCTTTCAACTGGAGGTAGGCGCCGTATGGCGTCGGATTGGCGCGGCGCAGCATGCGGTATGCCACCCAGGGATCGGCATCTGTTTTGCCTGTCACGGTATTGGTCAGGCAGATTTCGTATGTTTCGCCTTGCCTGATGTATTCCTGGCTTTTCAGAATCAGGTCGATGTAATGCTGTTTGTCGTGCCTTGGTGTGAAAGGCGCGGTCAGATCCAGATGATCCGGCAGGTCTTCTGGTGTATCCGGTGTGCAGTCTGCAAAAGAGTCGAGCCGGGCAGCCGTTGATTTGAGCCAGTCGCTGGCATCGGTCAAGGTGTTTTTGTCGGCCAGTGCAAGCAGATGAATCCGTTTTTCCCGGTGATCGATCACGATCCCGCGGTCACAAAAGAGAAGAACGGCGTCGGGATATGAAGAAGGATGGGCAAAGCCTGCTCCGCAATCCGCTTTTATTTCATACCCGATATAGCCCATCCATCCCAAAGAGAATTCAAAAGGTGCCGCACAGGGCTTGATGCCGGATTGGTTCAAATCGTTTTCCAGCCATTCGAAAAAGCCGGAATGAATGCTTTGTCTGTTTCCGTCCGGTGTTTCGATGTGGACGGTTCGGGTACGGATGTCGACTGTGGCTATCCGGGCGAGGGGACCGTCGGCCCGGCACAGGAAGGAAAAGCGTCCCGATCCGTAATCCTGACGGCTGCTGTCAAGCCAGATGGCATGGTGAGAATCCCTGAAGAAGCGGTCGAACAGTTTTTCGCTATCCATATCGCATGGGATTTGCTCGTGTAATATGACAAGATTGCCGTTCGGGATTTCCCGGGAAGGGGAGTGGAAACCGGATGAAAACAGGGAAGAAGGGCGTTCCACGCGGTTTCTGCGATGCTCTCTGTGCCAGCTTTCCGTGATTTTTCTGAAATTTTCAAACAGCTGTTTTCCGAAATCCGTACAAATGGATTCCGGATGGAACTGGACTCCCCATTGTGGCCATGTCTTGTGGCGGATTCCCATGATGGTACCGTCTTCTGCACGGGCTGTTATGGCGAGTGTTTCCGGAAGATCGTATGCGGCGAGCGAATGGTATCTGACGACCCTGAACGGTGAGGGGATGTTCTCGAAAATCCCGGAACCGTCATGTGTCACGAGCGACAGCCTGCCGTGCTGTGCTTGGGCAGCCGGACCGACATGACCTCCATGGAAATGACAGATGCCTTGATGTCCCAGACAGATACCGAAAACAGGAAGGATCTTCTGCATCAGGACGTCTTTGCAGATACCGAAGTCTTCGGGGCGATCCGGTCTCCCCGGTCCGGGTGAAATGACGATATTGTCGAAATTGTCCAGTATTGCCATGTTCCAGCGAGGGTCGTCGTTTCTGATGATTACCGGAGGGCAATGATTGACTGTCGCGATCAGATGGTAAAGGTTGTATGTGAAGGAATCGTAATTGTCGATCAGCAGTGTTCTAATCAATTTCACGCTACTCCGGATAGATGGTGTTTACCGGGCGATCCGGAAGGTTTTCGGTTTTCCGGAACGGTTGGATCCCGCAACCATATCGAACCGGAACAGGCGACATTCGATCGGACCGTTATAAAACGGGGTTTTGCGGGATTCTTTCAGCCGGAGCAGTTTGGGAACGGCAAGATCGGCAGTGAACAGGAAAACGGACCAGCCCGGAAAGCGCTGTTTCAGTGTGGTTCCCAGTTCCTGGTAAAACCGGGTGGCCCGTTCATCCGCTTGCAAATGACGATTGCCGCGTACGCCGATTCGTTCGCCGTATGGCGGGTTGGTCAGAAGAATTCCGGCTTGTTCGACAGGCGGGCGGATTTCCTGTGCCTCGATCTGGTGAAGCGGGATTTCAAATGGGATACCGGCATTATCAAGATTGTGTCGTGTCATTTCCAGCATGTCACCTGAAATGTCGCTGCCGAATATCAGGGGATTTTGGGGTGCCGGTCTGATCCGGACTGCTTCTTTCATGGATTGCCATCGCTGGCGGTCGAAAAAACGGAATTTCTCGAATGAAAAAGTCCGTTGAAATCCGGGAGGAATGCCGAGCAGGATCTGGGCCGCCTCGATCAGTATGGTTCCGGATCCGCACATGGGATCGAGAAGCGGCATTCCCGGTTGCCAGCCGGTTGTTCTTAGCAGACCTGCCGCAAGATTTTCCCGTAGCGGCGCATCTCCCGTTTCCTGCCGCCATCCGCGTTTGAACAGGGATTCTCCGGAAGTGTCCAGATACAAGGTGACATTGTGGGCATCTACGAATCCGGCTATCCGGATATCCGGCGTGCGGGTGTTGATGGAAGGCCGGGTTCCGGTTTCATTCCGGAATCGGTCCACCACACCGTCCTTGATACGCAATGTGGTGAAATTCAGGCTTTTCAGCGGCGATTTGATTGCCGTTACGTCGATACGGAGGGTATTTTCAACGCCGAACCACTTTTCCCATGGTTGTTTTACCGTCAGGTGATAGATGTCGTCTTCGTTGCGGTAACCGGACTGGGCGATTCTTTGCAAAACACGGGAGGCGATGCGGGAATGCAGGTTGATCAACCAGCCATCCTGAAGGGTACCGGAGCAGTGGACGCCGCCGGAAACAGTCTGATGAACGTTGAGTGTATTGCTTTTTCCGGTGATTTCTTTCAGCTCGTCCGCCAGTGCGGACTCCAGTCCTCTTGGACAGGAGCAGAAATAGGAATAATTTACTGACATGACAGGTTACCTTTTGACCGTGGTTGATCTGGCCGGGGTTATTTCCGGATTTCTCCGTGGCCCAGTACGATATATTTCAGTGAAGTGAGTCCTTCCAGTCCGACAGGACCGCGAGCATGCAGTTTGTCGTTTGAAATGCCGATTTCGGCTCCCAGACCGTATTCGAAACCGTCCGCGAATCGTGTCGATGCATTCACCATGACAGATGACGAATCCACTTCCCGCAGAAAACGGAGCGCATGGCTGTAATTTTCCGTAATGATGGCATCGGTATGTTTGGACGAATAACGGTTGATGTGGTCGATCGCTTCGTCGAGACTGTTGACGGTACGGATTGCCAGTACCGGGGCCAGATATTCGGTTGTCCAGTCTTCATCGGTTGCTCTGGCGAGGTAAGGATAACCATGCAGGATTTCGTATGCCTTTTCATCGCATCTCAGTTCGACTTTCTCGTCCTGATAACGCCTGGCCAGCAGGGCAAGTGCATCCTGTGCCACTGCTGAAGCAACCAGAAGGGTTTCCATGGTATTGCAGGTTCCGTAGCGTTGGCATTTTGCATTGAATGCGATTTCGGCGGCTTTTTCCAGATCGGCACAATCGTCAATATAGGTGTGGCAAATGCCGTCAAGATGTTTGATCATGGGAATTTTCGATTCCCGCATCAGTCTTTCAATCAGTCCCTTCCCGCCACGGGGAACGATGACATCGACATATTCCGTCATGGTGATGAGTTCGCCGACTGCCGCACGGTCTGTCGTTTCGACGACCTGGACAGCCTGTTGGGGCAACCCGGCATTTTTCAGTCCTTCCCTGACCAGGGATGCAAGAACCTGATTGCAATGGAGTGCTTCCGAACCACCGCGCAAGATGGTGGCGTTGCCGCTTTTTATGCACAATCCCGCTGCATCGACGGTGACGTTGGGACGTGCTTCGTAAATGATCCCGATGACGCCGAGCGGGACACGCATTTGACCGACCTGAATGCCTGACGGACGCAATTTGAGGCCACTGATCTCGCCGATCGGATCAGGCAGCGATGCAATCTGTTCGAGACCGGATGCCATGGTTTCGATCGCCTTGTCCGATAACGACAGCCGGTCCAGCAGGGCCGGTTCCAGACCGTTATCCCTGGCGGTATCGAGATCTTTCTGATTGGCTGCGCGCAACAGTGCCGCATCGCGGCGGATCGCTTCGGCAATGTATGTCAGGGCCCTGTTTTTGGTCGCCGTATTCGCTTTGGCCATTCGGCCGGCTGCCTGGCGTGCCTGTTGCCCGATCCGGGTCATATAACTTTTGATTTCCATTGTCGTGTGTCGGTTATTGGCAGAAGGGATTAACGTTACCATTCACTTGGCATCCGTTCAAGTTCTGGCCAGTGAAAGTCCCAGTTGTGTCAGTGCATCCCAGGCATCATCCATCCAGGATTCGGATCGCAGTCCCTTGATGATTTTGTCGATCTGGGCGATTTGCTGCATGGCTGCCTGTATTTCTTTTTTCCCGAGTCTGTTTACGGCGGTCTGGACAAGTTTTTCTTTTTGACCTCTCAAACGGAGTGTCTTTGCTATGGCGGGAAAAGGCTGCCCGTTTTCAAGTGCCGTTTTGCATTTCAAAAGAGTCCGTATTTCGTCGGTGAATGTCCACAGCACGAGCGGAAGCGGTTCCCCTTCACCTTTCAAACCGTCCATCATCCGGATGAAACGGGAGCGGTTTCCACTTAACATCGCTTCGTTCAGCTTGAAAATGTCGTACCGGGCGACATTCAGTACGGAATTTTTGATCTGTTCAAAGTCAAGTTCGCCTTCGGGATAAAGTAACCCGAGTTTCTGTATCTCCTGGTGGGCGGCCAAAAGATTGCCCTCGACCCGTTCCACGAGAAAGTCGATGCATGGCTGGCTGGCCGTCTGATTCTGTTTTTTCAGCCTTGAGGCGATCCAGTCTCCCAGTTTCGGCAAATCGATGGAAGGAACCTCGATATAGATCCCGTTTTTCTGCAAAGTGCCGACCCATGCGGATTTCTGTGTTGTCCAGTCGAGCTTTGGCAGTGTAATCAGTGTGACATTATCCGGATTGAGTTCGGAAACATATTCCTGCAGGGCCAGGCTTCCGTCTTTGCCGGGCCTTCCCCCCGGTATGCGAAGTTCGATCAGTTTACGGTCTCCGAAAAGGGAAAGTGCATTGTTGGCCGCATGAAGCTGTCCCCATTTGAAGCCGCGTTCGACTGTCATGATTTCACGCTCGCCGATATTGTTTTTGCGCGCTGTTTTGCGGATCAGGTCCGCTGCCTCAAGAAGCAGAAGCTGTTCGTCGCCGGTCAGAACATACAGGGAGGCCAGTTGTTCCTTGTCCAGGTGGGATGGGAGCGTGTCATACTTGAGATGCATAACTTCGGATCGTCACTCGAACGTATTGCCGGATTCAGTGGCTGCCGGTTGCCCGTCGTCGGTATCCCTGTCTTCCGCCGTCAGTTTGATTGTGGCAAGTCTGCGCAACAGCCGTTGTGCCATGTCCTGTTGCATATCCTTGTACAACAGAATTTCCTCGTTTTCTTTGGAAAGGGCTTCGGAGTCGTCGTAAGTCATCGTTCTTCGCAGGGAAATTTTTGTCGGCTCGATCAGCATTTTTCCCTGGGAAGTTTTGACCATGTATTCCAGATTGTAATAAAGCGAGTACTCGCGGACTCTTCCCTGAATGTTGTATGTCAGTTCCTCTTTTTTCTTTCTTTCCGCAATGGCAGACAGGATGACTTCTGCTTCCTGCGGGTTATTGACGATTTTTGTCAGGTTCATTGCCGTGATCTGTCGTCTGAGAATGCTGGCTGTCTGGGAACCTGCCGGAAAATCGATGTATAGCGAAGTGAATGGAAAATCGTAATTGCCGCGCAAATGAAAGCCACAGGCAGCGACCAGAACGGCGGTTGCGAAAATGACGATCCAGCGGTGCAGATGATTGAATTTCATGGTGGCTTTCATAAACAGTTCACTTTCCGTTTCAGACGACGATGTTGACCAGTTTGTTCGGAACCACGATGATGCGTTTCGGGGTTCCCGTGACGAATTTGGCGACACTTTCATTTTCAAGTGCGATTCGTTCAATCAGCGATTTGTCCGCTGACTTGGGTACCCGGATATTGCCACGCAATTTTCCGTTGACCTGGACAACCATACCGATTTCATCCTGTTCCAGTGCGGCTGGATCGACCTGCGGCCAGGGCGCATCAAGCAGTTCTCCTTCATGATCGGCATATCCCAGTTCTTTCCACAGGACATAGGTAATGTGCGGTACGACCGGATAGAGGACTCTGAGGAAAATCGAGAAGGTTTCTCGCAGTACAGCGGCAAATTCGGTGGAGTTGTCCGGTTTGGCCGCTTCAAGCGTGTTGAGCATTTTCATGCATGCCGAAACGACCGTATTGTACTGGATGCGCGCATAGTCCTGATTGGCCTGTTGCAGAACCTGATGGATTTCACGTCTTAACGCCTTGAGCGGTTCAGGCAGGTTTTCGGGAACAGCGCGTGCAGCGGTTGCGATGGTGTCCCGGTTTTTGTAGGAGAATGCCCATACACGGCGAAGGAAGCGGCTGGCCCCTTCGACACCGGACCCCGACCATTCGAGGGTCTGTTCGGGGGGGGCTGCAAACATGGTGAAAAGACGGGCAGTGTCGGCACCGTACTGGTCGATTTGTGTCTGTGGGTCAATTCCGTTGTTTTTCGATTTCGACATTTTTTCAATGCCACCGATATTGACGGGTTGTCCATCCGTTTTGAGTCTGGCGGAAACGGGGCGTCCCTTTTCGTCCAGCTGCAATTCGATTTCTTCCGGATTGAACCAGCTTTTTTTGCCGGAAGCGTCTTCACGGTAATAGGTTTCATTCAGAACCATGCCCTGTGTCAGCAATTTGACAAAGGGTTCGTCGAATTTCACCAGTCCCAGATCACGCATGACTTTTGTCCAGAAACGGGCATAAAGCAGGTGCATGACCGCGTGTTCGATACCCCCGATATACTGGTCCATCGGCATCCAGTAATCGTTCCGTTCATCGACCATCGCCTTGTCTGAACCCGGCGAACAGTAACGCATGAAGTACCAGCAGGAATCGACGAAGGTATCCATCGTATCCGTTTCACGCCGTGCCGGTTTTCCGCAATGCGGACAGGTGGTGTTGATGAATTTTTCGTCTTTCGCCAGCGGGTTGCCTGTCCCGTCCGGAATGCAGTCTTCCGGCAACAGGACCGGAAGATCTTTTTCCGGAACCGGGACCGCACCGCAATCGGGGCAATGAATGATCGGAATCGGCGTTCCCCAGTATCGCTGACGGGATATTCCCCAGTCACGCAAACGGTAAGTGACTTTTTTCTCGCCCAGTCCTTTTTCCGCCAGTACCGCCGCGATGGCGTCAACGGCTTCCTGGTGACCGAGGCCGTCGAAACGGCCGGAATTGATGCATTTGCCATGTTCCTTGTCGGCATACCAGTCGTGCCATACGTCTTCCATAAAGGTTTTGCCTTCGACATCGATGACCTGTCTGATCGGCAGTCCGTATTTGTGGGCGAATTCGAAGTCACGTTCATCGTGAGCGGGAACAGCCATCACGGCACCATCGCCATAGCTCATCAGGACATAATTGCCGACCCAGACTTCAACCAGCTGGTTGGTTAAGGGATGACGGACGAAAAGGCCGGTAGGCATGCCTTTCTTTTCCATTGTGGCCATATCGGCTTCGATGACGCTGCCTTTTTTGCATTCTTCGATGAATTCGGCCAGTTCGGGATTGTTGCGGGCGGCAAACCGTGCCAGTTCATGTTCCGGTGCGATGGTACAGAAGGTGACTCCCTTGATCGTATCGGCTCTTGTCGTGAATACCCAGAGTTTGCCGTCACCGATCAGATTGCCGTTTGTATCGCGGATATCGTGCAGGAAAGCGAAGCGGACGCCTTCCGATTTGCCGATCCAGTTGATTTGCATGGTACGTACCCGTTCCGGCCATCCCGGCAATTTGTTCGTCACGTAATCCAGCAGTTCTTCGGCGTAGTCCGTAATACGGGCATAATACATCGGTATTTCCCGCTTTTCGATCAGGGCACCGGAACGCCATCCCCGTCCGTCGATGACCTGTTCGTTCGCCAGAACGGTCTGGTCGACCGGATCCCAGTTCACCGTTCCCGTTTTCTGGTAAATGATGCCTTTTTCCAGCATCTTCAAAAACATCCACTGGTTCCATTTGTAGTATTCGGGTTTGCACGCGGTCATTTCACGGGACCAGTCGATGGCGAGACCCATCGAGGCCATCTGGCCTTTCATATAGGCAATATTGGAATAAGTCCATTCAGCCGGAGGAATTCCGTGAGCCATGGCCGCATTTTCAGCGGGCATACCGAAGGCGTCCCATCCCATTGGCATCAGAACGTTATAGCCATTCATGCGCAGGTAGCGGTACATGACGTCGTTGATCGTATAGTTGCGGACATGTCCCATATGCAATCGTCCGGAGGGGTATGGAAGCATGGAACAGGCATAGAATTTTCCTTTCGGAAAACGTGGATCGTTTTCAACGGTTTTATAGGCTTTTGTGGATTCCCATTGATCCTGAGCGATTTTTTCTACCGCTGCATGGTTATATCTGTCTTGCATGATGGACTACGCGATAAATTAGGTTGCTGGCTTCGTATGAAGCCGTTATGTTAATACGGCGGACAGGGCTGGTTGCCTGTTGCTGCACGGAATCAGGCCGGTTTCAGCCTGATTTGTCCGGTTTCTTATTTCAGATAAAGGACGTCCTGCATGTCGAAGAGTCCGTTTGTCTTGTCAGCCAGAAAACGTGCGGCACGCAAACTGCCTTGTGCATAGGTGGCGCGACTTGCCGATTTATGGGTGATTTCAATACGTTCTCCTGTTCCGGCGAATAAAACGGTATGATCGCCGACAATATCTCCCCCACGGATTGTCGAAAAGCCGATCGTCGACGGATCGCGTTCTCCGGTAATGCCTTCGCGGGAATAAACGGCGCATTCCGCAAGATCGCGTCCGATGGCGTTCGCTATCACCTCACCCATTTTCAGGGCGGTGCCTGAAGGAGCGTCCACTTTGTGCCTGTGGTGTGCTTCTATGACTTCGATGTCATAGCCTTCGGCAAAATTTCTCGCGGCTATTTCAAGCAGCTTCATGGTCACGTTGACGCCGACACTCATATTGGGGGCGAATACGATGGGAATGATCTTCGATGCTTCTTCAATGACTTTTTTCCCGTTGTCATCGAATCCGGTTGTGCCGATGATCATTTTGATGCGTTTTTCGACACAATAGGCAAGGTGTTCAAGGGTCCCGGCCGGTCGTGTGAAATCGATGACATATTCGGCGTTTCCAAACGCTTTGTCCATGTCGGATTCAACTGACACGCCAGTTTTTTCGCCCAGAAACAGTCCTGCATCGTTACCCAGGCCAGAGGCATTCGCGACATCAAGGGCACCGGTCAGGATGGCGTCGTCTGCTTTCAGGACTGCCTCGATCAATATGTGGCCCATACGGCCGTTTGCACCGGCAATAGCTATTTTCATTTTGTTCATTGGATATTTCCGATCAATTCATCATTCGGTGAAGCGGGAAGCATCTTGCCTATCCGGCTTGGCGTACTGATTGGTTCAAACGTACTGATATTTCCCGAAGAAACGTTTTCGCTGTCGTCCGTATCTACTTGCATGGTTCTCGCAAGAGCTTCGCGTCTGGCCGACTGTCTCAGGCGGTTCGCCTGTTCGGTATTGGCCGACGGATCGCTGGTCATTTCCGGTACAGGAGCGCTGACGGGCTCCGGTGTGCTGGCCGGTTCTGGCGCATGTACGGGGGCAGGAGGAACGACAGGCCTGGAAGAAAGGCTAGAATCGCGTGCAGGCACGGGAGACGTTTGTCGTGTTTCCTGTCCGGATGGCTGGACGGTTTCCGGAACACTGGCGGGGCCGTGAGCTTTGACAGGTTTCGGTATGCGGACGGGTCGTGCATATCCGGTGCTTCCGGTCTCCGGAACATGGGTTGTCGCTTTCTGTCCGGCGGACTCCGGCGGGTTGGCCGATTCCGGAGAGAGATTGGGCGTTGCAGCATGATCCGGTCCGGATGTTGTAACGGGATCGGATGGCGTATCAGGTGTTGCTTCACTGGCTGGTCCTGTCGTCGTGACCGATCCGGATTCGGCCGGCGGCTCATAGGCATTCTCTGGAACGGATGATTGTTCCGGTACTTGTGCTTCACGCATATCTTGGGCTTTTGATTCCGTGTTGTCCTTATCTTTTTCTTTTACTGCTTTTTCCGGCAATTCGTCATCGGATGTGATATGGGAAAGATATTCCGCTTCGCTGGGCAACTTGTCGTTGATGATGTGGTCAACCAGGTTGCCGCTGAAGAAAACGGTGACCCGGTAGGTCGTTGTCGCTCCGTTCGGTTTTTGCAGACGGAAGATATAGTCCCAGCGTCCGGCATGGAACATGTCGGTCAGAAGCGGGGTTCCCAATACGAAACGCACCTGTTCCTTTGTCATGCCGGGCTGGATTTTGGCAAGCATTTCGGAGGAGATGAAGTTTCCCTGCTGGATATTGACCTTGTATGGTGTAAGCATATTCAGCCATTTTTTCATACCGGTCGGTTTTGTATTGAGCTCGTTTTCAGATTCGGATATTTCCTGCTGCGGCGTTTCCGCTGCATTGCGGTTTGGCATCTTTGTTCCGGACAAGGTTCGGGTGGTTTCCTCCTCTTTCCAGGCGGGTTTGGTTTCTTCTCTGGCCGGAGCCGGTTTTGATGTTTCGATGGGATCAGCTTCGTCAATAAGAGGGTTTTTGGAAGCGCAACCGATTGCGAATACAGTCGCTGATGTTAGCAGTACCGGTGTGCGAAGATATCGCCACAAGCTGGCCGTTTTTTTATGCATCACGAAGTTGGATCCTAATAGCAATTTATTGAGCAGATTTAACAAACACTATATGATAAAGCAGATAATAATACAGAACCAATTTTGAAATTCACAAACTTCTCAAAATGATGAGTAATAATCCAGCCGAATTGAAGGCCACCGGTCTTAAGGCCACTCTGCCGCGATTGAAGATTCTTGATATTTTTCAAAAGAATGCTGATCGTCATTTGAGCGCCGAAGATGTTTATCGGCTTCTTTTGTCCGAAAATCTGGAAATCGGACTGGCGACGGTCTATCGTGTGCTCACCCAGTTCGAACAGGCGGGGATATTATCACGGAATTATTTCGAATCCGGCAAAGCTGTTTTTGAATTGAACGAAGGAAATCATCATGATCACATCGTTTGTGTTGATTGCGGTCGTGTCGAGGAGTTTCGCGATGATGTCATCGAGAAAAGGCAGCATGAGGTAGCCGCTGTGCATGGTTTTGAAATTGTCGATCATACGTTGGCTATTTACGGACGTTGCGAAAAATGCCGGAAAAAATGATTGGGACATCTGCCGTAAAAAAACGTGTTGAATGAAATACCTCCGGAATCCGGATACTGAACGGGTCAATAAAAACAAAGCCTGATACAGGATTGTGCCAGCTGGGGTCACTCAGTTTCAGTTTTTGCATCCATTTTGCCGTAACGGCTATTCATTTGTCTGAACTTTCAATGAGCATGTATCGGTAGACCTTGAGGGATGCCAGTATCCTGATTTGAAGTTTTCGATTACCCTGTTCTCCGGGCAGTTTCTCTTGCGAGATACATGCGCTATTGAACACCATGTATCATCCGTTGTTTCTGTTAACCGGCTTTCTGATATTGCCATTCCTGTTCATATCGGATTTGCACTGTATCTGGGCAGGCAAATGTCTTTTGATCAACAAATTGAACAGGAGTTGTTCTTTCCTGCTCAACACAATGGTTTCATGGTCAAAGAATCGAAATGGAAGGCAGGTGCCATCCTGGTGCACTGGATATGCCGTTTTGCCACACCAGTTTTTTCTTTCTGGCTGGATGCAGCAAAATCCCGTTGCGGGAGATCAGGTATTTGTTGTCCGATATATCTCTAAAGAGTGGTATTTCTTGTGCCGGAGGCTGGCCACTGTTGTTGATGTATGGGGTTGCAGGCAGTTGTCTGTGACTTGAGTGACAGTTTTCACTGCATATACCAGCGTGATACGACCATTATCTTGTCGTCTTTATATGGATGGAACAGTCTTTTTTCCCGTTTTTTGTATGTGTGGTGCGATAACGTGCCTGATGCAAGTGACAGAAAAAATTTCGGACTGATCCGGGTATCCGGAACAACAGGTCAGGTTTGTTTTTATGCTTTATTTCCGGGACAGTTTGCGCTTTGTACACAATGTTTCGTGTTTCCGACCCAGAATCAAGGTTCGTAATTTTTTCAGACAGGCGTTTTCCACTCGCAAATATTCCGGATTTTCGTGTCAGGATTGGAACTCATGAAGCGGTTCGATACCCTTTCTTCCGATATAAATGTGTCTGTCTGTTCATTGCATTAGCTATGCCCGCGTTTTTCAGTTGCTTATATATGATGGTCGACCGTTATCACGCATGTCGTGGATAATATTTTTTGGGATCTGCGGAATAAAACGGTTTTTATCGGGAAATCTTTCTTGCCTGTCGTTTTACACTGTTTTGTCCAGCCTCTCCCCGCTGTTCTATGGACAATCCCATGTTTCTCCCCGTCTTTTTGCACTATCTCTACTGGTGGATAATGGTGCGGACCATTTGAAACCGGATAATATTTTTTGTGCATCAAGATAAACCCCTGGTTGCCCTATATTCCGCTTTCGGGGTTTTCTTCGAATGCACGTTTTTTTCAGAGGTGGGATCAGGTCGTTTTGTCCGTTTTTTGCGTTGCAGGCGAAGGCTCGAATCTTTGTGCCAGAGCATGATAGAAAGGTGCAGGACATATCACTTTCGAAACCATACTGGCAATTAGTGTGGCTGTCATCAGGGAAAGCAGCATTTGTTGGCTGCCGGTTATTTCCATGGTAACGATAAAAGAAGTAAGCGGTGAGCGGGTCAGTCCGGAAAGATACGCCGCCATGACGAGAATAATGATGGCACTGTGCGGCGCGAGATTGGGAAAAAGAAGAGAAAGGCCGTCGCCTATACCGGCGCCAACGGCTAGGGTGGGGGCGAACAAACCTCCGGGGATGCTGCTCAGGGCCGATAAAAGTGTCGCCAGGAATTTGGCGGGCCCGTAATACCATGCGTGAAGAGCTGTATCGCTTTCGAGGGAAAGCCGGGTAGGCATGTAACCTGTGCCGTATACCATGCCATTGGTCAGCAAGCCCAAAAGGGCGACAATCAGCCCGCAGAGCGCGGCAAATTTATAAGGATGGTTTTGTATGGCTTCCCGGATTTTTTGCGGCAGGATAATGGAAAATTTTTGCACGATCAGACTGAACAGCCCTCCGGTCAGACCACCGACAATACCGCAGAGAGTGATGGCAGGAATGTGCGTCAGGAAAGGCAGGGCTTCATTGGTATACCCGAAATAAGTGTAGTTGCCGACAATCGCAAGTGAAACAAAACCGGAGATAATGACTGTCAGTAGAGTGGAACTGTGAGCGTTGAAGATATATTTTTTTGTCAGCTCTTCCATGGCAAACATGATGCCCGCTATGGGGGTATTGAATGTGGCGGCGATACCGGCAGCTCCACCGGACAGTACCAGCATGCGTCGCTGCTCTGCCGTTCTGATTGTTCCGTATCCGTAAAAGCGATGCATGATGGAGGCACCGATCTGGACCATGGGGCCTTCATGCCCGATTGATGCTCCCATGATAAGTCCGCACATTAATGTGATAACTTTCCCGATAATGATTTTGATGGAGAGCAGATTGTTTTTTTTCTTGTGACTTGGATCGTCAATGACGGCGATGACTTGAGGGATTCCACTGCCCTGGATACCGGGAAAAAAACGCTTGGTCAAATAAATCATGAACGCGAAGCCGGCAGGCATATAGAAGAGGGCACCCCACGAAAAATGCGTGATGATCCAGGTATTGATACCAAAAGCGAATTGACTTGCCTTGGCCATGGATACACCAGCCAGACCAATGAGAACTGGCGCCATGATCCATGCACATGTTTTTTTCCAGTATCGAAATGTTCTGTGTACAAGAATCCGCTTGGTCAAGTGCGGCGGTTCAAAATGGAAAAGTGGCATGACTTGTTCGGTAAGGAGATTTCAAACTGACATATAATGCGCTTATTATTATATTTGTACAAATATATTTCAAGCGTGAGATAAATTCTGATCGCTTTTTCAAGAGACGATATGATGCAGTCAGTTGACAGTAAAGATGGTGTCCAGTACCTGAGAATTCTTCAGAAGTTCAGGATCATTGTTCGTGCCGCACAGAAATATTCCCAGAGAGTTGAAAAGCTGCTGGGCGTTTCGGGAGCCCAGTTGTGGATTTTAAAGGAGATCGATATGGACCCGGGACTTCGTGTGGGCGAAATCGCCAAAAGACTGGCCATTCACCAGACAACGACAAGCAATCTTCTGGATGTGCTTGAGAAAAAGGGAATGGTTTGCAAAACTCGTTTGCCGACAGACCAACGGATCGTGAATCTGTCCCTGACGGAAGACGGACGTTCATTGTTACGAAAGGCTCCCGAATTATCCCGGGGATTGTTGCCGGAGGCATTGTCCCAAATGAAGTCGGATGACCTGGATCAGTTGGGCAAAAGTCTTGATATTTTGTTGCATACCATTTCGCAAGTGGATGAGGAATCCGCGTTGCAGCCTTTGCCTTTCACCATGTAAAAAACCTGCAAGCTGAATGCTTGCAGGTTTTGAGAGCAATGTCTGGTGAGAAGAGGGGAATTACATCATTCCGCCCATGCCTCCCATTCCACCCATACCTCCCATACCGCTCATGTCTGGAGCCGGTTTTTCTTCCGGAATGTCATAGATCATGCAGTCTGTCGTGAGCATCAGGGCTGAAATCGAAGCGGCATTCTGCAATGCGGAACGGGTTACCTTCGCCGGATCAACGACACCCATTTCGACCATGTCACCATAAGTGCCGTTTGCTGCGTTATAACCGAAGTTGCCGGAACCTTCGATGACTTTGTTGACAACAACGGAAGCTTCTTCCCCGGCATTGTGAACGATCATGCGCAGGGGTTCTTCCAGAGCGCGCATCACGATGTTGATGCCTGCTTCCTGATCGGAATTGTCGCCTTTGACGTTGACATTGGCACGAGCGCGCAACAAGGCAACGCCACCTCCAGGAACGATACCTTCTTCAACAGCGGCACGGGTTGCATGCAGTGCGTCTTCAACACGTGCTTTCTTTTCTTTCATTTCGACTTCGGTTGCTGCGCCAACCTTGATGACAGCAACACCGCCAGCCAGTTTTGCAATACGTTCCTGCAGTTTTTCCTTGTCATAATCGGATGTGGCTTCTTCCATCTGGACACGGACCTGTTTTACACGGGCTTCGATCGCGTCGGCTTTGCCGGCACCGTCAATGATCGTGGTGTTTTCCTTGTTGACTTCGATGCGTTTTGCCTGGCCGAGTTGTTCCAGTGTGGCGTTTTCCAGCGTCAGGCCGACTTCTTCTGCAATGACCTGACCACCTGTCAGGATGGCGATATCTTCCAGCATGGCTTTACGACGGTCACCGAAGCCCGGAGCCTTGACAGCACAGGTTTTCAGGATACCGCGGATGTTGTTGACAACCAGTGTCGCCAATGCTTCACCTTCAACATCTTCGGCAATGATCAAAAGCGGGCGGCTTGCCTTGGCAACCTGTTCCAGTACAGGCAGCAGGTCACGGATGTTGGAAATTTTCTTTTCGCACAACAGAATGTATGGATTGTCAAGAGCAACAACCTGTTTGTCGGCATTGTTGATGAAGTAAGGGGACAGGTAACCGCGGTCAAACTGCATACCTTCCACGATGTCCAGTTCATCGTTTAACGACTTGCCGTCTTCGATGGTGATGACGCCTTCCTTGCCGACTTTTTCCATGGCTTCCGCGATACGTTCTCCGATGGAATGATCGCTGTTGGCGGAAATGGAACCGACCTGGGCAATTTCCTTGCTGGTCGTGCAGGGTTTGGCGATTTTTTTCAGTTCGGCAATCGTTGCCTCAACAGCCTTGTCGATCCCGCGCTTCAGATCCATCGGGTTCATGCCGGCTGCAACGTATTTCATCCCTTCCCGGACAATGGCTTGTGCCAGAACAGTTGCCGTCGTCGTGCCGTCACCGGCATTGTCGCTGGTTTTGGATGCGACTTCTTTGACCATCTGTGCACCCATGTTCATGAGCTTGTCTTTCAGCTCGACTTCCTTGGCGACGGAAACGCCATCCTTGGTGATTGTCGGTGCGCCCCAGGTACGTTCCAGAACGACATTTCTGCCTTTCGGTCCAAGGGTGACTTTAACGGCGTCGGCCAGAATGTTGACGCCTTCAACCATTTTATTGCGGCCACTATCGCCGAAAACAACTTCTTTTGCTGACATGAAATTCTCCTAATTTAATTGGTGTATGCGTACAAAGTCTCGGACTTTGGCATGTGATCATTGCTGGACGATTGCCATGACGTCGGATTCATGCATGACAAGCAATTCTTCACCGTCAACCTTGACCGTCTGTCCGGAATATTTCCCGAAAAGAACCATGTCTCCGACTTTCACATCCAGTGGCAGAACTTTGCCGTCTTCAAGAACCTTGCCATTGCCTACAGCAATGACTTCGCCTTGATCCGGTTTTTCTGCAGCAGCATCTGGGATGACAATGCCGGATGCAGTGGTTTTTTCCTGATCGACGCGTTTGACGATAATGCGGTCTTGCAAAGGACGAAGTTTCATAACAATTCCCTATCAAAATCAATCTGTTGTATTCGAAAGACAAAAGCCCGAAAGATTCCAGGCCACCTTGTTTATTCATCTCCTCGTGGAGTACGAAAGAGTTGTTAGCACTCTTCCCTAACGAGTGCTAAGTATATGGGTGCCTATGAAAGATTTCAAGATAAAAGAAAAAAATTTTTTTTCTTTGTCCGAAAACACAAAAGTCCGCAATTGGCAGTGATTTACCGGTTTTCTGTCACCGAATGATCGGGTTCTTTTTTGAGAAAGGGATGATATGAGCGGTTTGATCTTGTCCGTTCCGGCATGAATGACAACTGCCGGTACAGTTTCTTTCGGGTAACCTGGGTTTTCGGAATGGATCGATATGTCTGGCGAGTTTGTCGGCGTGTATGAAAAAAAGCAGCCTGGTCAGGGAAAGATGCAGATGGTATTTGCAGAAATCGGGAAGGCTGTATTTATACAGAATGTAACAGGACATCACGACAAGAAAGATGACGACGAGTTCTTGCATATCATTGATCCAAAAGAAAACAGCTGATGTGATAGGTTGCCAGGGAAGCAAGATAGGCAAGACCGAAAAGGTAGATTATCGCAAAGAACATCATTTTCCATGAATTGGTTTCACGTCGGATGACTCCCAGTGTGGCGAAGCATTGGGGAGCAAAAACAAACCATGCAAGCAGAGACAGGGCGGTAGGCAGGCTCCAGTTGGATGAAATAAGTGGGGCAAGGGTGATGGAAAGATCGTCGCCGCTTGCGGAAAGAGCATATACGGTGCCCAAGGCACTGACAGCGATTTCTCTGGCCGCCATACCCGGAATCAAGGCTACGGCGATTTGCCAGTTGAAACCGATCGGCTGGACGATATATTCGATCAGGTGGCCCAGTCGTCCCGCAAAACTGTATTGAATGGCTGTACCGGTAGTTCCTTCCGGCGGGACCGGATAGGACGAAAGTACCCATAACAGTACCGACGTGGCAAATATGATCGTGCTTACCCGTATGAGAAAAATACGGGCCCGTTCCCATAATCCGATAGCGATATTGCGCATTCGTGGCAAATGGTAGGATGGCAATTCCATGAGCAGTGGCTGATAATCATTTTTGCCGAGCAAACGGTTCAGAACCCAGGCGACCATGACAGCTGCAAAAATACCGCTTATGTACAACCCGAATAATACAAGTCCCTGAAGATTGAAAAGACCGAAAGTCCGGTTGGGGATGAAAGCGCCGATGATGAGCGAATAGACGGGCAGACGCGCAGAACATGTCATAAGCGGCGCGATCAGGATCGTGATGATTCTGTCTTTGGGATTTTTGATCGTCCGGGTTGCCATGATTCCCGGGACGGCGCAGGCAAAACTGGAAAGCAGGGGGATAAATGCATGTCCGGAAAGCCCGATGCTGCTCATCATTTTATCCATCATGAAAGCCGCACGGGGCAGGTAACCCGATTCTTCAAGAATCAGTATGAAGAAAAAAAGAATGAGAATTTGCGGCAGAAATACAATGATACTGCCGATGCCGGCAATGATTCCATCAACGACAAGACTGCGAAGGATGCCGTCAGGCAGCATTGTTGCAAGGAATTCTCCGGTTGCTCCGATACCGTTTTCGATCCACTCCATGGGAACTTCCGCCCAGCTGAAAACAGCCTGGAACATGAAAAACAGTATGATAACCAGAATAGGGAAACCGAAAACCGGGTGCAATACAAGAGCATCAATTTTCTGGTTAAGTGTATAAGTATCCGCATGCTTCTTTATGACATTGTCCAGAATCCTTCTGGATTCCAGAGTGGACGATTTTTTTCGCTTCCGTATCTGTTTGATCCGGCGTTCGCGGGGAAACCGTTGCAGGCATACAGATTCAGTATTTCGAGCAATTTCCCGATACCGTTTGATTCGATGGCTATGGTTTCGACAACAGGTATTCCCAATTCCTGTTGCAGGAGTTCCAGATCGATAATCTGGCCTCTTTTTCTGGCCAGATCAGTCATATTCAGTGCCAGAATGGTTGGATGGCCCAGCGCAATGACGTCCAGTATCAGTTTTAGGTTTCTTTTGAGATTGGTGGCATCTGCTACATAAACGATGAGGTCAACAGGTATATCTGCCGTTTTATCCAGCAGTGCCGTTTGGGTGACTTCTTCATCCTTGGTCAAAGGGGTCAGGCTGTATATGCCGGGTAAATCGATAACATGGAGTTGCTGACCGGTGTCTGTCGTCATTTTTCCTTCTTTTCTCTCGACAGTAACGCCGGCATAGTTCGCGACTTTTTGGTGGGAACCCGTCAAACGGTTGAAAAGAGCCGTTTTGCCGCTGTTGGGATTGCCAACAAGAGCAATTGAGTGGAGTGGAACGTTTTTCTTGGATGGTGTGGATTTACAATCAGAGTGATTCATCGTTTTGAACAACATAAACTTTTGCTGCCTCAAGACGACGAAGGGCAAATATGGAATTTCCTATTCTGATTGCCATCGGATCTTTTCCAGGAAATGCTTCCGCGTGTACATGAATACGCTCGCCCGGCAAAAAACCAAGTTCCTGCAGACGGGTTTTCATGAGAACAACACCTGTTTCATCGTCATCAGCGAGGCCAATGACCGTTGCTGATTCGCCCTTTTTCAGTTGTGCCAGATTGCCTATTGTAGCGGATTTCTGGAATGTTGAAGGTTGTTGTGACATTTAAAGAAGACTCACCGGAAACAAATTCTGAATCGCATCACAAGAATGATAACGATTCTCAATATAAACGTTTCTTCACAAAAAGACAACTGATTATTTTCGGATTTTTAGTAATATGGGGGAAGCCGGTTCGTTTTTTCGGGGGAAATGGTATGTCGGAAGATACCGGAATGTTGAAACCGGTGGCTTTTTCAAAGATAAATGAAAATAGACAGGAATCATGCTTGATACGGTTAAGTCGATCGGATGGAAAGTCCGGCAATATAAAATACTGTTCGCGTTTTTTTTATATTTTTTAGGCTCAAGTACCATTGCTTGTGCCCGAATTCTTCCGGATGAGATTGAAAACGAGCTTCGGCGGGCGGGTGTTGCAGAAGAATCTGTTGGTATTGTGGTTCAACCTGTTGACGGGCAAAAACCGATACTTGCTTTGAATGCGGATATGGCTTTTCATCCGGCGTCAACGATGAAAGTGGTGACAACATACGCGGCGCTGGAGTTGCTTGGTCCTCATTACCGGTGGAAAACAAACGCATATGTAACCGGAAAACTCGAGGAAGGTGTATTGCATGGCGATTTGATTATCAAGGGAAGCGGTGATCCGTCTTTTTCCCAGAAAGATCTTTGGCTCTTTGTGCGTGAAATCCAGGATTCCGGCATTCACGAAATTCGTGGAAATATTGTTCTTGACAGAAGTGTTTTTGGAAAGACGGGATATGATCCTGCCGCTTTTGATGATGCGCCGTTGAAACCTTACAATGCCGGTCCTGATGGGCTGCTTTTGAATGATAGGAAAGTCGAGATTCGGTTCATTCCCGATATTGTCAGGGATAAGGTGAACGTCGCGATGGAACCGCGTATGAATGGTATTGCCATTATTCCTCCGGTTGCGGCCAGTTCTGCCTGTGTGAATTGGCAAAATGGTATGGACATTCATTTTGATGACAGGATTGCCTATTTTGAGGGCCAGTATCCTTTGGCGTGCGGTGAAAAAATACTGTCGGTTCATCCCTATCAGATGAGCGATATCCGATATTTCGGAAGTATCTTCGAAAAACTGTGGCGTGAATCCGGGGGAGGTTTCAACGGTCATGTTATTGAGGGAACGGTTCCGCCTGAAGCTCAAATCGTTGCACGATGGAATTCCCCAGCATTGGGTATGATCGTGAATGCCGTGAACAAGATCAGCAATAACGTCAGGGCACGTCAGTTATTGCTGGCGTTGGGTGTTGAATTTCGTGGGGAAGGAGTGACAACTGAAGAAGGAGTGGACGTTGTCATGAAATGGCTGGCAGAAAAAGGCATCGGGACGGATAAAATGGTGATTGAAAATGGTTCCGGACTTTCTCGTGATGAAAAGATAACTCCCTCGACAATGGCGTGGATACTCAGGGCGGCTTACGAGTCGCCGGTAATGCCCGAGCTGGTTTCGTCATTACCTATTGTCGGGCGGGACGGGACGATGTCGAAACGGCTTGTGAATAGTGAAATTGCCGGGAAGGCCCATGTTAAAACAGGCGCTATAAACGATGTCAGGGCGATTGCCGGTTATGTTCTTGCAAAAAGTGGTCGACGATATCTTGTCGTATGTATGGTCAATCATCCGGATGCCGGGTATGCACGCCCGTTGTTGGATAGCTTGCTGAACTGGACTTATGAAAAGGGCTAGTCGTGGAAATTCCCTCACCCTTCAAAAAAACCAGGCTTTTCCGAAATAGTAAATACCCATGATGAAAAAGAAAATCGCCAGCGCTCTTAAAAAGAGCGCCACGAAACCGTGTTTTCTGGTTTTTTGCTCTTGGGTCATATCTTTCTTTGTCATTTGTTGAATAATCGAATCATTATTATCGCTTTTCACGGCTTTTAAAACCAGGCAATCTTCCGGTTTGCAGGGTTTCATGAAATATAATGTTACAACTCTTACAGTTGTGATCTTGGATATATTTGTTTCTTGGGGTTAAATGACTTCAGGAAATGTTGATTGCTGTAAAGAGAGGGCGAAAATGAAAAGCGTAAAATTCATGAAATTGATTTGCGCGTTCTGTGCGGTTGGTGGTGTGTTTTTTTCAGTACCGGCCGAGGCAGGAGGAACACACTGGTCAATCAATATAGGAGTGCCTGTTATTGCCGCACCTCCGCCAGTGGCTGTTTATTCCAATCCGGTTGTTCCTGTTGCGACTGTTGTGTCTCCTGCACCCGTTATGATACATCCGCATGTTGTTCCACGGCCTGTTGCCGTCCATCATCCGGTTCCTCACTGGAAAGGTCCGCGCTATCACGGAAACCGTTATCGTCACCGCGGCCATCGGTGAATCAATGAATTGTCGTATTTTTGTCGGATGATGAAGACATGAACCTGTTTCGGCAGTTACAGGTTACCTTTTGGTTAATTTCTGGCGTATAATGTCGCGCTGATTCAGATTGTTTTTTATTCATCTGAAATTTTCCCGTTGACTTGTCTGGAAGCTTCCGGCATAATTCGGGGTTTCTGCGGAGAGGTGGCCGAGTGGTTAATGGCAGCAGACTGTAAATCTGCCCTCTAACGAGTACGCTGGTTCGAATCCAGCCCTCTCCACCAAAAGTTTGATGCAAATGAAGGTCAAGCGAGTGCGGGTGTAGCTCAATGGTAGAGCCGAAGCCTTCCAAGCTTAAGACGAGGGTTCGATTCCCTTCGCCCGCTCCATCTTTTGTTTGCTTATGGAATGTTGCCCTTGTAGCTCAGTGGTAGAGCACTCCCTTGGTAAGGGAGAGGCCACGTGTTCAATCCACGTCAAGGGCACCACGGGTTGTGTTTTCAAGAAGTGGGTGTTTTGGCGCATATAGGCGTGGTCTTGGTATTCTCTTCATTGGTTAGGAGTTGAAAATGGCAAAGAGCAAGTATGAGCGGACGAAGCCGCACGTAAACGTAGGAACAATTGGTCACGTGGACCATGGCAAGACCACCCTGACGGCGGCGATAGCGACCGTGTTGTCGAAGAAATTTGGGGGAGAAGCCAAAGACTACGACCAGATCGACGCGGCACCGGAAGAAAAAGCCCGTGGCATCACCATCAACACAGCCCACGTGGAATACGAAACCGCCAACCGGCACTACGCCCACGTTGACTGCCCGGGCCATGCCGACTACATCAAAAACATGATCACCGGCGCTGCCCAGATGGACGGAGCCATCCTGGTCGTATCCGCAGCAGACGGTCCGATGCCGCAGACCCGCGAACACATCCTGCTCGCCCGTCAGGTTGGCGTGCCCTACATCATCGTCTTCCTGAACAAATGCGACATGGTGGACGACGCCGAACTGCTCGAACTCGTTGAAATGGAAGTGCGTGAACTGCTGTCCCGGTATGAATTCCCGGGAGACGACATTCCCATCATCAAGGGATCGGCCAAAATGGCATTGGAGGGAGACACGGGAGAACTGGGTGAAGTCGCCATCCTGGCATTGGCAGATGCGCTGGACAGCTACATTCCGACACCGGAACGTGCCATTGACGGAACCTTCCTGATGCCGGTAGAAGACGTCTTCTCCATCTCCGGACGCGGAACCGTCGTAACCGGACGTGTAGAAAGAGGCATCATCAAGGTAGGCGAAGAAATCGAAATCGTCGGCATCAGAGAAACCGCCAAAACCACCTGCACCGGCGTTGAAATGTTCAGAAAACTGCTCGACCAGGGGCAGGCAGGCGACAACATCGGCGTGCTGTTGCGCGGAACCAAGAGAGAAGAAGTCGAACGCGGACAAGTGCTGGCCAAACCGGGCACCATCAAACCGCACACCCAGTTCTCTGGAGAAGTCTACGTACTCTCCAAAGAAGAAGGTGGACGCCACACCCCGTTCTTCAACAACTACCGTCCACAGTTCTACTTCCGGACAACGGACGTAACCGGAGCCATCGAACTGCCGAAAGACAAGGAAATGGTCATGCCGGGAGACAACGTCAGCATCAACGTCAAGCTGATCAGCCCGATTGCCATGGAAGAAGGCTTGAGATTCGCCATTCGTGAAGGCGGAAGAACCGTCGGCGCTGGTGTCGTCTCCAAAATTATCGAATAATCTTCAGGTTGGCCCTTCTTGGGGCCAACCTGATTGATGTCAGGCTGTAGATGTAGGGGAATAGCTCAATTGGCAGAGCGTCGGTCTCCAAAACCGAAGGTCGGGGGTTCGAGGCCCTCTTCCCCTGCCACATAATGTTTATTACTGAAAGCAGAGTTTTATGTCTAACCAACCTGTGCAAGCCGAGGGTGGCTTGGGCGATAAGGTGAAAATTGCCTGTGCTGTTGCCTCTATTTTGGCAGGTATTTTTGGTTTTTATTTCCTTGCAGGCCAGTCTTCATTGACCCGGATTGGGGTGTTGGTCGTGGGGCTTGTTGTGGCTGCCTGTTTTGCCTGGTTTTCCTCTTCGGGGCGTAATTTTATTGTATTTGCCAGGGAATCTGTTCGGGAGGCCAAAAAAGTCGTTTGGCCTGCGCGTAACGATGCAATCCGGATTACGGGCATAGTTTTTGGCTTTGTTCTTTTGATGGCAGTGTTCCTTTGGGGTGCGGACAGGGTCTTGGAATTTGTTCTTTATAACATCATACTTGGCTGGAAAAGATAATGGGTGAAAATAGCCAAGATCAGGCTAGAAAAGAAAAAAATACCGGTTCGTCTGAAAAGATGCGCTGGTACGTTGTTCATGTCTATTCGGGAATGGAAAAAAGCGTACGTCGATCTTTGTTTGAGAGAATCGAACGGATGGGCATGAGCGAAAAGTTTGGTCAGATACTCGTTCCAACGGAAGAAGTTGTTGAGGTCAAAAGCGGTCAGAAATCTGTAACGGAACGCCGTTTTTTTCCGGGATATGTCCTGATTGAAATGGAAATGACGGATGATACATGGCATCTGGTTAAAGATACAGGTAAGGTAACGGGGTTTGTCGGTGGAAAATCCAACAAGCCGACGCCTATTCCCGCTCGTGAAATGGATAAACTTCTGCAGCAGATGCAGGACGGAATCGATAAGCCTCGTCCGAAAATATCTTATGAAGTGGGTGAATTGGTTCGTATCAAGGAAGGGCCTTTCGCTGATTTCAACGGAAATGTTGAAGAGGTTAATTACGAAAAATCCCGTTTGAGGGTTTCGGTTACCATTTTCGGGCGTTCAACTCCTGTGGAGCTTGAATTCGGTCAGGTCGAAAAAGTTTGATTTTGCGTGTGTCGGAGCGCAGTTGACAGTCCGGCAGAGGAGCCTGTGTGTTGTTTTTGTGCAGGCGTTATGACTCACTAACTTGGAAAATTAGAAATGGCAAAGAAAATCGCCGGTTTTATCAAGCTGCAGGTTCCTGCTGGTAAAGCCAATCCGTCCCCTCCGATCGGTCCCGCCCTTGGTCAGCGTGGGCTGAATATTATGGAATTCTGTAAGGCATTCAATGCGCAGACTCAGGGTTTTGAGCCGGGTATGCCGATTCCTGTTGTTATCACTGCCTATGCGGACAAGTCGTTTACATTTGCAATGAAAACGCCTCCTGCCACTTTCCTGATCAAGAAAGCTGCAGGTATTGAAAAAGGATCGCAGAGACCAAATACGGAAAAAGTCGGCTCGATTACAAGAGCGCAGGCCGAAGAAATCGCCACCATGAAAAAACCTGATCTGACCGCTGCTGATATGGAAGCCGCTGTCAAGACAATTGCGGGTTCCGCCAAGTCGATGGGTATTACTGTGGAGGGCATGTAAATGGCTAAAGCTTCTAAGAGAGTTCGTGCTTTTCAGGAAAAAGTGGATCGCAGCAAGGTTTATCCTATTGATGCCGCATTGGCGTTGCTGAAGGAATATGCGACAGCAAAATTCAATGAATCGATTGATGTCGCTGTCCAGTTAGGCGTTGATCCCAAAAAATCCGATCAGGTTGTTCGTGGTTCCGTAGTACTGCCTGCCGGTACAGGGAAGACGGTTCGTGTTGCTGTGTTCGCGTCTGGTGAAAAGGCTGAGCAGGCCAAGGCTGCTGGTGCTGATATTGTCGGTATGGAAGATTTGGCAGCTCAGATCAAAGGGGGGGATATTCCTTTTGATGTGGTTATTGCTTCTCCGGATACCATGCGTATTGTCGGGACGCTTGGCCAGATTCTGGGGCCACGCGGTTTGATGCCAAATCCAAAGGTTGGCACTGTAACTCCTGATGTCGCGACGGCTGTCAAAAATGCCAAAGCCGGTCAGGTCCAGTACAGGACGGATCGCGCTGGTATCATTCATGCTACAATCGGACGCAAATCCTTTTCGGACGAAGATCTGAAATCGAATCTGGCCGCATTGATTGATGCACTGAACAAGGCCAAGCCTGTCAGCAGCAAGGGCACTTATATCCGCAAGGTTTCTATTTCCTCCACTATGGGAGCGGGTGTTCGTGTCGATCAGGCATCGATTGCCGCTTGAGAGTATAATTATAGGCCCCGAATTTCGGGGTAACGACTTTGGGCCATATCGGCGTTGGCCGGTATGGACAATCAAAGACCGCTGGGCAGTTGATGTCGTTTGTCAATTGTTAAAACAGTTACCCAGCGTAGATGGTGAACCCAACTAGTTTTGTAGTTTCTCGGCTGATTGCCGATAGTGGACTCCTAACTTTGGACACCGTGTTCGAACCGATATCCGAACGTCTGTTTGATGTGCGGGTATCATTTTTGGAGGTTGACCGTGGGTCTCAATCTGAATGACAAAAAGGCTGTTGTGGCAGAAGTCAGTGCTCAGATCGCTGAAGCACAGACAATTGTTCTGGCCGAATATCGTGGTATCCAGGTTGGTGACATGACGCAACTGCGTGCTGCTGCGCGTGAAAACGGCGTATATATGCGCGTATTGAAAAATACGCTTGCACGCCGTGCCGTTGAGGGAACTGCGTTTGCTGATCTTGCTTCTGAAATGACCGGTCCTTTGGTTTATTCCATTTCAAAGGATGCCGTTGCTGCTGCGAAGGTTGTACAGGACTTCGCAAAACGTAACGATTCGCTGGTTATCAGGGGCGGAAGTTATGCGGGCAAAATGCTCGATAAAGCTGGTGTCGCTGCATTGGCAAGCATTCCGAGCCGTGAAGTTTTGCTTTCTCAACTTATGGGCGTTATGTTGGCTCCAGTCTCGGGTTTTGCCCGTGGGCTGGCTGCGCTGGCAACCAAGAAAGAAGCCGAAGCTGCCGCCTGATAGAGGCGGATCTGCTGTTCTTTTTGTGGTTTATTTGCAGTTGCTGGTACCAATTATCGTATTTAACAAAAGAATTAGGAGTTTTACATGGCAATGAGTAAAGAAGACATCCTGGAAGCCGTTGGCGCGATGTCTGTGATGGAATTGAATGACCTGGTTAAGGCGTTTGAAGAAAAATTTGGTGTTTCTGCTGCAGCTATGGCTGTCGCAGGTCCTGCAGGTGGCGCTGCTGCAGGTGGTGCTGCTGCAGAAGAACAGACTGAATTCACTGTTGTTCTGTCCGAATTTGGTTCTAACAAGGTTGCTGTTATCAAGGCCGTTCGTGAAATTACAGGCTTGGGTCTGAAGGAAGCCAAGGATATGGTTGATTCTGCTCCGAAGCCTGTCAAGGAAGGCGTCAGCAAGGCTGATGCTGAAGAAGCCAAGAAAAAACTGGAAGACGCTGGCGCAAAAGTCGAAATCAAATAATTTCGGTTTTGTTAAGTGTTGTAATTGTATTGGAGTCATTGCTGAATCGTTCCCGAAAGAGCGATTCGGCTTTGACTCAATTGCGTTTCCTGAAGTATCTTTTTGCTTAACATATTGAAGTCGAGACTTGAGTTTTATGTTTTTTGATTAGAGCGTAAAACTGAATTTTCCATCCTTCAGCCACTCATGGAGTGTCCATGCACTACTCATTTACTGAGAAGAAGCGTATTCGCAAATCTTTTGCAAAACGCGATAATGTTCACCAAGTTCCTTTTTTGCTGGCTACACAGCTTGAATCATACGAGAAATTTTTGCAAGCTGATGTACCGCCTTTGAAACGTAAAAATGAAGGCTTGCAGTCCGCATTTACATCGATATTTCCGATTGTGTCGCATAATGGCTTCGCAAGACTAGAGTTTATTTCCTATACCCTGGGTGATCCTCCATTTGATGTCAAGGAATGTCAGCAGCGCGGATTGACGCTGGCGTCGCCTTTGCGCGCCAAGGTTCGTCTGGTTATTCTTGACAAGGAATCTCCAACGAAACCTGTGGTCAAGGAAATGAAGGAACAGGAAGTCTATATGGGCGAACTGCCGCTGATGACGACTACAGGTTCCTTTATAATCAACGGAACGGAACGTGTAATTGTGTCGCAATTGCACCGTTCTCCGGGCGTATTTTTCGAACATGACAAGGGCAAGACGCATTCGTCCGGAAAATTGCTGTTTTCGGCGCGTATCATCCCTTATCGTGGCTCATGGCTTGATTTCGAATTTGATCCGAAGGACATCCTGTTCTTCCGTATTGATCGTCGCCGCAAAATGCCGGTTACGATACTGTTGAAGGCGATCGGGATGTCTTCGGAAGACATTCTGGAAAATTTCTTTGTCTTCGATGATTTTCTGCTCCGTCCGCAAGGTGCGGAAATGGAATTCGTTTCATCGCGTATGCGTGGCGAGATTGCACGTTTCGATATTCTTGACGGGGACGGAAAGGTACTGGTTGAAAAAGATAAGCGGATTAATGCCAGAAATATCCGGGATATTGAAGCTGCCGGTATCAAACGTATATCAGTTCCGGAAGATTTCCTGTATGGCAGGGCATTGGCCAAGAATGTTATTGATCAGGATACAGGAGAAGTTATTGCACGCGCCAATGACGAAATTACGGAAGAAGTCATGACACGCTTGCGCGATGCGGGCATTGAAGAAATCCAGACACTTTATACAAACGATCTGGATCAGGGCGCTTATATTTCACAGACGCTTCGTATTGATGAAACAGTTGATCAGATGGCGGCAAGAATTGCCATCTATCGTATGATGCGCCCAGGTGAACCGCCGACTGAAGAATCGGTTGAAGCTTTGTTCAATGGTCTTTTCTACAATGAAGAGCGGTACGATTTGTCTGCTGTCGGCCGGATGAAATTCAATAGCAGGGTCGGTCGTGACGAATTGACTGGACCGATGACTTTGTCCAATGACGATATTCTTTCGGTCATCAAGATTCTGGTCGAATTGCGCAATGGACGCGGCGAGATCGACGATATCGACCATCTGGGCAACCGTCGTGTACGGTGTGTCGGTGAATTGGCTGAAAATCAGTTTCGTGCCGGGCTGGTCCGGGTTGAACGTGCTGTCAAGGAACGCCTTGGTCAGGCTGAAGCGGATAATCTGATGCCACATGATCTGATCAATTCCAAACCTATTTCGGCGGCTATCCGTGAATTTTTCGGATCGTCGCAGCTTTCACAGTTTATGGATCAGACGAATCCGTTGTCGGAAATCACGCACAAGCGTCGTGTATCGGCTCTGGGGCCGGGTGGTCTGACCCGTGAACGCGCCGGTTTTGAGGTGCGTGACGTGCATCCGACGCATTATGGGCGTGTGTGTCCGATCGAAACGCCGGAAGGTCCGAATATCGGTCTGATCAACTCGCTGGCATTGTATGCACGTTTGAACGAATACGGTTTTCTGGAAACGCCATACCGAAAAGTGGTGGACAGCCATGTGACTGATCAGATCGAGTATTTGTCCGCCATTGAGGAAGGACGCTATATCATCGCACAGGCCAACAGCAAGATCGAAAACGGCATGCTCGTGGATGAGCTGGTTTCCGCTCGTGAAGCCGGTGAAACCATTCTGGTGTCGCCGGAACGCGTCCAGTACATGGACGTTGCACCGGGGCAGATCGTTTCTGTCGCTGCCTCGCTGATTCCTTTCCTTGAACATGATGACGCCAACCGCGCACTGATGGGCGCCAACATGCAGCGTCAGGCAGTTCCCTGTCTGAGACCGCAAAAAGCACTGGTCGGAACAGGTATTGAACGGACTGTCGCTGTTGACTCCGGTACGACAGTTCAGGCATTAAGAGGAGGTGTCGTCGATTACATTGATGCCGGTCGTGTCGTGGTCCGTGTCAATGACGACGAGGCAAAAGCTGGCGAAGTCGGTGTCGATATTTACAATCTGATCAAATATACACGTTCGAATCAGAATACGAACATCAACCAGAGACCGATTGTCAAGGTCGGGGACCGGATTGCGAAAGGCGATGTGATTGCCGATGGCGCATCGACCGATCTTGGAGAGCTGGCTCTGGGACAAAATCTTCTTGTCGCGTTTACACCGTGGAATGGTCTTAACTATGAGGATTCCATCCTGATATCCGAAAAGGTTGTCGAGGATGATCGCTATACTTCGATTCATATCGAGGAGTTGTCTGTCGTTGCGCGGGATACCAAACTGGGACCGGAGGAAATTACCCGCGATATTTCCAATCTGGCTGAAAACCAGTTGGCGCGTCTGGATGAATCCGGCATCGTTTATATCGGCGCCGAAGTCGAGGCTGGAGATGTTCTGGTCGGCAAGGTCACACCGCGTGGCGAAACACAGCTTACCCCGGAAGAAAAACTGTTGCGCGCGATTTTCGGTGAGAAAGCTTCCGATGTGAAAGATACATCATTGCGTGTTCCTTCCGGTATGGTTGGTACAGTCATCGATGTCCAGGTGTTTACACGTGAGGGCCTTGTTCGTGACAAACGGGCACAGCAGATCATTGATGATGAGCTGAAACGTTATCGTATTGATCTGAATGATCAGATGCGTATTGTGGAAGGCGACGCTTTCCAGCGTCTGAGCAAATTGCTGATTGGCAAGAAAGTCAATGGCGGTCCGAAGAAGCTGGTTCGCGGTGCGGAAATCACTCAGGAATACCTGTCCGATCTGGAAAGATATCACTGGTTTGATATTCGTCCGGCAGACGAGGATACCGCGATGGCTCTTGAGGCGATCAAGGATTCAATTGAGGAAAAGCGGCATCAGTTTGATTTGGCGTTTGAGGAAAAACGCAAGAAACTGACACAGGGAGATGAATTGCAGCCCGGTGTCCAGAAGATGGTGAAAGTCTATCTGGCGGTCAAGCGTCGTTTGCAGCCGGGTGACAAGATGGCAGGACGTCATGGCAATAAAGGGGTCGTTTCGAAGATTGTCCCGATTGAAGATATGCCATACATGGCAGATGGTACGCCAGCCGATATCGTTTTGAATCCACTGGGCGTTCCGTCCCGTATGAATATCGGACAGATTCTTGAAACCCATTTGGGTTGGGCGTCGAAAGGATTGGGGCTGCGCATCGGTGAAATGTTGCAGGCCAAACAGAAGGTGGAAGACATCCGGGCTTTCCTCAAACAGATTTATCTGAATAGCGGAAAACCGGAAGATCTGGACAGCCTGACGGAAGCGGAAGTGCTCACGTTGGCAGAAAACCTGAAAGATGGTGTGCCGTTTGCGACTCCGGTTTTCGATGGCGCAGAAGAAGATGAAATCCGTCGTATGCTTGATCTGGCCTATCCGGATGAAATTGCCAAGAAGCTGGGGATGACTGAAATGAAGAACCAGGTAACTCTCTATGATGGTCGTACGGGCGAACCGTTCGAGCGTCCGGTGACAGTCGGATACAAGCACATGCTGAAATTGCATCATCTGGTAGATGACAAGATGCATGCCCGTTCGACTGGCCCGTATTCTCTGGTAACCCAGCAGCCGCTTGGTGGCAAGGCTCAATTCGGTGGCCAACGGTTTGGGGAAATGGAAGTCTGGGCGCTGGAAGCTTATGGCGCCTCTTATGTATTGCAGGAAATGCTGACGGTAAAATCTGACGATGTCGCTGGCCGGACGAAAGTATATGAAAATCTGGTCAAAGGGGATCATGTCATTGATGCCGGTATGCCTGAATCCTTCAATGTGCTCGTGAAGGAAATCCGTTCTTTGGGTATCGATATCGATCTCGAACGTAACTAGACAAAGGCGTGAAATCCGGACGAGGCGCGTGGCCACCTTGTCCGGTACAGAATTTTTGGCCGTAGTTCTCACCCAATTGGAGTGAAATATGAAAGCACTGCTCGATCTATTCAAGCAAGTTCAGCAAGATGAACAATTCGATGCCATCAAGATTGGTCTGGCATCTCCTGAAAAAATCAGATCATGGTCTTACGGTGAAGTCAAAAAACCGGAAACGATCAACTATCGTACCTTCAAGCCGGAACGCGACGGCCTGTTCTGTGCCAAAATTTTCGGGCCGATCAAGGATTATGAATGCTTGTGCGGCAAGTACAAAAGACTGAAACATCGTGGCGTAATTTGCGAAAAATGCGGTGTGGAAGTGACTCTCGCCAAGGTCCGTCGTGAACGGATGGGGCATATTGAGCTCGCCTCGCCCGCAGCACACATCTGGTTCCTGAAATCCTTGCCATCCCGTTTGGGTATGGTGCTGGATATGACGTTGCGCGATATTGAGCGGGTACTCTATTTTGAGGCCTATGTCGTTACCGATCCTGGTATGACGCCGTTGAAGAAATGCCAGATCATGTCAGAGGATGATTATGCCGCGAAATATGAAGAATACGGCGACGAGTTTTCTGCATCGATGGGGGCCGAAGGTATCCGCGAGTTGTTGCGTTCGATTGATATCGATCGCGAAGCCGAAATGCTGCGTAATGAACTGAAGGATTCCAAGTCTGAAGCAAAAATCAAGAAATATGCCAAGAGACTGAAAGTTCTGGAAGCTTTCCAGCGTTCCGGTATCAAGCCGGAATGGATGATCATGGAAGTCCTTCCTGTATTGCCGCCTGAATTGCGTCCTCTTGTTCCACTGGATGGAGGCCGGTTTGCGACTTCTGATCTGAATGATCTGTATCGCCGTGTTATCAACAGAAACAACCGTCTCAAACGGTTGCTGGAATTGCGTGCTCCTGAAATCATTACCCGTAATGAAAAACGTATGCTTCAGGAAGCCGTGGATTCCTTGCTGGATAACGGCCGTCGCGGCAAGGCGATGACGGGGGCCAACAAGCGTCCTTTGAAGTCGCTGGCCGAAATGATCAAGGGCAAAGGCGGTCGTTTCCGCCAGAATCTGCTGGGCAAACGTGTCGATTATTCCGGTCGGTCGGTTATTACGGTTGGTCCGCAGTTGAAATTGCACCAGTGCGGTTTGCCGAAGCTGATGGCATTGGAGCTGTTTAAACCTTTCATTTTCAACAAGCTGGAACTGATGGGGTTGGCTACAACGATCAAGGCGGCCAAACGCCTGGTTGAATTGCAGGAACCGGTCGTGTGGGATATTCTGGAAGAGGTTATCCGTGAACACCCTGTTATGCTGAATCGGGCGCCTACGTTGCACAGACTGGGTATCCAGGCTTTTGAGCCAGTATTGATTGAAGGCAAGGCCATTCAGCTGCATCCGCTTGTCTGTGCCGCTTTCAATGCCGACTTTGACGGTGACCAGATGGCGGTTCATGTTCCGCTGTCGGTTGAGGCACAGCTGGAAGCACGTACTTTGATGCTGGCATCCAACAATATTCTTTTCCCATCCAATGGTGAACCATCGATCGTTCCTTCGCAGGATATGGTGCTTGGCCTTTATTATGCGACACGCGAGAAGATCAATGGCAAGGGCGAAGGCATGCTGTTTGCCGATATTTCGGAAGTGCAACGCGCCTATGACAACAAGGAAGTCGAACTGGCTACCCGTATTACGGTTCGTTTGCCGGATTACGTCAAGGATCCGATCAGTGGCGAAACGGTCAAGAAAACCGTACGTTATGAAACAACGGTCGGACGTGCCTTGTTGTCGGAAATTCTTCCGGAAGGCCTGCCTTTCTCGGTATTGAATACCCCTTTGAAGAAAAAGGAAATTTCCCGTCTGATCAATACGTCGTTCAGAAAGTGCGGATTGCGCGCGACGGTTGTATTTGCTGATCACCTGATGCAGGCGGGTTTCCGTCTGGCGACCAAGGCGGGTATTTCCATCTGTATCAACGACATGTTGGTACCGAAACAGAAAGTGGAACTGATTTCTGCTGCGGAACAGGAAGTCAAGCAGATCGAACAGCAATACGCATCCGGTCTGGTGACTTCTGGTGAGCGCTATAACAAGGTGGTCGATATCTGGGGCAAGACCGGCGACAGTGTCGGCAAGGCCATGATGGACCAGTTGAAGGTGGAAGAAGTCATCAAGCGCGATGGATCGGCCGGAACGCAGGAATCGTTCAATTCCATTTATATGATGGCAGATTCAGGGGCTCGTGGTTCGGCTGCGCAGATCCGCCAGTTGGCAGGCATGCGTGGACTGATGGCAAAACCGGACGGCTCGATCATTGAAACACCGATTACAGCCAACTTCCGGGAAGGGCTGAATGTTCTCCAATACTTTATTTCCACGCATGGTGCCCGTAAGGGATTGGCTGATACAGCGCTGAAAACGGCGAATTCCGGTTACCTGACCCGTCGTCTGGTTGATGTGACACAGGATCTGGTCGTTATTGAAGACGATTGCGGTACGCATGAAGGCGTTGTCATGAAAGCCCTGATAGAGGGCGGTGAAGTCGTTGAAGCATTGGGCGATCGTATTCTGGGCCGTGTTTGTGCCAATGACATTATCAATCCTGAATCGCGTGAAGTATTGTACGAGGCAGGAACGCTGCTGGACGAAGACAAAATCGAGGAAATCGAACGGCTTGGTATTGATGAAGTCAAGGTTCGCACACCGCTGACATGCGAAACACGTTATGGCATGTGTGCAAAGTGCTATGGCCGCGATTTGGGCCGTGGTTCTCTGGTTAATGCCGGTGAAGCTGTTGGCGTTATCGCTGCCCAGTCCATTGGTGAGCCTGGAACCCAGTTGACCATGCGTACTTTCCATATTGGTGGTGCGGCATCCCGTTCCGCTGTCGCATCAAGTGTCGAGGCACGGTCTAACGGTACCATTCACTTTACTTCGGCCATGCGGTATGTCACTAATGACAAAGGTGACCAAATTGTCATTTCACGCTCAGGCGAAATTACGATTGCAGATGATGTCGGTCGTGAACGTGAACGTCATAAAGTGCCTTATGGTGCAACGTTGCTGGTTAATGACGGGCTGCCCGTCAAGGCAGGCAAGGTATTGGCAACATGGGATCCGATGACCCGTCCGATCATTACGGAATATGCCGGTACGATCCGTTTTGAAAATGTTGAAGAAGGAGTAACCGTCGCAAGACAGGTTGATGAAGTGACCGGTTTGTCGACTCTTGTGGTGATTGATCCGAAACGTCGGGGAACTTCCACAAAATCGGCTCGTCCGCAGGTCAAACTGTTGAATGACAATGGGGAAGAGGTCAAGATCGCGGGCACGGAACACGCTGTGACGATCAGCTTCCAGGTCGGTGCTCTTCTGATGGTCCAGGACGGTCAGAAAGTATCGGTTGGTGAGGTGCTTGCCCGTATCCCGACGGAATCGCAGAAGACACGTGATATTACAGGGGGGCTTCCGCGGGTCGCCGAATTGTTTGAAGCACGTTCGCCGAAAGATGCGGGTATGCTGGCGGAAGTGACCGGTACGGTGGCTTTCGGCAAGGAAACCAAGGGCAAACAGCGTCTTGAAATTACCGATATGGACGGTAATCGGCACGAATTCTTGATCGGCAAGGACAAACAGGTTCTGGTTCATGACGGCCAGGTTGTCAACAAAGGCGAAATGATTGTTGACGGACCGGCTGATCCGCAAGATATTCTGCGATTGCTGGGAATCGAGGCTTTGGCTCGTTACATTGTTGACGAAGTGCAGGACGTTTATCGTCTGCAGGGTGTGAAGATCAATGACAAACATATTGAAGTTATCGTTCGTCAGATGCTGCGCCGTGTCAATGTCGTTGATGCCGGTGACACCTGTTATATTCCAGGTGAACAGGTGGAACGTTCTGAATTGCTGGATGAAAATGACCGTGTCATTGCAGAAGGCAAGAAACCGGCAACATACGAAAATGTGTTGTTGGGTATCACCAAGGCATCGTTGTCAACAGATTCGTTCATTTCTGCCGCTTCCTTCCAGGAAACGACGCGTGTTCTGACCGAGGCAGCCATTATGGGCAAAAAAGACAGCCTCAGAGGTTTGAAGGAGAATGTAATTGTCGGTCGTTTGATACCTGCGGGTACCGGACTGGCAATGCATCGTGCACGCAAACAGAAGGCAGTCTGGGAACAGGAAGAGCGTGCAGCTTTGCAACGCGCAGAACAAATGCAGCACCAGCAGGATGTTTCCAGTGTTGTCAGTGAAAATCCTGAACAGGAATAAATATCAAGCTGTGATAAGGCATCCCGAAAAAATCCGGGATGCCATTTTTCTGATTGCGTCAGGGAAAATAAATTTGTTGTTTTTGATAAGGTCACTAATTGTATGTCCTTGAAGTAATTGACTTTGCCAAGAAGACAGTTTAGAATCCACCGTCTTTAGTGCCCGTTGAATAATGATGGCAGAGTCATTGTCGTTTGGGCGCTTGTCCTGTGGTGATAGTTTTTCCATAGAGTCCCCGGTTATTCGTGATGGCCGGGATTGTCTGTAATTTATTTAGTTGGATTAAATCGATGCCAACCATCAATCAATTGATTCGCCAGCCACGTGTGACCGTGAAGGCAAAAAGCAAGTCACCTGCGTTGGATAATTGTCCGCAAAAGCGTGGCGTTTGTACTCGTGTTTATACAACAACACCGAAAAAACCTAATTCCGCTTTGAGGAAAGTGGCCAAAGTGAGATTGACGAACGGTTTTGAAGTCATTTCATATATTGGCGGTGAAGGCCATAATCTGCAGGAGCATAGCGTTGTTCTTCTGCGCGGTGGTCGTGTGAAGGATTTGCCAGGTGTTCGTTATCACATGATTCGCGGTTCCCTTGATACGCAGGGTGTCAAGGATCGTAAGCAGGCTCGTTCCAAATACGGTGCAAAACGCGCGAAAGCTGCAAGCAAGTAATTTAGGTCGGTCGTATGATCGAGTAAGTGGCGTGTCATGAGGGCCGCCGTGAGTGTTTTTCACTCAACTGAAGAAAGAAAGGAAAATAAATGCCTCGTCGTCGTGAAGTGCCCAAGCGCGAGATTTTGCCGGATCCAAAATTCGGTAATGTAGATGTAGCAAAGTTTGTCAATGTGTTGATGCTTTCCGGAAAGAAGTCCGTGGCTGAAAATATTATCTACGGCGCTTTCGAAATTATTGAAAGCAAGTCCGGAAAAGATCCTCTGGAAATTTTCATGCAGGCGGTTAACAACTGTAAGCCGCTGGTGGAAGTAAAGTCTCGCCGTGTCGGGGGTGCCAACTATCAGGTGCCAGTCGAGGTTCGTCCGGTTCGTCGTATGGCGTTGTCCATGCGCTGGTTGCGTGAAGCAGCTACGAAGCGCAGTGAAAAATCCATGCCGCAACGTCTGGCAGGTGAGCTGATGGAAGCGGCTGAGGGCCGTGGTGGTGCCATGAGAAAACGTGATGAAGTTCATCGGATGGCAGAAGCTAACAAGGCTTTCTCGCATTTCCGTTTCTAGTGCAGGAATGAGTGGGCGGCGGTCAGATGATGTTTTTTAGGCGGTCGCTCGTGGAAAATATCTGTCAAGCCGGGCGCATTTGCAAAAGAAATGCTGCTCGGTTTTGTTTATTAAAAAGTTTTAGGATTGATTATGGCTCGCAAGACACCAATCGAACGTTACCGTAACATTGGTATTTCTGCTCATATTGATGCAGGTAAAACGACGACGACGGAACGTATTCTTTTTTATACCGGCGTTAATCACAAGCTGGGTGAAGTTCATGACGGCGCAGCTACCATGGACTGGATGGAACAGGAACAGGAACGCGGCATTACGATTACTTCCGCTGCAACGACCTGTTTCTGGAATGGAATGGCCAACAATTTCCAGAATCATCGCATTAATATTATTGATACTCCGGGTCACGTTGACTTCACCATTGAGGTGGAACGTTCGATGCGCGTTCTGGACGGCGCCTGTATGGTTTATTGTGCTGTGGGTGGTGTTCAGCCCCAGTCGGAAACAGTTTGGCGTCAGGCTAACAAGTATAAGGTGCCTCGTCTGGCGTTTGTCAACAAGATGGACCGTACTGGCGCGAACTTTTTTAAAGTTTATGATCAGATGCGTTCACGTCTCAAGGCCAATCCGGTTCCTTTGCAAATTCCGATTGGCGCAGAGGACAATTTCGAGGGTGTCGTTGATCTGATCAAAATGAAAGGTATCTATTGGGATGAAGCTTCCCAGGGTACCAAATTTGAATACAGGGATGTTCCGGCCAATCTGTTGGATCAGGCGAAAGAATGGCGCGAAAAACTGGTTGAGGTGGCGGCTGAAACCAGTGAAGAACTGATGGATAAATATCTGAATGATGGCGATTTGCCTGAAGAAGATATTAAAAAGGCGCTTCGCCAGAGAACGATTGCGGGAGAAATCGTTCCCATGATGTGCGGATCAGCTTTCAAGAACAAAGGTGTCCAGGCCATGTTGGATGCGGTGATCGAATATTTGCCTTCTCCTGTCGATATTCCTGCCGTTGAAGGTACGGATGAAAACGATAATGTGGTTTCTCGTAAGGCATCCGATGATGAAAAATTCGCTGCACTGGCCTTCAAGATCATGACCGATCCGTTTGTCGGGCAGCTGATTTTCTTCCGGGTTTATTCGGGTGTGGTCAAGTCAGGCGATACAGTTCTGAATCCAATCAAGAACAAAAAGGAAAGAATCGGTCGCCTGCTGCAAATGCATGCCAATCAGCGCGAAGAAATCAAGGAAGTCATGGCGGGCGATATTGCGGCGGCTGTTGGTCTGAAAGAAGCCACTACCGGCGAAACATTGTGTGATCCAAGTGCTCCGATCACGCTTGAAAAGATGGAGTTTCCTGAACCGGTTATTTCTGAAGCTGTTGAACCAAAGACCAAGCAGGATCAGGAAAAAATGGCTTTGGCGCTGAATCGTCTGGCTCAGGAAGATCCTTCTTTCCGCGTCTATACCGATGAAGAATCGGGTCAGACAATTATTGCCGGTATGGGTGAGTTGCATCTGGATATTATTGTCGATCGTATGCGTCGTGAATTCGGTGTCGAAGCAACAATCGGCAAACCTCAGGTAGCTTATCGTGAAACTGTCCGCAAGACATGTGACGAAAGTGAAGGCAAATTCGTCAAACAGTCCGGTGGTCGTGGTCAATATGGTCATGTCGTTCTGAAAATCGAACCACAGGAACCTGGAAAAGGATTTGAATTCGTTGATGCCATCAAGGGCGGTGTCGTTCCCCGTGAATTTATTCCTGCCGTTGAAAAGGGTATCCGTGATTCCCTGAATTCGGGGGTTATGGCAGGTTATCCGGTGGTGGACGTCAAGGTGACATTGTTCTTCGGTTCTTATCACGATGTCGACTCGAACGAAAATGCATTCCGTATGGCGGGTTCCATGGCTTTCAAGGAAGGTTGCCGCAGAGCTGATCCGGTCATTCTGGAACCGATGATGGCGGTTGAAGTGGAAACCCCTGAAGATTATGCCGGTACGGTCATGGGCGATCTTTCTTCCAGACGTGGTATGGTTCAGGGAATGGAAGATATGGCTGGCGGTGGCGGCAAGGTCATCAAGGCTGAAGTACCGTTGTCTGAAATGTTTGGTTATGCGACAGCGTTGCGTTCTGCAACACAAGGTCGTGCAACTTATACAATGGAATTCAAGCATTACGCTGAAGCGCCGAAGAATATTATTGAAGCAATTGTCAGCTCGCGAGCAAAATGATTTAATTGCACCTGTTGAGCTAAATATTTATAAATCGTTCTTTTTGAAGGAAATTTGAAAAATGGCAAAGAGCAAGTATGAGCGGACGAAGCCGCACGTAAACGTAGGAACAATTGGTCACGTGGACCATGGCAAGACCACCCTGACGGCGGCGATAGCGACCGTGTTGTCGAAGAAATTTGGGGGAGAAGCCAAAGACTACGACCAGATCGACGCGGCACCGGAAGAAAAAGCCCGTGGCATCACCATCAACACAGCCCACGTGGAATACGAAACCGCCAACCGGCACTACGCCCACGTTGACTGCCCGGGCCATGCCGACTACATCAAAAACATGATCACCGGCGCTGCCCAGATGGACGGAGCCATCCTGGTCGTATCCGCAGCAGACGGTCCGATGCCGCAGACCCGCGAACACATCCTGCTCGCCCGTCAGGTTGGCGTGCCCTACATCATCGTCTTCCTGAACAAATGCGACATGGTGGACGACGCCGAACTGCTCGAACTCGTTGAAATGGAAGTGCGTGAACTGCTGTCCCGGTATGAATTCCCGGGAGACGACATTCCCATCATCAAGGGATCGGCCAAAATGGCATTGGAGGGAGACACGGGAGAACTGGGTGAAGTCGCCATCCTGGCATTGGCAGATGCGCTGGACAGCTACATTCCGACACCGGAACGTGCCATTGACGGAACCTTCCTGATGCCGGTAGAAGACGTCTTCTCCATCTCCGGACGCGGAACCGTCGTAACCGGACGTGTAGAAAGAGGCATCATCAAGGTAGGCGAAGAAATCGAAATCGTCGGCATCAGAGAAACCGCCAAAACCACCTGCACCGGCGTTGAAATGTTCAGAAAACTGCTCGACCAGGGGCAGGCAGGCGACAACATCGGCGTGCTGTTGCGCGGAACCAAGAGAGAAGAAGTCGAACGCGGACAAGTGCTGGCCAAACCGGGCACCATCAAACCGCACACCCAGTTCTCTGGAGAAGTCTACGTACTCTCCAAAGAAGAAGGTGGACGCCACACCCCGTTCTTCAACAACTACCGTCCACAGTTCTACTTCCGGACAACGGACGTAACCGGAGCCATCGAACTGCCGAAAGACAAGGAAATGGTCATGCCGGGAGACAACGTCAGCATCAACGTCAAGCTGATCAGCCCGATTGCCATGGAAGAAGGCTTGAGATTCGCCATTCGTGAAGGCGGAAGAACCGTCGGCGCTGGTGTCGTCTCCAAAATTATCGAATAATCTTC